>JBBQGE010000040.1:0-49018 GCA_038322675.1 Bryobacterales bacterium
GCCACCAAACGCCGCGCCCGCTCATCCAAAACCGGTCTTAAAGCATCGAAGCGTGCCGTGATGCCAGCGAGGTCGACCACTGGAGCCAGTATACGTCAAAACATTCCATTATGGAAATGTTATTACTAGACGCATCCTAAGTGGACGACGAATCGTGTCTGAGGCTTGTCGTCACCGCGGAACACGATGGCCGGGTAGGCGAGGCATTGGACTGAGGCCTCCCGCATTGCTGGCTCCGGAAAGGTTCCACACAGGACGAGATCGACCGGCATTGCATTGAGCCATTGGGAAGGCGACCGCGATATAATACGACCACCATAGCTGAAGTAAAGTCACCAAACGCTACGGCGACGCCACACCCCATTCAGCGGCGTTACCTTGCGGAGCAACTAGTCCGCTTGCGCCGCGCCGACGAAGAGGAGCGCTATGCATCTTCGCAGCGGCAGGGCCGGATCGATCCAAATCCGCACCAGATCGACGCCGTCATCTTTGCGCTCAAACGTATCCCCGAAGGCGGCTGCATCCTGGCCGATGAAGTCGGCCTCGGCAAAACCATCGAGGCTGGCCTCGTCATCGCTCAACTGCGCGCCGAGGGCGCTGCTCCGCGCGTCCTGATAATCGTCCCCAAGCCGCTGGTCGGCCAATGGCAGGATGAACTCTATCGCCTGTTCGGGATTCAGGCCGTGGAGGGACGCATGGAACCAGGCGCGTTCTCGAGCGATGGCGTATTTCTGGTGGGCCGCGAAATCGCCGGCAGCGAGCGAGGAGCGGCCATCCTGTGCGATACGGAGCCGTTCGACCTCTGCGTGATCGATGAGGCGCACGAGATCTTTGCCAACATTTACCGCCGCTTCGACAAGCATGGCATCGAGCGCGCCGACTCCAATGAAGCCCGCATGGCCTCGCGTGTACGCAGTTTTCTGCGCAGCAGCCCGGTCATGCTGCTCACGGCAACGCCGATCCAGAACACCCTCACGGAGCTCTGGGGACTGATCCAATACGTCGAGCCCACCGGAACCCTGCTGGGCAACCTCCCCACCTTCCGCGATGTATTCTGCGAGGGTGACGACCGCAAGCTCGCGCCTGGGCAAGACGATGAACTGCGCCGCCGGATCGAAATGGTGGTTCAGCGGACTTTGCGTCGGCAAGCGCAGGAGTTCCTGGAGCGCCCCTTCGTCGGCCGCCACGCTCAGATCTTCGAATACTCAATGACTCCTGAGGAGAAGGCGCTCTACGACGGCGTCACGGCCTACCTCCTGGAGCCACGCTTGTTCGCGTTCCAGGGCAATCAGCGGCGGCTGTTGCTGATCAGCTTTCACCGGCTGATGGGTTCCTCCGTCGAGGCGCTGAAGGCCAGTCTCCGAAACGTGGCGAGGCGGCTGGACGCGATCCTCAAAGGCATCCCGCCAGACGAGAGCCTCCCGCGCGATCTGGAGGAAGAGGATGACACGCAGCCCGATGCTTCATCCGAAGAGCCTCCCGAAGCGCCCGATCCATCGCTTGTCGAACAGGAACTTCAGCGGGTCCATGGCTTCATCAAGCAAGCGGCCAGTCTCCCGCGCGATAGCAAAGCGGAGAAGTTGCTCGATGTCATGCGGGTCATCTCGGAGCGGGAGCGCCGCCGCGTGGTCATCTTCACGGAATCGCTGGCAACCCAAAGTTACCTGCGCGATTTTCTGATCGAAAGAGGCGGGTTCGCCTCGGATGAGATCACGCTTTTTTCCGGAACCAATGATTCGCCCCGGGCGACGGAAGCGCTCGAACGCTGGAAGACCGAGGTTGGCGATTCGCTGCCGGCTTATCGGAAGCCGAGCCGTAACGTAGCGGTCCGGCTGGCGCTGGTGCACGAGTTCAAGACTCGCTCCCGCGTGTTCATCTCAACCGAAGCGGGAGCCAAGGGTCTCAACCTGCAATTTTGCGACACCATCATCAACTACGATCTGCCCTGGAATCCACAGCGCATCGAACAGCGCATCGGGCGCTGCCACCGCTACGGCCAGCAGCACGATGTGACAGTCGTCAACTTCCTCGCCTCCGACAACGAGGCCCAACGGCTCACGTTCGAGATCCTCAGCAGCAAGCTGGACTTGTTTGGGAAGGTGTTGGACGCGTCCGACGTGGTGCTGCATGAGCCCACTACCGACGCGCCGGAAACACTGGCCGGGGCGCTGGGCAGCGATTTCGAGACACGCCTCCGCCGCATCTATGAGCGCGCTCGCACGCAGGACGAGATAATCAGCGAACTGCGGCGCCTGCGTGAGGACATCGAAGAGCAGCGCCAGAATTACGAGCATACTTGGTCGCGCACCGCGGGTCTCATCGAAACCCGCTTCGATGCCCGCGTGAAGCAGGTGTTCCGTAAATATCAGGCCGATCTGCCCAAAGGACTGGCGCGCATCGATGATGACCTCGACCAGATCATGAGCGGATTCTTGCGTGCTCGAAACGTCGCGCACCGCCGGGTCGTGAGCGATGACCATATCCGCTACAACCTGATGCCTTCCCCCGACCTGCCTGATGGCTGGCAGGATGGTGGATCAGTGGTGATCGGGCGTGCGAAGGATCTGGACGGCAGCGATCCCTTGCACTTGGGCCATCCTTTGGTTCAGGCCGCGGTGGAGGAGGCTCGGACATTGGCATCTCATCGGTTCCAGGTCGCTTGGAAGCTCGGCAGGTCCGCGCCGGCAGAGCTGAAGCAATGCAAAGGCAAGCGTGGGCGCCTGGCCCTGAGCCGCGTCCGTTACAGAGGATTCGAGCGCGTGGACCGGCTGATCGCCACGGCTATAGTGGACGGCGCTGAAACGCCGCTGGATGATGAATGCGCGCGCTGGCTCCTCGATCAGAAACCGCGGGATCGCGACGAAGAGGCCACGGGTATCAACCTCGAGGCGGAACTCGAAGATGCGATAGAGGCCATGATTTTCAAAGACCAAGCCGAAGTGACCCAATACGAGCAGCAGCGCTTCGAGCGTAGCCTGGAACAGATCGACCGCTACGTGGAAGATCAGCTTCTGGTGCTCAAGCGGGAGCTGAACGACGAAGTGCAGACCCTGCGAGCGGCCGAGGAGAAGCGCGATGCCGCGCTCGGTTCCGAAGCAAGGAATCAGGCCGAGGAGCGGATGCGCAAGATTCAAGCGGAGATCGACCGGTTGGAGACCAAGATGCAGCGGCTCGAAAACCGGGACGATGAGAAATACGAGGAGTGGCGGGAGCGCACGCATGAACGGCGTTATCGCCCGCCGGAAGTCACGCGCTTATTGGACGTGGAGTTTGTTCTTGAATGAAACCGATGGAGGAACAGGATGTGGCGTTGAAGATCTTGCACACGGCCGATTGGCACCTGGGCCGGAGCTTTCCCGCCTTCTCTGAAGAAGATCAGAAGAAGCTTACCCGGGCTCGCCTCGAAGTCGTGGACCGGCTGTTCGGCGTGGCCGAAAGCTACGCGGTCAATGCCGTCTTGTGCGCCGGCGATCTCTTCGACGACCCGATGCCATCGGATGATTGGTGGCGCAGCCTCCTGGGCTTATTCGGGCGCCGCAAATGGACGAATCGCCCGGTATTCCTGCTACCCGGCAACCACGATCCGCTATGGCCCAACTCGGTGTGGGCCGCCGATCATCCGTTTCGCCGCAGCCTGCCCGCATGGGTCCATGTCATCGATCGCGACGGCTATGAATTCCCGCTCTCTGAAGAAGCCGTGCTGTACGCGGCGCCATGCCGCAGCACCGCGGGAGCGGACGACCTCGCGCTGCGGCTCTCCAAGCGTCAGCCCGGCGACAAGCGCATTCGCATCGGACTGGTGCATGGGCAGACCTTCGACATGCCGGGCCATCAGACCAACTTCCCGATTGCTACTGATGCGGCGCAGCAACGCGGTCTGAATTATCTGGCTTTGGGTGATAATCACCGGTACAAGGAACTGCCACCTCGATCGTGTCCCGCAGTCTATCCCGGAACCCCCGAAGCGGACACATTTAAAGAGTCGGACATGGGCTTCGTCGCGGTGGTCTTCTTCTCGCGGCAGGGCCAGCCGGCTATTCAAAAGGAAAAGGTGGGCCGCTGGCATTGGAAGGAGTCTTGTTGCACCAGCCTCGATGAACTGGAGCAACTGCGCCAGCAGGATCTCAAGGATTGCGTGCTGCGCTTGACCTTCTCCATGGAGGTGAACCTGCGCGAACGCGAGCGCGTCGACGCCATCATTCAGGAACTGAAGGGTACCGAAGCGGCTCATGGCAAAGCGGGAGTGCTCGCATGCGACGACAGCGGTCTCGAGCTTGTGGCCAGCAGGGCGGACTTCGATAGCTACGTTCTTCCCGAGGTGCTCAAAACTGTAGTCGCCAGGCTGGAGGAGCAAGCGGCTGAACGCGACGGCATTGTTGCGCGCCGTGCGCTCTATCATCTCTACAAGACCTTGAGGATCAGTGGAGTCCTCAAGCAGACGCAAAGCGGAGCGCGCTCCAGGTGAAACTGCTCTCCCTCTCAGTCGAACATTTCCGCTGCGTCCGGCGAGCCCGCGTTGACTTTGCTCCGGGTCTGAATGTGCTGTTCGGCCCCAACGATCTGGGCAAGTCCAGCCTGGCTCATGCAATTCGGGCAGTGCTGCTTCTCCAGCACAATGCGAAAGAGCACGAGAAATTTGTCAACTGGAGCGGCTCCGGCGAGCCTCATGTGGAGCTCGTCTTCGAAAGCGAGCCGCAGCGAATTTGGAGGGTACGCAAGACGTTTGGCGCGGGCGGATCGTCGTTCCTGGACGAATCGCGCAACGGCATCGAATTCAGCAATGAATGCCGCGGGCGCGATGTCGATGGGCGCTTGCGCGAAATCCTGCGCTGGGGGATTGCGCCGCCAGGCAAAGGCGCTCCTAAGACTAAGGGCATGCCGGAATCTTTCGTCTCCACGGTGCTGTTCGCCGGGCAGGATCAAGTGGACGCGATTTTCGAGCGGGCCCTGGCGGGCGACTCCGATGAATCGGGCAAAAAGCGTCTTGCGGAAGTGCTGCAGGCGATGGCCGAGGACCCGACTTTTCGCTCCGTGCTCAATAAGGCGCAGGAGTACGTGGATCTAGCGTTCGGTAGCAAGGGCGCGAAGAAGAGCGGGAAGAACTCGCCATGGACCAAGGTGCGCGAGGCCATCGTGCAGGCCCTCAATCGCTACGAAGACTGCCAGATGGAATTGAAGAAGACAGCCGCGATTGAACTGGAAATTCAGCAACTGCTCGATCGCAAGCTGCAAAGCCAGGAGACCGAGCAGCAAGCGCAAGCTCAAGTCGCGGCGCTTGAGGCGGATCTCGCTAAACAGAAGCAGCGCCGGCAAATCGTGGAACGTCTGGAGGCGAGCCAGGCTCGGCTGGCCGATATCACGAAGCAGATTCGGGAGGTGACGAAAGCCGAGCAGCGGCAGTTCGATCTGGCCCGGCTTGTCGCAAGCCTCCAAAGCGCGGAGAAACCGGCCCAAGATGCTATGCGCGTCGCCGCGGCGCGAATCGTGGTTGCTGAGAACGCACTAGCTCAGCTTCAAGGTGCGAATCGCACCAGCGAGCGGGTGCTCAAGCACAACGCGCTCGAGAAGCGCCAATCCGACCTTCACGCGGAGCGAGATGGCAATCAAAGCCTGCTTGATCGGATCACCGCAATCGAGGCAGCGGCGAAGGCCGTCGGCGGTCTGCGGGATCAGCTCGAAGCTGCTCAAAAAGCTCTCCGCGTTTCGCAGGAGCAACAGCGCGAATTGCATCTGATCGGGCAATTGTTCCGGTTCAAGACTGCGCAGGCGGATCTGGAGCAGGCCGAGAGGTCGTTGTCTCAAATCGATGCATGGCGCGAAGAGGCCCGGCAGAAACGAGCCACGGCCGTGTCGCTAGAAAGTTCCCAGCCTCTGTTTCCGCTGCCCGACAACGTTCAGTTGACGGCCCTGCGGCGCTTGGAGAACGACCTGAGCATCGTAGCCGGCAAGCTCGACGTCGGCCTGGCAGTGACGTTGCGGCCCAAGCGCGACCTGCGCGTAACGATACAACGCGATGGCGGCCAAGTCGAGGATCACCAGTTGAGCGACGACTGGGAGGCGGGTGCTCGCAGGCAGATCTGGCTCGACATCGAGGGTCTGGCCGAGATAACGGTCGCGGGTGGCGCGGACGAGGCGAGGCAGGAGATGGAGCGCCTCGAACGCCGCTGGCAGAGTAAGGCCGCGCCTGTGCTGAACCTCGCGCAAGCCACAACCATCGAGCAACTCGCGCAGCTTGTAGGTGAAAGTGAACAACGCAAGCGCGAGATCCAGGCGGCGCGTGCGTCGGCCGCCCAGTTCGAGCAGCGCATAGGGGATCAACCGGATTGGGCCAGTCTCCTGGCGGAGCGCAAGGAGAGGCACGCCGACTTCGAGAAGCAGTTTGGCGATGCGGATCGAGCGAAGCTCGACAAAGCGGCCCGAAGGCTCGGGCTCACGGATGTTGCCACAGTGGAAAAGCGATTGGAAACGCTGCGGCCCAGGCACGATACATTGCAGCAAACGGCCCAGAAGCTCGCGACAGATCTTGCGGTGGAGCAGGCTCGCGAAAACGAAAACAGCAAAGCGCTCGAGGGTGACTGGCGGACCAGGCAGAGCGAGATCGCCGGCCGTCAAGCCGCGATTGCCAAGGAACTGCCGGCTCTCGAGGCCGAAATCGAGGGGTTGGCGGCTGCAGAAAATCGGGGCATGCAGAAAGCTCAGAAAGCGTTAGAGGAGTGCAAGCGAGACCTGGCGGCCGCGGAAGCGGCCCATCAAAAAGCCGCGGACGAGTTGCGACAAGCCTGCATGGAGCAAGCGTCAGGCGAAGGCTCGCTCAAAATCCTGCGGGAGTCAGCCGCGAAGCTCGATGAGAAGGCCGTGCGCGAGGCCGTCGTTCAGGTCGAACTCGAGCTGCGATCCATTCCCCTGCCCGACCCGCCTGTGACGGAAGAGAGGCTGGCGGACGCTCGCAGTCGCCTGGAGACCGCTCGGGCCGATCTCGAGCAGATCTCCGACGAAATCCAGCAGAAGCGAGGCGCCCTTCAGCATGTCGGTGGCGATGTATCCAGACAACGCGCTGAAGAAGCGAAGGAGCAATTGGAGATGGCCAAGCAATGGGAGCGCAACACAGAGCTCGAATACGACGCATGGGAGCTTCTTCGGAAAACGCTACGCGAAGCCGAGCAGGAGGAAAGCGGTCACCTGGGCCGACTGCTGGCCGGACCCATCGCGTCGCGTTTTTCAGACTTAACCTCTGGACGCTATGGCAAACTGACGCTCGGTCCGGACCTTAAAACACAAGGGATCGCTGCCGCGGGTGGCGACCGTGAGGTCGAGTTGCTCTCGGTTGGGACGAAGGGCCAACTCAGCACGCTTCTCCGGCTTACCATCGCCGAGCAACTCAACAGCGCGATCGTGCTCGACGATCAGCTTACCCAGAGCGATACATCGAGAATGTTGTGGCTCCGCGAGTTCCTGGTGGAAATCGCTGAAAGCATTCAGGTCATTGTTCTCACTTGCCGGCCAGATGAGTATGTACCCAATGAAGCCGGACAGTCCGCAGCCCGTCTCATTGACTTGGTTCCACTGATCGATCGATAACCGAAGCATTGCAACAAGGGTAGGATAACGAAGCTGCACGGGAGACCTGGCTGTCGAACTGGCCGCTGACTTGATTCACCGATGTGAACAGCCCTGAACAGCCCGAGGTCGCACTCCATCCAGTAGGTAGTTGTCCCTACCGACGGTATTGTTCTTCGAGCTGAGCCGCCAGTTATTTGCTGCAATTCTTAGTGGTAGACCACATAACTCCAGGATACCGGGTCCGTCAGGCCGCGTTACTGCAGTTAATCTGCCACGGCATGCCGAACCGATCTACTAACATTCCGAACCGCGCGGCCCAGAAGGTGGATTGAAGCGCCATCTGTATTTCGCCCCCGGCGGCCAGGGCGGGGAAGACCCGTTCCGCTTCGGCGGGCTCTGGAACGTGCAGCATGACGGAGAATCCCTGCGGGCGCTGGTATTCGCCGGGCAGGACATCGGCGCCGGTCAGAATCAAATCGCCGGCGGTGAGTGTCGCGTGGAGTATCTTGTCGTGCCATTCGGGAGGCGTCCCCTGCGCCAGTGGCGAATCACCGTATTTGAGCAGGAATTTGAGATTGGCGCCGAGGCAAGTCGCGTAGTAGCGGAAGGCGGCTTCGCATTCGCCATTGAACGTCAAATGGGGATTGAGCCGGAGCGGTGAGTTCGTCATCGAAGACATTGTACGAGAGTGGCACAATAAGAGCCTGGGTTTATCAACATGCCGACTCCCCGTTTCCTATTCGTAGTCGCGCTGTCGCTGGCGGCGAACGCGCAGACTGGATTGCCCTCTGTACCGGCGCCGATGAACGTTCCGAAGCCGAGCCCGTCGACGGACGCGCCGTATGCGCCGCAGCCCATCCTGCCGGGCGGCATCGTGATCCCGCTGTATCCGCCGGGGTCGCCGTTCCTGAAGATGGATCGGGTCCGCGAGGCCGAAGTGTATAACATGAGCCAGACGGTACCGGGCCGGATCAACAGCATGGTCAACATCCACGACCCGTCGATCGAGGTCCATAAAGTGGATCCGAGCTTGAACACCGGGACGGCTGTGATTCTGGTGGCGGGCGGCGGTCACAACACGTTGAACGTGGGCAGCGAAGCCGCGGACTTCGTGCCGTTCTTCTATAACTACGGCGTAAATACGATTATTCTGCGAAACCGGCTCCGGCGCGATGGGTACGATCCGCAAGTCGACGCCGTGAACGATGCGCTTCAGGCGATCCGGCTGGTGCGGAGTTATGCGAAAGAATGGAACATCGATTCCCAGAAGATCGGGATGATGGGGTTTTCGGCGGGGGCGGAGTTAGCGGCGGCTGCATCCGTCCGGTTCGACGAGTTCGACCAGAAGCACCCGGGAGTTACTTCGCGGCCCGACTTTTCCGGAATTATCTATCCCGGACCGTCGCCCTTTGCGAAGAATCGCACGCCGCCGCCGGTGCCCTCGAATACTCCTCCTGCCTTTGTTGCGGGAGCCGGACCGGGGGACCGCGTGCACGCCGTTTGGGCGATGGAATACTACAGTGCGTTGCTGAGCGCCAAGGTGGAGAACATCGAGTTACACCTGTATGGCAATGGGCGTCATCCTGGTGATCCGCTGCCCGACGGGACCCGCATGACCGGCGGACTTACCGATCGAAATGGCATTCCGTTCGGGACCTGGCAATTCAGGTTTATCGATTGGTTTCGCGATCTCGGGTTTTTGACGAGAGTGCCGGCCCGCAAATAGTGCCCCGGCTACTTCCGCCGCTGGTACGTCCCGATCAACAGGGCCTCGGCGACTACATGGCCGTGCATCGCCTTCTCCAACTCCTGGCGCGTCGCGCCCGCGTGGAGCGGCAGCGTGCTATCGAGGGCGTACAACTGGAAGTGATAATGATGCGTCCCGCTTGGCGGACACGGTCCTCCATAACCGATCTTTTTGAAATCGTTGCGGCCTTGCATGCCGCCGTTCGAAAGCGTCTCGTTTGCAGGGATATTCTCGGATAACTCGGTGTGACTCGCCGGTAAGTGATAGATCACCCAGTGGACCCAATCTCCGTTAGGCGCATCGGGATCGTGGACGACTAGTGCGAAACTCTTGGTCTTGTCCGGCGCGCCACGACACGCGAGCGGCGGAGACACGTTCTCGGCATCACAGGTGTATTTCGGCGGGATGCTCCCACCATTGTCGAAGGCTTTGCTGGTGAGGTCCATACCAATATTTTCGCCCATCCGAGCGACACTTGGGGAGTTACCCGCGGACCTTCTTGATCTCCGACTTCAAATTCAAATTGCGAACCAACCTGTGCAGATAATTCGGATGTAACCCGAGTGACTTCGCCGCCTCGGTATAGTTGCCCTGGGTCTGTTCCAGCGCGGCCAGGATACTGCGTTTTTTCTCTTCCTTCACTGTTTGATAGAACCTGCCCGGCAGACTCGACCCAGCCTCCGATGTCTCCAATACAGCTTCCGGCAAATCTTCAGGCAGGATAAGATCCGTCGACCCGAGCACGACCGCGCGCTCGATAGCATTCTCCAATTCCCGAACGTTGCCCGGCCAGTCGTAAGCCTCCAGGCACTCCATAGCCTCCCGAGACAGCCCAACCACCTTCCGTTTCGTACGATTTCCGTGCTTTTCCGCGAAATGACGCGCCAGCACCGGCAGATCCTCCCGGCGGTCCCGAAGCGGCGGCGTCTTGATGCAGACCACGTTTAGCCGGTAATAAAGGTCCTCGCGGAAGCTGCCCGCCGCGATAGCATTTTCCAGGTCCCGATTCGTCGCCGCAATCAGGCGCACGTCCACGCGGATGGTCCGAGTCCCGCCCACATGCTCAAACTCCCGCTCCTGCAGGACACGCAGTAGTTTCGTTTGAAAAGCCATTGGAAGCTCGCCGACCTCGTCGAGAAACAGCGTGCCGTGATCCGCTAACTCGAGCTTGCCCTTCTTCTGCATGGTGGCACCGGTAAACGCGCCTTTCTCGTGCCCGAAGATCTCGCTCTCCACCAGAGTCTCCGTCACCGCCGAGCAGTTGATCGCCACGAATGGCTGCTTTGCACGCGGACTGTTGCGGTGGATGGCTCGCGCGATCAATTCCTTCCCAGTGCCGCTCTCGCCGCGAATCAGCACCGTCGAATCGGTGGGCGCCACCTTGCCGACGAGTTGGAAAATCTCCCGCATGCGTGGACCCGCGCCGACCATGTCGCTGTCCACGTTCACGGCTTCGCGCAATCGCTGATTCTCCCGCTCCAGAGACTCGCGGCGCCGCAGGTTTTCAAGAGGCGCCGCGAGCTGCCCCGCGACGGCCGACGCGAGTTGCAGGTGGCCGTCGGTAAACACCTCTCCGGCTGCGTTCGATTCCAGATATAAAACACCTGCGCATTTGCCGTTACTCATAAGCGGGGCCGCCAGCATGCGGCGGAACTGATCAACGTGCGCCCCGCTAGCTTGAACCGGCAGTCCTTCCTGGCGCGCCCGCTCCACTACCTGCGCAGATGCCCGTACGGTAGTGCTGGTGCTCCCGTCCCGCTGTCGAGAGTAAGTGAATACAGGCTCATCGCGGTTCTCGTCGAACAGTATGATTGCCGCACGCTCGGCGGGAATCGCCTCAAAGACCGCCTCCAGCACACGCGCTGACAGTTGATCCATCGTGCCGGCACCATGAATGCTTGCGGCGATCCGCACCAGCACGCCAAGACTGCCCGAGAGTTGCAGACCCGCTAACTCCTGAAGCGACGGAGCGGCAACACTCACCTGGCTGAGCGCACGAGTGTCCGCGGTATCTTCATCCAACTGAAACGGATTAGAGTCCGAGTCTGCATCGAAATTCGATGTCAGAAAGATAAAGTGACAGCGGCCGATCCGGATCTCGTCGTGGTCGGCAAGGACGCGCTGGCTGATCGGAATCCCGTTCACTACCGTACCGTTGCGGCTGCCGAGATCGTGAATCTCAAACTCGTCGTCCGCGATTTTGCGGATCGCGCAATGATGCCGAGAAACGGATGAGTCGTCGATCGCGAGAGTATTGGAAGGATCCCGCCCAATACCTATTTCGTCGTCCGCCAAAGCGTACGTGCTGCCTTCCAAATGGCCGCCGATGCCAACCAGTCTAGGGTTCCGCTCCATCGAGTCTCTTTAGAACAGCATATTTCTAACTGAATGGATAGGTCTAGCACAATCGGATAGACTTTTTCGTGCCTGGCAGCCCCCATCGAAATGAAGCTACCTGCGCTAAGTCCTTTGTAAGTGGCAGTTTTCGGGTTCAAGTGCAAGATGCCATGAGAATGGCGCGACGAGTGCATTTATACAAGCCGAAGCGAGGCGGTAAGGCAAAGGTAAAGAAAAGCCGATGCAACCGGCCGCCAACGCTCGGACTTGAGGAGGTCCACCATGAACAGCCGCTTTTTCGCAACTCTGGGTTCGCTGACGCTGCTTGCCACTGGGGCCGCGTTCGCGCAAAACAACACGATCGTGACCGCGAATGTTCCGTTCGAGTTTCACGTTGGAAGCACGGTGATTCCGCCGGGACCGTGCAAGATCGAGATCAAAGCCGACTCGGGCGTTCTGTTCCTGCGGTGCCGCGACAGCAAGAACGGCGTCATCGCGCTAAGCAACGGGGTTCAATCGACGGCCGCCGCGTCTGAGAAGGGCTCGATGGTGTTCAACCGCTACGGCGACTCTTATTTCCTGGCCCGTTTGTGGACGCCGGGAACGGCCACAGGCCGCGAACTCTTGCGCAGCAAGGTAGAACGCGAATGGGCGAAGACCATGTCTGAAGTGCCGACAGTAACGGTCGCCCTGAGCCGCCCGTGAATCGACAGATGACCCGGATGCGGTATCGAGATCGCATCCGGGTTATCCGGCCCGCGCCAAGTTATCGAAGCAAGCTTGTCCTCGAGTTATCGATTTTCCCGTCCCGTCACAAGTATCTCGCCTTTTCCCCAAGTGGTCTGCCGTCCGACTCCGCTGAAATGCGCAGCCTCGAGATATGGCACAAACTCCGTTAACTCGCCGTTATACTCCGCAGTGCCGACGAATCCGTCCAGAGGATGCGTCTGACCAGTCCGCGTGCTGAGCCGCATGACGTGAACATCAGCGAGTTTGCAGGATGTCATCTCGACTTGGGATGCCCGCTCGCCAAATTCCGCGTAGTCGAGTGGCAGCGGACCCTTCCCATAGAGGGCGCTTAGAGTACTCAGCCGGTCGCGGATACGATTCATCAGGACGCCGAACTCGGGCCGCGGCACTATCTGATGAGCCGCCTTCAGTTCAGTCGGCGTGAGAAATCGAACCTGAATGCGGCTGACGGGGGCTGAGTTACCGTTGAGCGGCACCGAACTGGGTTCCACTTCGGCGGGCCCGCAAAACTTCTCGCCGTCGAATAACCGGGCCAGGCGAGCGCCCGCGAGATCCAGTTGATCCATCGCCGTCAGAGCCGCGCGGCCGCGCCCCGGTCCCAGTCCTTCGATCGCGAGTTGCGCAAAAGTCAGAGCGAAGAACGCGATGGTTGGGCCCTCCAGTTGAAACAAGTGGACATCGAAATGGAAGTGATCCCGTGGACGCACCGTGCGGCCGTCCAGGTGCGATGCGCGGAAGACGAATGGCCGCGGCCAATCGGCGAGTCCGCTCGGTCCCTCGCCGAGTGAGGCGGGCTCGAACGTCCGCGCGTACGCGCAGGTGTGCCGTACCGAGCATGTCTTAGCGTCATCGCATCCGGGCAGGCAGGCAAGTTGGCGGAAGATGGTGCCAAAGGCGCCGCGGAGGATGTTGCCCGGCTTTCCGGTTGGGAAGTGAATCGTATCTCGGGCTGTGAAGTGGAACCGCAAACGGTAAAAGCGGAACTCCATGAGGATGATTATCACTCGCTCGAGGCGGGCGTGAGCAGACCGCGTGCCAGCATCTGGCGCCGCATGGAGGAATTCTCCGGCACCATCGCCGAGTCCACCGGAACCGTTCCCAACAGCACTTCGGGCGGGAAGCGCAGTAGCATTTGATCGCCTTCCTGCAAAATCGACGGCGGCAGAGGATACTCAAGCCGAGCTTTCGAAAGTGTCTCCTCGGACGCCTCTAACAACTTCTGCGTAGCAATCAGTTGGTCGATTCGCCACGGCCTCACGGCGGGCCAATCGTCCGCTGGGACTTCGAAGGTCTTCCAGACTTCGCGGCCATGCTCCAAAACATTCAGGCTCTGCCGTGTTCCGTGTAACTCCCGCTGGTTCGTCGTCAATTCCAGAACGCTCATGCCTGTTGGTGCGCACCGGGCATGGTCCGCGGGCCACGACGTGAAGATCAGCGCGCGACCACCCGCTGCCAGGTGTTCCGGTAACTCGTCCAGGATGCGGTTCGCGAGTTCATCGCCGCGGCGTCCACCGTGGAGATAGGTGAGTTGAGCCGCAGTCGAGGCCGGTGCCGGATAGTAAGGCGGCTGCGAGACAATCGGGTCGAATTGCTCGCCTTGCAACGGTTCGAACAAACTTCCCGTGCGAAACTCGGCGTTCGCGATTCCGTTCACCACCGCGTTGAATTGCGCCAGCGCAACAGCGCGCGCATTGACATCGGTGCCGACTACGGCATCAGCGCGGCCAGCAAGCAGCAATGCGATGGTCCCGGCGCCGCATCCGAGATCGAGCACGCGATCCGGTTGGCCGTGATCGGCTGCCTTGTACAGCAAACCTGTGGTCTCGCCCGCACCCATCACAGCATCGCGATCTTCGTCGTTCAGATAATCGCTGGCCAGCAACAGACCGCAAACGAATCGCAGGTGGAACGGCGAGCGGGTTAGTTCCTCTTCGGCGATCAGAAATCCACGGCCGATCGCGGCGCCGGCGGCCTCCGCACCAAGTGCCTCCTCAACCTGCAGGCGTGACATCGGCTCGCCGCAGAAGAGCAGGCGCACGGCCAGCGCTGCGGGATCGTCGAGCAGCCTGGCAACACGAGTCGCCGTCAGAGGGTGGCGAAGATCGTCGCCGCGCTCGGTCATGCTTCGGAGATACTCGCGCGTGACGCCGAGCGCCCGCAGCCGTTCGCGAAGTCCTGTCAACCCGGCAGGAGCCGCGTGCAGCAATCCTCAGGACTCCCCAACCAGCGTCGCTCCAAACGTCGCGAGTTCGATGTCTTCGGCCGAGGGCAGTGCGCTGACCGCGACGGCGCCAACCACTTCGCCGTGCCGCCAAACTGGAATTCCGCCTCCAAAGCCAGTGAATTTCGCATCGCCGAAATACGCGATATCGAATCCCTCCACTGGGTCGCGAGCTTTGTCGCCAATGTCCTTCGTCGGCTTACGTCCCCGCGCGGCGCTGTAGGCTTTGCTGCACGCGATCGCGATGGACGCAAGCGGCGCACCATCCATGCGCGCGAACGCGATCAATTCCCCGTGAGGATCGGCGACCGCAATCACCGCAGCCCTCCCCGATTCCAGCAATTTGTCGGCAATGCCGCGCACGATCGTCTCGGCTTCTTCGTAGCTGATGCAATGTGTGGTTTTCACGTCGGACCTATTCCGCACTTTACACGCCCTATACTACTCCCATGCCGCAAGGCACCTTCGCACGCAGGTCCATGCCTTGCACGTATCTGCGGTACGGCCTCGCGGATTTGGAGACGGACAGCCTCCACGTCGGAGCTGTTCCGTACTATGATGCCAAGCATGACACGCAGAGATTGGATGATGACGGCGGCGGCTGCGGGTGCCATTGCGCAGGTGAACGGAGCAGCGCCCGCGGGACGGCTGAAACAATCGGCCGCGCGCTGGTGCTATAGCAAGATGAGCCTCGATGACCTATGCAGCCATGGTGCAAAAATCGGACTTAGCGGAATCGATCTCGTCGGACATGACGATTGGCCCACGCTCAAGAAATACGGCCTGGTGCCTGCGATGACGCCCGGCGCGGGCACCATCCCCGATGCCTGGAACCGGGTGGAACTCCACAACAAGCTCGAACAGGAAATGCGCGAGAATCTGGATCGCGCAGCGGTTGCCAAAGTGCCGAACGTTATCACGTTTTCCGGCAACCGGCGCGGCATGCCCGACGATGCCGCCAAGGACAACGTCGTGGCGGGCCTGAATCGCGTAAAGAAGATGGCGGAAGACAAAGGCGTCACCATCTGCCTGGAGCTACTCAACAGCAAGGTGAATCACCCCGATTATCAATGCGACCATACCGCGTGGGGCGTCGATGTCGTGAAGCGAGTGGATTCACCGCGGGTGAAATTGCTCTACGACATCTACCACATGCAGATTATGGAAGGCGATATTATCCGCACAATTCGCGACAACATCCAACATATCGGGCATTTTCACACGGGCGGAGTACCCGGCCGGCATGAGATCGATGACACGCAGGAGTTGAACTGGCACGCCATCTCGGCGGCCATCGCCGACACGGGTTACTCCGGATATTTCGCGCACGAGTTTGTGCCCGTGCGCGATCCTATGACCTCACTCGCCGAAGCGGTTAAGATCTGTACAGTCTGAGCGCGGCGGCTCAGGCTTTCGCGGCCAACGCCGACTCTGTAGATTTAATAGTTGCCTGTTGGAGCGATTGGAGACTGCTAATGGACTCGGCGCGGGCCAGGAACTCGCTTTCCGCACGATGCCAGTCTTCCTCGGGCGAATTTTCGGGACAGCCGCGAGCCTCCCAATAAGAATACGCCAAGCGCTCGATTTCCTCGCGATCAACGGTGTACTCGGAATCAATCATTGCGAACCACCTGCCTGAGTTGTACACCCGCGCGAACCGCGACGCAAGGGGGATGAGCCAGGGGTCCCTCCTTTGTCAAGAGTCTAGAAATCGTAGCGGCTGCGAACTGCATCTGCCGTGGGCGCGTCAGCGTATCCGAGTACTCACCGAACGATCCCATATTGCCCAGGTCCAGCGTCACGGAATTCACGTCAAACCGGACTGCATTCGTCTGGTTCAACGTCTCCCAGCGGAACTGCACCCTGTGTTATCGTCCAACCGCGTGATGTGCGTTATCCTGCTTGCTTGCCTGAGGCGACGTGAAGCGATAGCCTAGCAAGTTAGAACTGCCCCAAGCAGAACGTTCTCCATTGATGTTGAAACCCTTTCCCATGTTCCGCCAGGTGAGGCGGATCCAGACCAATGGATAAAGATTTACCAGCGGTGCATAAGAACGGTCAATAGAAGTTATGAATGAAGGCTAATAACCGGATGTCGTATGTAATCGAGTTACTATAGTCCGAGTTCGGCTTGCAAACTGCGATACGCCTCGGCCGGATTGCCCGCGCGCGTCACCTGCCGTCCAACTACCAAGTAGTTCGCCCCGTTTCGGATTGCCTCGGCCGGCGTCGCCACGCGCTTCTGATCCCCAACCGCCGCGCCCGCGCTCCGTACTCCCGGCGTTACCAGAATCGCATCTGGACCCGCCAGTTCCCGCACCCTCGCGACTTCCAGCGGACTCGTGATCAGGCCATCCGCTCCTGCCGCCATCGCATTGCGGACCCGCAGTGTCACCAATTCCTGCAGAGAGAGCTCGTAGCCTTGCTCGCGGATATCATTGGCGTCCAGACTCGTTAGCACAGTGACGGCCAGGATCCGCAGATTCGCACTGCCGCGCCCATCTACCGCGGCGCGCACCACCGGACTGCTGGCGTGAACGGTGAGGAATTGCACACCCACTCGCGCCACCTGGGCAACCGCCCGCCGCACTGTCTCGCCGATATCGTACATCTTGAGATCGAGAAATACCCGCTTCCCCGATCCTAATAACTCGCGCACGAAATCGAGTCCAGCCGCCGCGTATAACTCCATGCCGACTTTATAGAATCCCGCTTCATCGCCCAGCGCGTGAACCAGCGACCGCGCCTGCTCGGCCGATTCCAAATCGAGTGCAACGATAATCGGCGAATCGTTCATATGATGCAAATTGGTTTCTCTCCAGGTTCCAACACGCGGCCGATTCGGTATGACGGCGGGTACAGCCGGTGGTACGCTTCGGCATCGGCTTCCGACATCGTGATCAGCAACCCACCCGAGGTCTGGGGATCGTACAGTAGATCATCCACCGGCGAAGTCCCGTCCACAACACATGACGCAAACTCGCGATTATTCTTGAGGCCGCCGGGGATAGCTCCCTGGGCCGCGTACTCCACCGCGCCCGGCAGAAATCGCACCGCGCGATACTCGATCTCGAGCGTCACCTTACTCGCCAGCGCCATCTCCCGCGCATGCCCGATGAGTCCGAACCCGGTGATATCGGTACAGCCATGCACGCCGAACAACAGCATCTGTTCGCATGCCTTCCGGTTCAACGTCAGCATGCTATCGATCGCTGCCTGCACGTGGGCCGGATCGGCAATACCGCGCTTTAACGCTGTCGCGATCACGCCTGTGCCGATCGACTTCGTCAGCACCAGAGCATCGCCCGGATGGGCGCCCGAGTTGGTCTTCACCTTCAAGGGATGAATGGTCCCAGTCACCGAATATCCAAATTTGATTTCCGGATCGTTGACGCTGTGGCCGCCCAGCACCACGCATTTGGCCTCACGCATTTTCTCCGCCCCGCCTCGAAGAATCTCGGACAGATCGTCCAGATCCCCGTCTCCCGGGTACGCGAGAATCGACAGCGCCGTTACCGGACGCCCGCCCATGGCGTAGACATCGCTCAACGAATTCGCAGCCGCAATCGCGCCAAACGTGTACGGATCGTCAACGATCGGGGTGAAGAAATCGACGGTCTGTACCAGGGCACACTCCGGCGCAAGCCGGTACACGCCGGCATCGTCGGCGGTATCGAAACCAACCAGAACGTTATCGTTAATCACCCGCGGAATCCGCGCCAGCACTTGGTCCAAAACCTTTGGACTCAGCTTCGACGCTCAACCCGCGGCTTTCACATGGGCCGTCAGTTTCTTGTCGGACACTGTTACTCATTATGCCCGTTCGCGCCACCATGTCTCGATGCGGTCGCGATACCGCGAGTAAACATAGGAACTGAGCACCAGCAGCGCGCCCAGCGCGACGAACGCGACGGTCCGGTACAGACGCCCCAGCAGCCATACGTCGTATAGATAGAGTTTCACGATCACAATGCCGATCAGCGCCAATCCGAGTATGCGGTTCACCGTCGTCGAGGTCAGCACGCCTGCGCCAATCAGAATCACGGCGTATGCGGCGAGCATGATGGAAATGCCCGCAGTGATGACGCTCTCCACGTCGGCCGGAGCCGACGTTCTGCGAGCCCACGCGTCGATCTCCATACCCAGCGCCCACAACATTAGCGCGTGTCCCATGATGTAGACCGCCAACGCCGGCCGCTCGTCGGTCATCCACTTGGCCACCAGCCAGAACGCGACCGCCGCGATCGTGAAGGTCACGAATCGCGCGTTGAGTACGACGTAGGTTACGGGCAACTCGCGCTCGACGGCGAGCAGCCGTATGAGGATGAATAACAGGATCCCCAGCGAAAACCAGATGGCGCGCGGTTGCTGGTAACGCCGAGCAATCCACGCGAGAGCCGCGGCCTCCATAGCCCAGGCGATGGTCACCGAGTAACCCGCGAATTGTACTGGAATCGCGATAGTGACGAATCCGGCGCCCAATCCCAGCGCCAGCAGCGCAGCGCGCGGATCCACTTCGAACAACTGCCGCGCCGCTGCAAGATGAATTGCCGCGAGCCCGAGAGCCAGCAGGCCCATCCATGCATGGTGTTGCACATCCAGCAGTCCGAATGCGGCCGCGAAGTAAACGGGTCCGTTCACCGCCAGCACGGCGGCCCGGCGCTCGCGCACAATCGTCCATCCGCAGAACAAAAGAAACACGAGCGTGATGGCGACGAATGCCGGACCCGCGTTCCGTATATTTTCGGTGCCCCACACAAGGTAGCCCAACCAAAACGCACCGAGCGCGACATCGGAGCGCACCCACACCAATCCGGCTACGGCGAGCGCCAGCGAACATAGCAGAAATACCGATACCTGCTGCGGCCACAGTGCGCCCAGTCCGAATGCGGCCAGCACCTGCGCCGCCATCCGGACCGGGGCCGTGCCGGCGTAGACGAACAACGCGTAGTAAGCGGCCAGGAATAACGTGCAGAGCAGCGATTCCTTCGCATCGAACGAAATCGCATACAACAACACCGTTGACGCCAGCGCCAGGTACTCCAGTGCTTTCCAGCCGCGAGTCCGCGACAGCGCCATCGCCACCACATTCAACAGCAGGAGATACGAATAGAGCGCCCACGTTGCCGGCCGCACCAGCACGGGCGTGAGATAGCCGCCGAATGACCCGAGTGCCGCGACTGGAATCGCGTCGTAGTAGATGGCGAGCGCTGCGCCTGCCGCAGTCACTAACACCAGGGCCGCGAATGCCAGCACGTTCGGAATCAGGTGGTAGGGTTCGTACGCTGCGTAGACCGACAGATACAGCAAGGCGATTCCGAGTCCCGAGATTCCTTGCGCAAACAGACTCTGATTGCGACGGTGCAACTGATCGCCCGCAGCCAGTGCCCCCAACCCGGCGGCAATCCCTAGCAGGATCCGCGCCACCGGCCCGATCCAGTCGTTTTCAACCGCGTACTTGAAGAAGAATCCCGCGCCGAGCAGCAGGGTCACTACGCCGATGCGATTGATCCAAGTCAGCCCAACTCGAGTTTCGAACTCGGGCCTTCGTGGACGTGGCGGCGGAACTACAGGTGGCGCGAGGGGCTCCGAAAGGGGTTGTGGCGGCGGTTGAACAGGCTCCACACTCCGTTGCGGCGGCATCGCCAGACGGCGCTCAATCGCCTCCACACGCTCGCGCAACAGCCGCAACTCGTCGCGTAATTCGGCCGATTCGTCCACGCTACGCCGTCGTTTCGACGGGTACTTCGTCGACCGCCGCGTAGTGCCGGCCAACATAGTTATTCAGGATCTCGATAAACTCCGCCACGATGCCGTCGCCGCGCAGAGTCAGGCTCAACCGGCCGTCGATATACACCGGCGCCACCGGCTCCTCGAAAGTGCCTGGCAGCGAGATGCCAATGTTGGCGTGCTTCGATTCCCCAGGCCCGTTCACGATGCAGCCCATCACGGCAACGCGCATCTCTTCCACGCCGGTGTACTTGGTCTTCCACATGGGCATCTGCTCGCGCAGATAGGTCTGAATCTGATCGGCCATGTCTTGGAAGAACGTACTCGTTGTGCGGCCGCAACCCGGACACGCGGTCACCTGCGGCGTGAAACTTCGTAACTCCAGCGCTTGCAGAATCTGCTGGCAGACGATCACTTCTTCGGTCCGGTCGCCGTTCGGCAGCGGAGTGAGCGATGCGCGAATGGTATCGCCGATCCCCTCCTGCAGCAACACCGCAAGTCCCGCCGTCGTCGAGACGATTCCCTTCGACCCGAGTCCCGCCTCGGTCAATCCGACGTGCAGTGCATAATCGCACTCGCTCGCCAGTTTCCGGTAGACATAGATCAGATCCTGCACGCCGCTGACTTTCGCGCTGATGATGATCTTGTCGCGCCCCAACCCGTGACGCTCGGCTGCAGCGGCACTCTCGATCGCACTCACCACGATCGCATTCATCGTCACCGTCTTCGCATCCAGCGGATCCGCCAGCAGGTTGTTCTCGTCCATCATCCGCGTCAGCAGCACGGAATCGAGCGATCCCCAATTCACGCCGATCCGCACCGGGCGGTCGTAGTGAATCGCGGTTTCGATCATCGTCCGAAAATTATCGTCGTGCTTCTTGCCGATGTTCACATTCCCGGGATTGATCCTGTACTTCGCCAGCGCACGCGCACAATCGGGATACTTCTTCAGCAGAAGATGGCCGTTGTAGTGGAAGTCGCCGACGATCGGCACCCGCACGCCGAACTTGTACAATGTTTCGGCGATCTTCGGAACCGCTTTCGCGGCGTCGTCATTGTTCACGGTGACACGCACCAGTTCGGATCCGGCGTTCGCCAGAGCCATCACCTGGTTCACGGTCGCCGCGGTGTCGGCCGTATCCGTGTTGGTCATCGACTGAACCACAATCGGGTTGTTCCCGCCGACCTTCACACCACCGACATTCACCTCGACGCTCTTTCGGCGCGCGACAGCAGCCATCGAACCTCCTGAAACCTTCAGTTTACCGCGAGCCCCAAATTATGTTGATAGACTCTGATGAGTTATGCTCTTGAAACGAATTCTCATCCCCGCTCTGATTCTGAGTGCCGCCTGCTTTGCGGCCGACAAGAAAGCCGGCAAGGACGGCTGGATCACCATCTTCGATGGCAAGACGCTCAACGGCTGGAAAGCCAATGAAAACCCGGAAAGCTGGTCCGTCAAGGACGGTGCCATCGTCGGCGACGGCGAGCGCAGCCACCTGTTCTACATGGATCGGGAATGCACCAATTGCGAGTTCCAGGCCGACGTCAAAATCAGTCACGGCGGCAACTCCGGCATGTACTTCCGCACCGCCTGGGGCCCCGGCTTTCCCAAAGGGTACGAAGCCCAGGTCAACAGCAGCCACACCGACTGGAAGCGCACCGGTAGCCTCTACAACTTCGTCAACATCAAGGAGACCCTCATCCCGGACGACACATGGGGAAATCAACACATCATCGCCAATGGCAACCACATCATCATTCAGGTGAACGGGAAGACCGTCGTCGATTACGTGGACGAGAAAAATACCTACACCACCGGCTACCTTGCCTTCCAGCAACACAACAAAGGCAGCGTCGTCGAATTCAAGAACGTGAAAATGAAGCCGCTTTCGTAGCATCATAGGAATATGTCTGTATCCCGCCGCCATTTCCTTCAAACCGCCACCGCCGCTTCTTCGCTGGCATTCGGCTCACGGGCCTTCGCCGCGAATGATCACGTCCAGATGGCTTGCATCGGCTTCGGCATCATGGGCCAGGGTGATGTCGAGACCGTTACTTCTTTACCCGGCGTCAAACTGGTCGCTGTCGCCGATGTTTACGATGGCCGCCGGACCGCTGCCCGCGAGCGTTACGGCGATCAGGTGTTCACCAGTCGCGACTATCGCGAGGTGCTCGCGCGTCCTGACGTCGACGCCGTAATCGTCGCCACGCCGGATCACTGGCACGCGCGCATCGCCACCGACGCGATGAACGCCGGCAAGGACGTCTACTGCCAGAAGCCCATGGTGCAAAAGGTGGAGGATGGCCACATGGTCATCAACGCCCAGAAAAAGACCGGGCGCATTCTCCAGGTCGGCAGCCAGCGCGTCAGTTCAGTGCTCTACGCCAAGGCCAAGGAACTCATCAAGAGCGGCGCCATCGGCGATGTCCATATGATCGAGGCGTTTTGGGATCGCAACTCGCCGCTCGGCGCGTGGCAATACACCATCGCCCCCGACGCTTCGCCCCAGACCATCGATTGGGATCGCTTCATCGGATCCGCGCCCCAACGCCCGTTCGAACCCGTGCGTCTGTTCCGGTGGCGCAACTACCGCGATTACGGAACCGGCATCGCGGGCGATCTGTTCGTCCACCAGTTCAGCGGTATTCACTACGTGATGAATGCCCTGGGTCCGAGCCGCGTGTATGCATCCGGCGGCACCTACTATTGGAAGGACGGTCGCGATGTGCCCGACCTGATGATGGGCATGTACGATTACCCTCAGACGGCCAATCACTCCGCCTTCCAGATCAGCCTTCGCGTGAATTTTGAAGCAGGTGGAACGGGTGGCTCCGACGGCTCGGGCTTCCGCTTCGTCGGCACCGACGGTATTCTGAACCTGTCGGTCGGCAACGCGCTGGTCCTGCAGAAACATGAGCGCGATTCAGCGCCGGGAACCACCGCCAGCACGTTCCCCAAGGCCATCGCAAAACAGATCCGCGACGAGTATGCGAAACGCTATCCGGAAGTCGATCCCACGGTGCAGAATATCCACCCGGTTACCGAGGAGCGATTCCTGATGCCGCGCGGCTACACCGAACAGGTGGCGCATCACGAGACCTTCCAACACGCCATCCGTACCCGCACTCCGGTAACGGAAGACGCTGTCTTCGGACTTCGCGCCGCCGGGCCGGCTCTTCTATCGAATATGTCGTACTTCGATCAGAAGGTGATGCACTGGGATCCGGAAAACATGCAGATCGTCGAGCGAGGGGCCTGAAGGGGCCCCTCAAGCCAGCGTCGGAACCGGCTCAATCACAATCTGAATCGCCGGCGGCTGTACCAGCGTGTTGTGAATCAGGCACTTGTGAACCGCGCGCGTCAGCCCTTCGCGGTGCTTGTCGCTATCGGCGCCGGGCACGCTCACCTCAATCCGGAATTGATCCATTCGCGCCGGCTGCATCACCTTATCGGCAGTGACGCGGATCGTCAGGCCGTCGGCCGGCATGTTCCGAGCCGCCAGATACTGGGCGGCGTAATAACCCGCGCAGGTGCCGATCGAGGCCAGCATCAATTCGGGAGGCGTCATGCCGGCGTCGAGTCCCGCGTTTCCGACGGGCTGATCGCAGATCAG
Organism: Bryobacterales bacterium; assembly: GCA_038322675.1. Classification (GTDB taxonomy): domain Bacteria; phylum Acidobacteriota; class Terriglobia; order Bryobacterales; family Bryobacteraceae; genus TMP-7. Next base: position 23,963 of record JBBQGE010000040.1, read on the forward strand.
TTTGTGCCCGCGAGCCTCCGCCTCAAACGCTACTCCGCCCGCGAATCGCACAGTGGTTTCGTACATACCTCTGGAGATGCAGACCGGGCGCGCAGGTGACAACCCTCATTCGGGCGGCGGTTCGGTCCGGACGAACCGGGCATGGGCCCGATCTTTGCGCACGCGATCGATCGGGAAAACCTGGTTGTGCATGACCACCCAGACGCCGCGTGGCAGCAATTGCGCGGCCATCAGGCTCTCCGTCAGGTTCTGCAGGCCGTCGCTGCGTTCGAAGCCCAGCGGCGTCATGGCGCCAGTGAGTACTATCGGAACAGCGAGATCGGGAATGGCCGCCCGTACCGCGAGTCCGGTTTCGACCATCGTGTCGGTTCCGTGGGTGATCACGACCGGGGCAGGGCATTCGGCCAGTTTCGCGCGCACCGCGTCGATCACCACCCGGCGGTCCTCGTCATCCATCTCCAGGCTGTCTTTGTTCATCAGCCGCGTGGTCTCTACCTCGGTGCCAGGAAGCCGCAGCCAATCCAGGTAGCGGGCGATCTTGTCCTCGACATTCTGTACTGACCCGGTCTGTTCGGAATAGATCTTCTCGATTGTTCCGCCGCACGAGAGCACATGAATGAACTGCATCCATCCTGATTGTAGCTGGCACTAACGGTTATTGCGCCGGACGCGATTCGCCCCTTTTCTATATCCTCACTAACTCCTGCTGAACCTCGCCAGTTACTCGCGCCTCGTTTTCGCCGACATACACATTCACTTCTAACCTGACTCCGAACTCCGGAGTATATATGCCAGGTTCAACGGAGAAGCAAGTACGCGGAATCACGCGACGGTCGTCGTGAGTCTCCAGATTATCCATGTTCGCGCCATTGCCGTGAACATCGGTCCCGATGGAATGGCCGGTGCGATGGAAGAAGTAATCGCCAAAACCCTGCTGCCGGATATAGGACCGGGCCGCGTCATCTACCTGGAAGCCATAGAGCGTCTGCCCCGAGGCGACAGCCTCCTGGACTCGAAAAATGGCCCGGTCGCGCGCTTCCTTCACCACTTGAAAAATGTTCTGATAGGCCGCTGGTGGATCGTCGCCGCAGAAGCCCACCCAGGTGATGTCGTAGTAAACGGCGTTGGGACGATCCAGTTTTGCCCATAAGTCGATCAGCACAGCATCACCTGCGCGGATCGGCGAACTGGAATCCGGCTGCGGCTCGTAGTGCGGGTTCGACGCATTCGCATTCACCGAAACGTTCGGGCCATGATCCGTAAACAATCCGTTAGCCTGAAACTGATCCCGGATGAACTGCTGTGCGTCCCACTCGTTAATCGCCGCGCCCGACCGGATCCGATCGCCAATCAAACGGAACGCGTCGCGACGGATTCGATCCACTAACTTTCCGGCCTCCAGGTGCGATTCGAGTTGCTCGTCCGTCCAGCGCGCCTCGAAGTATTGAATCATGTTCGCCGACGTCACAATCTCGATGCCGCAGGCTCGCACCAGTTCCAGCGTCCCGCCATCCACCATTGCGACGTATGGGACCGCGCACCCCGGCGAGTACTCCATTGCGACGCGCTTGGAACCCATCAGTAACTTCGCCAAACCCTGCTTCTGTTCTTCCCAACTGGCGTACGCCACCTTCGCGCCGGGCAGAGCATCCAGAGTAGTTGACTCGATTCGATGCACTAATCCCCGCGGTTCTCCTTCGGCCGGCACGTAATAATACCAGCGTCTCGACATGATTCCCTTAGGCTCTAAGTCCAGAACGCGATATGCCAGCGGATCGCGAATATGATGGTCGAAAAACAGCCAGCCGTCAATGCCTTCATCACGAATCGCTTTTTGAATGTCGTCAATTCTCATCTATTTGACCCCGGACATCAGCCGCATTGTCGGCTTAACAAGGATAAACATCACCACTGCCGCAACCAGCGAGAAACCGGTCACGATTCCAAATAACTGGGCTACGGTAAGCGATGCATACAGCGAGGCCATCCGCCCACCGATGTAATTGCCGGCCGAGATCGCCACAAACCAGACTCCCATCATCAGGCTGCTGATCCGGGCGGGCGCCAGTTTCGTCATCGCACTGAGTCCAACCGGGCTCAAGCACAATTCGCCGATCGTGTGACATAAGTAGGTGATCACCAGCCACCATGGCGACACGCGCGCGTCCGATCCGCCAACCATCAAGGCCGGCGGAATCAGGACGGCAAAACCTAGGCCTACAAACAGCAACCCCAAGGCAAACTTAGTTGGACTCGATGGCTCCCGTCCGCGCAGGCTGATCCAAATCCATGCGAACACGGGTGCCAGCGTGATGATAAACATCGCGTTGAGGGCCTGATACCAACTGGAGGGAAAGGCAAATCCGAATATGTGATTATCTGTGCTGCGCTGTGCAAACAGTGTAAGTGAACTGCCCGCCTGCTCAAATGCCGACCAGAATAGCGTGGCCGCGAGAAAGAGCACCAGAATGGCGGCCAGTCGTTTCCGCTCCACGGGCGACCATCCGCGGCCGAGTAATAACCAGGCGAAAATCGCGACCGATATCAGCAGCAGACCTACGCCGAACACATCGGCGATCGATTCGGCGGTTGGGACAAAGACGCCGGTCGAGATCAGCAAGGCACAGAGACCAACGAGCGCTAGAACGCCGAGCAGGGCCAAGCCCAACTTACTCGGCAGGCCGCTAACCGGGTTTGGCGGCGTGGTGCCCGCGTCGCCCAGGTTGCGCGCTCCAAGCGTGTACTGCACCAGGCCGATGATCATGCCAAAACCTGCCATGGCGAAGCCGAGGTGCCAGTTGATCTTCTGCCCGATCCAACCACAAATCAGCGGCGACAGAAACGCGCCCAGATTGATCCCCATGTAGAAGATTGAGAATCCCGCGTCGCGACGGGTGTCCCCCGGGGGATAAATGAACCCGACAATCGTGCTGGCGTTTGGCTTCAACAACCCAGTGCCCAATACGATCAACAGCAAGCCCGTGTAAAACGGAGTAAGTCCGGAGAGTGCGAGACAGAACTGTCCTACCGAGATGAGGATCCCGCCGTACAGCACGGCACGTCGAGCGCCGGTAATTCGATCTGCTACCCATCCACCTGGCAAACTGAGTAAGTACACGCTCGCCGTGTATAGTCCGTAGATGATTCCCGCCTTTGCCACATCGAATCCGAGCCCACCGTTGGCGGCGGAAGCCGTCATGAACAGGATCAGCAGGGCGCGCATTCCGTAGTAACTGAAGCGCTCCCACATCTCGATGAAGAAGAGCGTCGACAGACCCCGCGGGTGGCCGAAGAAGCGCGTATCCAGAACTTCAGTGTTACTAGTGGTTGCCATGCATCCCCGTCGTTAACTCAGCCGTTGCCTCAGACTTACGCCACTCGATTACCGGACTCAGGTTCAGGAATCCGGCCACGTCTCTCGGATCCACGATAGTAAACTGCACCGCGTCGTCCAGCCAGTCCTGGCTGGTTCCATCCGCATACTGGGTCGCGACAGTCAGTGTATACTCCTGGCGGCTCAGATTGAACTCCATTCCAAAATCGATCTCCAGCACATCGCCCGCTGGAAACTCCCCTAACTCGACGTGCTCCACTCGAGTGTTGGTTCCGAAAACATCGATCCCCAGCCGGTTGCGAATCAGAATCCCGACCACCGGTTGCGCCACCGCCCGCCTGAAAAATGCTTGAATCCTGATCGTTACCCGCTCACCGCTGCTAATTGCGGTCCGCGGTTCCCCCGTCTCACTCAGTATCTCCACCTTCTGAATACGGCTGGCTCCATCGCCATGGCGGAAACTCGGCCGTAAGTGCTCGTCGGCCTCCGCTTCAAGCGTCGCGTCCGCGTTCTCGCGCTCCAGCACGAAACCGACATAGCGATTCACCACGTCCTTCGGTTCGCCTTCCGCCGACACCCGACCGTTCAGCATGAAGATCACGCGATCGGACAATCGCTTCACCAATCCCAGATCATGCGATACAAACAGAACCGTGACGCCGCGGCGCTTCAACTCCTCGAATTTCTGCACGCAGCGGTTCGCGAAAATAGCATCCCCCACCGCGAGAGCCTCGTCGACAATCAGGATTTCGGGTTCAACGTGGATGGCGGTGGAGAAGGCCAGGCGGACGTACATGCCGGTGGAGTATTCCTTCACCGGACGATCGATAAACTCGCCGATACCGGCGAACTGCTCAATGTGCGGAAACGCCGCCGATACCTCGCGGCGCGAGAGACCCATGATTTCGCCATTTAGAAAAACGTTGTCCCGGCCGGTAAACTCCGGATTGAATCCAGCCCCGAGCTCTAATAGCGCCGCCACCCGGCCCTGCTTCAGAACCCGGCCCATCGTCGGCTGCAGGATCCCGCTGACTATCTGCAGCAGCGTGCTCTTGCCCGATCCGTTGGGCCCGATAATACTCAGCACCTCGCCTTTTTCTACCTGGAAACTCACATTGCGGACCGCCCAGAAATCGGTCCGCCGCGGCTTTCCGAAAAACGGCAGAGCTTCGCGGATCCGATCCGAAGGCCGGCGATACAGAGGGAATACTTTCGATACGTGCTGAACCAAAAGCAAGGCGGCAACCTGACTATAGTTTGGATTGCCGCCGCTCGTCAACACAAGTCACATGCGGATGGTGACCGTCAGGTCCGCGCCGGGAAACACCGTCGAACCCTGCGGCACACCCACAATGTCCAGACTCAACTGCGACTTCGCCCTTAGCGGATCCAGGCCGAATCCGTTGACTACGGCCCGCGAGCTGCCGCCCCGAATCGTCAAATCGCAGTAAGGCACTCCGTCCTGCTTCAATCGCAATTTCACGTCCCCCGCCGCCGCCAGACGAATCACCGCATAAACATCGCGGACTGCATGCCCATCCTCCACCATCAACTGCGGCGCGGCGTCGGTCTGTAGCGACAGCGCACCGTCCACCTGCAGCGAGAACTGACCGCCTGACAGCGTCCGGATTCCGCCGTTCGCCAGAGCCATGAACGAAATTCTCGATGTCGGACTATCGCCGCGATCGTTCGTGAGAAATAACTCCGCCGCGCCGATTCGCACATCCGGCAGATAGATGGGGAACGAGAAACTCCCGCTCGCCTGGCTTCCAAAGAAATCCCGAACGAACGGCACAATGTACACGCGCCGTAACAGCACATATACCCGGGTCGCCGCCCCATGCGCCCGCGCGGTTGTACCATGTGTTCCACGAACCACCTTGCAGGATAGTCCATCCTCGGCGCCGCTCACCACAGTCATCACTTCCGTTTCTACTTGCAGCACATTCCCCGCTCGCAGTGACCAGGCACTCGCGAACGCGATCGTGGTGGCACTGTCGTTCCAGTCCGCCGCGGGCCGAAGCGACGGCACACCCGCGAGTTCATCGGCGTACAGCAACGTCAGCGTACCGGCTGAGATCGTGCGCGTATTCGTCAAATCTTCAAAGCCGACTCCCGCCAGTTCCACCGTCCCATGACCCGCCGGGACAAGTCCGAAAATCGCCGCAGGCGGAACATCCTCGTCCACCGCCACCGTTCCGGCCCCGCCGATCTTCCATCGGGTAATGATCGACAACTCCGTCGCGCACTCCTGATCGTGAACGTTCGCCGACCGCCCGAGAATGTGCACCATCGCGTCGCTGCGATTCGGAATCTCGAACTCTGCCGGCCCTTGCACGGTGAGCGATCCGAATTTCCAACTCGCTTCCGCAACCACAAACACGCTGGTATGATTCGGCTCGATATCCCATTTCGGAGCCACCGTCAACGTGGTCCCGTCGTTTGCCATCACGACGCGCTCCTGACCCGCGCCCTTACCCTTTGCGACCCGGACCACTGCGCCGCGATTATCATTCGTCAGCATATGCAGCGCAGTGCTGCCGATCGAATTTGCCGACGCGATATCCGCCGTCACTTCGGGCTGCAGTTCGAATCGCCAGTAGAAGTTCGCGTGATCGTAATTCTCGTCCGGCGGACCTGCGATCTGCTCTATCGGGTCGCCCTTGTCGACAAACGTCGAAGCCACCGCCACGCCCGCGGCGATCCGGCACAAGTCCGTCGGAGTGTCGCCTCGATACACGTTGAAGCTCGACGTGGTGCCCGAAAAACTCAGGTCCTCGAGCCGCACGCAATTCGTATCGCTGCCGGCCGGAATATTCGCCCGAACCGTGAACGATAGCGGCCCTTCGTTGCCGTCCGAATCCGCTCCGCTGACGGCATGGTAGAGAATCTGTCCGCCTTTCAGCGCACCGCCGGTCTGCACAATCGAAGGCGACAGACTCAACATCGGAATCGCTAATCCAGACTTCACGGGCTTCGCCGGAGCCGCGAAACCGGCCTTCAGCGCCACCAGGTAACTGCCATCCGCCGACTGCTTCGCCGTCTCCTTCACCGAGAACTGCGGATGCCCGTTCGCATCTAGAGTCTCGCCTAACAAAGGCCGCGGAATCCCCAGACCGAACGCAGGTTGCCGCCGTCCACTATGGTTTCCGGTTCCGTCGCCCGTATACCACGAATCATCGTGATACTGAGCAGTAATCACCACCGTCCGGTAATTCACGCCAGGCGCAACCCGAACCACGCGAAACGGTTCTCTAACCAGCCCTTCCTTCTCGTAGGTGAGAGTAATCAGATCGCCCGGCACTAACCCGAATCCGCGGACACTGGTTGCGAACTCGGTGTATATGTTCCCGGCGATGCTCTTATTCAATTGCAGCCGCAGCATACGCCCGGCCTGGTCAAAGTTCGGCAGTCCCAGAGCAGTTAGCGGCGCAGTCACCTCCTGCCCCACTAACATCGCATCATCGACATCCACCAGCGACAAACTATCCTGCTGATATTCGTTGAATTCGTCCTGAAACTCTACTGTGAACCGGTTCGGCGACTCCGATGCCGCCCGCGCCCAGAACCGGATATGCGGTTCGCCCGACGGCTTCCTCAATAAACCTGAAAACGGCGCCGATCCGTCGCTGAACTCGTACGCGGGCCATCCGCCGTCGAGTTCGGCGACGCTGTTCGAGCCCTCCGCTTTCTCCGCTTGCTGCACCGCCATCGGACCCTCGGCGCGTAATGCGATTAATCCCGATGCATCGTACGACAGCAACAACGCGGACCCATTCCGGATTCCACGAACAACGTCCGATGCGCTCCTGCGCCGCCGTACCACTAAGTTGCATTGATATCGCGGAACCGAAACCGAATTACCATTCAGATCCTTCGCATTGACTGGATCGTCGCAAAAAGCCGCGGTCTTCGCGAAACTCGCGAGATCCAAATCGCTCGCCGGCCATCCACTCCGCAGCAGCACATCCAGTAACACCCACGCCGGGTTATTCGTGAAGCTTCGATCCAGTTGCGCACCCTGCTCGTCGTAGCGCTGCAACTTTATTCCCTGCGCGAGTACCTGAATCTTAGGCAGCGACGATCCGCTGTTAATCCGAGTCGGCACCACCACTGACAGGAAGGCCATGCTGCCGTAGGGATCGCCCATCGGCTTGCCCGGCCCGTCGCTAAAGTCCGGATTGAATGCGCCCTCACGACCGCCGGCACTTACTAACCGGAACCATCCCGTGCCCGTCATGTTCGCGCCGTCCACGCCTTCCGGGATCTCGACGTCGTTCACCACCACCTTCACCACTCGTTCCATCTCGCCCGCGCCCAGCAGCACTTCGAAACGAGTCAGATTTCCGTCGTTCCTGGCGAACACCACCGGAGGCTGATACCAGGCAGTCCCATAAACCAGCGGGACAAAATCGTTGTACCGAGCTTCGTTATCTAACATCGGCGAAGCGTGTATTCCCTTTTCGCCGTAACTGCGCACTAACACCGATGCCGGCACAAACTCGATTCCGCCGAAGCGGGCCGTCTTATGGCCGCTGCTGTCGGTATCGAACATGCCCCGCTCCGCGCACTGTCCGCGCGTGTAGTCACACGCAGCAAACGGCTTGCCCTGCGCATCCACATTCCCCACGCCGCCCTGCGCGCCCGCCGAGTATCCGCAGCGGTAAAACGGCGAAAACTGCGCCTTCGCCCCGCCGTCTACGGCGTCCTTGCGCTGATCCGCCGTACCCGGAAAAGCCCACGGACAACGCCGCTCGATCCGGATCTCGGGCAGCAGCGACCGGTGCAGGTTCAGACGATTTGCAAATGTCACCTTGAACGTTGTAGCCGTGATCTCATCGGGAGGTCCCGCGATCCCCCGAAACACTACCCGTGGATTCGTTACCACCGCGCCTGCCGCCAGATCGTAGAAAGCAAACCGCACTGTTAGCTGGGCGCCCTTGATCCCCTCGTTCCATTCGATCTCCGAAAAGTAGGAATCGGCATTCGCCAGTACCAGCGAGATCTTGGCTGAGTTATCGGCGCCGTCATCCACCGGCGACTTCAACTCGAAAAGATTATGAGTCAGCACACGCGCGCGATAAGTCGCCCCATCCAAGGAGACGCCATGCGTGCTCCAACGCTCTACTGTGCCCGATGCGAGCCGGCATTCGAACAGGAACAGCGGCGTCTCTGTGACCTCTTGTTGTTTGATGGTGTTCAGATCCTGCATGTTAGTCTCTTGCCACGATGCGAATGTCTAACCGGTTCTGGTCCGGGCCGTCGCAAACAGAGCGCAGCATGTCGTGGTCGAATCGCGCATGGGAGTACACTCCGTTGTGCGCGCCCGACGCCTTGTAGGCGGATGCTCCCGGCTGCGCTTCCACCTGGATGCCGAACAAATCCACCGACGCTCCCGCAGGCAACTGGAGTGCGAAGGCAACCGTCGATTCTGTCGCGTTCAATGCGCCCGATACCGCGCAACGCGTCCATCCCGGACCCGTCGTGAACACGCGCATCTGCGTATTCGTCGGGCTCGATCGCACCAGCGACAGCGGCGACGCGGCGTCCGATCGCGCATACACGCTCATCGAATATCCGAACCAGGCCGGCGCCGCCAGCGATTGCGTCAGCGACTGCCCGGTCTGACCCGCGTTGATCAGTCGGATCGCCCTGTGCCCGCCCATCGGATCGTCGATCCCGGTCGTGATCTGCAGCATCGGATCCTTGGTCCAGCAGGAGCCGTCTAACTCCTCGCTGTGCGCCAGCAAATTCGATACGGGATCGAGAAACGTAAAGGTCCCCTTACGCCCCTCGACGCTTTCGAACAACTGCTGAATCGCCGCGCACTCGTTGTCGCTGAGATCGCGTAACGTCAAATCCCATGCGTTCGCCCGGAGCGGCCCATCGGCATAAACGATCCGGCTGCCATCGGCCAGCGTGTTCCCCATTGTCGTCAAAGTCCTTCGCCGGATAATCGGAAACTGCCCGCCGGCGCCTGTTTGTAGTTGTGGAAAGACAAGCATCACGCGCGGTTCTCCTGTATCGTTAATTCCGTCTTGCTATTCCATTCGTCCAACACGGTACTCGTGAACGTGTCACCTTCAATCGAGCACCGCGGATACACCGTGCCGTCTATTGGATCGGTGAACGAAAACGCGACCACCGGCCCTAACTCCTCAAAGAAGTTAGTCAACGCCTGTAACTCGGAGGCATCCAGACGCTCCAGGCGGATTACCCATTTCCGCAGTGGGCTGCCAAATTCGCGGAATCGCTGCTCCGTCCCGTCGACGAACCGCAGCACCTGGGAGCTGAATTGCACCTGCCGCTCCAGCGGATACTGTGCAACCGCTCCCGATTTCAATCTGGGAAACGTCGCCATGTCACATCTCTCCGATCACGTCATTCAACGCGTTCGACTCGAGCATCGCCCGCCGGACCGCGCTCGCGATTTCCGCGCTGTGGTCAAGGAATGACCGGCTGTCCATCGCGTTGACGTTCACCGTGATGTTGGGTGCGGCGCCCTGTGTCTGAGCCCCAGCCATCCGCGGCTGCCCGTCCTGCGAGTAATCAACCGTACCCGAGCCACTCGCGTTTACGCCGGCACCTACACCTACAGCACCCGGCAACGCGAACTTCACCAGCGGTGCGGGCGCCTCATTGCTACTTCCGCCGCCAAACAGGTGCGCTAACCCCGACACGATCGGCCCCAGGATTCCGCCCCCCAACATACTGCTCGCGACGCTTCCAATAGCTCCGTCAACCTTCGATCCAAGGCTGTCCGAGTTACCCGACGTGTTATCCACCAGTGCGCGGGTATTCTCCGCGAGTAAGTCGAGCTGGCTCTGCAGCGTCGACCGTACCTCCAACAGTTGCGCCGTGTTCCGCGCGATGGCCTCAGAAAGCGGATTCGCCGAACCGCCCGCCGGCACGTCGGTGCTCCCCGCTTGCGCCGCACTGTCCGGCATCACAATCGCCAGCGGCTGATTGAGGCTCTGATTGCTATTCGGCGTGCTTAGCACCTTAGCGATTTCCGTCGTGACATTCTTCTCTTGCATGGTTTTGCTCCGCTCTCAATTCCTGTTCCAGCACAAAAAACGCTTCCGCCGTTCGCGCGGGCAACCGGAGAAAATCTACCTGTCCACCCGCCTTCCACGCGCTGAATTCTTCCATCCACCGCAGGGACTCGGGTCGGATCAGCCCTTTCGGACAAACTCGCGCCACGGCATGCCTGCGCGCCCATACGATCCGCGGGGGCGAGTCTTTCGTCTCCACCCACGGACAGGCGCGCTGCCGCTCCAGGCCTTGTCTACGACAGTCACCGCACCTCCACGCAGCCTGGTTCGCGAATTGAAAGTGGAAGGCGATGATCAGTTTTTTCGGTCGTTGTCCGACAGCCCGCACTCGCGCTTGATGCGTTCGACGATCTCTCGTCGTAACTCTTCCGGTCCGCTCTCGTACAAGCTCTCAGCGGTCGCCCGGGCTCCGTCGATCAGCAGGCCTGTAATCGCCAACGTCCCCCATCGGAGATACACTTGGTCGATCTTCGCCGACAATACCGCCGCCTCAACTTGTTCCCGCGCTGTGCTCCCTGCCTCGCGGCACTCGAGTTCCTGCGCCAGATCCCGAATCGCCTCCGCCAGTTCGATTCGCCTCCCCAGCGAAATGCGGCGGATCGTGTACCGCACTCCCGGGATCGTGCGCGATTCGCACACCGCTGAACTGCGATACCGCACCGGTCTAACCGAACGCAATAGCCACTTCATCGTCGCCGCTCCCTTGTGCCCGGCAGTTCCGGAATTGCCAGATAAGCCGGTTCTCGGAATCGTTAAACTCGGGTACCTCCGCCAACACGCTCTTCAAATACACCGCGCAAAGCTGCCCGTTTTGTTGCCCTAACTGGAACATCACGCTGAGAGGCGACTCCTGCCGCGCTGCCTGATACAAGGCCTTCGTCTGTGCGTCCGTTTGCGCGTAGACGCTGAAGTCCACGCGGACATCACGCTCGCCCGGCACCAGCACTCTCGGCAAAGTCGAGCCATACTCGCGCGCTCGCAGGTCCACGTTGTTATCGATAGTCACCCGTGCCGATGCCAGCGTAAAGAACTGATCCGGAATGCCGCCGATCCACGCCTGCCCCAGATGACCCGGAATAATCGAGTAATCGAATCCCACACTCGATGGCTCCACGGGAAACTGGTCCAGACCCGCCTGCCCCGCCGAAAAGCTGGTGCTGTCGATCATGTCCGCCGCCGCTCCCGAGAATTTGAACTCGTGGAAATCGCCGTTAACGTCCAACTGCACCTTATTGATCGCCGCGCCGGTAATCAGCCGGTGTACCGCATCTGCGGGTGACCAATAATCCAGAATGCTCGCGCTCTTCAGTTCCGCCGCGGGGACGAAACTGTAAGTCGGTCGAACCGTCTGGCCCGCACCCGTTCCCCATGCGAACGGTGCGTTCACCAGGACCTTCGTGGAATTCACCACTCCCGTCACGAACCGCATTTCGCCGTTCGCCGCCACGCCTTGTCCTGCCGTAAGCCCGTGCGGAGCCGCAAATGTCACTTGCGTCCCGCTCGATGAGCTGACCTGCGCGCCCGCGAACTGCATCGCACTGCCCAGCGCCGCCTCGAACAATGGTCCATGTGCGGGCGGACGCGCCGTGTCGCTCCATCCGGTCATGTACGTGCCGAGTTCGAAGGTCGTCTTGAAACGGCCACCCGCCGGAATCCCGGCGAAAGTCCTCGTGCCGGTCTTGTCGCGGCGGCTCAGCCGGTCTCGTTGATGTTTCGTTTTGAGGGAAACGGCGGGAATTCGTACCGCCTGCGCGACCGGCGCGGCCACTCCGTAGGCCGGTTCGAGTCCCACATAGAAGCGATTGTTATTTGAAGATATATAGCTTGCCATTGGTGTCCAACTCTCGACTAATCCGCACTCACGTCCACATCGAATGCGACTTTCGTTATCTGGATGAAATTCTTCCCGCCCGCTTTCACCGGTCCGAACGTCACTTCATAAGCTCCGCTGTAAAACATCCCCTGTCCCCAGTCGCCGCGGCTCTCATCCAGAACCTCTGTCACGGCATTCGCGACTACTTGCGACACGCCTTCCACCTGCTCCAGCCGGCTCAACGATACACGAACCTCCGCCACCATCCGCGCTGTTCCGGAGAAGCGCCGGAATTTCTCGCGAAGCTGGTTGCTCACCTTTTCGCAATAGATGTGGACGCAAGGATATCGGGCCGTCGCGGCTTTCTCCACTAACTCCGCCGCGACATTCGAGCTCTGCACTTGTGCGGCATGAAAGGGCCCGGCCTGCACACCGGAAGCCAGCGACAGCGCGGCTACGTGCATGGGCAGCCCACCCCCTCGGCTGAGTAACCCATGAACTGTTCTACTAACTCGTGTTGCTATGTCTGCCATATCAACCTCGCCGCAAAATACGTCGTTCCACTACCAGGTAATCCGGAGCCGGTCCATCCGTGGCGGCAGTGCCCTCTTCCAGGCCATACGCTACCGCCCACGCCACGTTCAGGCCCAAGGGCGATGGATTCTGTCGGGTTACTGCGCCGCCGGAGACGCCAATATACACGTTCCATCCGGTAACTCCAGCCGGTACCGAACCCGGTGCAAGAATCTCATCGCCCGGTGCCAGGCTATACTCCAGTGCGTCGCTCGCCGCGCCTTCGGCGCCGTCCGCTTGCACCCAGTTAATCCGGATCGTCCGATCCGCCCGATCCGGCACGATTGCTGTCTCCGCCACCAGGGGCAGCGGCGCCTTTGGAACCGGCACTCGCGACAGCCCGATGCCAGTCGTGAAGCAATACTCAGCCGCATCCTTGGCGAGCTTCTCGTATTCCTCCCACTTACGCCGGTAACGGTCGTTGACGCTCGACCCGAACGCATCGCGATACAACCCCGCCAGCGTGCGCACCGCGTGCCACCGCCGCATCGGCTCGGTCACCACAACATCCGCCAGCCCGGTCTGCCTCCGGGCCGTCTCCGTTAGCGGAGTCGCACTCATCAACAGAAATGAGAACGTCTCCATCCCCACTTCCTCCGCCGCCACCGCCAACTTCGCGTCCAGGTCGATCTGCTCATCGCGCGCGACGCTCTCGGCAGAGCTCTCGTATCGGCGCAGATCAGCCATCACCGCCGGACCGCCATCGCTAAACAGAGCCATGGCCGCTCAGCCTTTCCCCGGCTTCATCCGCTCGCGAAGAGACCGGAGGTCCGCATCGGAAATAACGTTCAATTGCAACCGTGCCGCGGCTTGGGCCGTTTCAATTGCCTGCTTCTCGTTCACCAGAGCCGCCCGGTAGTCCTCCACCTCTGTCGGGGTAGCCAGCCGTGCGCGATTCTCAACCAAGAGCCTCGCCGCGGTCGCTCGCATTACTTCCGTGCGAACACCGGCCTTCCCGCCGTCCTCCGTCGCTTTGCTGATGACAATGACATGTTCATCGGCAATCTGTCCTTCGGTATCTCGAAGTTCCTGATAGTATCTGCGTAAGTCCACGTTTACTCCAAAAAGAAAAAGGCCGGCCCTTTTCAGGTCGGCCCGCTTACTTCCACCCTCTCGAGGACCTCTCGATCCTCACTTACTAACCGGGTTAGCTCAGAATCTGAACGCCGTGGCTGTTCCGCAGCACACCGCAGCCGTACAGGACGTCCACCGTGAACTGCTGAGCCAGCGTGTTCGGCTGATAACTCATCGTGACGCGAATTCCGAAATTGCCCAGTTCCGCGTACTCGGCGATTGCGCCCGTGCCCGGAAGGGGCTGGGGCAGACGCCGCACCACCAGTCCGATCGCGTTCTTCGCGAAGGCCACATTGTGGACCACCGCCGGGCCGCTGCCGGTCTTCTGCACGAACTGCGACCGGAAGATGTAGAAATCCTTCATCTTGCCAAACGTCCCGTCGATCATCGCCCGCAGACCAGCTTCGCCGGCCGTGTGGTATTCGCTGAAACGGGGAATCTGGCGAAGCTGCGAGTAAGTGTTCGCGTCCACCACCAGATACTTCGACATGCTGGCCGGAACCTTCGCCGAAAACAGCGCGGTTTCCGCCGAGTCCACCATCGCTTCGGTCACCGCGGTTCCCGCCATGCCGATCGGCGTATTCGCGGTGAACTGCGATCCCAACGCGAGCAGATCGCTCTCAATTTTCTCGGCAAGCGCCACCACCGCCGGCTGCATGTACAAGCGCAGCAGATCCGGAACCGCCAGCACCTTCGTAACATCCGGAATCTGGAGCGTCGCTTCGGCGTGCGTGTTCAGTACGATCTGAGCGTTCCCCAGGTTCGCATTCTGGGCCTGAACCGTCCCGCCTTCCGCGAGATTGTTCGCCATCAGTGTCGGCGGGATCGGCACGTTCACCGTGTCACCCGCCTGAGCCAATGTCGGTTCGTAATCGCGATTCACTAGGTTACCCATGACGAGGTTCCCCATCAACGCCGGCAGCGCATCTACCGCCACGAGCTTCACAATCGCATTGGCAACATTGGCCGATGTAATTACTGGCATCTGTTATCCTGTTCTCCTTACCTGTGACTTATCAACTGTCCTGCCCGGCAGTCGCCGGCTGCCGCCCCCCTGCTACAGTGCGCGAAGCGCCTGCGACGCCACTCGCGAAATCTCCTGGCGAACCTTCTCGAGTTCCTCCACGCTCATGCCCGGCCGGATTTTGTCGAGATCCACCGAACCCGGCTGCGCGGCAGGGTTCTTCGCGTACGCCATAGCTCCGGAACCGCCTGCCATGCGGGCCGGCAGTAACTCCGGATTCTCGTTGACAAACTGCGTCAAATACTCGCGCAACGGCAGCTCTCCGGATTCGGTCCGCGCAATCAGCCGTCCGTCCTCCGCCCGCTGAATCTCATCCTTCACGGCACGAAACGCCAGGTCGAGCTTCGCCACGCCTATTCGCTGCAGTTCGCTGCGAATCTGGCTGCCTCGCTCCACTTCCTCGGCCCGCGCCCGGCTCCGATTGTTCTCGTCCACCAGTTCGTTCACGCGCTGCTCCAGTTGCTCGCGCCGCTTCCGTTCCTCGGTCAACTCCGTTTTGTAAGCGGGTTCCGTCTTCGTCTGTTCGCTCTTCACGAATTCGTCGATGGTCTCGCGAATTACGTTGCGTATGTCAATTTGGTCTTGATCCATTCAGCCTCCTGTAACTGTCTTCCTCCGCGCCCGCTACGGAACCACTCCCTCGATCTCGGCGGCAATCTCATCCTTGATGTCTTGCCGGACATCGCATAAGTACTTCAGTGCCAGCTTGCGGTAAATCTGCTTCTTCAGAGTCGGCGACTCGATTCCCAACCCGAGTAACTGGGAGGCATCGGCCAGCTCGGCGCTGAAGTCGCCAATATCGAACTCGTCCAGCCCTTGCACGTCCACCCGCAACCCGTCTTCCCGGGCCTCCTCGATCGACCGCAGCACCCGTCGCGCCAGGTCCTTCAGGCTGTCGCCGTATGTGCGGAGCACTTCCTGAGTTATCGTGTAATCCCGTGCCTTGCTCATCCCCGACTGCTGTGCGGTCGACCCCAGCGGACCGCCCATATGCGCCAGGTAACTCACCCGGTAAATCTCTTCCTGCAACCGCACCAGATTCCGCGCCGCGATGTCGTATACGCGGCCCTCCGGCTCCGTCCAGCCAAACTTATCGTCGGGTCCCAACTGTATGTAGTACGACTCCCCCACCACCTGGCTCCACGGCCGCTCCGAGTAAATCACCGGCATCGCGAACAACCCCATCGTCAGCGCCCACGACAGCGCATTCGACTTGTTGAAGTGCTCCAACTGCAGCGACCCGGCCTTGTTCAGCAGCCACAGCCCGTCCTGCATTTCCATCTGGAACAGCGGAACCCGCTTCTGCTTCGCCAGCCCATGCAGTCCGGCGTCCACCAGTTCTATCTCTTTGTTCTCGCCCGTCGCTTGCACTCTTCGAAACGTGCTGAAGCGTTCCTTGTCGTAGTAAGTCCACACCGTTTCGGTCGCCCATGGCTCATCCGGACTGCTCTTCCGCAGCCGTTGCGTCCTCAATACCACCCACTCGAACGCGCCCTTATCGTCGTAACTCCAGTTAATCAGATCCTCTGGCGAATACCCGACTAAGTAGGCCCGCGACGCACCCTGCGCGTCTTCCGCCGCTCGGCTGTCGGCCACTACCACCACTGTTGGAAAGTCCACCAGCACATAACTCTTCCCGTACACCAGCGCATCCACGAAGCGCCGCCGCAGAAAGTCCGCCAGACTCGTTCCCCGTAAGTCGCAGTTGTCCGTAAACTCGCCGAAAAAGCGCCGCCCTGCATCGTTCGACCCCTCGAATTGGAGCACCGGCTCGCGGCGTAACAGCGCAGCCGCATACCAGTCCACGATGGATCCGATGTAGTTCTCGTAAAATGCGCGCTGCAGCCGCTCGTTGTAAACCTCCATCGGTTCCTTATTCCGCGGCAGCAGATACTCACCCGCCCGGCTGATGAATTCCTCGCCGCCCGCATATAGGTCGCGGTATTTCTTCCATGACGCGCTCTTGGTCCGGTATTCCGGATGTTCCTGATCGATGTCGAACATGATTTCCCTTTCTTCATTCGGCCGGTTACAACAGCCGTTGCTGCCGCTCTCCAACCGGCTCGCGGCACTCTTGCCAAACCAGATAACCCAGCGCATCCGACAGATGCGTCCGCCGCGGATCGCTCATCTTGTCGATCATCGTGGTGTTCGCCTGATAGCCCACCTGCTCGAAGTCCTTGATCAACTCCTTGCACTTCGGATTGATGAACAATCGCTCCTGCCCCATCACGTTCTCGAATGCGGCGTTCACCACCGCGATCCGGTCCCGTACCATCGGATTCGATCGCGGCACCCGCATCGCATATTGATAGGCGTGCCGCCGCAAAAACCCGTTGATGATCTCGTAGTCGGTACCGCCCGCCGTCTGCATCCGGGCCCCGCTCGCGTCGCCATAAACCTGCAACCCGGCCGCGTGACACCCGAACCTCGCCCGAAACTCCTCGCAGGCGTCATTCGTGCTCGCCCGGCTCAGCACAATCTCGTCGTGCACCACCACCGTCTTCCCTACCTTCTGCGCCACCAGCGCGCACATCGGATTCACATTAAAGTCCAGCGCCCACAACAGCGGCTTCGACGGATCCACCGCTTCCACCCGCACGTGCTTCCGGCGTTCGAATGCGTAGTAAACCCGGCCCGCGCTCAAGTTCACATACGCACCCATCACTTCCTGTTCGAAGAACCGCTCGTCATAACTGCTGCGCAGCCGGTCATAAAAGTCCGGCACCTTGTCCAGCAGATGCCGGTTCTCGAACGGCTTCGCGAGAATCGCCTCATATCCCGCTATCGGATTCGCAATGAAGCGTTCGTACACCCAATCGAAGCCCTTCGGCGTCCACACCGCGAAGCCCCGCAATCGCGCCGCTTTCGGATCCCGCAGCCGCCCTTCCAGCCGCAGCCACGCTTCCTCCGCCGTATACGTCAGCTCGTCCACTCCAAACCACGCCAGATTCGTCCCCCTCAGCCGCTCATAATCGTCCAGCGACCGGAACACCACCTTCGACCCCGTATCCTTCATCACGATGAAGTTCTCGGCCTTGTTGAAGTCGAACCGCAGCCGGTTCCCCTCCAGCAGATCGAACAGCGCCCGCTGCGTCGAATCCCGCAGCATCGGATACGTCGGCGCGCCTAACAGCCCCAGCCGCCCCGGATTCTCATACGTCGACCGGATCACCTCCATGCACAACGCCTGGCTCTTCCCCGATCCGATCGGTCCCGACAGTCCCTTGAACCGCGCACTCGAGGCGTGAAACTTCTTCTGCGATGGCAGCGCCGCATACTCTATTCCGATTTCGACGATTCCGTCCCGCTTGGTTCCACCCATGTCACCTTGATCTCCCGTACCGCCTCGTTCTCTCCCGCCAGGTCCCTCTCCAACGCCAGCAACCGCACAAATTCCGACAGCAGCAGCTTGGTCGGCTTCCTGCCCTCCATCTCCGCCGCGCACTTCTCGATCAGCGACCGTACCATCCCCAGCCGGTTCAAACTCCCTCGCTTCACCGCCTTCTTCGTCGCCCTCTTCACCGCCATCGAGTCCTCCTGAAATGCGAAAGGCGCCCAGCCAGGGCGCCTCAACCTCGTCGCAACCGCGTTCTCTCTCTCTCTGACTTGAACGTAGCACCGGGCCGCCAAATTCCTCTGGGGTCCGATCCCGCTAATTCCATGAATCTTTAGCTAATTAATATTTTTTGAAAATCGGAACTACCCTCCGCCGCACCCCCATTTAAGGCCCTCTACGACGATTCCCCTAGCTCGCCAGTGCCAACCCCCACCCGCATCTAAGGTCTGTCCCCACTCAAATTACGCACATCGCGTAATTGTTCGTTTGCTGGAAACTCTCTAGGCTTAAATACGGGGTGTGTTGATGTTGCGTAGTGTCATTATTTGCGGCGATCAGGATGTGGTGATGCGGCTCGAGCGCGCGCTGGTCGATATCGGCCGCGTCGGCGTCGTCCGTACGGTGGATCACTATCCCGATCTGGTGGAGTTCACCCGGCTCCTTCGGGCCGCCGCGCCCGACATTCTATTCGTAGGAACCGAGTCGATGAGCCGCGCCGCCGATCTCGTCCGGCAGGTGGAATCCAACGCGCCCGGAGTCCAGATCATCGCCGTCAGCCGTGCGTCCGATCCGGAAATGCTCCTCGAATCCATGCGCGCCGGCATTCGCGAGTTCCTCGCTCTCCCGTTCCACCTCCAGCAGGTGGAGGATTCCATCCACCGCGCCCAGGAGCAAATCTCCAAGCGCGCGCCCGCCTTCGAGACCAGCGACCTGGTCTACTCGTTCCTGCCCTCCAAGGCCGGTGTCGGCACGTCCACCATCGCGCTGAACGTCGCCGTCGCCCTGGCCAGTATCCCGGAAACCCCCGTCATCCTCTCGGACTTCGACCTCAACTCCGGCATGATGCGATTCATGCTCAAACTCGACAACGGCTATAGCGTCGCCGATGCCGCCGAGCACGCCGTTGAAATGGATGAGGCCCTCTGGCCCCAGCTCGTCACATCCATCGGCACCCTGGACGTCCTCCACGCCGGCAAACTCAACCCCGGATTCCGCATTGAGGCCACCCAGATCCGCCATCTCATTGATTTCATGCGGCGCAACTACCGCGCCCTCTGCTTCGACCTCTCCGGCAACCTCGAGAAGTACTCCCTCGAAATCATGCACGAGTCCAAACGCATCTTCCTCGTGTGCACGCCGGAAATTCCGTCCCTGCACCTCGCCCGCGAGAAGTACTCGTTCATGAAATCGCTCGACCTCGAAGATCGCGTCAGCGTCCTGGTCAACCGCTGCTCGAACCGCCCCGTCATCACCCCCGAACAAATCGAGCAGATCCTCGGCCTCCCCGTGATGATGACCTTCCCGAACGACTACAACGGCGTCCACCGCGCCCTCACCGCCGGCCGCGCCATCGAACCCACCACCGAACTCGGCCGCGGATTCGCCCGCCTCGCTCAAACCCTCATCGAAAAGAAGACTCTACCGCCGCTCGCCGCCACCAAAAAGCGCTTCATCGAGTACTTCTCCATCATCCCGAGCCGCGCCTCCTAAGCGCGGGGCTCACCGCGACGCGACAGTTATCTTGCTTACCTACTTGTCAAAAGGTGTAGGGATTGGCGCAAAACAATTCGACATCAATTTGTTTCTTTTATGACCCAGTAGTACTAAAAAACCTGCGATCTCTGCGCCCCTCTGCGCCTCTGCGAGAAACGCCGCCGTAGAACGCCGCAATGTGCCCATGAGGATCGCTCTTCTCCCTACCGACCCTTTCGTCCCGTATACATAAATATATTGACCCTCATTCGGCATCGCCGCCCCGGCGGATCGTTCCGATGCAAATCCGCTCGCTCTCTCCGGATGCGATCTTAATCGCCCAGTTACACAATGCCGATAACTCCATCCCGAATCTTCCCCTCCAGCAGATAACTCCCACTCGCCCCCACAAAATCTGCACGTTGGCGCAATATTTTTTGAAACCATTTCGCGTTAAGTGAAACGTCCCTGGGTACCTTAGATTTTTGTTGACTAACGTAGAACAATCGTACACACTCGGAATTCGTTCTGCGCTGGTTCTAGTACCAAACCGGACCGAGGAGAGCTTTGTGCCAGAAATTCCACAGAAGGCAAATCAGCCCGAAGGGGCGGTAGCCTATCCATCAGCCGATGCCAGCCCGGAAGCATCGCAGGAAACCGCCGCCAATCCCTGGTACGCCATTCGTGTAAAGTCGCATCACGAAAAGCCCGTCGCTGCCGGACTCACCGGAAAAGGCTATCCGTCGTTTGTTCCTTGCTACCGCGGCACCTGGCGCTCCCCCTCCGGAGTCCTCGTCAAATCCGACCTCCCCCTCTTCCCCGGCTACGTCTTCGGCAACTTCGACATCGACCGCCGCCTTCCCGTCCTCACCATCCCCGGCGTCGTCCTCATCGTCGCCATGGGTAAGACGTTCATCCCCGTCGAGAACCACGAAATCGCCGCTCTCCAGTCGGTCGCCGGCGCCGGCCTCGCCGCCCAGCCGTGGCCCTACCTCCGCACCGGCCAGCGAGTCCGCCTCATCGACGGCCCTCTCCGCGGTTCCGAAGGTGTCGTCGCCCACTTCAAAGGCGATGCCCGCCTCATCCTCTCCGTCACCCTGCTGCAGCGCTCCGTTGCAGTCGATATCGACCGTGCCTGGATCCATCCCATCCTCTGAAGGGGGTGCATGACCGTCTTCCAGAAACGTACCCGCATTGTCAGCTTTCGTGTCTCCGACGATGAGTACCGGAAGCTCCAGAAACTGAGCCGCCAAAAAGGGGCCCACAGCATCTCCGATTACGCCCGCCAACTAGCCTGCGTTGCCGACGGGCAGCATCATCAGCTCCCCGCGCTAGCCGCCCAGGTAACGGATCTATATACCCGAATCGACCAGATTCTCACCGAGATCAAAAACCTCACCCTCTCCAAACAAACCTAAAATGCCTGCGATCTCTGCGTCCCTCCGCGCCTCTGCGAGAAACCTAATCTTCCTCTCCGCCCTAGCTCTGTGCGCTCAATCCCCCAGCGCCTACACCCTCGGCCCCAACGACAAAATCGCCATCCGCGTCCTCAACGCCGAAGAAATCGGCAAAGGCGACCCCCTCGTCATCGACGCCCGCGGCAACATCACGCTCCCCATGCTCGGCCGCATCCGCGCCGCTGGACTCACCCCCGAACAACTGGAACTTGACCTCGAAACCCGTGCCAAACCCTTCATTCACGAGCCCGACGTCACCGTCCAACTCCTCGAAATGCGCAGCCAGCCCATCTCCGTGCTCGGCTCCGTGGAAAAGCCCGGCGTACACCAGGTCGAAGGCGAGAAAACACTATTCGAAGCGCTCTCCATGGCCGGTGGTCTCCGCCCCGACGCCGGGAACTCCATCCGCATCACCCGCCGCCTCGAATGGGGCCGCATCCCGCTCCCTACCGCCAAGGACGACCCCACCGGTACCTACAGCACCGCTTCCGTCAGCGTCAAGGACATCATGTCGGCCGCCAGGCCGGAGGAAAACGTCCCCATCCGGCCGCACGACGTCATTTCCGTCCCCCGAGCCGATCTCATATACGTCATCGGCGCCGTACGCAAACCCGGCGGCTTCGTGATGAATGAAAACGAATCCCTTAGCGCCCTCCAGGTGCTGTCGCTGTCCGAAGGTCTCGAGCGTGGAGCCTCCCCCAAGGGTGCGAGAATCATGCGCCCCATCCCCGGCAGTACCGATCGCCAGGAGATACCCATCAACCTCTCCGCCCTCCTGCAAGGCAAGGGCGAGGATGTACGGTTGAAAGCGGATGACATCCTGTTCGTCCCCACCAGCGTTCCCAAGAACGCAGCCATCCGCGGGATGGAAGCCGCCCTCCAGATCGGCACGGGCCTCGCCATTTATCGCCGGTAACCAAATGCAAGAGCTACCAGACCCCCACCAGCCGTCCTCGCCACTGCCTGCCCGGCCCGAGGTAGCCAACGTCTATGGCCCAGAGCCCATGGACAGCTCGGACGAAACCGGTCTCCTCGAGTACTGGCAGATCCTTCGGCGCCGCAAGGGCACGGTTCTTCTGATCGCGGGCGCGGCCTGCTTGCTCGCCATCCTGATCACCCTGCCCCAGACGAAGATATTTCAGGCCAAAACCACCCTCGAAATTCAGGACGTCAATCAGGACTTCATGAACATGAAGAACGTCTCGCCGGAATCGCAGACCTATTCCGCCCTGGCTGACATCCAGACCCAGATCAAGATACTCCAGAGCGACACACTGGCGTCTCGTACCATCGAGAAACTGAAGAGTGCGAAGAACCCCTCCGATGTGGATGTACACTCGCGCGTCAGTTCTTGGCGTAGCGTGCTGCAACTGCCCGAACCGAAGGCCGTCGATGCTCGCGACGCCGCCCTCAAGGCTGCCGCCAAAAGTCTGAAGGTCCGTTCGGCAGGCCAGACCCGGATCATCGAAGTTCTCGTCGACTCTCCCGACCCTCGGCTGGCCGCCTCCTTCGCCAATACACTCACGTCCGAATTCATCGATCAGAACATGGAGGCGCGCTGGAAAATGAGCCAGCGGACGGCGGAATGGCTCGGCCGGCAAATGGAGGATATGCGCATCAAACTGGAGCACTCCGAAGACGCGCTCCAGGCCTACGCCCGCCAGGCTGGCCTCATCTTCACCGGGGAAAAGACCAACGTCTCCGAAGAAAAACTCCGGCAGTTGCAGGAGGCGCTCACCAAAGCCAGTTCGGAGCGTGTCGCCAAACAGTCCAGGTATGAAATGGCAACCACCAGTTCGCCGGAGACGCTACCGGATGTCCTGAGCGATACCAGTCTCGGCCAGTATCAGGTAAAGCTGGCCGACCTCAGAAGCCAGATTGCGGACCTGTCCGCCACCTTCACCCCCGAATATCCCAAGGTCAAACGCCTGCAAGCTCAGGTGCAGGCCATGGAGTCGGCGTTGGATCGCGAGCGAACCGCCATCATCGGCCGCATCAAGAACGAATACGATGAGGCTGTCCGCCGTGAGAAGCTCCTGGCGGACGCCTATTCGAAACAGGTGGGAACGGTAACGGGAGAAAGCGAAAGGGCCATCCAGTACAACATCCTCAAGCGGGAAGTCGACAGCAACCGCCAACTGTACGATGCCATGCTCCAGCGCCTGAAGGAGTCGAGCATTGCGTCCGCCATGAAGGCTTCGAACGTACGCGTTGTGGACGCCGCGGATCCACCGGAGAAGCCGTACAAACCGAGTCTGCCTATGAATGCCGCCCTGGGACTGTTCGGCGGTGGATTCCTGGGAATCACGTTTGTGATCATGCAGGAACGGGCCGACCGGACGCTCCAAGCGCCGGGCGATGCCCCTTTCTGGCTCAACGTGCCGGAACTCGGGGTAATCCCGAACCGGGCTTCAGCGAAGCGGCGCTCCTACTACTACGGGGGCCGTTCGGCGGACACGGATGTGGAGCCGGCCCTCACCCTGGAAAATGGTGACCAGCCCAAACTGCCGCAATGTGTCGAACTGACCACGCTGCAACAGAAGCCATCGATCATTGCCGAAGCCTTCCGGACCGTTCTCACCTGCATCTTGTTTTCCGGTTCGAACGGAACGCGTCCCCGCGTCCTGGTGCTGACCAGTGCCAGCCCCGGAGAGGGGAAAACCACGGTAGTCTGCAACTTGGCCATTGCCATGGTCGAGATAGGCCGGCGGGTGCTCCTCGTGGATGCGGATCTGCGGAAACCTCGCATTCATACCATATTCGGGCTCGAGAATCAGCGGGGTCTGGCGGACCTCCTGCGATCGAAGAGCATCGATGACGAAATGCTGCACGAGGTGATACAGGAGACTTCGGTCCCAGGCCTGCATGTGTTACCCAGTGGTCCGCCGACCTCGGCTGCCGCCAATCTCCTCTTTGCCGGCCACATGTCCGACCTTCTCGCGCGCTTCAAGAGCGAGTTCGATATGGTGCTGATCGACACGCCGCCGATGCTCACCATGCCCGATGCCCGCGTGCTAGGCCGGATCGCCGATTGTGTGCTGATGGTCCACCGTGCCGGGAAGACGACCAGGGATGCCGCCGCGGCCGCGCACAAGAAATTCTCGGAAGATCAGACCCGAGTGCTGGGAACGGTTCTGAATGACTGGGACCCGAAGACCTCGCCAAATGGATACTACGGCTATCACGGGAAGTATCATTTGAAGTACTAAGACAACGGAAGGTAGGCGGAGCAATTGCTGATTCTGAAATGCGCAAAGGTTCTTGTCGTAGCCGCCACGACGTATCCCCTATGCGAACCCATCGGCCGGAATTTCGGAACCATTAATCCCTCGAAATTGGGGGTCCGCCAAACGGAAGTGTTGAGTATCTTCACAGTCGCCGGTAGGCGGATCGCCTGTCCCCGCGAGGGGAGTATCCTACAACCGCTTTTTGGGCAGTCTACGGAAGTGTCTGTAAAACCGAGACTTAGGTGAGACTCAAGAAGTCGACGGAAATGTTGAGTATCTCAACATTCGCCAGAAGGGGGATCTCCCTCCCCGCGACAGGTAGGATCCTGCAACCGTTTTTTGACTGGTCTACGTAAATGTCCGTGAAACCTAGACTTGCGGGAGATTCAAGAGGTCCACGGAAATGTCGAACATGCGCACAAGTTGGCGGTTGGGGGATGTCCTGACACGACTACGGCTATTACGGG
>JBBQGE010000041.1:0-46461 GCA_038322675.1 Bryobacterales bacterium
AACTCCCCATCCGCCCCGGCCCATCGCCTTCAACAGCGGCAGAGCATACGCCAGATTGCCCGACCGCAAGTCGATTTGCTCGCCGCCCGACCCATAGTACGCCCCTGTCGCACGCACTCCCACCTGCCGCGGATCCACCGCTCCGGCCGGCGGATCCGTTGTGTTCAGAGTTGTCGTGGGCGAACAGTTCAGATGGAAATCGCACGCCGACACGCCCACCGTGTGGGTGGTTCCTGCCGTAATCGTCTGGTCCGAAACCTCCGGCAATCGAACGTTGGTCACGAAAACCGAGTCGCGATAATAGCGGTAGTACGCAATCCCCGTCCCGTTCATATTATCCGTAGCGCCCTGCCACTGCATGTCGAAACGGTTTGGAAACGCCGAAGTCCCGAATGCGGACGACGCGATCGCCGGCGGCACGCCGCTATCGATCTGCCCGAACTCAATCTTGGAGACCGTGTTCCCCGCCGGCGCCCAGGAGACCCCAACGCCCGGCTGACCACTCGGGATCCCGGAATCCTGGTACACCGCATACAGCACGTCGCCGAGATAAACAGCCATCGAATTCCCCGGCGTGTAAACGGATCGCACCACCGTACTCGCCCCACACGGAGCAGTGGTGGCGTACACCACGCTCACACTCCCGGCGACACTCTTTAGAAGATACAGCCAAGTCGAACAATTGGCACCGCTGAACGTCGGCGACGCAATTTGCGTCGCATAAAATGTCCCGGAAGTGCTTGACAACCCGTCCGCCGTCGACCGCAGGTACGAGAAAAAGTTTCCGCCGGTCGTAGTCAGCGCCAAAGTCATCCGAACTTCGTAGGCGGTCGGATTTCCGGGCGCCGTGACCTTCGAAATCAGTGAACCGCTGGTACTGGATGTCATACCAGCGCCGCTTGTGCTTACGCTGCCGTTCGTCGTCCAGTTGGCCCCGTTTACGGACGTAAGGCTATCGGTGTAGTAGTACGAATATTGCGCCGAGGCTATGTCTGCGGTAACCAAAATGACTAACGTTGTCAGACAGACAGGGATTCTCTTCACGGCAACCTCACTCCGAACGTCGTGAAATCGAAATCTTTCTTCATCTTTTTGAACTCGGCTTCAACAGCCGCGCGCGAATCCCTGCCCTTGAGGAACGCTTTAACAGTCTTGTCATCGAGAATCTCTCGAAATGCCTCGCGGTCACGGGCGACATACTCCACGAGCATGAACTTTCCGTCATCACTGAGCACTTGTGCAAACCCTATAATTCCCGCGCCCCGTGCCGCCTCCATGTCCGCGGGTTTCGGCGCATAGAGGGGCCGCTTGGGGTCGTCCGCCGTCCCCTTCCCAGCGCCATGGACCGGCACTATGCAAAGTAGCCGCTCATAAGTGTTTCGCGCATCTACGGCGCTCTGGCAATAACCAGGAACCGTAGAGAATATCGTCACAAAGGTATATAACGCCCACGCGAATCGCATAGTAGTTCTCGCTTAACTAGGTAACTCTGATATTTAAATGGATCGAAGGTCGAGTCTGAATGCAAATTCGAAAGAAGGCAAGTACCAATTTTCTGAACTCGCATCTAATCCGATGAAACTAACTTAAAAATAATTTCGATCGAAGATTCGTGCCGGCGGCTCCAGATGTTTCGGTTCGCGCGCAATGTCAGCACCGATTCGTGCAAGCTGTCCAGTTTTCAACCGGTCCGGGTATGGCGACATTGGCTGGGTTCCTCGACATGGCAGCGGCGGGCGGGCGGAACGAGAGAGAAGGGAGAGAGGAGGTGAACCCTGCCGTAAAAGCACATACCCGATTCGCGACGGAGAAGCACGTAATACGATAGAGGAATGCTCCGCTATCACGTTGCATTCTTCCTGCCACATACGCTTGGCGAGATGGTGGTCGCCGAAGCGCTTGATTTCCCAGGCGCCGTCACTCAGGGATTCGATCTGCCGGACGCGCGTCTGATGATCGCCAGCGCGATCGAGGACCTCTCGCAGGGGCTGTTGGAAGCGGGCAAGCCGCTGCCGACGCCTTCGGAAAACGCACACAATCCCGAGGCTGATCTTATCGAACTAGTCCCGCTATCTGTGCACGCGGGAGCCGTTTATCATCGGTGAAACGACACCAACTGCTGGACCATCTGCGAAGACACGGGTGCGCGGTTGCCCGAGAAGGCAGCCGCCATACAATTTGGTCGAACCCGGCTACCGGCGCGAAGGCTCCCGTCCCGCGCCATGGCGAAATCGACAACCGGCTTGCACGTAAGATCTGCGAGCAACTTGGGATTTCTCCGGTGTCCCGATACCATGCGAATTCGTAGGGAGTACTCCCAACGGGCCCACGAGAACTCCCAATTCTCGAAAACACCCGGCGCCCGTTTCATCCCCGGTTGTGGCGGCCCCGCCATGTGAGTCACAAACTTCGAAAATAAATCCGAAATCCCCTAACTCCCAGCGCCACAATCGCCTGCAGCCCTCACCCGCCGCTCCAACCCCCTCCACCCGCTTGCCCCACCCTCTACCCTGAAGACGAAATGAAGACCCTCCTTCACGAAGACCAATCCGGGTACGACCGGCTCCTGGCGAGCTATCGCTCCGAGTTCCAACCCGTCACCGCACACGAGCAGTTCCTCGTCACCCAACTCGCCGAGTCCCGCTGGCGCCTCGACCGCGCTCGCCGCCTCGAAGCCCTCGCGTTCGATCACATCGCCGCGCCAACCGAAGTTGACGAAACGAACCCAGATGCCCGAATCGTCGCCAACCTCGGCTCCACCGCCGTGAGCACTCGCGATCGTTGGGCCGCTGCGGCCGAAAAGTCGTACTTCCGAGCCCACCGCCAACTCGCCCAAGCCCGCGCCGCCGAAAAACGAAACGAAGCCAATCGCGCCCAAGTCTCGCTGAAGCAACAAGTTGAGCCGCTCGCGCCGGCCACGGCAATCTCACCACCCCCGCCGCTTCAAAAACTCAAATCGAGCCCCCGCATGCCCAAACACATCTTCCGCCGCAACCGCCCCGCCCAAGCCGCCGCCTAAACGAACCCAAATGGCGAACCACTACCCCAAAACCAGCAACCGCTCGGCCACATACAGCACGTCGATCGGCCAGCACTCCGGCGGACGCGGCCTAGCCACGCCCGGAAGTCCCGCTATCGCCCTCGACGTCACCACGCGATCCGTCCACTGCCGCGGCATCCTTCGCAACCCGTACACCGCCCCCAGCATCGCTCCCGCGATCGCCGCGTTGGTGTCCGTATCGCCGCCCCGCATCACCGAATCCACCACGCCCGATTCCACACTCCGTGCATGCAACAACTGCCAGAACGCATTTCGAAACGAAGCCAAAACTCCGCCCTCGCCCGCCGCCGGCGCTTTCCGAGCCCCCCGCAATGCCTCGGCCAACACCTCGTCCACTCCCCGCCTTGCCACCTGCCGCTCCGTCCACTCGAAGACCGCCGCCGCCTCCGCGCCGCTCCGGATCGCGTACGACACCGCCGCTGCAAACAACCCGCTCGCTTCCCGGCACACCCGGTTCGGATGCGTCAAACCCGCGTCCGCAAACCCAGACTCCCAGGCCTCCTCCGGCCGGCACGCCACCCCGATCGGACTCACCCGCATCAGCGCCCCGTTCGAAACGCTCGACGCATCCGGCCGCCCCTCCAACGCTGCCCGGGTCGTCGTCCGCATCCCAAACGGATCCGTCCGATACCACACCGCATACGCCTCACCCACCCGCTTCAAAACAAACCCATCCGCCCGCACCATCGATCGCGCCAGCATCAGCGCCATCTCCGAATCGTCGGTCGGCTGCCCGGCAATCGTCCCCCAAACGCCCCCGTTCACCAACCGCCGCAAGCCGTCCGGATACTTCGCCCGAATTGCCTCCGCGTCCAACCCCTCCACCACGGCCCCCAGCGCATCCCCCGCAAACTGGCCCATCACACAACCCTGCGCCCGGCTCAGCAAATCCGGATCCTCAATCGCCCGCCCCCGCGCCGGCAGAATAAAAGGACTCGACTTCACCCTGACGCCGCGCACCACCTGCTTCCAGTCCCGATCCATCAGCTCGAACGTCAAGGAATCCGGCCCCCCGAAACACGCGCCCGCTGCATCCGCAAAGCCGTCCCGCGTGTATCCCATCACCTGGCCGTGCCCATCCAGCAGGTTCGCTCCGGCCCCGATCAACAGCGCCTGCCCCGCGCCGAAATCCCACGAATTCGGATTGTTCAACGACACCGTCGCGTCCGCGTCCCCCACCGCGATCATCCCCAGCCGGTATGCGATGCTCGGCGTGCCCCGAAACCGCATCGGCGCCATGGCCCGCGCATTCACGTCGATCTTCAGATCCGCCCACGTCGAAACCAGAACCGTCGATTCATCGCCCGCCTCAACCGGCCAACTCCGCTCCACCACCGCGCCATTCCTGCGAACCGGCCCGCATCCCTGCGCCCACCAGATCAAGTCGCCGCCGCTGTCCGGAGCACAATACGCATACACGACGCCCACCACCAGACGCCCGTCCCGCAACAGCGCGATCGCCACGCTCGACCCGCGGTATCCGCGCAGAAAATCGCTCGTCCCGTCATTCGGATCCACCACCCACGCATGCTTCTCCACATCCGCCGGAGTCCCCTTCAGACCCAACTCCTCGCCCCGGTATCCATACTCCGGAAACGCCTTCGTCAGAGTCCGATGAATCGCGGCCTCGGCGATGTCGTCGATATCCGCGTGCCCGCCGTAACCCCGCGGTCCACCCGGCCGGTGAAACTCATCGCGCAGCATCCCACCCGCCGCACGAGCCGCCGACAGCGCCACGTCAAGTTGTTTCCGATAAGAATCCGGCATCGGCGCTCAGAAGTGATTCCGCAACTCAGCGAATCCGCCCAGCCGCAACAGCCGCCCCGGACCCGCGTCGTGAATCTCTTCCCTCTCCAATACCCAGGTATGCGCATGCGGGATGAACACCGCATTCAACCCCGCCGCCAGCGCTGGATTCACATCCGATTTCGGCGAGTTCCCCACCATCCACGTCCGCTCCGGATCCATCCCCCGATCCGCCACCAGCGCGTGGTACCTCTCGCAGTCCTTCTCCTTCACGATGGCCGTGTGCCCGAAATACCGGCTCAGCTCAGAGCGGTCTACTTTCAACTTCTGCTCCTCGGGATGACCCTTCGTGAACAACGTCAGATCGTGACGTCCCGCCAGATACTCCAGCGTCTCCGCCACCCCATCGATCAACTCCACCGGTTGCTCCAGAATCCGCTCGGCAAACCCGGTCACTCGCATCAGGTCGTCCTCACTGATGTCGCGCTCGCACAGGTGCTGGTACACCTGGCTCAGATTGCGCCCGAAGTTCTTCGATCCGTATCCGTGAACCTTCGCGTTGGCGGCCTCGATCTCATCCAGAACATCTCGGATCTGCCGGGCAGTCATCTTCGAATGCGCCACGTATTCCACAAAATCGTCGAACGCACGCTCGAAGTAGATATTGTTCTCCCACAGCGTGTCGTCGGCGTCGATGATCAGGTTCTGCCGCTCGTACATCAGAATCCGAGATGCCTTGCGTGTCCATTCGTCGGCGCAATCGCGCGCACTTCAGCCGTCCTGCGCATCCGCGCCAGCAGCGCCGGAAGATACTCGGCCAGTCGCACGATGCGCTCGGCTTCCGATCTCGTCGCCAGCAGCGTCTGGCGGAAGTTCAGATCCGGCACCGCTCGCGCTACTCGAAAACTCAACGGCACCGATTCCGGCATCTCCTCGCCCGTCTCCTCCGGGTCCAGAGTCTTCAACTCCTCGAACCCCGCCCTCACCTTCTCGGTCGCATCCGCCGGAGCAGCCTTCGGGTCTTCATCGTCGAAGTACTCCACCGCGCCCCGCAAGTAGTTCTTCTCCTCGTTCAGCAACAGGATCTCGAACCTCCGCCTCCCGCGCGCGATGATGTCCAGCCGGCCATCGTCATACCGGTTCACGACACGCTGCACCACGGCGGTGCACCCGGTATTCACGATCCCCTTCTCACTGGCCAGCACGATACCGAACTCGGTGCCGCCGTCGATGGACTCGCCGATCATTTCCTTGTACCGTTCCTCGAAGATGTGGAGCGGCAACTCCACACCCGGAAGCAGCACTAACTGCAGCGGAAACAACGGCAGCAATTCCTGTTGCATGCTAACATTATTGCTTTCTTACACTGACCCAGCAAACGAAACCCGCCGCGGATGAATATCCAGAACAAGGTCGTTCTCATCACAGGCGCTTCTGAAGGCATCGGCGCAGCGTGCGCGCAAGTGCTTGCGAGACGGGGCGCCAAACTGTCGCTCACCGCCCGGCGCGAAGATAAACTCCGCGAATCCGCTCCCCCCGATTCACTCATCGTCCCCGGCGACATCACCAATCCCGAGGACCGGAAGCGCATCGTGGCGGCTACGCTCCACCACTTCGGCCGCGTCGACATTCTGCTGAACAACGCCGGTGCCGGACTCTATTCACCCGCTTGGCTCGCCCCCGAACCGCAAACCCGGGCGCTGTTCGAACTCAATCTGTTCGCGCCCCTCATGATGACCCAACTCGTGGTCCCCCACATGAGAGCTGCCCGATCGGGCATGATCGTGAATGTGGGCTCAATCGCTGGGAAGATGACGCTCCCCTGGTTTACGCTCTACTCGGTTTCCAAGTACGCCATTGGATCGCTGACCGAAGGGCTTCGCATGGAACTGAAGCGCGACGGCATCCACGCCATGCTGGTCTGCCCCGGTTACGTCGATACGCGATTCCAATCGAACATCCTCGGCGGCACCATTCCGCGGAGGATCGGAGCCTCGCGGAAGTTCGCCATTACCGCCGATCAATGCGCCGAGGCCATCGCCCGAGGCATCGAACGAAATGCCCGGACCGTTGTCGCCCCGCGCATCGGCTGGCTGCTCGTCGCGGCGGCCCGGTTGTTCCCGTCGATGGTTGAATCCCGCCTCGAACACATCGCGGAGTCCCAATGATTCTCAAACTCAAGCGCACTCCCGGACTCTACCTGGTGGGCTTCATGGCCTGCGGCAAGACCACGGTCGGCGAGATGGTCGCAGACGAGTTGGGCTGGTCGTTCCTGGACATCGATCACGAAATCGAGAAGCGCGAGAACACCACCATTGCCAAGATCTTCAGCACACGTGGCGAGCCTGAATTCCGGCGCATCGAATCCGAAGTCCTGAATAGCTGTGTACGCTTGGTCCAGCGCGGCCGCCCATCGGTAATGGCTCTCGGCGGCGGCGCCTTCTCGCAGAAGTCCAACTTAGAACTCCTCGAAGAGAACGGAGTCAGCGTCTGGCTGGAATGCCCTCTCGAGATACTTCGCCGGCGCATTGACGACCCCTCCACGCGTCCCCTCGCCCGCGATCCACAGACGTTTGCCGAACTCTACGAACTCCGCTCCCATTCCTACGAGCGCGCCGACTTCCGCATCGACGCCAGCCCCGACCCCAACACCGTTTGCAAATCTATCCTGAAGCTGCCCATCTTCTAATAACGTGACCGCCGACTCCCAACTTCGCCGTGATGCCCTCGCCATCTTCCGAGCCGCACTCGATGCCGCCGACCCTGCCGCCGCCGTCGTTCGCAATCTGAAAGTCTCTTACAAGTTCCAGCGCATCTTCGTAGTCGGTGCGGGCAAGGCGGGAGCCACGATGGCGAAGGCTGTCGAGCGCCAACTCGGGTCCCGCATCACCGCCGGACTCATCAACGTGAAGGACGGCCACACTGTCAAACTCCGCCGCATCGAACTCAACGAGTGCGGCCATCCCGTCCCCGATTTGCGTGGAGTCGAAGGCGCCCGACGGATCGCCGCCATTGCTCGCGATTGCCAGGCCGGCGATCTCCTCATCTGCCTCATCTCCGGCGGCGCGTCGGCGCTCATGCCCTTACCCGCCGAAGGCGTCACGCTCGAACACAAGCAGGACATCACTCGCCAACTGCTCGCCTGCGGCGCCACCATCCACGAGATCAATGCCGTCCGCAAGCACCTGTCGGCGATCAAGGGCGGTCAACTCGCGCAACTCGCGGCACCCGCCGAAGTGCTTTCCCTGATCCTGTCCGACGTAGTCGGCGACAACCTCGATGTCATTGGCTCCGGCCCCACCGCGCCCGACGCGTCCACTTATGATGACGCCATCGCGGTCCTCCATAAATACGGCATCGAGGCAAACATCCCGAAGCGCGAAACTCCGAAGCAGTTATCGAACGCGAAGAACGTGATCATCGGCAGTAACCGGCAAGCGATCGATGCGGCGCAGAAGAAGGCCCGAGCACTCGGCTATCACACCCTCGTGCTCGCCACCACCATCGAAGGCGAGACGCGCGACGTCGCACGCATGCACGCCGCGATAGCCCGTGAGATCGTAACCAGCAACCGTCCCGCTCGCCGTCCCGCCTGCATTCTGTCAGGAGGCGAAACGACGGTCACGCTCTGCGGCAACGGCAAGGGCGGCCGCAATCAGGAGTTCGCCCTGGCCGCCGCCATCGACATCGCAGACGCTGGTCCCATTGCGATCTTCAGCGCCGGCACAGACGGCACCGACGGCCCCACCGACGCCGCGGGAGCCATCGCCTTCGGGTCCACCATCCGCCGTGCAAAAGTAAAAGGGCTCGATCCGAAGCAGCACCTCGCCAACAACGACGCGTACCACTTCTTCGAGCCCTTAAAAGACCTGATCAAAACCGGCCCAACCGGAACCAACGTGATGGACATTCACGTCATTCTGGTTGATGAGTCGCCTGCTCCTTGATTCTCTCGAACTCCTGTTCAAAGGCCGCCAGCGACTGCAGTACCCGATGCGTGGCCGCCTTCACTCCCTGCGAGAGCGCGATGCCGCGTAGCTCAGGCGCAGGCTTGTAAATGGCGGAGTGTTCAATCTCCCAGAAAAGGCCCACCAGCATGGAGGCAACTTGGTACTCGCACTTCACCCGATCGCTCGCCTCGCAGAAGCCCCAGTACTTGGATGCGAGGATCTCGCCGTCGTGACCGCGAACAGGATCGAACACCCATTCAGGGAAGATTTCGCGGAGCACGTGATCGACTTCGGTGATTCGAGCCGGCGGAAACGCGAGCACTCGCACTCCGGCGAGATCCTTTAGGTCGAGTAGCCTGTACTCAGTCGCGCGGGAGAGGTCAAATTCCTGGCCTTCCTGCCGCCGGCGCAGCGATTCGACCGCGCTTTCGCAATCTTTTACGCGAGCTTTGACGAGCACGCGTTCGTATCGATCGAGCGTTCGAGTCGTACCGAGCAGACGGAACTTGATCTGGCTCTCAAGATGATCTGCAACTTTCCGGATCTCAGGAAGAAGTTCGAAGTACTCTTGGCGCAGCCGGTCTTCGATTGTCCGTTCATCCAATATCTAACGCCCTCTCAACGGCAAGACGGACCGATTCGGGGGGAGGCGAGTTAAAGTAAAAGCGCCACACAGCACCTGGGTCGCCGTTGCGTGGCTCCTCCATTCGAGCCGCGATCTCGTCAGGCGCATGATCGTCGATGAATTCAGCGCTGAATACCTTCCGCGTGTCTGGGTTGAAGTAGACGGCGCGGTGAAAGTTGTATCTGTAACCAGAGCCCTCAAGAAGCCGGCTCTTGGAATCCAACTCGATCATGGCTCTCTCCTGATTTCACTATACCTACTGCTCTAGAGGCTGCAGCGGCTTCGATGGCGCCCGCGGAGCCGGCGGGGCCGCGGGTGTTGATTCGGCCGATAACTCCGACGACTTGCGTACCGTGATGGATCCGCGATTCGTGGCCAGCACCACTCGCGCGCCGTCGCCGAGCGAGCCTTTCAACGAAGCCCGAGGGCCTTGGCTCTGCGAGGCCAATGCGTCGTTATAGTCGTTGGTCACTTCGCCGCGATCGGTGGTCGCCTCCAGTTGAACCTTCGCCTTCTCGGGAAGCGCGAGATCGATATCGCCCGAGTGAATTCGAACATCGATCTTCGGTACCGGTATGCCACTTGGCCGAATTTGAACATCGCCCCGATCGAGCGCTAACTCCAGGCCCTGGCTGAAGCCGTTGATATTCACATCCTTCGACCGCGCCTGCAATCGCACCGGACCGGTCAGGTTCGTCGCCGTGAAATCCGATAGCGTCAGCCGTACATTGCCCGGAACCGCTTCCGCGTTGAACTGCGTGGCGCCTGAGTCGTAGCGCACCGGCTTGGCGAGATTGCGGAACTCCACCGTGCCGCCATACATCGCCGCTACCACCACTTGTCCGCCGATATCCTGCAACTCGAGATCGTTGCCGCGCCCCTTCAGATCCACCGTGCCCTTCGCCGATAATACCCGCACGATGTCACTGCGCCGGGTGTCGATCCGGACGTTCCCGCCGATATTCTGAAGCCGCACGCCGGCGTTATCGCTCACTATGTCGATGCTGCCGT
This sequence comes from Bryobacterales bacterium, assembly GCA_038322675.1. Taxonomy (GTDB): domain Bacteria; phylum Acidobacteriota; class Terriglobia; order Bryobacterales; family Bryobacteraceae; genus TMP-7. The sequence goes on from JBBQGE010000041.1 coordinate 10,394, forward strand.
TCACATCGGTCACATCGAAATCGCCATAACGGCCCACTGCGTCCACCGACATCGCTTTCGGAATCGTGATCTCCAGATCCTCGCTGATCCTGGCACTTCCGGTCGACCGGTCCTGATTCGTTCGCACGATGATCTGATCGCCATTGGCCACCAGTTCAAACGGCGACTGCTGATCGGCTTCCACCGCCTGCTTCTGCTGGAGAGCGCGGATCGTTTTGCGTCCGGTTACCTTCACTTCAGTGACGTCGCCGCCGGTGATGCGAGCGTTACCGCGAAAACTCTCGATGGTCAGGCGACTGGCTTTACCCGAGGCCTGCTGCGCCGCAACCGGATAATCGTACGCCTCACCGAATACCTCGAGCCCGCCGATCTGGATGCGGCCGTTCGGGAACCACGAAGAGTGGCGCGCCGCATACAGGCCCGATCCGAAGATGCACAGGAAGATGATCAGGACCCACTCGCCGCTCGATACTCCGTTCACCGGAAGAGGCTTGCCGCGCGTGGACCAGAACAGGATCTCTACCAATCGCAGCACGCCCCAGCCGATCAGCAGGAACGGCCAGTACATCGAAATGATGTCCACGATCGGGAACTGCGACCACAAGTTCCTCAGCAGGAACAGCACGCCGATCACGATCAGGATCAGCGGCCCGACAACCGACCCTCTGCGAGTCATGACAGATTCCCTCCTGGTGGCACATTCGCTGCATACGGATCGGGCGGCGGAGCCACTGCCCGTTCCAACAACTTGAGCAAGCCAAACACGATAATCAACAGCGGCCAGGTTCGCCAGAAGTTGTAGTCGCCGAAGTGGTCGATGGCCAGCAGGATCCCGAGAGTGATCAACATCACGGGACCCCGCACGGCCTGCATCAGGTTAGCGTTGTTCATTGGGCGCCTCCGGAGGCACCGGCGCGGAGTTACCCGTCAGGCGAGCGTAGAGCATATAGGCACCGATCGCGATCAGGAACACCGGCCAGAACCGGGCAATATCGTAGAACCGGATCAGATTCAGGTTGTTCAACAGGAACAGCACCCCGATGGCGATGAGAATCAGAGGAGCCACCGGGAATCGGCCCGCCTTGCCCCGCATCGGGAACAGGCTGGAGAACTCGTCCACCGGTTCGCCGATCTGGCGCTTCTTGGCGGTGTGATAGGCCTCGAAGGCCATGTAGAAAAACCAGGCCGCGGTAATGAGACCGAGCAACGGCTCGCCACCCGGTCCAAGGCCACCGCTCGAGAGCAGGCTGATCAGGGTACCGAGCACCAGCACGTGAATCAAACCCTTGGCGTATTGCCCGTTATAAATCGCGCCGACTCCGGGGATCAGACCCAGGATGAAGGCAAGCCCCGGCGACACGCTCAAATTCGGCGCGCCTGCATAGCGGGGCGGCGGCGGCGTTACCGGAGGCGCCGTGTACGGCGAGTATCCACCCGCGGGGTTGAAAGCCTGTTCTGCTGGCATATGTTCCTCACAAAAAACTGTTCCTTGGGCAGTTCGCTGACAGCTCTGACAAAGCGCCTTTCCGCAAGCGCGGCAGTACGCGACGGCCGATACATCCGGATGATTGACGCAGTTCATATCGTTCTCCCTTTCCGCCGATCGCTCAGCGGCTGCCTCCTGATTGCCCGGGGCCCTTGGCCCCATCTTTGCTCTGCTGCTGGACCGAACCCTTCGCGGCCCGGTCCACTTCCGCCTGATCGCCCCATTCGCGCAGGCGGCTCTGAATTTCGAAAACCACGCGCAGGCTGTCGTAGTACTTCATTGCGCGCTCCCAGGTGCGAAGCGCCTTGTCCTCGACTACCAGCCAGACCTTCACGGGATTCAAGTCCGCCGGCTTCAACTGCCGCACCTCGACTCCCGCGAACCGCCCCAGCATCGCGAACGAGAGCACCGTCATCGCCATGCCCATCGCGAACCTGGGTTGCAGGACCGGTTCCACCCACCTGGCCCGGAACCTCTTCCACCACGAGTTCGACACCGAGTGTTCAGCCCGGCGCGCGACCGGCAATTCGAACAGGATCCGCGTGACCAGTTCCGCCGGCGGCGAGGGCACGGCTGCCCGATCCATGAAGGCCACGGCGCTGGCCGCATCCTTGGCAAACTCGGAACAGGCCGGGCACGCCGCCAGGTGCTGTTCAACTGCGGACTTCTGCTCGCCGTGGAGTGTTCCATCCACGTAGTCGCAGAGCAGGATTTCGATATCCGTGCAGTTCATATCAGCATCCCTCGCGTCAAACCACCACGTTCTGGCGCCGTAACACTCGCGCCAGCTCCGCGCGGCCGCGGTTCAAACGGCTCTTGACGGTTCCTTCGGGAACATTCAAGATCCGGGCGATCTCGCGATACTCCATCTCTTCCAGATCTCGCAGAATCACCGTCTCTCGTAGCTCCGGCGACAGCTTCTGCAGCCCCGCCTGCAATATCTCACTCGCTTCCCGTCCGGCCAGCATCCCGTCGGCTCGCGCCGACATGGCCGTCTTTTCCTCGAGTACCGGCATCTGATCCTCGATCGAATCCGACAGCCGGTCCAGTTTCGTCCGGCGGTAATTGTCGATCAACAGATTCCGTGTCAGCCGGGTTAGCCATACCTGAAACGAGCCCTCGCCCGACCGGAAACTTTTCAGACTTCGGAAAACCCGCAGGAAGACCTCCTGCGCCAGATCCTGCGCCTCGCTATCCGACCCCGTAAACCGGTAGCAGATCGAATACACCCGGCGCGTGTGAACCTTGACCAGGTCTTCCCACGCGGCATCTTCGCCGCCCAGACAACGTTCCACCAAATGAGTGTCAACGTCCAAGGCTCTCCCCGTTCCACCGGCGAAAAGCGGAGCGATACGGAACCCGTTCAGGTCCCCCGTCGCCGCGATGTTCGCCATTGATGCCATCGAAAGCCTCGTCCCGGAGCAATCCCGGCCCGGCGGCTTCCGCTGCCGGTTCCGTTATTACCCTCCAGCAATTAGAACGAGGATCGCTCATCGAAAGTTCACAGAATCTGCATCTTCGGCGCCCACTCGCGCGCACAGGGCAAACCCGGTGTAGACTAACATTCTAGCTATACCGATCCCGCGCGGATACGGAAACCGGTGGATTGCGTTTCCTACCGGCGAATGGCTTGTTGGAAACCACGTGCCCATTGCCCGCTCCTCCTCCTCCAGGCGTACCCTGGTCATCATCGCGATTGTTCTGGCGGCCATCGCGGCCTTCGTCTATTACCGCTGGAGAACCTCCGGGTTCGAGTGGTCGCTGTTCATCGCCACGTTCCGGGACGTCCACTGGTTCTGGCTGGGACTCAGCGCCGCCCTCGTCATGATCACCTACTACGGCCGGGCTCTCCGCTGGCAGGTGATGGTACGGCCGCTACGCCCGGATTCCAGCACCTGGCGGATCTTCTTATGTACCGTAATTGGATTCACTGCCATTGTATTCTTTGGCCGTGCCGGTGAGTTAGTCCGTCCTTACCTGATTTCGGTCAAGGAGCGGGTGCCGTTTTCGTCGCAAATGGCTTCCTGGTTGCTTGAGCGGGTGCTCGATCTGTTGATGGTGCTGGTGATCTTTGGCGTCGCCCTGGCCCAGATCCAGCGAACGGGTCTGACGCCGGGGCCGCACCTGAAGCTGGTGCTGCAGGCCGGCGGGACGGTTCTGATGCTGGCCGGCGGAGCCTGCCTGGCGCTGCTGGTCGCGTTTCGCAGTTTTGGCGAATCGATGAACCGGCGGATTCTGTCGGCCATCACCTTCCTACCGCAGCGTCACCAGGATCGGATTGCCAAACTGCTGGCCGCCTTTACCGGCGGGTTTGGGTCCACCCGGGCAGGCGGATTCATGTCGCTGCTGTTCGCCTACTCGGTGGTGGAGTGGCTGCTGCTGGTGGGCTGTTTCATCTGCATTTTCAGGGCGTTTCCGGCCACCGAGCACTTCTCGTTGACGGATGTCCTCATTTTCATGGGGTTTGTGTCTCTGGGGTCGGCGATCCAGATTCCGGGAGTAGGCGGGGGGATGCAGGTGGCGGCCGTGGTGGTATTGACAGAATTGTTCGGGATGTCGCTGGAGGTGGCGACCGGGTTGGCGGTGGCGCTTTGGATTGTGACTTTTGTAGTGGTAGTCCCGTTCGGACTGGTAGTGGCTTTCCGCGAAGGGATTAACTGGCGCAATCTCAAGCACGTAGCCGAGGAGAAGCAGTGACCTGCCCGTTCTGCGGCCACCGGGAGGACAAGGTGATCGACTCCCGGGAGAGCAAGGAAGGCGACGTAATCCGCCGGCGCCGGGAATGCCTCGCCTGCCAGCGAAGATTTACCACCTACGAACGTAGCGACGAAATCCCATATATGGTCATCAAAAAAGATGGGCGTCGTGAGAAGTTCGACCGTCAGAAGGTACTGGCAGGGTTACTGAGGGCGTGTGAGAAGCGGCCGGTGGGCATGGGCAAGCTGGCCGAACTGGTGGATGCAGTGGAAACCACTCTGTCGGAGAGCCCGGACCGTGAGTTGGCTACCACCGCCATCGGTGAACTCCTGATGGACCGGCTGAAGGGTCTGGACAAGATCGCGTACGTTCGGTTCGCGTCGGTGTATAGGGATTTTCAGGATGTGGAAGCGTTCCTGGAAGAGTTGAAGACGCTGATGTTTCAGAAGCGCCCATGAGGGGTGGGAGTGGTCGTGCAGAGTATTTCAGAATACGACATTCTGTGCCCCGGATTCCACTTTGCTGTAACCAAAACAGTACGGAAACATCTTTTAAGTAGGGACTTAACTTCGATCAACATCAATGGTATAATCGAGCCGACCCTTTCGATCACATGCCTTCGAAGCTCAGTCGAACTGCGGCAGGACCATTATTACAATACCCCAACATCAAATCGAACTGTTTATCCCACATACGATTGGGGGAGGTGAGTTTTAACTGTGGATCAATTCGAAGACCAGTTTTTAGCGGACAGCCATGAACCTCTGGGCCTGCCCTTCGATGAAGAAGCGGCATTTTTCCACCCCGAGGAAGTACACGACGAGGAGTTCGCGGCCCAACCGGTCGAGGAGTCCATCTACACCGATGACCCGGTGCGCGTGTATCTTCGCGAGATGGGTGCTGTTCCGTTGCTAACCCGCGAGGGAGAAGTGGAACTCGCGCGGCGGATGGAACGGGGCAAATTGCGGATGCAGAAGGCAATCAGCCGATCCGCGCTCGTTCAGCAGATGGTAGTCGAAATCGCCGAGCAAATCCGGAAGGGCACCGAGGAACTGGACGCCTTCGTGGATTTGGGCGATGTGGAAGATGGCAGCGCGGCCGACAACCAGAAGCGCGAAGACATCAAACAGCAATTCGCGGACGTTAGCAACCTGCAGAAGAAGCAGGCCCAGCTAGCCGAAAAATTCGAGACCATTGCCGCGGCGAACAAGAAGCTGCGCCGCAAGTGGAACGGCAAACTAGCCCGGTGCAAAGTAGAAACCTCAAAGGCCATTCGTGCGATTCCGTGGCTGCTGCCTAGGTGGAAGCAGTTCACCAAGGAAATCGAGCGGACCGCGGACGAGGTTCTGCATTTGACGCTGGAGATGCACCGGACCGACGAAAAGGGCGGGGCTGCGAATCAGCCGCGCGTCAAGGAACTTCGCCGGGAGATCAAGAAGCGCGAAGCCGTCGCCGGCGCATCCATTGGAGACCTGAAGCACTCGCTCGCCGTGATTCGTCAGGGCGAGATCGAGGCCGAACGCGCCAAGAAAGACCTGGTGGAGGCCAACCTTCGCCTGGTGGTTTCGGTGGCAAAGAAGTACGTCAATCGCGGTCTGCACCTGCTGGATCTGATCCAGGAGGGCAACATCGGATTGATGCGCGCCGCCGACAAGTTCGAATACCGGCGCGGCTACAAATTTTCGACCTATGCCACGTGGTGGATCCGTCAAGCTATCACGCGCGCGATTGCCGACCAGTCCCGGACGATTCGTATCCCGGTGCACATGAACGAGAGCATGAACAAGTTCCTGCGCGCCACTCGCGAACTCGAGAAGGAACTGGGCCGTGCACCGACCAACGACGAGATCAGCCGCCGGATGGATATTCCGGTGGAGAAGGTTCAGAAGCTGAAGACGATTTCGCGCGATCCGGTGTCGTTGGAAACGCCGGTGGGCCGCGATGGCGAGTCCGCTTTGGGCGATCTGATTGAGGATCGCTGGGTGGGCTCCCCGGTGGATGCCGTGATCGATTCGAACGTGCGGGACGAGACCGCCAACATCCTCAAGACGCTATCGCCGAAAGAGGAGAAGGTGATCCGGCTGCGGTTCGGAATCGGCTGCGAACGCGAGCACACACTCGAGGAAATCGGGCAGGAGTTCGATGTCACGCGGGAGCGGATCCGCCAGATCGAGGCAAAGGCTTTACGGCAGTTGCGATCGCCGGAGCGTGCGCGTCATCTGCGTGCGCTGCTCGCGGCGCGATAACCGCGGATCAGTTTAGTCTACGAAGGGCCGGGGCTTGACCGCTCCGGCCTTTTGCATTGGGTACGGCGCGCACACGCAGGTGAAAATCGGATATCGTACATGCAGTATGGATTCCCACAACTCACCCTCCCGGCGCGATGTGCTCTCGGCCACCGCAGCCGCTTTCACGACCTCCCTGTTCACCGGCAACGTCCAAGGCGCGAACGATCGCATCGCAGTCGGATTCATCGGACTCGGCGCGATGGGGTCCGGCAATCTGAGGTACTCGATGCAGGTTCCCGAAGTAGAACCGGTGGCGCTCTGCGACATTTATCAGCCGCATCTGGACCGGGGTCTCGAGGCCGCCCGGCAACGCGGATTCAAGCCAAAGGCAGTGAAAGACTTTCGCGATCTGATCGCGGATAAGTCGATTGACGCGGTCTGCATTTCGACACCGGACCACTGGCATGCCTACATGGCCGTTGAAGCTTGTAAGGCGGGCAAGGATGTGTACGTGGAGAAGCCCGCGAGCAAGTATGTCGAAGAAGGGCAGAAGATGGTGCAGGCGGCACGCAAATACAATCGCGTGGTGCAGGCGGGAACCATGCAGCGTTCCGGTGGCTATTTTCAAAAGGCCGCGGAGTTAGTGGCGCAGGGCGTGGTGGGCGATGTGACCTTCTGCAATACTTTCCAAAGTGGAACGAGGCCGCAGAAAGGTTGGGGGAATCCGCCGGACAGCGATCCGCCATCGGATCTGGATTGGGACATGTGGCTTGGACCGGCTCCGAAGGTACCGTTCAACGCGAATCGCTGGGGTGTGAAGACGGCGACGTTCCCGACGTTCCGCTACTTTTGGGATTATGCCGGCGGTGCGACGACCGACTGGGGAGTGCACCTGATCGATCCGTTGCATCAATGTTTCCACGAGACGATGCCGACCGCAGTGGTGGCTCTGGGCGATAAGTTCTATGTCCAGGACAACACGGAAACACCGGATACGATGCAGGCAACTTTCTATTACGGGAAATACGCGATGAGTTATCAAAATCGCGAGTGCAATCCCCTGCCGATGTTCGGCCGCGGCCAGGCAGTGGGCACGACGATTCACGGGACCGAGGGCACGATTATGGTGAATCGCCAGGGATGCTGGGTGATTCCGAATCCGAAATCGAAGTTAGAGGCCCAGGCCTGGGAGAATGACAAGGAGATGGGGCAGATGAATGTGCCGCACTGGAAGAATTGGATCGCGTGCATCAAGAGCCGTGAAAAGCCGACCAGTGACATCGAGACTTGTGTGCGTTCCTCGGCGGTGTGCCAACTGGCGAACCTGTCGATGCGATTCAAGCACCGGATCGACTGGGACGAGAAGAACTGGAACGTCCAGCAGGATGCGATGAAGCCGTATTTGAAGGCGAAGTACCGGGCTCCGTGGAAGTTGGTGGTGTAGACCGAGGCCACCGTATTGTGTCACCCTTGTGCACACAGGCGGGACACAGTCATGGGAGCTACGAAGGTCGGTATTCGGGAGTTTCGGGAGAATCTGTCGAGTTACTTAGAGTCCCCCACTCCGGTCGCGATTACGCGGCATGGGGAGACGATCGGCATCTATGTCCCAACCAAACGCAAGCCGAGCCAGGCCGACTTAGAGGCCCTTCGGATCGCGGGCGAGAAGATGCAGAAGTTGATTGTCGAAGCGGGTACAACGGAAGAAGAACTGGTGGAGGACTTCAAGAGACTGCGCCGCGCGCGCCGAATGAGCAAAAGCTGACGTGGTTGTGATCGACGCGTGCGTGCTCGGTGGCTCCGGACGCGGTGTTCCGAGAAACGCGTGAGCACCTCCCGGCTACTCCCGAAGCGACGGCCGCCGTGGTGCAAGCCGTAGAGCCAGAAATCTATGCCCCCTTCCAGGCCGTCGCTCGATACCGGCTTACCAAGTGCGATGAAGACGACTGGCCGATCCTGGCGAAGGCTCTCGCTTTGCGATGTCCTATCTGGACCGAAGACACCGACTTCTTCAGCTGCGGTTATACCTGGAGGGATCCGAAGCTTAGTGTAGCTTCTCGGTGACGGTCACGGGCTCGGAGAGCCGGAAACTGACTCTGGTTTCGACCGGCAGTTCGGCGGCGGCTCCGCGTGTCAACAACACATCACCGGCGCCGGCCGCACCACCGGCTCCCGCGCCGATCGCTGCTCCCCTCCCGCCGCCCGCGATCGCACCGATCGCGGCTCCGATGGCGGCTCCGATACCGACCTTCGTCGCGTCCTTGCGCCTCGAGGATTCGGCCTGACGGTTAAATGCCGCGGTATTCACCTTGATGTTCTGACCGTCCGATGTGCGGATCTGCGTGAGTTCAACAGCCATGCGAGCCAGACCCTTCACTCTCCCGGAACGATCTAACTCGACTATGCGGCCGCGTGCCTTGGCGCCGCGCTCCGCGAGCACGAAGCCATCCACTACCAGAGGTTGGTCGAGCACCGCACTGAACTGGTCTCCGGGCTGATTCTTTTCGGTCGATAGCGTCTCGCTCAGACGCACCGTCAGAAGCGTCCCCGAAGGGATTGTTACCTTGTGCGGTTCCGGCGGAGGCGGCGGTAGGTCAGGGAACCGGGGCGGAGCCGGCTCATTCTTTGCCACCTCGGTGGTATTTTGCGAGGACTGAGTCGCGGTCACCGGCGGCGCGGGAACCGGAGTGGAAGTAGCCGTGGCTGTGCTTTGCGTGGTTGCAGGACGCGCGGTAACAGGCGCCGGCCGCGGGCGCCGCGGAGCAGGCCGGTCACGCATGAGCACCGGAGCCGGTTTCTGCACGGGCTGCGTCTCTTTCAGATCGGGGGCCGGGGTCTCATCGGCAGGCGGTGGCACCTCAGGCTGAACGGGTTGAACGGCGGGGGGCGTATTCGCCTTCGCGGTCTGGGCAGCCGGAGATACGTCGTTGCGCATCGCGATGTAGGTTACTCCCGACGCGATGATCAGTCCACCCGCAAATGCCATCAGGATCTTCGGATTCATAGTCCCTCACTATGATAAACGCGGCTGAACGTACCATCGTTGCGGCCGACTTGTAAGGCCACGTTAAAATGGAAGTTCAGATGCACCCGTTTCCCTCCAGTTTCGAGATCGGACCCGTGCGGATTGCGCCCGCGACGGTGCTGGCGCCCATGGCGGGCGTCACCGACACCGTTTTCCGGCGCCTGATCCGCAACCAGGGCGGTTGCGGGCTGATCATGACCGAGTTCACCAGTTCGCATGGCGTACTCGGAATTGCGAAGGCGAAGAGGCCCACTCGAGCGTTCCGGTATCTGTACTTCGAACCCGAGGAGCATCCGATTTCGGCGCAGTTGTTCGGCTCCGATCCACAAGTGATGGCGGATGCGGCGAAGGTCTGCGAAGATCACGGGTTCGATATCGTCGATATTAACTTCGGCTGTCCGGTGAACAAGGTGGTGAAGTGCAACGGCGGTTCCGGATTGCTGCGCGACCTCCCGCTGGTGGAACAGATTCTGACGAAGGTCCGGGCCGCCATCTCGATTCCGGTGACGATGAAGTTCCGGGCCGGCTGGAACGATCGCGAACTGGTGGCAGTGCGAATGGCACAACTCGCAGAGCAATGCGGACTCGCGGCGGTGGCGCTGCATCCGCGGACTCGCGAGCAGGGCTATAGTGGACAGGCCGACTGGTCTCGGATCGCCGAAGTGAAGGCAGCGGTGAAGATCCCGGTAATTGGGAACGGGGACATCGTGGCGCCGGAAGACGCGGTGCGGATGGTGGCGGAAACGGGATGCGACGCCGTGATGATTGGGCGGGCGGCATCGTCGAATCCGTGGATTTTCGGGCAGATTGCGGATTATGTCGCGACGGGCTCGTATCGCACGCCTCCCGAGCGCGAACGCTACGACATCATGCGCACCTACTATTCGATGCTGACGGAATATGCGGCACCGGACGCGGTGGGCAAGATGAAGCAGTTCGCGACGTACTTCACGCATGGGGTACGGAACGGGTCGAGGCTGCGGTCGGAGATTTACAGGGCGAATGAGGCGCCGGCGATTCTGGATTTGGTGGACGCGTTCTTTACGGTGGAGTTAGCCGGGGTGGCGTGACGGCGGGCGTTTCGTTTATCTCCTCGAAGTCATGGTTTCAACGCTGAGGAGGAGGCCGGCGTCGCGCGCTCCAAGGAGTGGTTCAAACATAACGAGGGCATCCCGTTTGAGCAGATCGTTGCCGATCTCGGCTTCACGATTGATCAGATCCGCGGCAGTGCAACCAAGGACCCGTAGGCGCGAGCGTACCGTTTCTCTGAGCACGCCACAGCTGAACTCCGCCAGCGCTAGCGTCTTCGACGAGGATATCGGCAAAGTATCCTCCTACATGGTAACCCTTGTAGGGTACTGCAAATGAAGCCTGAGCCGTAACGCGGATGCGGTCAGCGAATCGAAGAATGGACCGCACCGAACCGCAGGTTCAGTTGTCCAGCTATTTCGTGGACACTACACTCGTACACAGGATGCACCCGACGGTGAAGAACGCTTCGGGGAGAGCGAGTCCGTATCATCTCCGCCCGCATGGCCACGCCGCATGAGCGGAACCAGTATTTGGAGGGGCGATGAAGAAAGAATACGACTTCAGCAAGGTAAAGCGGGGCGCCGTAGTCCCGCCGGCACGGGGAAAGACGCGTGTGACGATTCGATTGGATAACACCATCCTGGGTTGGTTCCGCAAGGAAGTAGAGAATGCAGGTGGCGGAAACTACCAGACCCTGATTAATTAACGAAGCGCTGTCCGAGCACATCGCTCGCCGGCGGGAACCACTCGAGAGCACAATCAGGAGGGTCATCCGGGAAGAACTGAAGCGAGCCGGCTAAGCTGAATCACCGCTCTAGTTCCCGGCGGCCGAATAACCTATAACTCCGCTGGGCGCCCTTGCGGTGTCTCGAGAGTCTTCGCCTTGGTGCGATCGCGTTGTGCGGCGGCGTGGTCGCCGATCGCTTCCTCGGAATATGCGCGGGCGCGATAGGTGGCTGGGATCTCCGGATTCTCTGTGATCGCCGTCGAGAAATCGTCGACTGCTTTTCTATGTTCACCTATCGAAGCATAGGCAATTCCGCGCTGCAGAAAGCATTCCGGCGATTGGTCGATTGCGATGCCTTTGCTGAAGTCGGCAATCGCATTTTGCGGCTGCTTTAACTTGAGATAGCAGATACCCCGCCGGACGTAGGCAAGACTGGTGTGTTCGAGTTGCGTCAGCTTCGTGTAATCGGCGAGAGCTGCCTGGTACCGGCCTAGATCGAGATACGTCTGGCCGCGCACGAGGTAGCCTTCGGGTTCGCTGGGCCGGAGTTCCACCAGCCGGGTGATATCGACCAGCGCCTTTTCGGGTTCGTGCATCGCCTGCAGGATGTTCGCGCGCAAGCGATGGACGTCCGGGTTGTTCCGGCTGTTGCGAAGCGCCAGATTCGTGGTAGTGAGCGCGTCGGCGTACTTGCCCGCCTCAAACAACCGCTGCGCGTCGTACAAGCTCACTGCGGCGGTATTCGGCTGCGAGTACTCATAGAGGCCGAACAGAATCAGGAGCGCCGCAAACGCGCCCGATCCGCCGATGATGAGCATCCTACGGCGGCGTTGCCGGTCGAAATCGGCCTGCGAGATCGGGACCGCGACGGGCCTTGTACTGCCATGCGGCAGCGACTCGGCTTGTGGCGTCGCCGGTTGTGGCGTCGCCGGTTGTGGCGTCGCCGGTTGGGCCCGGCTGGGACGAAACCTGGACATTCGAGTTGATTATAAGCTGGACTCTATGTGCACCGTTCGAGTCCTGATACTAATCCTGACACTCGCAGTACTACACGCCCAACCCGCTACCTTGCGCGAAGCCGCCGACCAGCGGCCGCTGCTGATCGGCGCCGCCGCGAATGCCGACGAATACGGGATGGCCAATCGTCTGAATGAGCCGCAGTACGCATCCACGCTGGCGGCGCAATTCAACATGCTCGAGGCTGAGAACGCGATGAAGTGGAGTTCCATTCATCCTTCGCAGAGCACCTACAACTTCGGCCCCGGCGACAAGTTGGTGGCGTTCGCCGAGGCCCACGGCATGAAAGTTCGCGGGCACAATCTGCTGTGGCACAGCAATAACCCCGACTGGGTGAATACGTATGCGAAAACGGCAACACCCGCTCAGATGTCGGCGGTTTTGGAGGATCACATCAAGACCGTCGTTGTGCACTACAAAGGGAAAGTGTTCGCGTGGGACGTGGTGAACGAAGCCATCCCCGATAATCCTAGCGGTGCCGGCACACCTCTGCGCGACTCCATCTGGTACAACCAGCCGGGCATCGGCCAGACTGGGACCGGCTACGTCGAGCAGGCGTTCCGGTGGGCGCACGAGGCCGACCCGAACGCGCTGCTGTTCTATAACGAGTACAGCATCGAGGGGCCTGGGGCGAAGTTCGATGCCATGCTGAACATGCTGAAGGATTTCGTTGCCCGAGGCGTGCCGATTCACGGGGTCGGGTTCCAGATGCACATCGACACGAACGGTTATCCGAGTTCGGCGGGTTTGGCACAGAATATCCAGAAGGTAACCGCGCTCGGGCTGCAAGTGCACTTTACGGAACTCGATGTCCGGATCCGCGTTTCGAATGGTACGGCATCGGCGGCGGACCTGCAGTCGCAGGCGGCGACTTATCAGCGTGTCACAACAGTCTGTTTGCAGAATCCCGGCTGTACGGCTATCCAAACCTGGGGATTTACGGATAAGTACTCGTGGATTCCGGGATTCTTTTCTGGATTTGGCGCGGCACTGCCGTTCGACGCGAGTTATCAGGCAAAGCCCGCGGTGGGCGCAATGATCGATGCAATGCAGACCGTGGCGCCGGTGCTAAGCGGATCGGCCGTGGTGAACGCCGCGAGTTATGCGGCGGGCGCAGTGGCCCCCGGGGAAATAGTAACTCTGTTCAATGTGAACTATGGGCCGCCGTCGATCTTGGAAGCGGTATTCGACGGCTCCGTTCTGTCCTCCAATCTGGGCAGCACGCGTGTCTTCTTCGATGGGATCCCGGCGCCGTTCATTTACGCGCTCGTCGGACAATCGAGCGTGGTGGTGCCGTATGCCGTGGCCGGCAAACAGGACACGGTGATGCAGTATGAGTACAATGGCGTGCGTTCGAATTCCGTGACGATCCCGGTGGTGCCGTCGGCCCCGGGCATCTTCTCTCTGAATCAATCGGGCACGGGTCCCGGAGCGACTTTGAATCAAGACTATTCGGTGAATAGCGCCGCGAACCCGGTGGCTGCGGGCGGTGCAGTCCAGGTATTCGCGACTGGGGGCGGCACCATCGTGGGGGGCGCCACCGATGGCGCCGTGGCGACGGGCGCCGGCGCGCAGACGCTGAACGTCACCGCCACCGTCGGCGGTTTGCCGGCCCGGGTTCTGTATGCCGGTCCGGCGCCTCAACTGGTGAACGGGGTCTTGCAAGTGAATGTGGAGATCCCGCAAGGCCTCTCGGGGCCGCAACCGCTCGCAATCAACGTGGACGGCCGGCCTTCGCAACCGGGTATCACCGTGGCAGTGCGCTAAGATATCCGTTCATGAGCACCACGCAGCCAACCGGACTCCTCTCCCCTGAACAGATATTGCAGGTTGGGCTTGGTTTCTGGGCCTCCAAGACTCTCCTCAGCGCCGTGGAACTGGAGGTTTTCACGGAACTGGCGCGGCATCCGTTGCCGTTGAACGAACTCCGCGGCCGTCTGGGATTGCACCGCCGATCGGCAGCGGACTTCTTCGACGCGCTGGTTGCGCTCGGATTTCTGAACCGTTCCGGCGACACTTACAGTAACTCGCCGGCTGCCGATCTCTATCTCGATAAGCGGAAATCGTCGTACGTGGGCGGAATTTTGGAGATGTGCAATCACCGGCTGTATCCTTTCTGGTCGCATCTTACGGAGGCCCTGCGAACGGGACGCCCGCAGAACGAGGCTCGCGAGGGATCGACGCCACTGTTCGAGGCACTGTACGCCGACCCCGCGCGGCTGAAGGAGTTCCTGCGCGCCATGACCGGCATCAGCCGCGGCGCGAACATGGCCATCGCGCAGTTGTTTCCATGGGACCAATACAAGACATTCGCCGATATTGGGACCGCACAAGGAGATCTCGCCGTGCAGATCGCGCTGCAGAATAAGCATCTCACGGGGATCGGGTTCGATCTTCCCGAAGTTGCGCCGATCTTCGAGGAGTACGCGGAGCAGAACGGCATTGCCGACCGGCTTTCCTTTCAGGCCGGCGACTTCATGAAGGACGATCTCCCACGTGTGGACGTAATCACGATGGGACATATCCTGCACGACTGGAATCTGGACATGAAGCGAATGCTGCTGCGTAAGGCGTTCGCGGCGCTTCCGGAAGGCGGCTCAGTCATCGTGTACGACGCGATCATTGATGACGACCGGTCCCGCAATGCGTTCGGATTGCTGATGAGCCTGAATATGCTGATCGAAACTCCGGACGGATTCGACTACACGGGCGCCGATTGCCAGGGATGGATGCGCGAGGCCGGGTTCTCTCAAACTCGCGTGGAGCATCTCGCCGGACCCGACTCGATGGTAGTTGGAATCAAGTAAGCCGCGAATGAAATCAGTGCAAGTGATCACCGATGGGGCTTGTATCGGCAATCCCGGACCGGGCGGCTGGGCCTCGATTCTTCGATACAAGGACTGGAAACGCGAGACCTGGGGGTCGGATCCGAACACCACGAACAATCGCATGGAACTGACGGCGGCCGTTCGCGGTCTGTCGCTGTTGAACGAGGCGTGCGAAGTGGAGATTGTGACCGACTCAACGTACGTGAAGAATGGAATTACGAAATGGATCCACGGCTGGAAGCGGAACGGGTGGGTGACGGCGTCCAAACAGCCCGTGGTTAATCAGGATTTATGGCAGGAGCTGCACCGGCTGAACGAGAAACATAAGACGCGATGGACCTGGACGAAGGGGCACGCGTCGCATGAGGATAACAATCGTTGCGACGAGTTAGCGACGCGCGCGGCACGCGAGCAGAATCATAGCGCCTGAGTTAGGGCTTGAACTGCGGCGGATCCGGCGTTTCGGCCAGGTCGAATCCGGTAATAAACGCGAGCTTCAGGATCTTTGCCATTTTTTCGTAATTGATGCGATCCGCTGTGTCGGTTATCTGGTGGTAATCGGGATGGAATCCGGTGAACCACCATAGGGACGGGATGTCGTGCAGCGCGAACGGATAGTGGTCGCTGCGGAAATAGACGTTCAGCGCGGGCTCCTCGTCCCATTTGTAATTGAGATCCAGGCCCACCATGTTATTGGCGCGCTCGACGATTTGTTTGTAACTCGGACTGTAATTCGTTCCGACGAGGTTCAATTCGTTCGAGGTATCGCGATTGATGTCGATGAGACCGTTCGTCTGATCGCTCGGCGTTTCGTTGCGGCCGATCATGTCGAAATTAATGACTGCGCGGGTGGTGTTGAGCGGGCGAGTGGGATGAGCCACGTAAGAGTACGAGCCCAGGAGTCCGCGCTCTTCGGCGGCGAACACCGCGAACAGCAGAGAGCGCCGAGGCTTCACACCGTTCTTCTGAAACGCTCGCGCGAGTTCGACGACGCCGGTGGTGCCGGATGCGTTATCGTCGGCGCCGTGGAAGATACCGCCATTCGGCGTGATGCCATCGTGATCGTAGTGCGCGCTGAAGACGATGGTTTCGGCCGATAGCGTGGGGTCACTGCCCTTCACTACTCCAAGAACGTTGTAGGTATCGGCGCGGCGGCGGCCGGTGGCGGCGATCTTCAGTTCGGCGGTCAGTCCGAGCAGGACCTTGGATTGCGGCTTCAGCGTGGAGTCGATGGCTTGCTGCAGCTCTTTTTGATGCCCGCCGAGCAAATCCGCTGCGATGGCGTCGCTGATGGTGTAGGCCGGGATGTGAATGGGCCTTTCGGCGAGCGCTTGCAAAGGAATTTTTGCACGTTCGTTGCGGCCTTTGATGCGAGCCAGGCGTTCTTGGTTGGACGGATGATTGCGGTTCGGCTCGGCGACGACGAGAACCGCGACGGCGCCGTGTTTCTGGGCGTTTAGCGTTTTGACATAAGTGCCGGCGTAGCGGGTATTGCCTTTGCCGTTAAATACGGAATGCACGTCGGTCTCCTGCGGCTCGTGATCGAAGATGAGCACGATCTTGCCCTTGGCGTCGATGCCGGCGTAATCGTCGTAGTGTAACTCCGGCGCTGTAATTCCGAAGCCCGCGAACACGACGGCCCCTCGGACGGTGGTGTTAGCCGGATAGGCTTCGTATGCATCCGGGTAGCGGTAGGTCTCCGACTTGCCGTTGCGGCGGATGGTAAGACCCGAGTTATCGGGGTCCGCGCGGTATTCAATGAGAGGCACGCGCTGCAGGTAGGAGTGGCCCGGGCCGGCGGGTTCGACGCCCGCGGCTTTGTATTGCGCGACGATCCAATCGATTGCGAGTTGCGAGCCTGGCTGGAGCGAAAGGCGGCCCTGCAGTTTGTCGGAGGCGAGATATGCGATGTCCGATTTGAGGCGGGCCGTGTCGATGGACGCAAGTCCGTCGGCGATTCGCGATTTCGTGATGGTCTGGGCCGTGAGACAGAGGGTCACCGCGGCAAGCGGCAGGATGCGCATGGGTAGCAGTGTACCGCGAGCTACTGCTGCTGTTGATGCTGGTTGTCGTGGTACCGAGTAGCCACCGACCCCGGAATGCTTTGCTGGTCGACGACCACCATCTCGGGCGGAAGCGGCGGCGCGACGGTCTCCACCGGTACCACCGTGACGGACACGCCCAACTTGCCGCTGGCGCCTCCTTTGAAAACACCCTTAGTGGGCGGAACGTCGGCATAGTCGCGACCAATCGCCGCGCGAATATGGCGCGGACCAGCAACCAGCGCATTAGTCGGATCGAAGCCCACCCAGCCTAACTCCGGCAGCAGAGCCTCGGCCCACGCGTGAGTGGCACCGTCGCTCGAGCGGTCGTGATCCTCTTCGCCCGAGTACACGTAGCCACTTACATAGCGGCACGGAATTCCTAACTGCCGGACGAGAGTTACCATGATATGCGCAAAATCCTGACACACACCGGCGCGCTTGCCGAGTGCTTCGTCTATCGGCGAGTCGACTCGCGTGGAATTCGGCACGTAATCGAAGCTGGCGAAGAGTGCGCGGTTGAGTTGGTGCAGCACTGTCAGCGGGTCGTCGCGGCGGCGTATGTCGAGCTTGGCGGCGAGTTCCTCCAGCAGCGGCGTGGCGGTCGCAAAGTGACTCTCATGCAGAAAATCCCACAGCGTGCCGTCGGATTCGTAATCGTCGATTTCGGTCCACGCGGATTCGGGCAGAGACGCGGACACTTCGCCCGTCGCGTTCACTTCCACCAGCGATTCGGCCAGCACGGCTAGTTCGGTGTGGTGAGTCGCGATATCGAAGTGATGCACGACGTTGCCGAGATAGTCGATGTAGGAATCGACGTTGGCGCGAGGCCGCACCGTCAGTTCGAATTCCAAGCAGCGCTGGAGCCCTTCCGAACGCGGCTGCATTCGCGCTTCGAGGAAGCTTTCGGTCACGTCGGATGAATACGTGAATCGTGTGAGATGGCGGATGGAATAGATCATGCTCAGCTAGCGAGTGCGGTCTCGATGGGATAGTCGATGTAGGTTTCGTAGAGGGCCTCGTCTACGAGTTGGCATTGGCGCACCAGATTCCGCAGGAACGGCTCGAGGCCGGTGGATAGAATTTCGCCGATGTCGGCGAAGTCGACGGTGGCGCGGAGCCGCCCCGCGAGCCGGTCCGCTTCGGCGCGATTCCGCGCGGTCGAGATATCGCCGATGGCGCGAAGCGATGACGCAATGTGCAGGGTCGAGAATCGGATGGACCGGGGGAATCGCGGATGAAGGATGAGAAACTCGGCGACATCCTCGGGCTGCGGGTCGGCGCTGTAAGCCTTGCAGAACGCTTCGAAAGCCGTGCAGCAGCGCAGCAGTCCGACACGCTCCAGGTGCAGAGCCGTCCCCTGGTCACCCTCGGGTCCATGTGGAAACTCGCGAAAGTGGGCGCTGACCAGACGAGTTAGCGAGTGGGCGCGTTCGAGATAGCGGCCGAGTTGGATAAATTCCCAACCTTCGCCGTGCGTCATGGTGGAATCGGTGATGCCCTGGAACAGGTGTACGCCCTCGCGGATGGTAGTCAGGAAATCGTGAAGGCTGGAGTCGCCCGATTCGGGAACATCGGCAAGCCGCACCGCGTGGTACATGCGGTTGAGTTGCTCCCACATCTCGGAGCTGATCTCCTCGCGAACCTGGCGGGCATTCTCGCGCGCGCCGGTAATGCAGGACAGAATCGACGATTGGTGCGACATGTCGAACGCGAGAGACTGCACCATGGTGCTGCTTTCGCGCGCGCTCTCCTTCGGATTCGGCAATCCCAGCAGCGCGTGCATGTGCCGCCAGCGATTGTCCGCAGGCATCGGGCTGCGGTCCAGCAGCAGGTTCAACTGGACTTCCATCACTCGCGCGGTATTTTCGGCGCGTTCCAGATAGCGGCTCATCCAGTAGAGGCTATCGGCCACGCGCGACAACATCATTCCGTCAAAACCCATGTGTCCTTGCTCCCTCCTCCCTGAGATGAATTAACTACCAGCGAACCGCGAGTTAGCGCAACGCGAGTAAGACCGCCCGGAACAACCGTCGCCTTGTCGCCGAACAGCACATAGGGCCGCAGGTCCACGTGTCGCGATTCGATGCGGCCGTCCAGAAAACAAGGTGCTCGCGATAGACGCAGCGTGGGTTGTGCGATGTAGTTACGGGGATCGTCCAGGATGCGGAGGCGGAATTCCTCGCGCTGTTCGGCGGTGCTGTGCGGACCTACCAGCATGCCGTACCCGCCCGATTCCCCCACCGCCTTCACGACGTATCTCTCCAGGTGATCGAGCACGTGCGCGCGCTGAGCGGGGTCAGACAGCAGGAACGTTTCCACGTTGTCGAGGATCGCGTCTTCGCCGAGATAGTAACGAATCATGGCGGGGACATAGGCGTAGATAGCTTTGTCGTCGGCGACTCCGGTCCCTAAAGAATTTGCCAGCGTCACATTCCCATCGCGGAAAGCCTGAAACAGGCCGGCGGCGCCGAGCGTCGAGTCGGAGCGAAAAGCGAGCGGGTCGATGAAATCGTCGTCGATGCGGCGGTAGATCACGTCCACCCGGCGAAGTCCCGCCGTGGTACGCATGTAGACGATGCCGTCATGCACCACTAAGTCGCGGCCTTCCACCAGCGGCGTGCCCATTTGGCGGGCGAGATAGGCGTGTTCGAAGTAAGCCGAGTTATAAACGCCGGGCGTGAGCAGGACCACCACCGGATCCTCGCGGCCCTCGGGCGCCAGGGATTGCAGGGTAGTCAGCAGCGCCTTGCCGTAATGGTCGATCGGCTGCACGCCGCACTTTTGGTACAGAGCAGGAAACAGGCGCTTCATTACCTGCCGGCTTACCAACATGTACGAGACACCGCTGGGAACGCGCAGGTTGTCTTCCAGAACGACGAAGCGTCCGTTGGGCAGACGCACCAGGTCGGTACCCGCGACACTCACGTAGCAATTGCGGCGCACCGAGACTCCGCCCATTTGCCGGCGGTAGTGGCGGCAGGAGTAAACCATCGACGCGGGCACGACACGGTCCTTCAGGATTCGGCCGTCGTGATAGACGTCTTCCAGAAACAGGTTGAGAGCGGTGATGCGCTGGATCAGACCGCGCTCGATGGTCTCCCACTCGCCCCGCGTCAGAATCCGCGGCAGCATGTCGTTGGGGAAAATGCGTTCGGTGCCGGTCTGCTCGCCGTAGACGGTGAACGTGATGCCTTGATGCAAAAACGATAGGTCGAGCGCCTGCTTGCGGCGCTGCATTTCCTCGTGCCCGAGTTCGAGCAGGCTCTTATACAGCGGCGCGTACTGCGGACGAACCTCGGCGCGTCCTTCGAACATTTCATCGAAAGCGTCGTCGAGTTCGTATCGTTCAAACAATGCCGATGGCCAGTCGCGTTGTAGAGAGACAGTCATTCGATTCTCCCCAGATGGCACTTCAACGCGGAAGACGGAATATGGCGGTGTAGGACCCTAAGTGTAACATTCCGGCCTACTGGAATTGAATTGCGACCGCCGTCGCGAACCGGTCGAGGTCGACCGCGGTGCCCTCTTTAACAGGATAGACGCTGAGGTTCTGCGGCGGTCCGTCGGGGCGAATCAGGCGCGCGCGCTTCCAGGTTCCAAGGGCGTGCACCGTGATGGCTTCGCCCGGATAATCGAGGAAATTCAGCAACTGGACCGTCACGGTGCGGCCTCCATCCGGCGTCATGACACCGGTGAGAATGCCGATGGTATTGAAGGCTCGGACTCCGAAGTTCTTGCGCAGGGTCGCGTTGTAGACCATTTCCCAGAGGCTTTGGAGACGGTCGAGGTCGCGGCGTTCGGGGAGCATTCGGGCGGGCGACGGCTCGGGGAATTTCGCCGACGGCGGCGGATTCAGCACCGTGCCACCGCGCGCAACGAAGTCGTCCATGGCCTTGTGCTCGGCCGGATTCAGCGATGCCGATTCGAGATCGAGCAGCACCTTTACTTCATCAAGCGACGAGGCGGTCACGCGGCCGGGCGGGATGATGCGCGCCGACGTCCGTTGGGCGGCCAGCATATCGAGCAGAAAGCTGGAGAGCAATCCGCCGGTGTCGCGATCCATCACCACACCGAAGGTTCCGAAATTGGAGTAGCGGCGGAATTGCTCGTAAAAGCGCAGGATTTCGGAAAGCCGCTTCCAATCGGCCAGCGCGGCCGCGTCGTGCGCGTGCAGTCGCTTTTCGAGATCGGCGTCCAGCGAGATCACCCATCGTGCGCCGGGAATGGCAGCATCGCCGACCGCCTGCAGGTAACGGTCGACGGGAAAGATCGTGCCCGGAGGCGGGTCAACGGCCAGCCACACGATGGCGCCGGTGCGTGCGCGCAGAAATCGCAGGAATCCGCCGTTGGTGTTGATCCACGGAGAACTGGTGGGGCCGACAATCGTCTTGCCGTTGTGTTCGATCTCGAGTCCGGGCCAGAGTCCCTGATTCGTGCCGGCGATCGGATCATCGGTGTCGAGACGAATGCGGGCGCGGCTCGGCAGTTCGATGGGAATACGTCCGGCTGCACGGACAGACTGGCGCAGCGTGTCGAGTAACGGCAGTTCGAAATCACCCTCGAAGACCACGCCGTCGACACCCGATGAAAGCGCCCGCGTCAAAGTGGCAGAGTCGCGCGGCCGGACTACCGCGAGCGTCGCGATGTGGCGCTCCGAGGCCGCTCGTACGAACACGCGATCCTGATCGGCCTCTTCGAGCAGAAGGCAATTAATAGGATTGTCCTGTAACTCCGCGAGCGTCGCGATGTCGTGCGAGTGCCATCGGGCCGGCACCCACTCGGCCGGGCCAGCAGCAGCCGCGACTACGGCGGACAGAACAATGAACGGGACCAGAAATCGCATCGGCAAAGTTCTCTCATCTTACCTGGATGCGCGCTACCATGAGGTTTCCTGCGATGGAGCCTATCTCTCACTTCTTTTACTCGCACCGTTTGAAGCTTCAGTTCTGGGATTGGGGAACCGAAGACAAACCTGTCCTGGTACTGGTACACGGTGGTCTGGACCACGCCCGTAACTGGGATTGGGTGGCACGCGCATTGCGCGACGACTTTCATGTGTACGCGCTCGATCTGCGCGGGCACGGCAACAGCGAGTGGTCGCGCGGCGACATGTACAACATCGGCGAACATGTGCTGGATCTGTCGGCGCTGCTGGATGTGATCGGCAAGTTCCCCGTGTATCTGATCGGGCATTCGCTCGGCGGGATGATCGTGCTGCACTACGCGGGCGTCTATCCGGAACGCGTGAAGAAAGCGGTGTCGATTGAAGGCGCCGGATTCCCGCCCGGCCATCGCGTGCACGGTCCGGCATCGGCCCGCTTGCGGCGCTGGATCGAGGATGTTCGGAAGACCGAGATTCGCGAGCCGCGCAGTTACCCCGATCTCGATTCGGCCGTCGCGCGTATGAAGGAAGCGAATCCGCACCTGTCGGACGAAGTGGCGCGGCACCTGACACTGCACGGCACGAATTGGAATTCCGACGGGTCGATCGTGTGGAAGTTCGATAACTACGTCCGTGCGCTGCCGCCGTACGGGCACGACATGCACGACGCGGCCGAAATCTTCGGACAGATTCGATGCCCGGTGCTCTTCTTCTGGGGCAAGGAGAGCTTTTCGCGCGATCCAGCAGGGGATCCGCGAATCGAAGCAATCCCAAATTTGCAGACGATCGGCGTGGAGAATGCGGGACACTGGGTACATCACGATCAACTGGGCATTTTCCTCGATGAGACTCGCCGGTTCCTTTCGCAGACGGAATCGGCCGAGACCGGTGCATAGGTTCTGATATGGATGAACATCAACCCGACCATCCTGTGACTCCTCCGCCCGACGAGGTCACGAATCTTCTGTTGCGTTGGGGAGGCGGTGACCGCGAGGCGCTGGACGTGCTGACCCCGATGGTCTACGACGAACTGCGGAAACTCGCGGGGCGTTATCTGCGGCGCGAGCGCCCCGACCACACTCTGCAGAGTACGGCGCTGGTTCACGAGGCGTATTTGCGGCTCATCGATCAGCGGAATGTGCGCTGGCAGAATCGGGCGCAATTCTTTGGACTCGCCGCGGAGTTGATCCGCCGCATTCTAGTGGATCATGCGCGGGCACGGCAGGCGGCGAAGCGGGGCGGTAGCACATACAAACTGACACTGGACGAGGCGCTGGACGCGTCGGCGCCGCGCGATCTGGACCTGGTGCGGCTGGACGACGTGCTGGAGGGTCTTGCGAAAATCGACCCGCAGCAGAGCCGTGTGGTGGAATTACGGTTCTTCGCTGGTCTGACAATCGAGGAGACGGCCGAGGTTCTGGGGATCTCGCCGGCTACCGTGAAACGCGACTGGCTGGTGGCCAAAGCGTGGCTTCGTCGTGAGTTGATGGGAGAGCACCACAATATATAGGTCCTTCGCCGGCCTGACCACGAGATTTTGTACGCGACACGCTTTACTTCCGTCGAGAACGCGTTTACTATAGAACCAATCCCCCGAGTGAAAGAATGGAAGGGGCTCGACTACTTTGTTGAACTTGAAGCGCGTCGAGATACAAGGCTTTAAATCGTTCTTTGAACGAACGGAGATGCGGTTCAACGGCAGTGGCATTGCCGCCGTCGTGGGGCCGAACGGTTGCGGCAAAAGCAACCTGAGCGATGCCATCAGCTGGGTTCTCGGCGAACAATCGGCCAAGACCCTGCGTGGCGCCCGCATGGAAGACGTGATCTTCGCGGGCACCCGCGACCGCAAGCCTCTGGGTATGGCGTCGGTCACGATGACGCTGGTGGATCCCCAGCAGCACGCCACCGGTCCCATCGAGATTGCTGCGGTAGACGGCGCCGAGCTACCCAACGGCAACGGGACGAATGGCAACGGTGTCCACGGTCACGCGAGGCCTCACGTTTCCTCTTCCGCGGCGGCCCATTCGCATAATGGCGAAGTCACCATTACGCGCCGCCTCTACCGGTCGGGTGAAAGCGAATACCTGATCAACGGCCGCGCCGCGCGACTCCGCGATATCCAGGACATCTTCATGGGCACCGGACTCGGTCCGGAAAGCTACGCCATTATCGAGCAGGGCCGCATCGGCCAGATCCTCAGCAACAAGCCGCAGGACCGTCGCGCCGTGATGGAAGAGGCGGCCGGCATTACCCGCTTCAAGACGAAGAAGCGGTTGGCCGAAGCCAAGCTCGAGAGCGCGAAACAGAATCTGGCTCGCGTGTTCGACATTCTGGAAGAGGTTGGCCGCCAGTGCAATTCGCTGAAGCGCCAGGCCTCGAAGGCTAAGCGCTACGAGGAACTGCGCACCGACCTGGTGGCGAATCTGCGAGTGGCGCTGACGGGCCGCTATCGCATGCTCGAGCGCGAAGCTGCGAAACTCGCGCTGGATCTAAATCAGGCAACGCAGGAATATCAGACGCTATCGGCGCAGGTCACTGAAAAGGACGCCGAGCAGACTCGATTGCTGGAGCAGTCGTATCAGACCGAGGGCGAACTGACGGAGCGTCGCGCGGCCTTGGCCGAGTGGAAACTCGATGCCGAGCGGACGCGTGGAAGGCTGGAGTCACAGTCGAGCCAGATTGCCGGCATCACGCAGCGGCTGAGTCAGGGTGAGTCGGAAACGCACGATATCGGCAAGCGGTTGGAGCAGGGCCGGCAGGAACTCGAAGTTCATGTGAAGAACCTGGCCGAACTGGATCAGCAGACCGAGTCGGTACGGCAGCGGTTGACGGTGAAGGCAGAGGAGCGCGATCAGATTCAGCAGTCGTTGCGCGAACGTGAGCGCACGATGGAGAGCGCGCGCCAGCAGGTGTTGCGGCTGATGGGCGAGGCGTCGTCGTTGAAGAATCAACTGGCGCAGATAGAAGAGTATCTCGCGGCGGTGGATCGCGATCGGGCACGATCCGGGAGAGAGGCCGAAACCGCCGACGCCGATCGCAAGCGGGTGGAGGGTCTCAAGGCCGAGCTGTCGGAGAAGATGGCGGCCCGGCAGTTGGAACTCGAATCGCTGTCGGACCGGCGGCGCGGCATCGAAGAGGAGATGGCGGTTCAGAAGAACCGTCTCGTCGAGGCGCGCAAGAAGTTGGAGAACCTCCGGTCGGAACTTGCGCGGCAGAAGGCTCGGCGCGATTCGCTGAACGACATTATTTCGCACCGGTCGTATACCACCGAGTCGGTGAAGCGTCTGTTCACGGCCATCGATCGCGGGCAGGTGGACAACTTCAAACCCGCCGGAGTTTTGGCGGACTTCGTCGAAGTGACGGATACGCGCTTCGAGAAGGCAACGGAAGATTTCCTTCACGAAGAACTCGAATACGTGGTGGTGAAGGACTGGGCGCATGCCGAGCAGGGCATCGACGTCATGCGCAGCGATGTGGATGGGCGCGCAACGTTCCTGGTGGAGCCTCCCGATGGCGCGAAGGTGCCGGCGGCGGGTCCAGTGCCGTCAGGCGAGGGAATCATCGCTCCACTGCGCGACCTGCTGCGATTCACGAATGGTTTGACCAACGCCTCCACCGCGATCATCCCACGGCTTGACCGCTGCTACCTCGCCGAGAACCGGCAGGTGGCGCAGGCGCTAGCGGTGGAACATCCCGAGTGCTACTTCCTGGCTCCTGAAGGCGTCAGCTATCACGGGCATGCGGTCAGCGGCGGCAAGAAGCTGGCGAGTGGACCCCTCGCGTTGAAGCGCGAGTTGCGGGAAGTGACTACACAGGTGCAGGCACGGCAGCGCGAGATGGATGCGACCACCTCGCTGCTGGAGGGCATCGAGGAAGAACTGGGACGGCTGACCGAGGAACTCGAGCATCTGCGTGGACAGCAGCAGGCGCAGGAGAAGGACGCACTGGCGCTCGATCACGAGTTCCGCAAGCTCAACGAGGAGTTTAATCGCGCGACGTCGCGGCTGTCGGTGGCGCGGCTGGAGTTGGACCGTTTGTCGAACGAATCGGAGCGTTCGGCGGTGCAGAAGGAACGGAATCTGCAGTTGGTCGCCGAGAAGGATCAGCGCCGTCAGACCGAGGAACAGGCGCTCGAACAGGCTCGCGGGCAATTGGCGGAGTTACAGGCCAAGTCGACGCAGGTGGCCGAGGAGCACGCGGTGCTGCGCGCGGATCTGGCGGGCTTTGAAGAGCGCCGGCGAGCCGACCAATCGTCCCGGTCGCGGCTGGAGAATCAGATCCGCGAGTTATCGCAACGGCTCGAGAACCTGACGCAGACGTTAGAGCGGCTGTCGGCGGAGCGGTCGCGGCTGGAGCAGGACAACGTGCAATTGGGCACGCGCGCCGGCGAGTTAGCCGAACAGATCGCGGCGGGTTCACAGATCGTGGAAACGCTGGCGGCGACGGAAGCGAAGTTGAGGGCCGAACTTACGGCATCCGACGAGTCGTTGAAGGTGCTTCGTGCGGAGACTCAGGCGTGGCAGGAGCGGCGGTCGCAGTATGAACTCGAGCTGGTGAAGAAGCAGGCCGAGTTGAAGTATCTGGACGAGACCAGCCGCAAGGAGTTGAACGCTTCGCTGGAGGAGTTGAGCGCGGGCGAGGAGACGGTGCTCGACGACGATGCGCTGGCCGAGGCGGAGGCGAAGTATCAGGAAGTGAAGACGCGGATCGATGCGCTGGGTCCTGTGAATGCGGACGCATTGGCCGAGCACCAGGAAGCGCAGCAGCGGTACGACTTCCTGAACGCACAGCGGCAGGATCTGATCGAGTCGATCAAGGATACGGAAAAGGCGATTCACGATCTGGACAACGAATCGCGCAAGCGCTTCACCGAGGCTTTTGAGGCGATCAACGCGAACTTCCGCGAGATGTTCACGACGCTGTTCGGCGGCGGCAATGCGGAGATGCGGCTGACGGATGAGTCGAACGTGGCGGAGTCGGGAATCGATATTGTGGCATCGCCTCCCGGCAAGAAGTTGCAGAGCGTGTTGCTGCTATCGGGCGGTGAGAAGTCGCTGACGGCGATGGCGCTGTTGATGGCGATCTTCCGTTATCAGCCGAGCCCGTTCTG
This sequence comes from Bryobacterales bacterium, assembly GCA_038322675.1. Lineage (GTDB taxonomy): Bacteria > Acidobacteriota > Terriglobia > Bryobacterales > Bryobacteraceae > TMP-7. The sequence continues at coordinate 37,471 of JBBQGE010000041.1, forward strand.
CATACTCGACGAGGTGGATGCGCCGTTGGATGAGCCCAACATCATGCGGCTGACGCGGCTGATTCAGGAGATGGCGAAGCAGACGCAGTTCGTCGTCATCACGCATGCCAAGCGCACGATGGAAGCGGCGCAGTCGCTGTATGGCGTGACGATGCAGGAGCCGGGCGTCTCGAAGCTGGTGTCGGTGCGGTTTGAGCCGGCAAGTGAACCGGCGCCGGCCAAGCGCGAAGAAGGTGAGCCCGTCCTGATCGGGCGATAGCCGCTGGGGGCTCGGACCGGTTGCCCAACGTCGTCGAGCTGGCACGGAAGCTCGACCTGCTGGCTGAGGTCGAACACGAGTTGGGCTCGAAGTATGTCGTCGAAGTTCTCCTGGCGGGATGGGATGTCAAGCGCAGCAATCAGCGTCGTGCCGGCAGCTGTCAGCCGGGGCATGGAAGCCCGAGGACCATCCTGAGTTAGCGCAAGGCGGGGCAGCTTACGTCGAACAGAGCCGGTCCGAACCCGACGAACCACAGCTTGGTTGAACGCCTTTGTCGGTACCTGGTAGAGCGCGGCCAAGTCGGCATCAAGCATCACTTTGACGCCCCGGATAACGTAAATCTGTCGCTCAACGCGTTCGATTGGGATGATACTCACAGTGTGCCATGATTGCTTCTTTGCCATTGAACATGGGCGGGTTAGATGTGGTACATGATAGCAATCTGACGTGATTAATCAACCGCAGTCTGACACGCTAGACGTCTGACAGTCTTGCTGTCCGCCACTCCTTCTTCCGCAACAGCGAAATGCCTCCCCCACCCCGCTGAGGTCGACCCGCCTGGCGGACTTCATCCGGTGACTGTGGCGACCGCCGTATCACGAGTTGTGGGGAGTGGCACTGCGGACGGCCTTGGATGTGATGGGATTTTGAGGGGTTCGATCAATATATCACCTCGTTCAATATACCCCTGCTGGGGCGCACGGGGGTTCTTGGGGGCGATTGACCGGAGGCCGGCTAGGAATTCCGCCGCGTTCAAAGGGGACGTGCACGACGTGTCCCAAGCACTATCGGGATCTGCGGCAGCCACGGCTCTATGGAACCACAGTGAGAAGCGTGCTCGCCACTCGCCGGTTGGTCCATGACGTTCCAGCGGAAACGACTGCACAAGAGCGCCTGCTTATGTTTCATAACGGCCGCAGTACTTCGGAATCCATTTCTTCTTATTGGCATCTGTGTCGACATTGGCCCAAACGGCGTCTGGGAATTTTGGCCGGATCGCCTTGACCGCAACTTGCCGTACACCGCCCGCTCCGTTCCCTCGCCGGCCGCGCCGCGTTCCAGCACTTCTAGCCGGCGAAAAGCACAACTCGTGCCCGGTGACCACTTCGCAGTTTCTCATCGCAAGTGTACAGGACGGAGTCTGTCGCTTCAGCTAAGGCGATGTACGCGGCGTCGTAGGCGGTAAAGTTATGGCGTAGTTCCCACATTCGGCCGATCAGGGGCGTATGCGAAAACCGCTCCGCCGGCAGCGCCGCCAGGTCCGCGAGGAACTCCCCGCTGCGGTGAACTCCGATACGCCGGCCCGCCATCAGCCTTCGAATCGCGCTTAGCACCTCAACGTCGATCAAGTGCGGGACGAGGAAGGAGTCGTCGCACCCGGCGAGTTCGTGTCTGATGGAATCGGCCAAGGCGCCGCCGGTGAGGAGTTCGACGACCACGGAGGCGTCCAGAACGATCATCGTTCGTCTCTCAGTTCGCGTATTATCTGCGCGCCTGTCCTCTTGGCTGGGACCGGCTTTGCCTGCTGGGTGCGCTCCAGCCATTCCTGCATCGTCGGCCGCATCGCCAGACGCTCCAGTTCCCTCTTAATGAAATCGGAGAGGCTCATGCCTTCGCGGGCCGCTCGCGACTTCAGAGTGCCATGCACGTCTTCCGGCACATCTCTCACCTGTATCATCTTCGACATGCCCTAAGCATACAAACATGTGCAGCACATGTCACCTTGATCCGCCGTAGATCCGCCTTGCGTCCACATGGCCGCGGTGGCAATTGGCCCGCCGCCACAGACCAGGGTCTCGCGGCTTCCCGCGCCGGCTTCTTCAGAGCAGTGCAAAGACTCTTTGGACGCGGAAAAGAAGCAGGAGCGTGAGCGTGAAGACTCGCGCTCGTGATTCCTGGGCAATTCTCGAATGGATGAGTGGCTGCTTTTAGTGAGCGCCATCAACATAGGGGAGGTTTACTACTTCCTCCGAAAACATCACAGCGAGGATCTCTCGTGGAATCCTGGCGCGAATCCTCGCGGACACTGCCAGTAACCATCAAAGTGGGCCGGTTCCCGATCGCCTACGCCGATGCGTTGGCACTGAAGTATAACGTGTCGATGAGTTGCCCGTCGATTGCATTGGCCTGCCGGACGTAAAAGGTAAAAAGTCCCACCCCTTGAGCAAATCTTGCACATTCCGAGCCCCGTTGTAATCCAACCCCTTCCGCCGATTCTATATTCTGGATTCAAACTCTTGGCTTGGTAGCCCGATTGCTACGAACATACACTGACAGGTACTGTACAAACTTTCCCTTGCAATTTTCAAGACTTAGGTAATACTTGAGGCAACTGCCCGGATCGCAATTGTGACGATTGGGGATCTAACGTGGCGATCGGATCTATGAGTTTTGGTAGGACGCGGCGTTCACCGCTCTGTGGACTCGCCGTCCTTTGTGTGTGCGCCTCCGGCAGCGCACCTTTGCTTGCGCAAATGATGATGAACGCCGGGCCGAATGGTGCCGGGCCGCGCATCTTCAATACGGACCTCGCCGTCCTCGAAGCAGGAGATCCACGCTCCGACCTCCCCTGCACCGTTACTCCCGCGAAACCCGCCCTCGGTTTCGACTTAAAATTCCACACCGGCTACGACGTCAGCGTCCCGCTCAAAGACATCGCCGGTTCCGAGAACACGCTGACCATCCTTTTCCGCGTCGCTCCGGCAGACAAATCGAGCTCCCCAGTCTATTTCATACAGCGCGTCCGAGTCCCTAGCATTGAGGAAGACGCCCACGGCGACGCGCTCCTACAGGGGATGTTCGACGTCGGCGAAGGTAATTATCACGTCGACTGGCTCATGCGCGATAGAGCCGAGCGCGTCTGCTCCAGCTACTGGGATTCTGAAGCCGAGCTCGCTCCGAAGGAGAAAGGGATCGCCCTCGCCATCCCGTCCGAGTCCATCCAGCACTCCGATGCCGAGCAGTTCCGCGAGGAGCCGCCCATCGAGCGCGTCTCGAATGAGCCCGGGCTGAACGTCAAGGTTCTGGTCAATTTCGCACCCCAAAACTCCCTGTCCGCTGCACTTCGTCCCATCGACACAGCCGCGCTCGTGTCCATCCTCCGGCAGATCGCCCGCGACCCCCACATCTCCAAATTCTCCCTGGTCGCCTTCAACATGCAGGAGCAGCGAATCATCTACCGCCAGGAAAGCGCCAATCGCATCGACTTCCCTGCCCTCGGCGAAGCCCTCGCTACCGTCAGCCTCGGCACCGTCGATCTGAAGCGCCTCAGCCAGAAACACGGCGACACCGATTTCCTGTCCGATCTCATCAAGACCGAAATCGGTGGCGCCGACCATCCCGATGCCCTCATCTTCGCCGGCCCCAAGGTGATGCTCGATTCGAACATCCCGTCCGACTCCCTCAAGGAAGTCGGCGAGGTCGAATATCCCGTGTTTTACATGAATTACAACCTGAACCCTCAGGCTGCGCCATGGCGCGATTCCATCAGCCGGGCTGTCAAATTCTTCAAGGGCACTGAATTTACCATCAGCCGCCCCAAAGATTTGTGGTTCGCTGTTAACGAGATGGTCTCGCGTATCGTAAGATTAAAACATGGGCGCCAAATCTCGGCCCTTTCCTCGCAGTAGCGCTTCAGGGCTTTTCGGAACCGCGATCGTTCTGTTTCTAGCCGCGTCCGTAACGGCGCCGGCACAATCGCCGATACAATCGAAGTGGGCTAATAAACTGGCTCCATACGTCACTTCGCCTCAGCGCGTTGTCGACCGGATGCTCCAGTTGGCCGACGTCAAACCGACGGACACTGTCTACGATCTCGGATGCGGCGACGGCCGCGTTCTCATCACCGCCGCGCAGCGTTACAACGCCAAGGCCGTCGGTATCGAGATCTCCGAAAAACTCGTTCTGGAAGCCAGCGCCCGCGTCGATAACCTGGGCCTGCAGAACAAGGTGAAGATCGTCCACGGCGACGTACGCCAAGCGGACTTCTCACCCGCCGACGTGGTCGTGATGTATCTGTTCACCAAATCGAATGGCGAACTCCGCCCGCGCCTTGAGAAACTGCTCAAGCCCGGCACCCGCGTCGTGTCCTACTCCTATCCCGTCCCGGGTTGGAAGCCGAAACTGGTGGACCGCACCGATGAACACGCCGGCCATCTGATCTACCTTTACGAGATGCCGCCGACTCCGGCGGACAAGTAAAACTTTGCTTGCGCAAGTGGCACGCTGGACAGCGCTTGCCCTTACCCTCGCGTGCTTCGGTGCCGAGTCCCAACACAGCTTTACCGCCGTCCAACGCCTCGATGAATCGCGCCTCGAGGACACCCGCCGGCAGCGCCTCGAGTGGTCGCGCAAACGCGTCGTCTATCCCCGACTCGGCGTCTACAACGATTTCCGAGGCATCCTCCACGTCCACGCCGAGGACGCCGAACACACCCTCGGAACCCGGCAGCAGGTGCTCGAAGCCGCCCACCAGACCGGCGTCAACGTTATTCTATGGTCCGACCATCGCGGGCCCAAACCCGACACCTGGTCCGGATACCGCGAAGGGGTCCTGTTCATTCCCGGCTCCGAGGACGATCACCAACTCCGCTATCCCTCGCCCGAAGGCGACCTCAAATTCCTGTCCCACATCGAGGAACTCCCACCCGACAAATCCCCCGATGGTTACGACGGCATGGAGATCTACAATCGCCATACCGATGCCAAGGTGCATACCGATCTCACAAACTATCTCCAGAAGGCACTGAAGAACAAGCGCGAGTTCGGCCGTCTCGCCGGCAAGCAAAAGGACTACCCCGACGAGGTCTACGCCGCCGGAACCGGGCGTCTCGACAACTTCCTCGCCTTCTACGACCGTGTGATCGAAACGCGCCAATTCACCGCGATCGCCGCCAACGACGCCCACCGCAATCAGGTCTTCAACAACGTCGTGTTCGATCCGTACGAGGTGTCCTTCCGATTCGTCAGCACCCACATCCTCGCCCGCGATCTCGAAGCCGGGCAGATTCGCGATGCCCTCCGCGCCGGCCATGCCTACGTCTCGCACGATTGGCTCTGCGATCCCAGCGGATTCTCCTTCATCGCGCTGAATAACCTCGGAGCATTCGACATGGGCGATCGAGTTCCCGCCATTCCCAAAACGCGCCTGGTGGCCCGCTTCCCCATCCCCGCTCACGTGCTGCTCTATCACAAGGGGCAGGTGGTCTCGGACACGAACGGCAACGAACTGAACTACACGCCAACCGAAACCGGCGCCTATCGGTTGGAAGCCCGGCTCACCATCGCCGGTGAAGAGCGGCCCTGGATCTATTCGAATCCGCTGTACCTCGCACTCCCGGTCGCCGCCGATCTCGCAGTGCCCACCAATTGGCGCGCCGAAGGCATTCAGACCATCCGCGACATCACGTACACCGATGGCGATCCGAAAGACGCCAACAAGCACAAACTCGACCTATACCTGCCCGAAGGCAAGAAGAACTTCCCGGTACTCGTGTTCGTCCACGGCGGATCCTGGCGCAGCGGCGACCGCTCCCAGTACACCGCGCTCGGCAACCGCTTCGCTGCCGCTGGATACGGAGTCGTCATCCCAAGTTATCGCCTCGCCCCCGCCAACCCGCCACCCGCTCAGATTCGCGATGTCGCCGCCGCGTTTGCCTGGACCGTCGCCAACATCGAAAAGCACGGTGGCAACCCGAAACGCATCTTCATCGCCGGACATTCGGCGGGCGGACACCTGGTTTCCCAACTCGCACTCGATCCCAAATACCTCCTCAAGTACAACCTCACGCCCAAAGCTATCGCCGGCGTGATGTCGGTCAGCGGTGTCTATGACGTCCGAGCCATCGCCATGTTCGGACCCGATGAAAACGCGAGAACCGAACAGTCGCCCCTACACTTCGTTAACCGCCACGCCCCGCCGTTCCTCGTCGCCTACTGCCAGTGGGACTACCCCGGACTCCCCGGTCAGGCCCGCGAATTCGACCGCGCCCTGCGCCACAACTTCGTCGCCTCCGATCTCGTCTACATCCCCAACAAGAACCACATCTCTGAAATCGCCTACATCTGGCAACCCGGCGACACGCTCGCCCAGCAGATGCTCCACTTCATGTCCTCTGCCGCGAATTGAACCCGCGAATCTTAACTTTTATCGCAGATTTTTAGCGTAAACTCGCCGAACCTCGGTAACCAGGCGCATCTACTTCCGTATAACTCTCATGACCAGTCTGCTGCCCGACCTGCGATTCTCGCTGCGCGCCATCCGCCGCAGTCCCCTATTCGCAACCGTCGCCATCCTATCTCTGGCCCTCGGCATCGGCGCCAACACGGCGATCTTCACCATCATGGATCAGCTCATGTTGCGCGCCCTCCCCACCAAGGATCCGCAGCAACTCGTCATGCTCTACCAGAAAGGCGCCCACAATGGCAGCAACATGGGCGACCGCATGCACTCCTATCCCATGTATCAGGATTTTCAGAAGAAGGCCGCTCCCTTCTCCGAGGTCCTCTGCCGCCGCCTCGTCGCCATGTCCATCAGCGTCGACAATCAGACCGAGCGCGTGGCCGCCGAAATGGTCTCCGGCAACTACTTCTCCATGCTCGGCGTTAAACCCGCCATCGGCCGGGTCTTCTCTTCCACTGAAGACGATCGCGTCTACCGCGGACACCCCGTCGTCGTCCTCAGCTACGACTACTGGGTCAGCCGCTTCAATCGCGACCCCCACGTCGTCGGCAAGAAAGTCCTCATCAACAACTACCCGTTCAACATCGTCGGTGTCTCCGCGCAAGGCTTCAACGGCATCGATCCCGCACTCGCGCCCAGCCTGCGCGTCCCCATTCTGATGAAGCCGGTTGTCGTGCCCGAATGGGAATGGGTGGAAATGAGCGATCGCCGCACCCGCTGGGTTCAAGTCTTCGCGCGCCTCAAGCCCGGCTATACTGCCGAATCCGCGCAGGCGCCCATGCAGGGTCTGTTTCACCAGATCCGCGAATACGAAACCACGCTGCCCGTGGCCAATAAATGGACCAAGTACCAGCGCAACGAATTCCTGCGCGGCTCGCTTCACGTGGAGGCCGCTGCCACCGGATACTCGCAGCTCCGCAATAGCTTCTCGAAAGCCCTGATCGTCCTCATGTGCATGGTCGGACTCGTCCTGCTGATCGCCTGCGCCAACGTAGCGAATCTTCTTATCGCCCGGGCCTTCGCACGGCAGAAGGAGATCGCCGTACGCCTCTCGATCGGCGCCTCGCGCGGCCAGTTAATCCGTCAGTTGATGGTGGAAAGCCTGCTGCTTTCGTTCGCCGGTGGCGCCGCGGGCATCCTCCTCGCCATGGCCATGACGCGCGGACTCCTCGCCCTCATCCCCACCGAAAGCAGTCCGCTGCTCATCCAGCCTCAACCCGACCTCCGCATCCTCGGCTTCACCCTCGCCCTCACCTTCATCACGGGAATCGTCTTCGGCCTCGCGCCCGCCGTACGCGCCAGCAGCCCCGATCTCTGGACCACGCTCAAGGAAGCTGTCGGCTCTATCGCCGGCGGCGGCTCTCTCTACCTCCGCAAAGGACTCGTCGCCGCCCAGGTCGCCCTAAGCTTCCTACTCCTGTTCGGCGCCGGACTCTTCGTCCGCAGCCTGCAAAACCTCCGCGCCACCGACACCGGAATCCGCGACGCCGGCAATCTGATCACGTTCCAACTGTCGCCCGCCCTCAACGGCTACGACACGCCCCGCACCGTCCACTTCTACGACGAACTGCTCAACGGACTCCGCTCCACTCCCGGAGTCAAAGCCGCTGCCCTCGCCGCCGTCCCGTTGCTCTCCGGCGACGAATGGGACAGCACGACTTTCGTCGAGGGATACAACGCCAAGGACGGCGAGAACATGCAGGCGTTCATGAACGCGCTCTCGCCTGGCTATTTCCAGGCGATGGGGATTCCCATCCTCGAGGGCCGCGACTTTGACCGCCGCGACATGAAGGACGAATCGAAAGTCGCAATCGTGAATGAGAAGTTCGCGAAACACTTCTTTGGCGACAAGAGCGCCATCGGTCATCACCTGGGCCGCGGCGGCCAGCAGGCTACCGCCAAGTTCGATACCGAAATCATCGGAGTGGTCGCCGATTCGCTGTACGAAGGCCCCCGCGAAGGCGTCCGCCGCCAGGTCTTCGTTCCCAACTACGGCAAAGGCGGAGTCGCCTTCTATGTGCGCGCCGGACTCCCCACCACCACTCTCTACGCCGCCGTCCGCAACGAAGTCCGCAAGCTCGACTCGTCGATGCCCGTCTACGCGCTGAAGACCCTCGGCGGCCAACTCGACGAGACGCTCCTCACCGAACGCCTGATCGCCCTACTCTCCGCCGGATTCGGACTCCTGGCGACTCTGCTCGCCGCCATCGGACTCTATGGAGTGATGGCCTTCGCCGTCGCACGCCGCACGCGCGAAGTCGGCATCCGCATGGCTCTGGGTGCGCAGCCCGCCTCGGTCATCTGGCTCATCATGCAGGAAGTGCTCGTTCTGCTCGCCATCGGACTCGCCGTCGGAATCCCTTGCGCCTTCGCTCTCGGCCGTTACGTCTCGAGCCAGTTGTACGGCATCACGCCCTACGACCCCTGGATCGCCGCCGTCAGCATGGCGATGATGATCGTGGTCGCCTCGCTGGCCGGCTTCGTTCCGGCCCAGCGCGCCAGCCGCATCGACCCCATTCTGGCCCTGCGCTATGAGTAACTCGGCCTGCTG
>JBBQGE010000042.1:0-46257 GCA_038322675.1 Bryobacterales bacterium
CCGTCACCTTCGCTATCCGCCCTAGTGCATCCAACTCGAGGTCCCGGCACGAACCCGGATTGTCGGTGCTCACGGCATTGGCCGCCTCATCACATACGCGGCGCACGTTGTTGCTACTGTAGGCCGTGGTCGCCACCCCCAAGCTGTTAGTTCCAATGCTACCGGTGCCAGGATCCGCCGCTCCGCTCACGCTGGCGTGTTCGATTAACCGCCCGCTCGAATCAAACTTGTCCCGGCTCCAACCCATAGTGTCTTCCGTCGCCGGCGGAACCTGCGCCGAGCCCCCTCGGAATGGATTGGATCGAATCTCGTACCGCGCCGTCCCATCACTCAAGTACCGGTGCACCACCTTGATCCCCGTGTCCGTGTCGGTGCTCGCGTCGAATGCGCCGGATTCCGACTGCTGGGTCAGCCACACCCGGCCCAAGCCATCGTATCGCTCCACTGAGAACAGGTCCCGGCCACTGTCCAGACTCGTGGTCGCAGTCTTGTACCGTGCCCCGTCTTTGTAAGTAATCGATGTCGTCTGCCCCGTTGGTTCCGTGATTGTTATCACCCGGCCGAAGGCGTCATAACCGGTGCCCGTCGACACCGCATTGTCGGCGTCCGTCACCTGCTTCACCAGCCCCGTATCGAAATCGTTGACATAGGTCCAAGTGCGCTTGACCGTTGTGTTCCACGCCTCCTCCTTCTTTTCGACGTAAAAGGCATTCGCATCGTAGGTCAACTTAGTTGTCGAGCCGCGGCCATCGGTCGAACTCGCCACGTTCCCATAGTCGTCAAATGTTCGTTTGAGAACAATAGAGTTCGAAGATGCCACACCGGTTGAGCAGTTAACCAGCGGCGTAGCGTACACCCCTTTCAGCTTCCCGTTGTACAGCAGGTGGCCGTTTGTGTCGTGGCAGAACTCATCCCTCGCCCGATTCAGCGAATCGCTGGTTTCACGGCTTGTCATGAGAGTCAGCATCGGGCCATGCCCGGTCAAACCATATGAACCGGTGCTGGCATACAGGTTCGCTTCTATTGACGTGGGTGCGCTGTCCGCATCGGCCGTGGCATTCTTGTAAGCCATGATGCTGCTGCGCAGTAGCGTTCTGTTTCCGGTAAAGCCGCCCGTGCATTCGCCTCCCGATCGTGTGTACCCTCCATACGGAGCCCAATCGTACTCCTGTACGCTAAGTACATTTCCGTTCCGATCCTGTGTGGTCTCACGACCAGCCGTCAGACTCGAGTTGTTAATGGAAGAGAACTGGTACCGTACAAAAGCATTGTTGTTGTCGTATACAAAAGTTGTCTGATAGATCGGGTTCGCTTTCCATACGCTCTCCACAACCGAGCCGTCCGGATTCTCGACTTTGTAGACCAAGCCGGAGTTCCACGATCCTGGCAAGGCATAACTATACGGATAGAAGTGCGTCGTGGTCGTTCCGCCCTCGGAACTTGTATAAGTGCTTTTAGTATAGGATGGTGGCGACTGGCCATCGCTCACGAGGTCCAAATGCGATGACTCTGTTAATGACGTCCCACTATACTCATCTGCAACCGTGACTGTCTTTGTCGTCGGGTGATTTGCCAGAATGTCATACCAGTAGTCGCAGTTCGACGCCGTGTCGCAGTGGTACACATAGGTTGAACTCGGCCGTGATTCACGGGCGGAAGCCGACGGCGAAGGAAGAATTATCTTGCTGAGTTCCGCCGCCCGGGCATTGTATTCGAATTCGTACGAGGATAAGTCAGCCGCTTGCGAGGGAAGGCTGATGCTATCGACGACGCGTAGATTGGCCCAGGTCGCGCAATAAGGATTCGCTCCGCTCCCATACGGCGTGCACAGGTAATCGAACGCTTTGGCCGTGGTCGTCCAGTGCACTGTCGTGACAAGTTGTGCGCCTCCAAATCTTTTGGCCGTGATGGTATCGTCAGACTCGTCGTGCTGGATCGTGATCTGTCGATCGGCGCTGTCCTTGACGGTCGTGAATATTTGCGCCCAGTTATTTACGACATACTCAAGCTCGATCTTGTTGCTATTTCGGTCGTATATCGCCTGAGGACGATAAGCTCCATTCAGAGCGTTTCCCCCTTCCACCCGGCTACCGTCCTTCAGATACAACGTCCAAGGGTTATTCAAAGGATTAGAGTCGCCGTCGTGCTGGACCTCGAGTCTAATAAACGACCCGTCAGTCGTGTAATAGACGAGGGTTCCCGGGAGAGACGGCCCGCCGAAGCAGGCCCCGTCAAAAGTCCCGTCGGGCTTATAAGAATAATACCCGTCCAAGTCCGTGTTGCCTTGCAGCCGTAGTAAGTGCTTGCTTCCGTCCGGAAGCACCACGTGCAGTTTGAAATGGTATTGCCGGCGTTGTTGCTCGTCTGAATCTGTGCAATTCACGATCGATGGCAGCCCGGGCCGGTACGTCAACTCCACCTCGTACCCAATCCCATATCGCCATCCACCTTCAGGACTCGGCTTAATCCCTTGCGCCGGGGCACAGGATGATTCACCGCAGCCCGTAGCCGACCAATCTTCGCCCGGCTCCCAGATCTTGCTGTTGTAAATGAGTCGCACTGAGCCACTCAGCCCGCCCCGGCCCGGAGGCAGCGAAGCTATGGGAATATCCAGAAGAAGATTCCCATTCGTCCGGCTGATGGTTTCGATGTCGCTGAAGACGTAACTGCCGGTCGCCTCCAAGCCCCTCTTTGGCGACGGGTCCGATTGTGTCTGACCGGGCGAAGTCCACCAGCAACTCAGCACCACGGTTATGCAGACGCGGGTAATCTTGAACATGGCTTTTGTCCCTTACGGCTTGACTGAGCTTCCCTGATACACCGATTTGTCTTGCGCCGCGAGCGTGGTCGCCGATGCTACGTCCAGTCGAAGCACAACCGCTCCGTTCTCGAGCCGTGTAATCGATCGCGGCGCCCACTCTCCTCCCGCGTTCGTCCATTTCTCGAGTAACGTCGTCACCGGCACACCGCCGGTCCCCTTGTATTCCACACGATCGAGAAGAAGCGTGTTCGAATTAATGTAGTACCATTTCCATGCCCTCCGGCTAACGCCGGCGCCGGAGATATCGTCATATACGCCGTAAATGTCGTAGAGTGGACCGGTGTAGAACTTGCCCGAGGCGCCCCCGTCCACGCGGAACCGGGTTCCCATCTTCTGCGTCGGCTGTCCTGCCTGTTGTTGGAAGAAGAACCGTTCGAAGGTATCGAACAACAACGTCTCCAGCAAGTCGCCATCTGCCTTGGAGGCTGCGCCACTCTGTTTCCATTGGGTTTCGCCGTCGAATCCCGTAACCGAAGCGTTTCCGGGAGACCCCTCCTCATATCGCAACTTATCCGGCGGCTGCATAGTCAATTTGAAAGGCACGGCCGCGCCGCCCTTGCGGCTCACGGTCCCTTCCAGAAAGAGCGTCTCCATACCCGGACTGGTCAGCCGTTTCCCAAGATTTGCGAGCGATACTTGTAACTCGGGCCGCAGGCGGTCGTACCGCACCAGCGATTGTTTTTTGGCGGTTCCCAACCCCTGACCACTTGCGGGTCCGGCCCAGCTTGCCAGGACCCAAAGCGCCGCGCACGGGACAATCACTCTCCTGCCGGCTCGTCTAAGTTGAACATCCATCACTCATTCCTCTCTCTCGCTGTAGCTTTGGCGCACCCTTTTACGGCTCCGCGCTTAAAGGGTCATCGACTGTGCCCTCATCTGACTCAATCCACGTGCGGTTTCGTCTCCCGGTCTACCGGCGCACCGGCGCCGTTTGTGCTTCACCAGAAAGTCAATTGCGTTTTTGCCTGCGCAATTCATGAGTCGTCCTCCTGAATCTCCGCGTTACTCCCGCGTCCCCGTCCACTACGGCTTCTTCCTCTCATCCACCGGCAATCCACCCGGATCACCGTCGACTTCTTACTCGCCTTCACCTTCAACTTCGCATCCCCCGCCACCTGATCCGATCCGCCCATCTCCAGCCTCATCTCCCGCCCTACCGCTACACTCAAAAAGTAAGTGCTGCCCTGGCGCCTGAACGGTAGTTTGCGCGGAGCACGAGCCGCTGGAATCCGTGATCGTGCCAATCAACGTCGTGTCCCCGCGATTGCGTAATGCCATTCTCTTCCGTATCGCCTCCCAAAAGCCGCATGCCGGACCCGCGCCGCCAAGTCCCTAGTCATGGTTCTCAATAGCGATCGCCCGCCCGCCGAGCCGGATGTATTCCCGCACCGTCGAACCCGTCACCGTCAGCATGACCAAACCCGAAGTCACTCCGTTCATTGACGCGCTGATATTGGTGGTCCCAGCCGCCACCGCAGTCGCCAGTCCGCCCGCGTTCACGGTTGCCACTGCTTCATTCGACGAACTCCACGTAACTCCGCTGGTGATATTCCCGGTCGAGCTATCCGAGTACGTCCCCGTCGCGCTGAACTGATCCGTAGCGCCCACTGCAATCGATGGGCTCGTGGCGTCGATCGCGATCGACACCAGCATTGCCGACGTCACCGTCAAACCGGCCGGGTTGGACGTTACGCCGCTCATAGCCGCGGTGATCGTCGTCGAACCGGCGGCAATCGCAGTTGCCAGTCCACTGGCATTGATGGTCGCTACCGCGGTGTTCGAGGAACTCCACGCCACCTCGCTGGTAACGTCCTGCGTGCTGCCGTCACTATAGGTCCCCGTCGCCGTGAACTGATCCGTAGCCCCGGCTGCCATAGAAGCATTCGGCGCGTCGATCGTGATCGACGAAAGCACCGGCGCCCCGCCCCCACCGCTCGTCTGTTGCGCCCCGATCGAGTAGAAGGTTCCAGGCGAACCCTGGTTTCTGTATTCGGTCCCGATCCATCCGGCTGAACGAACAATGTTGGAGACTCTCGGTTCCACCAGGTAACCCACCAACGGATGCGAAACGCCATCTCCGCCCAGGTAGATCCCTGAGCTAATGCCGCCATACTGGCTCAAACCGGCGCCGGAGCCTCCAGCCGACCCGTCCACATAGACTGTTCCCGTGTTGGAATTCGTAACTACCACATAGTGCCAGGCGCCCGTGGAAACAGACCCGCCCTTGATCCCATAGCTTCCCAGGCTATTTGTCCATTGAACGTTCTGGTCGCCCCAGAAATTAATAGCCAGGTAATCCGAGTAGTAAGGGTTGCTCCAAAAGCCGATAAGGCTGAAGTTCCAGGACCCTGTCCCATATATCCAGGCGCTCATTGTCTGCTGATTCACCAACGTGCCGATAGACGCACTGGGCGGGATCACCACTACATCGGTGGCGGCTGAGAGCTTGTCGCCTCCCGCGATGATCGATGGTATCGAGCCTTGCGCCGTCACCGAGACCGCCGAAGACGTATTGCCGTTGCTGGTCGAATCGTAATGCGGACCGGAGGTCTCCACCAGATGCCATACACCTACGTAATGGCTGTCCCACACTCCGGATTTGTTCGACTGGCCGGTTGCCTGCGAATTGCCGTAATACAGGTAAAGGACGGTATCGGCGGTGTAGCTGAGCGTAGGCGCCTGCACCCAGGCTACGAGCTTGCCCTGGGAGGAGACGTACTGTGCGATCTCATGGGGGATCTTGTTCGTCCCGGTCGAATCCGTGAACAGAATGTCGTTGCCGCTGGCTTGCGCGAAACTCGCCAGGTTCGAATCCGTCAACGAGATCAGCACCGGGAAGTTCGACAATTGGATGAGCCGGAGACTTGCCCGTGAGCGATCGTGATCGGCTTCCGGTATGGCCACGCGCTGTTGTACCAGTTTGACCCTGTCGTGGACACCGTGATCGACAATGCCTGTGTCTTCGCCGCCGATGTGCTGTCCGTTACCTGAACGGTGAAGTTGTAGGCGCCGGCCGTGCTGGGCGTACCGCTGATATTTCCGGTAGTGGCGTTCAGTGCCAACCCGGGTGGGAGCGTGTTGCCGATGACGGCCCAGGTGTAGGGTAGCGTGCCGCCTGTCGCCGCCAGCGTCTGAGTGTAAGCCGTGTTGACAGTCGCCGATGGCAGCGATGTGGTTGTAATTGCCAGGGCCGCGCTGATCGTGACGGAGAACGTCCTCGCGGCCATCTGGGCCGGCGCCGAACTGTCATTGACCTGAACAGTGAAGGTATACGTCCCGATAGCCGTCGGGCTTCCGCTGAGTGTTCCAGCGCTCGATAGCGTGACCCCTGGAGGCAGTGTCCCGCTCGATACGGCCCAGCCATACGGTTGTATGCCGCCGGCGGCGTCGAGAGTCTGTAAATAGACCACTCCGGTGGTGCCGTTGGCAAGCGAGGAGGTCGTAATGGAAAGCGCGCCAACGATTGTGATCGACAACTGTTGGGTCGCCGTCTGAGGCGTTGGTGCCGTGCTGTCGGTCAGCTTCACGGTGAAGGTGTATGTACCCGCCGTAGCCGGCGTGCCGTAAATCGTGGCGCCGCTCAGCGTGAGCCCTGGCGGGAGCGAACCGCTAATGAGGCTCCAGTTATACGGGGGCGTACCGCTGCATGCCACCAGACCTATCGAATACGGCTGGCCAACCACGCCGCCCGGCAGCGAGGTGACGCAAATCCACGCATTCTGCGTAAAGCCCGCAGTCACCGATCGGGGACCACTCATCGTCACGTTCTGCGGCGTCGCCGTGCCCGACAACGCGCCGGTGAAGCCGGTGAACGTAAAACCGGAATATGCCGTCGCGCTCACTTGGACCACGCTGCCGTTTGCGTACCAACCGCTTACGGGACTGATAACTCCCTGTGTGCTCAGGGTTGTCGTCAGGTAATACTGCGTCGAGAAGTTGGCGGTATAGGTGACTGCCGAAGACGGCGCGGTCACCGTATGCGATTGCGCGCCACTATCCGACCAGCTTGCGTAGCTATACTGCGTCCCGGTCCCGCCGGCTTGTGGCGAGGCAACCGCGATGGTGTGCGTACCTCCGGGCGTCCACTGGTACGTGCATGGTGTCGTGCAGGATGCGGAGTCCACCATTACCGCCAGTCCGGGCGGCGTTGTGACCAGGGTCGCCGGGATCGCGTTCCCGGAGGCGCTGGTTTGCTCGGGCCCTACGCTGTAAAAGGTAGTGGGATAACTCTGATTGTTGTATTCGGTTTGGATCCAACTGGCGGAACGGGCCATGTTGGAAATACGGACTTCGTCCAGCTTCCCGTTGAAATACCTGGACACGGAACCGGCGATGTCGGTGGCGCCGAAGTATACCCCTTTGGTTGTGGACAACGCGCCAGTCGAATCGGAGGCTTGCGCCTTGCTGGATCCATCGAAGTAAAGAATCCAATTCGCACCGTCAAATACTCCCACAACGTGATGCCAGGTCCCTGTGTTCCAGCCGGAAACCGCCCAACTCGTCGAATGATTCGACCCATTGTACGAACCGGCCTCGGTCACTATCGATCCGCTATTGCTAAGGCGTAAGAAATAGCCTTCATTAATGCCGTCGTACCCTTTGCCAATAAGATAACCCCATCCGCTGGATGGGAAGGCCGTCACGTTGACCCAGGCTTCCAAACTGATCTGTCCGATAATTTGCAAGCTGGACGCGTTCCCTAAGCTGAGGTTCTGGCTCGATCCGCTGAAACTGCCGGCCCCGTCGATTTCTCCTGCCAGGGCGGTCGGGCCACCCTGCAAGCTACCACTGTTGGCATAACCGGTCGAGTCGCCTCCGCTCAGAGTGGTGCCGTTGGCCAGATGGTACACACCTTTGTAGTTGCTGTCCCACACCCCAGTCCTGTTGGACTGGTCGGGCGCTGTACTATTGCCGTAATACAGATAGATCACTGTGTCCGCTGTGGGAGAGAGCGAAGGAACCTGCACCCAGGCGAGCACTTGGCCGGATGAAGACGTGTACTGCTCAATCTCGTGCGGGACCTTCGTAAGGCCGCTCGAATCCGTGAACAGAATATCGTTGCCGCTCGCCTGTGCGGCGCTCGCGAGGTTCGAGTCCGTCAACGAGATCAGCACCGGGAAGTTCGACAAAGCCGAGGAGCCGGACACCTGCCCGTGTGCGATGGTGATCGCCTTCCGGTACAGCCACGAATGGTTGTACCAGTCCGGTCCGCCTCCGGAGCCCGGATTGATGATGAGTTGCAAAACCTGCGTTGCGGTCGCCTGGCTCCCAGACGTGCTGTCCGTTACCTGAACCGTGAAGTTGTAGGTGCCCGTCGATGCCGGCGTTCCACTGAGGACACCGGCTGAACTCAGCGTCAGCCCGTTCGGCAATGAACCGCTGATCACGTTCCATGCGTAGGGCGCGTTTCCGCCGGTAGCTGCCAGAGTCTGCGAATAGGCCGTGCCGCCGGTCCCGTTCGGCAGCGAAGTTGTCGTAATCGAAACCGCCTGGTAATTCACGGTCAACGTGCCGCTGCCCAGGTAAACGAATCCGTAGACCGACGGGGTCGAGTTCGTTACAATTTCGGAACTGCAACGCATCTGGCTGACGTAGCCGGATCTGCCGCCTTTGACAACCGAAGACGTCGGGATGGAGAAGTTATAGGTCTGGTTCGCCGTCCACACATTGTCGATACGGGAATAGTTGATGACGTCGGGAGTATTTGTGTTTTGCCCAAGAAAAACCGGAAAGGACCAGCCAGAGGAATATGTCTTCAAATAGCAGGCATTCCCATTCGTGTTGAAGGAAACCGAGGCCGTCGGGAAGCCCAGCGTAGCCGACGAGACCGCTGCTCCCGAAGGTATCGAGGATGTATCGAACGCGTAGTCCTGTTCGAAGTTATTTACATTGACATTGTTGTTCGCGTCGTTCCAGATTTGCTCCGAAATCCCCAGCAGGACTTGGCCGCCTTGATTGCACACGGTCGGACGAGACCCGACCGAGGACCCGCCGCAATACGCCACTCCGCTGAGCGGGGCCTGCAGATTCGGGTCGATAGTATACGGGAATGCCGCCTTCGGGAATCCAGTATCGTCGCAGGAGAAACTGGCGGTATTCCCATTGAGCAGCCAGGCGCTGCAATCCGTGACGGCGTGATCGGCCCGGATCATCTTCGCGCGCGTCACAACCGCGCCGTCATCCGCAATAAGATCTCCGGCCTTGCTAACAGTCAGTGTTGTTCCCTGTGCGTCGACTCCAAAGGCGTAGGCGCGCGATCCCACTGCGCTGTTCACCACCGCCGAAAACTCCGATCCGTGTTCCCGAACGGTGAGTTTCCAGGGCAGAGTTCCAAGCGTGAAGCCGAAGCTTGTGTCTGACACATGGGTGAGGTTCGGGAACCCCAGCTTGATCATGTGCGGCTTGCTCTCTGGCCCGGAGTAGCTGTATCGCACATCGTGCCCCTGTTTGCTGGGTGGGATGCGGACAGTAATGGGCCCAGCCAAATAGGTCCATCCTTGCCCGGATCGCCATAGTGACGGCAGTACGGGAGCCAAGTGTCCGGTCCCATCGTCCGCGTTGAGATCGTGGCCGAGCACGGCAGTCCAGGTTCCGTCGGCCCGGCGAAAGTGCCTGGCATCCTTCGTGCGCTTCCCGATCGCCTCAACACCGGCGCCCATCAATGCCTTAGCCGGGTCCTGGTTCTGAAATAGGAGAACGTCGCCAGGCTGCGGCGCCGTTGGTGGTTGATCCGCACGCCGCTGCTGAGCGGATAGGACGGAGGCAAAAACAAAAATGGCTATTATAATCTGGCGTATCAGACGCACAATACTCCTCCGAAGCGCGGCCATCCGCGAGGCGGTTAGTCTGGGTGCTCTCCGATGATTAAGGAGAAAACGTTCCGATTATCTCATATTGCTTCATTCCAACATCAGCGCCGGCGTGCGGCGAGTCAATAGGAAAATGGCTGCAAAATCGTTACCCCGCGCCGAGGTTGGGAATACGCTCAAGAAAAGGTTGCCATAATCCGCGAAAGCTCCGGATCCAGCAGTCCTGATACTGACTAGTACTTCTGTAATCCCTGAAGGTCGATCATACCCTGTAGCAGATTTATCCGTCAAACCAAAAATGCTTAGGATTATTCTGAATTGCCAAAAATAGCGCAGTACCGCCTCCGCAGACCAGTTATACGTAGCCGGCATCTACCAGAACTGGCATTTAGTGAGCGTCCCCAGCGCTGTCACGGCGCCAAACGAATTACCGGTAAACATAAGCACAAATCCCGCTCCAAGGATCGTAATTCATCCGCCGGTCTGTCGCCCACCCCGCGTTGGTCACAATCACTTCCTTAGGCGCCGATCCTGCCTCTCACCGCCGGTTTGTACTGCGGCGCCGTAGTCCCAATGCCAACATTGCCGTCGAGCGGCGTCTCTTCAAGTCCGTGCTGGGATAATCGGAGCATGTGGACGTCCTATCTCCGGGCCGCCATGCGTCAAGCGCGGTACCAAATCGTCGAGGACGATGGTTCGTTCTATGGCGAAATCCCGACTATCCCGGGCGTCTGGGCCAACGCCAAACTCTCGAGGCTTGCCGGGATGAGTTGGAAGTGTACTGGAAGGTTGGTTGCTCCTCAGTATCTCTGATCATTCTCCGATTCCGGAAATCGAGGGCACCGCGTCGAAATTCCGGAAGTCGCCTGAATGCCGGCCATCGGCCCCATCAAACGGAGACAGTTAATCGCAAACCTGCACGCCTTAGGCTTCGAGCGTCCCGTTTCGGGCGGCGAACACCAGTACATGGCGGGGCCGGAAATTGCGCATTCCGAATCCTCTTGCCGGCGATATCGGGCCGTGGCCTGCTAGTGCGCATTCTTCGTCAGGCCGGGATCGATCGTGAAGAATGGGAAGCGCTATAAAGGGCGCTGGCGCGCTGTAACTACTCCACGGTCCACACACTAAGCGGTACGTCACCGCACAAACACAAACTGAGCGTCGTGATCGTACCGGCCCGCGATTTCATTCCCCAGTGGTCGTCAGCGGATCCCTCGGCGTGTTTTCCAATGCTGCTTATGACACCCCACGACCCCCAAGGTGTGCCGCCATCGCCCGGATTACCGCCACGTCACGCAAGAGGTTCGGGCTCCCCCAGGACATCGCCGTCCTTTGCACCAGGCCGCGATAGCCTTGACCCCACCCGCCCTGTCGCCATTCTCTAGCCCTGGACTTCCAGCCCTCCGCCATCCCCAACTCCCCGTCCGTCGGCCGTGCGGACCGAAGCGACTTTTCCCAGTCCCAAACAACCCGCAACTCAATCTCCCCCAAAATCAATAACTTCCCGCCCTCGACCCCCTCCCATAGTTCGCCCCATCCGCCACCCTGAAGGTGAAAGGAGACATACATCCATGTCTAAAAACCGCAAGAAAACCATCAGCCCCCGCCAGCAGCAGGCGAACCAGCGCAACGCGCAAAAATCCACTGGCCCCAAAACCCAAGCCGGCAAGGAAGTCAGCCGCTACAACGCTCTCAAACACGGCATTACCGCCGAACTCGTCTGCATCCCCGGCGAGTGCCGCCCCCACTACGACGCGCGCCGCCTCGAACTCATCGACTACTACAAGCCCCAGAGCCTCCTCGAATTCGACCTCGTCGACCACATCGCCAATGCCCTCTGGCGCAAACGCCGCGTCGTCAAACACGAAACGCTCATGGTCACGCTCGAGGTCCATGCCCAGCGCCAGAGCCCCAACCCCCGCGTCACCGAAGCCAGCCCCGATGTCGAGTCCTCCGTCGCCACCCAGATCCTTTCCGACGACACCAACGGACTCGGCCTGCTGGATCGCTACGAGTCCAAGATCGACCGCAGCCTCCACCGCCTCATTCGCCTCCTCCACGAGACCCAGGCCAACCGGCCCCCCGCCACCGGTCCCATCCCCGTCTATCCCTTTGATTCTGAATCCACAACGGGGCCTGAACCCGCCGCCGCGGAACAGGCTCCTGCCCCGTCCGAACCTGCCCCCAACACTGAATCGCAAATCGAAGCCAGTCCCGGAAACGGACACTTGTACGACCACCCCACGGCCACACAGTTCATCGTCCACCGCAGTGCCACGGACTACCCCGAGGCCCCGAAACCGCAGCCCGAAACATCGCCGGTCCTCGCTGAACCTGAAAAATACATGACAGCAGCTTGAACACGATGGAAAATCAGTCACTTACAATTACGAAAAGCGGCCAGAGCGTCCCCGGTTCGCTAGCCTCGGGAACGCAAACCCTGGACTATTTCTGGTTAAATCCGTCGGAGTTCGCGCAAGTCCTTCGCACGAACGACGGTAACTGCAGCCGACGCGCTCGAGCCACGCCCAAAGCGACCCACACCACAACTCTGCCCGAAATCCACCCCGACCCCCTCCAGTTCGCCATCACCCAACTCGGCTTCCAGCCCGACGCCCCCCAAACCGCCATGCTCGTCAATCCCTACCCCTATCTCATCGTCAATTGCTCCCGCCAGTGGGGCAAATCTACCGTCACCGCCATCCGCGCTCTCCACCTCGCCCTCACCGTCCCCGAATCCCTCATCATCGTCGCCGGCCCTACCAGCCGCCAATCCGGCGAATTCGTCATGAAGGTCGAAGCCATGCTCCGCCGCCTCGGCATTCGCACCCACGGCGACGGCAACAACGAAGAATCCATCCAATTCCCCAACGGCTCCCGCCTCGTCGGCATCCCCGGCACCCTCGACGGCAACGTCCGCGGCTTCTCCGGCGCCAACTTCCTCATCATCGACGAGGCCTCCCGCGTCTCCGAATCCCTCTATGCCGCCCTGCGCCCCTTCCTCGCCACCACCAACGGCAACCTCTGGCTCCTGTCTACCCCCTTCGGCAAATCCGGCTTCTTCTATCACGAATGGACCCACTCGCCCTACTTCGAACACCTCGAAGTCCCCGCCACCGAATGCGACCGCATCTCCCCCGCCTTCCTCGAACGGGAACGGGCCAGCCTCGGCGACGACTACGTCCGCCAGGAATTTCTGTGCCAGTTCATCGACATCAACGGCTCGCTATTCATCCGCGATGTCATCGACCGCTCCCTCAACCCCGAAATCGCCCCCCTATTCGCCGGCTCGACCTCCGTCTCCCCACACATCTTCCATATCGGTCTCGATCTCGGACAGCGCCAGGACTTTTGTGCCCTCGCCATCGTCGAATGCATCCCCGCGCAACCCGCTCACTGGCTCCACCCGCGGAGCGCCCAGCCGGCCCAATTCCACCTCCGCTATCTCGAGCGCTTCCCCCTGCGAACGCCGTATCTAGCTGTCATCAAACGCCTTCGCGAACTCACGAATCATCCCGAGATCGCCCACCGCTGCCGTCTCTCGGTCGATGCCAGCGGACTCGGTGAGCCTGTGTTCGCCCAATTCCGCTCCGCCGAACTGCCGTGCCCCCTCAACGCCGTCTCCATCACCGGCGGAGAGCAGGTGCACCCGCGCGACTTCGGTGACAACGTCCCCAAACGCGACCTGATGGCCGCCATCCACGTCGTGCTCGAAGAGGAGCAACTCCAGATCGCCGCCTCCCTCCCGGAAACCCGCCGCCTGGTCGAGGAAATGATGAACCTCCACCCCGGCCGCAACTCCCGCCACCACGACGACCTCGTCATCGCTCTCGGTCTCGCCCTCTGGCAGGCCCGCCGCCCCGAAATCGGTCCCCAGCAAAAGAGGCTGCTATGACGCCCAAACTGAACTATGAGTTGACGCCCCTCGACTCACATAATATTATAGGAACGTTCGCTAATGCGGTAGCATCTATATAACAGGCATGGACTTTAATAAATTTACGGAGAAAGTTCAAGAGGCCATCCGCGAAGCCCAGTCTCTGGCCATTCGCCACGGCAACCAGCAGGTCGACGTCGAACACCTGATGTCCGCCCTCCTCGACCAGGAAGGTGGCCTCGCTCCGTCCATCCTCAACAAAGCAGACGTCAATGTCGACGCTCTGCGCCGCCGCATTCAGCAGGAGATCGACAAACTCCCCAAGGTCTCCGGTCCGGCGGGAGGTCCCGACCAGGTTTACGTCACCACTCGATTTTCAAAGCTCTTCACCGACGCCGAAGATGAAGCCAAACGCCTGAAGGACGACTTCGTCTCGGTGGAGCACGTGCTCCTCGCCGCTACCGCCGATGCCGGCCCCACCGGTCGCATCCTCAAGGAGTTCGGCGTCACCCGCGACCGGCTCATGCGCGCCATGCAGGACGTCCGCGGCAATCAGCGAGTCACCACCGCCAATCCCGAAATCACCTACGAGGCCCTCGAAAAGTACGGCCGCGATCTCACTCAACTCGCCGCCCAGGGCAAACTCGATCCCGTCATCGGACGCGATGAGGAGATCCGCCGCGTCATCCAGGTCCTGTCCCGCCGCACCAAGAACAACCCCGTTCTCATCGGCGAACCCGGCGTCGGCAAAACCGCCATCGTCGAAGGACTCGCCCAGCGCATCGTTCGCGGCGACGTCCCCGAAGGACTCAAAGAAAAGCGCGTCGTCTCCCTCGACATGGGCGCCCTCATTGCCGGAGCCAAGTTTCGCGGTGAATTCGAAGAGCGCCTCAAGGCCGTCCTCAAGGAAGTCCAAGGCTCGGAAGGCCAGATCATTCTCTTCATCGACGAACTCCACACCGTCATTGGTGCCGGCAAAGCCGAAGGCGCAATGGACGCAGGCAACCTGCTCAAACCCATGCTCGCCCGCGGCGAACTGCACTGTATTGGCGCCACCACGCTCGACGAATACCGCAAGTACATTGAAAAGGATGCCGCTTTCGAGCGCCGCTTCCAGACGGTGCTCGTCGATCAGCCGACAGTCGAAGACACCATTTCCATCCTCCGCGGCCTCCGGGAGCGCTACGAAATCCACCACGGCGTCCGCATCAAGGACTCGGCCATCGTGGCTGCGGCTGTTTTGTCCCAGCGATACATCTCGGATCGCTTTCTGCCCGACAAGGCCATCGACCTGGTCGATGAAGCGGCTGCCAAACTCCGCACCGAAATCGACTCGATGCCCGCCGAGCTGGACGAACGGCTCCGCCGTATCATGCAGCTTGAGATTGAGCGCGAGGCTCTCAAAAAGGAGAGCGATGCGGCCTCGAAGAGCCGCTTGGCCAAGATTGAGAAGGAGATCGCCGACCTCAAGGACGAGGCTAACGCGTTACAGGCTCAGTGGCAGGCCGAAAAATCCGGTGTGCAAAAACTACGCGATATCCGCGAGCAGATTGAGCAAGTGAAGGTCGACATCGAGCGTGCCGAACGCGCCTATGATCTGAACCGCGCCGCCGAACTGAAGTACGGCCGTCTCTCGCAACTCGAACGCGACCTGCAGAATGAACAAAATCGCCTCGCGGAAATGCAAGGCACCTCACGACTTCTCAAGGAAGAGGTGGACGAGGAGGACATTGCCGAAGTCGTCAGCCGTTGGACTCGAATTCCGGTATCCAAACTGCTGGAAGGGGAGATGAAGAAACTCCTGCATCTCGAAGACGAGCTGCATAAGCGAGTCATCGGGCAGGATGAGGCTGTTGAAGCGGTCGCCGAGAGTGTTATGCGTGCGCGGTCGGGTCTGAAGGATCCGCGGCGGCCGATCGGTAGTTTTATTTTCCTCGGGCCAACCGGTGTTGGCAAAACCGAACTCGCCCGGGCGCTGGCGGAGTTTCTCTTTGACGACGAGCGCGCCATGGTCCGCATCGACATGTCGGAATACCAGGAAAAGCATACGGTAGCGCGGCTGCTGGGTGCCCCGCCGGGCTATATCGGCTATGAGGAAGGCGGCCAACTCACGGAATCGGTTCGCCGTCGTCCATATTCAGTGATCCTGTTCGACGAGATCGAAAAGGCGCATCACGATGTCTTCAACGTTCTGCTGCAGTTGCTCGACGACGGCCGGCTAACGGATGGTCAGGGCCGTACGGTGGACTTCAAAAACACCATCATCATCATGACGTCGAACATCGGCAGTCATAAGATTCTCGAATATCGCGGCGCATTCCTGGGACACGACTATCAGCGCATGAAGGATACCGTGCTCGAAGAGCTCCGCAGCGGTTTCCGTCCGGAGTTTCTCAACCGGGTGGACGAGATCATCGTGTTCCACGCTCTCGATGTGGAACACCTCAAGAAGATCGTCGACATTCAACTCGCCGGCCTGCGGGCGCGGCTGGCCGAGCGCAGGATCCGGATCGAACTCACCGACGCGGCAAAAACACTGCTCGTCGAAGGCGGTTACGACCCGGCCTATGGCGCCCGTCCGCTTCGGCGGGCGATTCAGCGCGAGGTCGAAACACCTCTCGCGCGGCGGATCCTCAGCGGTGAGATCCGCGACGGCCAGACCCTGCTGGTCGATGCCGGCGGCGGTGCACTCACCTTCAACGCGACGGATCAACCGGAACCGGTGAGCGCGCAATGAGAATTAAAGGTATGCAAATGAAGGGCCGCAAATCCGGCTTCCAGAAACGGGAAGTTCCGCGGCTCCGTCCGAATAAATGAGACTCTGGAGGTCAACAATACATGAAAAACAAGTTTGAGATCCGCCGCTGGATGGCGGTACTCGCGATTACAGTAGCTTTGATCGGAGGCGGCCTGGTCGCCTCGGTCATCACCAGTCACGGCAATGCCGTGCCCGTTTTTGTTGCAACTGCACAGGCGGCCGGCGACCCGGGACAGATGATCAGCTTCTCGGGTGTCGTCAAAAACACCGTCCCCGCCGTCGTCAATATTTCGTCCACCACAATTATCAAAGCGAGTGATCAGGTTCAGCGTCGCGGCCGCCGTGGCCAGCAGCAGCAGAACCCGATGTTAGAGGATCCGTTCTTCCGTCAGTTCTTCGGCGATAACCAGCAGTTCAACATGGTGCCGCGTGACCGCCGCCAGTCGAGCCTCGGCTCCGGCGTCATCGTCAACGGCGACGGATATATCCTGACCAACAACCACGTTGTCGAGGGCGCTACCACCGTGAAGGTCACCCTACAGGACAAGCGTGAATTCACAGCCAAGATCATCGGCACCGACCCGCAGACCGACATCGCGGTAGTGAAGATCGACGCCAGGAATCTTCCGACGCTCACTCTCAGCGGCGTGAAGCCTGAAGTCGGCGACGTCTGTCTCGCTATCGGCAATCCCTTCGGTGTCGGCCAAACCGTCACCATGGGCATCGTCGGCGCCACCGGCCGCAACCTCAATGGCACCATCGAGCAGTATGAGGATTTCATCCAGACCGATGCGTCCATCAACCCGGGCAACTCCGGCGGCGCACTCGTCAATACCCGCGGTGAGTTGATCGGCATCAATACCGCGATCCTGTCGGGCTCCGGCGGCAACCAGGGCATCGGCTTCGCCATCCCCGTCTCCATGGCGAGGAACGTCATGCAACAGTTGATCGAGCACGGTAAGGTGACCCGCGGCTACATCGGCGCCTACCTGCAGGATGTGGATCCCAACCTCGCCAAGGCTTTCAAGCTCAACAGCAATGAAGGCGTCGTGATCACCAAGGTCGATCCGGGTACCCCCGCGGCCAAGGCTGGTCTCAAGGAAGGCGATGTCGTTACCCAACTCAACGGGAACCAGGTATCCGACGTGCAGGATCTGCGAAATAAGATCGCGAGCCTCACACCCGGAACTACAGTGAAGATGCACACGATGCGGAATGGCAGCCCCACCGACATTAACGTCACTCTCGCCGAGCGTCCCGCCGACCTCGAAGCGAAGAGCCAGGGCCACGCCCCCGGCGATCAGAGCGGACAGCAGGGTGGTCTCGAAGGCGTTTCCGTCGATAACATCACCCCCGATCTGGCCAGCCAGCTTCGTCTCCCGGCCGGAACTACGGGCGTCATCGTCACCGATGTCGACCAGTCCAGTGCGGCGGCCGACGCCGGCCTCCAACGCGGCGATCTCATCGAGCAGGTCAACCGGCAAAACGTCACGACCGTCTCCCAGTTCGATCAACTCCTCAAGCAGAACACAGGCGGCTCAACGCTGCTGCTGGTGAACCGCCAGGGAGTCCGCAACTACGTCGCGATCGAATCCAAATAACCTTTCGGTCTGAATCCAAATCTGGATTTACCGAATCCAACTAAATGAAGTTGAGTGGGGCCGACTCATCCAGTCGGCCCCTTTCGTCTGAGAAGAGGAACTCGTGAAGATCTGGTCCATTTACCTCTCACCGGAACGCCGGCCCGAAACATCGAACGCCTGGCGCCCCCCGGTTGATGTGTATCGCAAAGGCGCCAGTTGGCTCCTGAAATTCGACCTGGCCGGTGTCCGGCCCGCCGACGTTCGGATTCGATTGGCTGGCTCGCGCGTCACCGTCAGCGGCGTCCGCCGCGATTGGATCGTCGACCAGGGATATAGCTACCACTCGATGGAGATCATGTACAACCGCTTCGAAAGGACCGTCGAATTATCCGGCGACCTTTCCAACGCGGAATACAGCTTCGAAGCGAGAGATGGATTGTTATTAGTGAGGGTGGATATCGCCCAGTAAGGATGAACACAATGCCGGAACAAGAAAATTTCCAAAGTCTGCCGCTCGTGCCATTGAAGAATTCGGTTCTGTTTCCGAATCTCCTCATGCCGCTGTCGGTGGGCCGGCCGGCTTCGCTCGCTGCAGTCGAGGCGGCGCTGGCAACTGAAGAGAAAGAGATCGTGATCGTTGCGCAGCGCGAGTCGGGAGTCGATTCTCCCGGCCCCAAGGATCTTTATACCATCGGGACTAAGGCCGTCATCCGCAAAATGTCGCGCCCCAGCGAGGACCTCGTCGAGGTGCTCGTGCTCGGTGTCGAGCGTGTCATCATTCTCAAACTCGAGGAGGCCGAGCCCTTCATCCGCGCTCGTGTGCGCCCTCTGCCGATGCCGCAGGACGCCGGCGGTGCCGAACTCGAAGCACTCACTCGGGCCCTGCTCGAACTCGGCGCCAAGGCGATCAGCGTCACGCAGGGAGGCCAGCCGCCGCAGAACCCCGTAGAACTCGGAAAACTCCTCGGCTTCACCGACGAACCGCTCCGCCTGGTCTACATGCTGGCATCGATGTTCAGCCTCGACCTTGCCAAGGAGCAGGAACTCCTCGAAGCGCCGACCCGCGTCGAAGCGCTACGCCTCATGCACGGCTATCTGTCGCACGAACTGCAGGTGCTGGAACTCCGCAACAAAATCGCGACCGATGCGCGCACCGAAATGAGCAAGGAACAGCGCGAATACCTGCTCCGGCAGCAGATGCGCGCCATCCAGCAGGAACTCGGCGAAAAGAATTCCGACCAGGCAGACGTCGAAATGCTCCGTGAGCAGATCGAAAAGGCGGACCTTCCGCCCGACGTCCTCAAGGAAGCCAATCGCGAACTGCAGCGTCTGGAGCGCATGCCGCAAGGTCAGCCCGAGCACCAGGTCATCCGCACCTATCTCGAACTGATTCTCGAGTTGCCCTGGAACAAGCGGACCGAGGACAATCTCGATCTCGCCCGCGCCCGCCAGGTGCTCGACGAGGACCACTACAACCTCAAAGAAGTGAAGGAGCGCATCCTCGAACACCTCAGCGTTCTGAAGCTGAACCCCGAGGCCAAGGCGCCCATCCTCTGCTTCGTCGGACCTCCCGGCGTCGGCAAGACATCTTTAGGTCAGTCGATTGCCCGTGCCATCGGACGCAAGTTCGAGCGCATGAGCCTGGGCGGAATGCACGATGAAGCCGAACTCCGCGGACACCGCCGGACCTACATCGGTGCGCTGCCAGGCCGCCTCATTCAGGCGGTCCGCCGCGCAGGTGCGAACAACCCCGTGTTGATGCTCGATGAGGTGGACAAACTCGGTCGCGACTTCCGTGGCGATCCGGCCGCGGCGCTGCTCGAAATCCTCGATCCCGAGCAGAACAAGACGTTTCGCGATAACTACCTCGACCTGCCGTTCGATCTGTCGAAGTGCCTGTTCATCACGACGGCGAACACGCTCGATACGATCCCCCGGCCGCTGCTCGATCGTATGGAAATCCTGCGGCTCTCGGGCTACAGCGAGGAGGAAAAGGTTCACATCGCCCGGCGCTACCTGATCCCGCGCCAGTTGAAACAGACCGGTCTCACCGCCGAACAGTGCCGGATCACCGATGATGGTCTGCGCAAACTCATCACCGGCTACACCCGTGAAGCCGGTCTCCGGCGGATCGAACAGGCCATCGGACGCGTTGCCCGCAAGGTGACGCTCAAGTTCGCCGAGGGCAACACCACGGCGGTGGTGATCGATGCCGGTGCCGTCGTGGAGATGCTCGGACCCGAGTCTTTCTATCAGGAAGAAGCCCGCAAGGAGATGGTTCCCGGCGTTGCCACCGGTCTGGCCTGGACTGAAGCCGGCGGCGACGTCCTGTACATCGAGGCGACGCTGCTTCCGGACGGCAAGGGCATGACCCTGACCGGTCAACTCGGCGAGGTCATGCAGGAATCGGCCAAGACTGCACAGAGCTACGTGTGGTCCCATGCCGATTCGCTCGGCATCGATCCGGAGTTGTTCAAGAGTAGCGGCGTTCACGTCCACGTTCCGGCCGGAGCCATCCCGAAAGATGGACCGTCGGCTGGCGTGACCATGACGACGGCTCTCGCATCGCTCTACTCGGGGAACCCAGCGCGTTCCGATACGGCGATGACCGGGGAAGTAACGCTCACCGGCCTGGTGCTGCCCATCGGCGGTGTAAAGGAGAAGGTGCTTGCGGCACGCCGCGCCGGCATCAATCGCGTGATCCTTCCGAAAGCAAATCAAAAGGATCTGCGCGACCTCCCCGAGCCCGTCCGCAAAGAGACCGAATTCATCTTCGCCGAAAGGGTAGAAGACGTTCTTGCCGCGGTAATTCCCGGCCTGGCCGAGCGCCTCACCATCACGCGAAAAGTAGCGTAGAATCCGGCGCCCCGCGCCGCATTAAACTCCCAAGCCGCCGCAGGCCACCTGGCCCCGGCGGCTTTCGGTTTTCAGGGTCCCGAAAGCGCTGGCCCCCGGGATAACTGGGGTGAAGCGGCGCCTAACTGGGGCGAAACGTCGAGTAACTCGAGTTAGGCGTGCATCTCACGAAATCGTGCGGGAGTTAGTCCGACCGTACGTTTGAAAGTTGATGAGAAGTGACTCTGGTCGGCGAATCCACAGACATTCGCTATCTCGGCTAGAGGAGTTCTAGTGGCAGCGAGTAAGTGCGACGCATGTTCTACTCGCAGCTTCCGCATATACTCGCCGACAGTGCAGTCGAAGTAACGGCGGAACTCGCGTGACAGGTGAACCGGATGCACGCCGACTTCGGTCGCAATCGCGGTGAGACTCGGAACGTCGAGATACTGCTGCTGGATCATGTCGCGGGCTCGCGATAACCAGCGCGGCGCGTGACGGCTCTGGGAGCCCGCTGAGCGAACGGTCTCGGCCAGGATCTCTAGCACCAGCCCTTCAATGGCGATCGGCGCGGCCGTGTCGCGTTGGCGGAACTCGGAGTAGAGCCGGCGTGCCAGCATCGAGGCCCGTTCGCTACGCACTTCGCCGGGCCGCTCCAGTATGGATGCGTGCTCGCGGAGCCGCTCCATCGTCGGTGGTTGCAGTTCCACCAGCAGGCATCGCGCCCCATCGTCGTAAGCGTTTGAGTGAATCTCTTCCGCCGGAAGGAAACGCAGCGTGCCGGTCTCGCACACCGCGGAATTGCCGGGATACGTTTCCGTGTAATGGCCTTCGACGATGAAGCTCAGATACGCGTTCGAGTGTGCATGACGTCCCAGCATGAGGCCGCGCGGGTAGATGCTCTCGCGGAGCCTCACGTTCAGCAGTTCACGGCGCTCGATCACCTCACCCGAGGTATCGGCGCGTAAGTAAGTTGTGTTAGTTGGGGTTCTTTCGAACAGCACGGTTCCACCAAGTTGCATGTTTGACGTCCCGATCGGGAAAGGGTTAGTTGCATCCTTTCACCCAGGTTCTGTTACGCAATAACGGCACGTCTTGTTCCATGTATTCTGACTTAATTTTCAACAACGCGATCGGAATATCGTTCGCTTTTGGGACAGAACGCGCCGTTCCCGGGACAGACCGGAGGATGCGTCACCTAACTCCTCGCCGCCGGTATCGTCCACTGAAGTACCGAAAGGGCGGAGGGCGGAATGACGAATCAGAGCATCTCAATTATCGGAACAGCCGCCGCGCTGTTTCTTGTCTGGGCCAACACTGCGATGGCCGTGGTGAATGTCGAGGATCTGCGGCAGCAAGGCATAGCAAAGTACCGCAACGGCAATTATCCCGAAGCTGAACACCTGCTCCGCGAATGCCTCGCCATCGCCGAGCACCAGTTCCCCGCCGGGAGCATCGAAATCGCCCGCACGGCCAACGACCTTGCCGCCTCCCTGCAATATCAATCGAGGTTCACCGAAGCTGAACCGTTGTATCGCCGGGCCGTCGCGGCGTTCTCCACCGACCCGAAGTTCACGCCGGATTACGCTGCCTCGCTTGTGAATATGGCGTCGATGCTGCGCGAACAGCGCCGTCTGGCCGAGGCCGGCGCACTGTATAAACAGGCGCTCACGCTCACTCCCCGGCTCGACGCCCTCACCGTCGCAACCTTGATGAACGACTACGGCATGTTCCTCAAAGTCCAAGGCGATTGGGATGAGGCTGAGCGCGCCCTCGAGCGTGCCGCGTCCATCCGTGAGAAGCAACTTGCGCCCGGGGACCCACTCATCATCGCCACCTGGACTTCACTCGCCGATCTCTACAACGGCCGCCGCGACCAGGACCGCGCCCAACACCTTTTCGCGCAAGCAGTGAATGCCTGCGAGAAGTATTCCGTCGCGGAGCGGCACTGCGGAGCCGCATACAACGGACTCGCCCTGGCGCTGGAGCGGCGCGGACTAATTGATGAAGCCGAGCGCATGCTGAAACGCGCGGCTGAGATGTTCGAGCGCACGTACGGTCCGAACCATCCGCGCGTGGCGGCCGTCATGAATAACCTCGGAACTCTATCGGAACGGAAAGGCGATTGCAAGAAATCGGAGAAGTACTTATTGCGCGCTCTCGATATCTGGACCAAGGCATACGGCCCCGAGCATCCCGATGTCGCGTCCACTTATGCGAATCTCGGAACGACTTATGCGCATGCTAAACACTTCGACAAAGCCGAATCGTTTTACCAGCGCGCATTAGCTGTCGATGAGAAGACGTTGGGGCCTTATCACAACAAAGTGGCAGTGGATCTGAATAACCTGGGAGTGCTGTACAACCGCATGAAGCGCTTCGACGAGTCGGACCGCTGCTTTGAGCGAGCTATCGCCGCTTATGAAAAACCGGGCGGCAGCGATTCGGTTCCCGCTGCGAGCGTGATGCTGAATCTTGCGGGGTCACTGGGTGCGCGCAAGCAATACGAGAACGCGTCGAATCTCTATCAACGCGCTCTCGACATCTATCAGAAACATCCGGGAAGCGAAACGGTAGCCGCCGCGACGGCGTTCGAATTTTACGCGCAGCTAATGCGGAAGCAGGAGCAGTTCGCCGAAGCGCAGAAGGCGGAGGCATTCGTCATGCGTGTTCGCGTGCATAACACGATTGAGAACGGACGCCTCCAGTCCGCATTCAACTGAGTTATACCGATGCGAGCGCGTGCTCGAAATCGGCGAGCAGGTCGCGCCAATCTTCAATGCCCACCGAGACACGAACCAGGCCGTCGGTGACGCCGGCCTGGCGAAACTCCTCTTCGGTGAACCCCGAGTGAGTGGTGGTCTTTGGATGACACACCAGCGTCTCCACTCCACCAAGGGACACGGCGTTGCGTGCGATTCGCAGGTTGCGCAGAAATTCGAATGCGCCCGCTTTTCCGCCGCGTACTTCGATGGAGAACATCGCGCCGGGGAAGTCGCACTGTGCCTTCTCAATCGCCGCCTGATCGGGATCGGTGAACAAACTGGGATAGATCATCTTCTCGACCTTGGGATGATGAGCCAGTTCTTCGGCAATGTGCTGCGCGTTCTTACTGGCGCGATTCATGCGCAGCGCGACGGTCGGCAAACGTCCATCGAGCATCCAGCATTCATCCGGCTGCAGAATGTTACCAAACAGATTCCGCTTCGAACGCATTTGCCGGATCAACGCGGGATCGGATGCCAGCGCCACACCGCCTATCATGTCGCTAAGTCCGGACAGGTACTTAGTGGCCGAGTACACCGTCATGTCCGCACCGTGCGCAATGGGGTGCTGGAACACCGGGCCCATCAGCGTATTGTCGACGATCACCAACGGACGGCCATGGCCGTTGAGTGCCGGCAGTGAATTGACCGTCTGCACCGCACGGGAGATGTCGGTCATGCGCAACGTCGGATTCGCCGGAGTTTCTATCAGCACGACGGCCGGGTTGCCCGTTGAGCGAATCGCTTCGTCCAATTGCGCGCCCTCCCCCGCCGGAACTGCGATCCCCGTGATGCCCCACTGCGAGAGGTAATCCTGTATGAAGTGCTGCGTCCCACCATAAATTGGAACGGTATAAATCACCGTCGATCCAGGCCGTAAGAAGGTGAGCAATGCGGTCGTGATGGCCGCCATGCCGGAATTGAAAACCAGCGCCGCATGCGCGCCGTGTTCGAGCGGTACGATCTGCTCTTCCAGGATCTCCGCGTTCGGATGATTGAATCGCGAATAGACCAGATCAATCTGTTCGTCGGTTTCTGCCTTGGCGCGGCCAGCCATGAGATCGAAGGCGCGCTCGGCGGCTTCGGGACTCGAGAAAACGTACGTGGAACTGCGAAACACCGCCGGTCTGGCGGACCCCACCGACAACTTCGGGTCGAAACCGAGGGTGAGCACCTCCGTGGGCGGCCGGAGGCGAGTTTTGATGTTGGACATCGGTTGATCTCCCTGCACCGATTCTACCGTTTGAGCAACTGCGGGGGCGTTCTTAGTACCCGCTAAGCGAATTACCGTGAGGTGACAAGCACAGACAAATAGGCAGAATGCCCGATTGGGCTGGTTTGGCAATCCCACTTACAATGGCATTTGCCACGATGTTGAACGCATGACCCCTACGTTAGCCCGACCAGTCAAACCGTACTATACGGAAGCCGAAGTAGCTGAACAACTCGGAGTTTCGGTGGATCGACTTCGCTCGATTATTCAAGAGAAAATCATGACCGCGGATGACGACGCGCGCACTGCGCTCGGCGTAACCTTCCAGCCGCCCGATCTCCTGCTGCTCAGGCTTCTGGTGGCTCAGGCCGGCGCTGGAGAACCTCAGGGTTAAGCACGTTGGGCGGGCGCTCTCCTGCAACCGCAGCCGCCGCGTTTCCGGCAGCCATCATCGACATTTGCCGCCTGGTATCGTGGGACGCGCTGGCGATATGCGGCGCGAGCACCACATTCGACAAGCCGAGCAGATCGGGATGCACCTGCGGTTCGCGTTCGAAGACGTCGAGTCCCACTGCCCGGATGCGGCCTCGCTTCAGTGCATCGGCTAGCGCGGCCTCATCTACCACTGGGCCGCGCGCAGTGTTCACCACGATTGCCGACGGCTTCATCATCTCGAACTCCGGGGCACCCAGCAGCTTTCGCGTCGATTCGAGCAAGGGCACGTGCAAGCTCACAAAGTCGGACTCGCGAAGCAGTTGCTCCTTCTCGACGTATTCGAGCCCAAGTTCGGCCTCTAGCGACGGCTCGGCGCGGTTCGCATCGTGATAGAGGATCCGCATCGAAAAACCGCGGGCGCGACGCGCTACCGCCTGTCCGATCCGTCCCATGCCGAAGATTCCAATCGTGCGGTGGTGAATATCCTCGCCGACCAGTAAGTCGATGGTCCACTGCCGCCACTGCCCCGAATGCACGAATGCATGGCCCTCCACCACGCGGCGGGCGGCGGCCATTAAAAGGGCCCAGGCGAAGTCGGCGGTGGTCTCGGTGAGGACGTCCGGCGTGTTCGTCACCACGATGCCATTGCGGGTCGCCGCCGGCACGTCGATATTGTCAAAACCGACAGCGACGTTCGCGATGACACGAACTCCCTCGAGTTGGTCAAGCACCGGGGCGGGGAACTTGTCCGTCAACTGCGACACGATGGCATCCTTTCCGCGGCTGCGCGCCAGCAGTTCCGCGGCGGTCAATCCAGTGTCGTTATCGATGTAGTCCACCTCTTCGAATCGCGATCGGAGGAACTCGATCGCCTCGGGGTAGATGCGTTTGGTCACCAGCACGGATCGTTTCATTGTTAAACTCAAACTTCTAATTAGAACCCAAACAGGAGGAACGATGGCGGAACTGGGATTTATTGGACTAGGCATCATGGGAATGCCCATGGCGCGCCACCTGATGGATGCGGGACACACGGTCGCGCTGTGGTCCAAGAGCGCCGAGAAGGTGAAGGAGCTTTCCGGCGATCGAGGAGTCGCTTGCGCAAACCCTCGCGAGGTGGCCCAGCGATCGGAATGCGTGTTCTACTGCGTCGGCGATTCGGAGATGTCGCGCCAGGTGGCCGTAGGACCGGACGGGCTGATCGAGGGGGTACAGAAGGGATCTGTCGTAGCGGACTGCAGCACGATTGCCCCGTCCCTCAGCGTCGATATCGGGCGGCAGTTTGATGCGAAGGGGGCATTCTTCCTGGACGCGCCGTGCACCGGTTCGAAGCCGGGCGCCGAGGGCGGAACTCTGACGTTCATGATCGGCGGCGACAAGAGCGCCTTCGAGCGAACCAAGCCCTGGTTCGAAAACATGGGCAAGTCCTTCTACTACTGCGGGGGGCCCGGCAAGGGTCTGCAGGCGAAGTTGACGCAGAACCTGATTCTCGCCAACATTATGTGCGCATTCAACGAGGGGATGGTCCTGGCCACCAAAGGCGGGATCGCGCCGGAGTTGATGCTCGATATTCTGAACAACAGTGCGGCCAAGAGCGGACTTGTGTCGTTTAAGGCACCCTTTATTCTGGACCGGAACTTCGCCACCAACTTCTCCACCAAATGGATGCACAAGGACGTCGGCATGGCTTTGGATTCCGGGAAACAGCTAGAAGTCCCGCTCCCATTAACGGGATTGACCCAGCAGATGTTTCAGGCGACAATTTCTCGCGGATGGGCGGAAGAGGATTTCTGCTCTACAATCAAGGTGTTAGAGGAGTGGGCGGGGGTACAGGTCAAAAAAAGTTAGGGCGGGGCTACAAAAAACAGTTGCGTTTCTGAATTCCATATCCTAGAATTGGAATTAAGCCGGGGAGGCAACTCCCACCAAAGCGAGACTAACCTCATTTAAAAGACCCCTGAAGCAAACCTCCCCGGCGCCCGAAAGGGTTGGGTCTTTCAGCCAGACAAACCAAAGAAGTAAACGTCTTCCTGATATAACAGCCCGAACTGGCACTGCCCGGCACGATCTAGTACCGACAACATATAATTCGATATAGGCCCCCGTCGCGCCGGTCGTATGCTCCCACTCGACGAACTTCAGCAGCTTGAAGCACAAGCCGGCAGTGTGAACCACGTCGCCGACTTGAAGCCGATCTATGACCGGCTTGAAGAACTCGCGCGACAGCACCGCGCCGACTTCGACTTGCAACTTGCCGTCGAGGACGTGCGACAGCGCGTGATCGATCGTGGGTTGATGTTGAAGCGCGATCGCAACGCTACGCCGCTTGCTGCTGCCACGGCTCGCGTGAAAGTCGACGAACTGCCTCCGCCTGACCTCGAAGCCCAGACTCCGGCCGGCAAGCCGAAGGACGTCGGCCGAATGCTGGGGGTGGGCGCTGGATTGGGCATCGCCGCCTGGCTCATTATCTTCATCATCCTGGTGCAGATTGCGCGGAATCGGAACATGCCGCAGCCTCCCGGCGGTGTGAAGGGCGCGCCCGGAACGGTGGCAGTGACCATCGCGACCACTCCACCTGGTGCCGAGATCCGCATCAACGGCGAGGTGAAGTGCAAATCCGATTGCCGCGTGAATCTAACGCCCGGCAACTACCAGGTGACGGCATCGCTGGATGGTTTCGATCCCGGGGCAACCGGAGTGACGGTGGTACCGGGGACGCCAATCAACGTGAATCTTAGCATGGTGGCCCAGAATCAGACCGTGCGCCTGTTCACCGACCTGGAATCCGGGCGAGTGGTAATGGACGGCAAGCCCGCGGGTGATTTGCAGGACGGCCAACTTGTTCTCGATCGGGTTCCGGCCGGCAAGCACACCGTGCAAGTGTTCGGGAAGACGGCAGATGTTGCGTTCTCGTTCGAAGGAGCTCCAGGCAAGGAACCGGTTCTTACAGGACCGGTTACCGCGAATCAGATTCTGGCCGTCGTAGTGACAAGTTTCGGCAACCAGGCAAACGTGCGAAGCAGCGCGCCGCAACCCGTGAAGGTGGCAATCAATGGTCAGCCGGCGGGCGAGGCAGGACCCGCGGGGCTCGAATTGAAGAATGTCGCAACCGGCGATCAGACGCTTACGGTGGGCGAAGGCGCCGCCGAGCGCAAACTGGTGGTTTCGTTTGGTCCCATGCCGTCGGTCACCGCCTATCTCAAAGCAGATATCAACAGCGGAACACTGGTAGTCACGACCAATGAAGACGACGTCCAGGTTTTCCTCAACGGCAAGGAGTACCGCCGCAAAACCCGGCGCGGCCAGTTGCGGATTCAGACCGTCGGCACCGTGTCGGTCCGAGTGGCGAAGGCAGGCTACGAGCCGGTTCCCGAGCAGCAGATCGAAGTGAAAAAGGGTGAAGAGAGCACCCTGGCGTTCAACCTGAAGCCGGTGCCGGAGAAGGCCGCGCTGCAAATCAGGAATGCGGCGGCGGGTACGGAGATTCTCCTGGACGATCGTCCGCTGGGCCGTGTGGGTTCCGACGGGTCGTTATCCGCTGCGGGAATCGCTCCGGGGGACCACGCCATCGAAGCGCGGCGGGACGGCTTCGTCGCTCGCCGGATTCTTCGTACCGCGAAGGCGGGAGAAACGCTCGCCATCGGGGGAGCCGAACTGGCGCTGATCGCGAATACAGCGTCAGTGCGAGTGGCCGTGTCACCGGCGGACGCCGTGGTCACATATCGGCGCGGCGACGACGGACCTGTCCGGACTCTTCGCGATACGGCGGCGAAACTCGAGCCGGGCACTTACACGTTCGCCGCACACGCGCCGAATTACACGGAGCGCTCCGAGCGAGTCACCGTGTCGGCGGGTGAGAGCCGGACGGTCGAGATCTCGCTGGCAAGAGAGGTGAAGCCTGCGCCGGCCGCGGTGCCGAAGGTGCCTGTCGCGACCACCAGTTGGGCAGGATGGTTGAGGGAAGACGGCGAGTATGTCCGCAGGGGCGGCGATCGTGTAGTGGTCCGTTCCGGATCGCTCGACGGCACCATCACCTTCACGGCGCATTTGAGGAAGGCCGGCAATCTGTT
This sequence comes from Bryobacterales bacterium, assembly GCA_038322675.1. GTDB lineage: Bacteria > Acidobacteriota > Terriglobia > Bryobacterales > Bryobacteraceae > TMP-7. The sequence continues at coordinate 29,167 of JBBQGE010000042.1, forward strand.
TCGCGGAGGCAAACTCCGGTGGTTCGTCGGCGACGGCGAGCAGGCATCACAGTTCGAGATCGATAAGAAGCGATTTTCCGCGAAAGGGCCCGGGATCTCGCGCTCGCAGGATCACGGTCGCGACGGCGACGGAGACGACCGGACCTTCACGATTCAGGTGGACATCAGTCCGGAGCGGATCGTGCAAAAGATGAAGTCGGGGTCGGGTTGGGTTACGCTGGACAGCGAGCCTGTCCGAGGCGAGAAGTCGACGTTCGGGTTTGTGATCCCGGGCAACGACGAGATCGCGATTTCCGATTTTAGCGCCACAACCCGATGACCAAAGAAGAGATTATCCTCGCAAACCAGCAGTACCTGTTTCCGGCTGTATTTCACTACTTCGACACCCCTCTGGTGATCGCTCGCGCGAAGGACCAGTTCGTCTACGACATTGATGGGAACGAATACCTGGACTTTTTCGGAGGCATCGTCACCATCAGCGTGGGTCATTGCAATGAGCAAGTGAATGCCAAAGTCCGCGCTCAGGTGGACACGCTGCAACACGTGTCGACGGTGTTCGCCACCGAACCGCAGGCGGCGCTGGCCAAGCGGATTGCCGGAATCACGCCGGGCGGTGCGCTGACGAAGTCGTTCTTCACCAACAGCGGTACGGAGGCCAATGAGGCGGCCATCCTCGCGGCGCGGTGCTACACGGGTTCCAGCGAGATAGTCGCACTGCGGCATTCGTATCACGGACGATCGTCGATGGCAATGGCGCTCTCCGGCCAATCGACGTGGCGGCTGAAGCAACCCGTGCCGGCGGGGGTGGTGCACGCGCACAGCGCTTATTGTTATCGCTGTCCCTTCGGGCTGACGTATCCCGATTGCGATGTTCGATGCGCGCGCGATGTAGAAGAACTGATCCAGACGACGACGTCGGGCCGGATCGCCGCGTTCATCGCCGAACCGATCCAAGGCGTCGGCGGATTCGTCACGCCGCCCAAAGAGTATTTCCAGATTGTCGAGCGGATCGTCCGCAACCATGGCGGGGTGTTCATCAGCGATGAAGTGCAGACGGGCTGGGGCCGTACGGGTGGGAAGTGGTTTGGCATCGAGCAGTACGATGTGACACCCGACATCCTGACCAGTGCCAAAGGCTTGGGTAACGGCACTCCGATCGGGTTGACGGTGGCCCGGCCCGAGATCGCCGACGCGGTGCAGGGTGTCACCATCTCGACCTTTGGCGGGAATCCGGTGGCGACGACGGCGGCGAAGGCCGTGATCGATTACATTGATGAACACCGCTTGATGATCAACGCCGCCGAGACCGGAGCCTACTTGCGTGCAAAGCTCGATGAGATGAAGGAGAAGTATCCGATCATCGGCGATGTCCGCGGGATGGGATTGATGCAGGCGGTGGAGTTGGTGGAAGATCGCGATTCGAAAATGCCTTCGCCATCCTTAACTGCGCAGGTGATGGATGCGGCGCGCGAGAACCGGCTGATGGTGGGCAAGGGCGGAACCTATGGGAATTGCATTCGAGTAACTCCGCCGCTGAATATTACAAAATCGGATGTGGACGAATTTGCCGGCCGCCTGGATGCGAGTTTTACGCGGGTAACTGCCCTGGCGGCAGTGGGAGGAATCTGAAATGGACGAGAGACAAATGTATCGCGAGTCGCAAGCGACGAAAACAGCGACACTGAATTGCCCCTACTGCAAGACTGCCGAGACTTATGAGTTGCGCTGGCTGCTCCGGAATAAGATCGACCGTCTGCCGGGCCATGCCGACGAGCGAGCCCGAGCCATTTTCAAGAAGGCACAGAGTTACATGGTGCTGCTGGATGATAAGGTGATGTGCAAGAATATGCGGTGCCGCAAGCGATTCGATATTTCGGGAATTAAGACGACGGCTTTTCTGTAACTCAATTCCCGGTGGCCAGCCGGCTGGCCAGCGTGTCCGGTAAACCCGCGGCGCGGATGCGGCGCTGGGCATCGGCCACGTCGTAGGGCACTCGATAGTAAGTCACGAACCGCTGCTCCGCATGATACACGGCGTATCCGGCTCGCGGGTCGCCGTCACGGGGCTGCCCTACCGATCCCGGATTGATCAGATACGCCGACCCAGGTTCCAGTTCCACTGTGAGCTCCGATTGGTCCATCGCAGGTTTCGGCAGCCGCTTCACTCCATTGCGATGCAGCAGAAAACCGCCCTGCAAATGGGTGTGGCCGAAGAACGAAACATCGCGATCCAGATAATCGGACACCATCGCCGCATCGCGCACACCAACCAGATACTCATCCTCATCCACGGGCGATCCGTGAATCAGATTGAAGCCATTCAGTTCCATGGGACCCTGCGGGAGCGCGCGCAACCACTCGAGGTTCACACCGCCTAACTGGCTTTGCGTCCACAGCGCGGACGCCCGGGCCGCCGGATTGAACCACTCCAGGTCTTCGAGTCCCACCGAAGCCTTGTCGTGGTTTCCGCGAATCACCCATTTCACGTGCTCGCGAACCCAGTCGGCGGCGAATACGGGATCGGCACCATAACCGACGATATCGCCCAGACAGGCGATTTCATCGTACTTGCCGGCCGCATCGCGGATCACCGCTTCCAGCGCAGGCTGGTTTGCGTGTAAATCGCTAAGAATCAGATAGCGCACAAACGGATGAGTACAACTTCAGGAGGCGCCCCCAGGCGTGCCGGGACTCCCACAGTTCCTATTCCTCTCGTGACCCAGACAGATGAGGTACCTTCGCGATACAGACCGTACACGTACGGCGTGAAGAATCGGGCGACGCTCAGGTTCTGGTTCAGTATTTCAACCGTGATCTGGCCGCCGTGCGTATGGCCGGAGATAATTGCATCATAGCCCATACGCGCGGCCACGGGAAACACGTCGGGGTTGTGCGACAGCAGGATATTCGGCATGCCCGGTCGGATCAACTGCTCGGCGCCCCGAAGGTAGGGGCCGCGCATGCTTTGATAATCGACGCCTGCGAAGTTGATCGGCTGCCCGCGAAACGTCAGAATCCGCGACTGCTGACGCAGCATCTCGATCCCGACGCTGGCGCATCCTTCGGTGGCTTCCTTCTCCACTCGCGCGTAGACTTCGTGGTTTCCCAGGCACCCGAGTCCCGGCGCCTCCGTGCGCAAGCGCTTCAACTGGCGAATACAGACGTCGAGAGGGTCGTGGTGCGCCGTGATGAGGTCGCCGGTGACCAGCGACAAGTGTGCCTTCGTCTCGTTGGCCATGTCGATGGTCCGCGCGAATTCGCGTTCGCTAAGGAACGCGCTCATGTGGATGTCGCTGATCTGCACCAGGCGGAGTCCGTGGAGATCGGGGTGAAGTCCTGGAATCGGGAGATCGATTTCGCGAAGTTGGAAGTTATCGCGCTGGACGAAGATGCCGTAACCGACGGCGACTACAGGCGCGGCGAACACCACGGTTCGCGCGGTCAGCAGCAATCGGCGGCGCTCCGGACTGTGCCGCGGTTTCGGCGACGGAATGATGTGAAATACTAGCAGGATTCCGGCGCCGGCCAAGGCGAAGGCCAGCGTCAGGAACGAGAAGACCGGGAGCCAGTCGGCGACTGCCAAGGGGACTTCTGTGGCGATCCGGTCCGATCGCAGCGCCAGACCGGCCATTAGGATCACACACCCGGCCGCCAGAAACGACCAGCGAATCCGGCGCGCGCCAACCATCCGCCACGCACAATACGAGAGCGCAGCCATTCCTGCCGCGGTGGCGACCAAGTCTGGCCAGTGTTTCAACAGAGACCGCATCTACCCTTACCATTCTAACTTGGCTCCTCGGGGAATCTGCGGGTACTAATGCGTATAGAACCACACCAGTCCGTCAAATCCCGAGTGGCTGACCATGGGCCGATCGCCGGTGAACCCCTGAGCCATTACATGCGATCCCACTGAGACACGGTTCCGATAACGGCATTTCAACCGGCTTGAACTCACTCGAAACGGGCTTCCAGGACTCGCTTCGCTAGTTCTAGCCACTACAAGGTCACAAAATGTGGCGGTCTATCCAGGCCGCAGCCGCCTTTTTAGGCGGCTCGCCGCTATCGGAGCGAAGAGATGCCACTACACTGAAACATGCCCTTCGCACTCCGCACGCTCGGCCGCACCAGAATCACGGTGGGTGCGCTCGGACTCTCGGCCAGTTACGGAGCCGGCGCTGACGACGTCGAACTCGCCTTCGACCGCGGGGTGAATTACTTCTACTGGGGCAGTTTCCGCCGCGCCGGCTTCGGCGAAGGGCTCCGCCGCCTCGCGCCCCAACGCGACCGCTACGCCCTGGTCATGCAAAGTTACACCCGGATGGCATCTCTCCTCGGCACGAGTCTCGACCGTGCCCTCAAGACCCTCAACGCCTCCCACGCCGACGTCCTCCTGCTCGGTTACTGGAATCGCAAGCCACCCCCAACCCGAATCCTCGATGCCACCCTCGACCTCCAGCGCCGCGGCCGCATCCGCCACCTCGCCATCTCGTCGCACAAACGAGTAATGGTTCCCGAACTCGCCGCCGACCCCCGAATCGGCGTCGTCCACTTCCGCTACAACGCCGCCCACCCCGGCGCCGAGCGCGACATCTTCCCACACCTCCCCGAACCTCGCGCCGGCATGGTCGCCTTCACCGCCACGAGTTGGGGCCAACTGCTCGACCCGAAACGCACTCCGGCCGGCGAGCGCACCCCCACCGCCACCGACTGCTACCGCTTCGTCCTCTCCCAACCCGCCGTCGATCTTTGCATGACCGGCACGTCCAACCTCGAACAGACCAAGCAAGCCCTCAAAGCGCTGGAACTCGGCCCCATGGACCCGTCCGAACTCGACTGGATGAAACGAGTCGGACGCTCCCGTTGACCCCAGTCACCGTTTGCGAAAATAATCTCAGCCGCCCTAACTCCGGGATTATCAGCAGCCTGCCTCATCGTGCATACTCCTGGACCCCCACTGGTCGCTCGCCAGGCCGGTACCTTCGAGTCAGAAATGACTACCAGGATCCAACGTATTGCTCCCGGACCCGCCGGCTCGGAAACCCCGGCCCCGACGCGCACGAACTACAGAACGAACCCGATCCAGACATCCGCCGCCACGACCCCGGCTAACCCGGAATTCCATAACGAACCCAATCCACACTCCCCCACCGCGACCCAGGCCCACCCGGAATTACAGAACGAACCCAATCCACACTCCCCCGCCACGGCCCCATAACCGCTAACTCCGCCAACTCTCGGTTTCGCCGTATGGACTCACGGCCAGCATGGTGAGCGCAAGCCGCCAGCACCCAACTCCCGCTGCGGCAACAAGCACGCCCACCTGCGCTACACTACCGTGGTGAGCGATTGGACCTTTGCCCAGGAAGACCCCAGCGAACAACTCTGCAAATTGCAATACTTCGCGCTGAAGAAGGATGGCGTCGAATTCGTCATCACCGTGCGCGAGTACTTCACCCCACCCGACCCCACCATGAAGTACTTCGCCCAAGTCGACAAACAGACCAACCAGGACACCGCACCCTTCACGCCCACCGGCTGGGGATCCAGTATGCTCACCGCGCTCCACGAGTGCGTCAAAGCCATCCACCGCTTTCCCTACCAGCCGCCGAAACCGAGTTAATCGCGGCCCGCCACCTGTGCCGATTCTCCCCTCGCCCGGCGTCGACTCCACCCAAGTCTCTCCGCTATACCGCTCGACGAACAGAAAATTGCCAGGAATCTCCCGCCGCCGCCCAACCAGTTAGTTAGCCGCTCCGCCACGCGCTCAGCATGACGCCCGGAGAATCTATCCATCGCGGTTCGAACTTTCGCCGAAACGGTCGAAAAGATTTATAGATGCACCTGACGGAACACATGATTGAGCAATACGCCCTAGGGAAGCTCGATGAAACCGACTTGGCCGGCGCCGAGGAACATCTGCTGGTTTGCCCCGAGTGCCGTGAGCACGTCGAACTCATCGGGCTCATCGTCGCCGGTCTCCGCGATGAACGAGTTGCCGGCCGCCGCTGAAGGTTGTGCGATGATCGTGGCTGATCATGCCCGAACTGCTAACCGTAGTTGCCGAAATGGTGGCCAAGCCCGGCCGCGAACAGGACTTGCGGCGCGAGTTGCTCGCTCTGGTCGAGCCCACCCGCAAGGAACAGGGTTGCGTTCAGTACGACCTCCATGTCAGCACTGAAGAACCCGGCCGATTCGTCTTTTATGAGAACTGGAATTCAAAGGAGGACCTAGCCCGCCACGCCGCTTCGCCTCACCTGACCCGATTGGGCACCGTGATCGGCGATCTCACGGCTGAACCCCCGCGTATCCTTACTTATCACCGAATCGCTTGATCGCATGCGTGCCGGCGCTTGCAGATTAGCGTTGTTTTCGGCGGGACTTTTCGGCGCCGTGGCCCAGGCGCCGCAACCGTTCGTCGCTATGCCGTCTGTATTGTCGGAAATCCTGGCCAACTCGCCGACTCCGGAAAAGCATCAGATCGAAACGATGCCCGGCGGAGTCGCCCTGCTCGACTTCGACAATGACGGCCGGCTCGACATCTTCCTGGCAAATGCGTCGGCTCGCAATCGCCTGTATCGAAATCTCGGAAACTGGAAATTCGAGGATGTCACGGCCCAGGCAGGCGTGGAAGGGTCCGGTTACTCGACAGGCGTGGCTACCGCCGATTTTGATAACGACGGGCACACCGACCTGGTAGTGACCGGAGTCGGATTTACGACCCTTTATCGAAACCGGGGCGGCGGCCGGTTCGAAGACATTACGAAGAAGGCCGGGATTCCGCAAACGCCCTGGCCGATCGCCGCCGGCTGGTTCGACTTCGATAATGACGGGAAACTCGACCTGTTCCTGGTGTCGTATGTCATCTGGAACCCCGCGAATGAGCCTTTTTGCGGGGATAAGCAGGCAGGTTTTCGCACCTACTGCCATCCCAAGTATTACCAGGGCCTTCCCAATACACTGCTTCGCAACAATGGGGACGGCACGTTCACCGATGTTTCCGCGAGTACCGGGATCGCCGGCCAGATCGGAAAGGGAATGGCCGTTGCCTTTGCCGATTACAACGACGATGGCCGCATGGACGTGTTTGTCACGAACGACACCCAGGCGAATTTCCTGTTTCGAAACGACGGCAGCAAGTTCACCGAGGCGGGCTATCAGGCAGGCGTGGCGATCAATGACGACGGCAAGATTCTGTCCTCGATGGGCGCCGACTTCCGGGATGTGGACAACGACGGCCGCCCCGACCTGTTCACCACTGCGCTCGCCAACGAGACTTGGCCGCTGTACCGGAATCTCGGCAAGGGTCTCTTTCAGGACCTGACCTATCGCAGCCGGATTGGACCTGCCTCGCTGCCGCACAGCGGATGGGGCAACGGCATTTTCGATTTCGACAACGACGGATGGAAGGACATTTTCATCGCAAACGGAGATGTTCAGGACAACACCGAACGGTTTTCGAATCGCGAATCGAAGCAACAGAACCAGTTGTTGTTGAATGGCGGCGACGGCACTTTCCATTCGGTTGCATTTGGAGACAAGGCGCAACATCGCGGGGTGGCATTCGGAGATCTGGATGGCGATGGACGAGTGGATGCGGTGGTGACGCGGCTCGGGCAAACGCCTGTGCTCTACCGCAACACCTTGGGTGTCGGTAACCACTGGTTGCGTCTGAGGCTGCACGGCACCAGATCGAACCGCGATGCCATTGGAGCCAAAGTCCATATGATTGCCGGCGGGAAGCCGCAGTGGAATCACGTGACGACATCGGTTGGCTACGCGAGTTCGAGTGAGACGGCGGTTCACTTCGGACTTGGGCCGTCCAAGACCGTGGAACTGATCGAAATCACATGGCCCGCCGGGGGCAAGACGGTGCTGAAGGACACGCCCGCGGACCAAGTGGTCGAGGTAACCGAGCCGGTCAATTCCCCGTAGCCGATAGCACCAGGGCCGCATGCTCCTCGCGAACGGCATCGGTCGGACGGCCGAGGCGGCGGTACACCTTAGCGAGCAGCCCGTGGGGAGCGCTCTTCGAATCATCCAGCCGGATCGACTCCTCCAGGGCTGCCCGCGCCTCCTCGAGCCGGTCTGCCTGCGAGAGCGCCAGTCCGAGTTGATAGCGAGAGTCGCCGGTCGCCGTCGCGGCCTTCAGAATCGGGATGGCGTCGCCGGCCCGGGCCTGCCGGATCAGGAACCGTCCGTACGCCAACCGGGCCCGCTGTTCGGCTGCATCGCGACGGTCCAGCGCCGATCGAAAGGCTTTCTCCGCCTCCGCCGTCCGGCCAAGAGCTTCGTTGCACTCGCCAATTGCAGCCAGGGCAAAACCTTTCACGGCGTCGGCCCGTAGTGCTTTCTCGAATGGCGCCAGGGCATCCTGGTAGCGCTCGCTGCTGTACAACGCCCGGCCATAGTAGTAGCAGGCGTTCAGCAACTTCTGGTTCAGAGTACAAGCCTGCCGGAAGGGCTCAATCGATTCGCGGACCTGGTCGAGCGATGCGCGAGCCACCCCGAGCGCTTTCCAGAACTGCGCATTCCCAGGCTCGGCCTGCACCGCGCGCTCGAAGCACGGAATCGCTTCTGCGGCCTTGTGCTGGTCGAGAAATGCCACACCAGTGCGGTAGGATTCCACAGCATCGCTGGCGGCGAACAAGAGAAGTAGCGCGACTTGCACCAACTCTCTCCCATGGTAATCCGTCGCCGGATGGCCGTGTGTGGGATTTCACCCAGGTCGTTGATCTCCCCACCGGGACGGGGGACGGTCACCCACTAATTCCGATCTTCGACTCCTAAACGCCTCAAAACACATAAGGCACGCGTGGCCCACCGGATGCACTACGGCAAGTGGACACGAAATAAAATGACCAGGCCTAAAGTCACGATCGATGGGAACGAGGCGGCCGCTTACGTCGCCCACAAAGTAAATGAAGTAATCGCCATTTATCCGATCACGCCCTCCTCGCCGATGGGCGAATGGTCGGATCAGTGGTCCTCAGAGAAGAAACCGAACATCTGGGGCACGATTCCCTCTGTCGTGGAAATGCAGAGTGAAGGCGGCGCCGCCGGTGCATTGCACGGCGCGTTGCAGGCCGGCGCACTCGCGACGACGTTCACGTCCTCGCAGGGCCTGTTGCTCATGATCCCCAACATGTACAAGATCGCCGGCGAACTTACGCCCACGGTGATCCACGTCGCGGCTCGAGCCATCGCGACTCACGCGCTGTCCATTTTTGGCGATCACCAGGATGCCATGGGCGTCCGCGCCACTGGATTCGCGCAGATCGCTGCGAACTCCGTTCAAGAGGTGATGGACTTTGCGCTGATCTCGCAAGCCGCTACCCTTGAAACCCGAATTCCGTTCCTTCATTTCTTTGACGGGTTCCGTACTTCGCACGAAGTCGCGAAAGTGGAGCAACTGACCGTTGAAGACATGCGCGCCATGATCGATGACGAACTGGTCCGCGCGCATCGTGCCCGAGCCCTCAGCCCTGACCGTCCTATCCTCCGTGGGACTGCTCAGAACCCGGACGTGTACTTCCAGGCGCGCGAAACCGTCAACTCGTTCTACAACGCTGCCCCCTCTATCGTTCAAAACGTGATGGATCGTTTCGCCCGCCTGACCGGCCGGGCATATCATCTTTTTGATTATGTCGGTGCACCCGATGCCGAGCGCGTGATCGTGCTGATGGGATCGGGCGCCGAGGCCGCGCAGGAGACCGTCGAATACCTCGCGGCCCGCGGCGAAAAGGTCGGCATGATCAAAGTCCATCTGTACCGCCCGTTCTCGATCGAGCATTTCGTTAGTGTCCTCCCCCCCACGACGCAGAAGATCGCAGTGCTCGATCGAACGAAGGAGCCGGGCGCGATTGGCGAGCCACTGTACCTGGACATCTTAACGGCGTTGCAGGAAGCGCGCCACACTCCGCGCCCGGAGGTTGTGGGCGGCCGTTACGGCCTGTCGTCCAAAGAGTTCACGCCGGCAATGGTCAGCGGAATCTTCGACGAACTGAAGAAGGACATGCCGAAGAATCACTTCACGGTCGGCATCGTGGACGACGTGACGCACACCAGCCTCCCTTGGGACGAGTCGATTTCCACCGAAGACGAGGCCACCAGGCGCTGCCTGTTCTACGGACTCGGCGCCGATGGCACGGTGGGCGCGAACAAGAACTCGATCAAGATCATCGGCGAAGACACGGATAACTTCGCGCAGGGTTACTTCGTTTACGACTCGAAGAAGTCCGGTTCCTACACGATTTCTCACCTACGATTCGGCCCCAAGCCGATCCATTCGACATACCTGATTTCGCGCGCCAACTTTGTGGCCTGCCACCAATTCTCGCTGCTCGAGAAACTCGATGTTCTGAAGAACGCCGAGCCCGGTGCGGTGTTCCTGCTGAACAGTCCGTTCGGCGCCGGCGAAGTATGGGATCATCTGCCGCGCAAAGTGCAGCAGCAGATCATCGACAAGAAGCTGAAGTTCTACGTGATTGATGGCTACCAGGTGGCGCGGGAAGCCGGCATGGGGCAGCGCATCAACACGATCATGCAGACCTGCTTCTTCGCCATCAGCGGAGTGCTGCCGAGGGAAGAAGCCATCGAGCAGATCAAGAAAGCGATCGAGAAAACCTACGGTAAGCGCGGCGAGGTTGTGGTTCAAAAGAATTTCGCGGCGGTGGACGCGGCGTTGAGTCACCTCCACTTGGTCGATGTTCCGGCCACCGCGAGCACCGGTTATGAACTGCCGCCGATCATTTCGCGGCAGGCTCCCGAGTTTGTGCAGCGCGTCTTGGGCGAGATCATCGCTGGTAATGGCGACTATCTGCCGGTCAGCGCAATGCCGATTGACGGGACTTTTCCGACGGCAACGGCAAAGTGGGAGAAACGCAACATCGCCCAGGACGTGCCGGTGTGGGATGAGAAACTCTGTATCCAGTGCGGCAAGTGCGTAATGGTTTGCCCGCACTCCTGCATTCGCAGCAAGATCTACGAGCCGCGCGTGCTTCTGGATGCGCCCGGCGCGTTCAAGTCCGCCACTCCGCATTGGAAGGAACTCAAGGACAAGCGGTACACGCTTCAGACCGCGGTCGAAGACTGCACCGGTTGCGCGATCTGCGTTCAGGTCTGCCCGGTGAAAGATAAGTCGAACGTTGCCCGGAAAGCGATCAACATGGAACCGCAGATGTCGATTCGGGAAGCCGAGCGGACCAACTGGGATTTCTTCCTATCGATTCCGGATTACGACCGGACTAAGTTGGCAGTTGCGCAGGTGAAAGAGAACCAGTTACTGCAGCCATTGTTCGAGTTCTCGGGCGCATGCGCGGGCTGCGGAGAAACTCCCTACATCAGCCTGATGACCCGGCTGTTCGGCGATCGCGCGATGATAGCGAATGCCACCGGATGCTCTTCCATCTACGGCGCCAATCTGCCGACGACACCGTACTGCACTAACTCGGAAGGACGCGGGCCAACGTGGTCGAACTCGCTGTTCGAAGATAACGCGGAGTTTGGACTCGGTATGCGGCTTAGTCTCGACTTACAGGCGCAGTACGCTTGTGAGTTAGTGAAGAAGCTAGAAAACGAGATTGGTCCCGAACTCGCGGCGGGCTTACTGGAAGCGGATCAGAAGACCGAAGCGGGAATCGGCGCGCAGCGCGTGCGAGTGGCCGATTTGAAGAACCGGCTGGAGGCCATCGGGACGTCCGAGGGGAAGAACCTGTTGACCGTCGCCGACGCGCTGGTGAAGAAGAGCGTCTGGATTGTCGGCGGCGATGGATGGGCGTACGACATCGGCTACGGCGGTCTCGATCATGTTCTCGCGTCCGGCAGGAACGTGAACATCCTGGTGCTTGACACCGAGGTGTATTCGAACACCGGCGGCCAGATGTCGAAGGCAACACCGCGCGGCGCCGTCGCGAAGTTCGCGGCCGGCGGTAAGCCCTCGGGCAAGAAAGACCTGGGCGCGATGGCCATGATGTACGGCAACGCCTATGTCGCGCACATCGCGATGGGTTCCAATGATACGCAAACCGTGAAGGCGCTGCTCGAAGCCGAGGCGTGGGACGGACCGTCGCTGATCATCGCCTACAGCCACTGCATCGCGCACGGCTACGACATGGTGCACGGCATGGAGCAGCAGAAACTCGCGGTTAATAGTGGTTACTGGCCGTTGTGGCGCTACAATCCGTCGCTCGCGGCGGAAGGCAAGAATCCGTTCAAACTCGATTCGAAAGCGCCGACAGTACCGCTCGACAAGTACATCTACAACGAAACGCGCTACACGATGCTGGTGCATAGCGATCCCGAGGCCGCGAAACGGTTGCTCGGCGAAGCGGAGCACGATGTTCAGGACCGGTGGAAGTTCTACGAACAGTTAGCTCAGATGACGGTGAATGCGGCCGGCGGCGAGAGCGCCGAGGCGGCCCAGACGAAGAAAGAGGTGCTCGCATGATCGACCTATCGACAACTTACATGGGGCTCAAACTGAAGAACCCCCTGGTAGCTTCCTCAGGCCCGCTAGCCAAGGACCTGGCGAACGTCCGTAAGTTTGAGGACGCGGGAATTTCAGCGTTAGTCCTCCACTCGCTGTTCGAGGAACAAATCAATGCCGAGAGCCTCGAACTGGACCGGTTCCTGAGCCGTCAAACCGACAGCTACGCCGAGGCGCTGAATTTCTTCCCGGACATGACCAACTACAACATCGGGCCGGAAGGGTATCTCGAACACATCCGCAAGGTGAAGGAAGCCATCCGCATTCCGGTGATCGCGAGTCTGAATGGAGTGTCGGCGGGCGGTTGGGTGCGGTATGCGCGCCTGATGCAGGAAGCCGGCGCCGACGCGCTGGAACTGAACGTCTACCTGATGCCGACGGATCCGGAAGTGGCGGGCGAGAAGGTGGAGCAGAACTACGTCGACCTGGTGCGGCACGTGATGGCGAACGTCCGCATTCCGGTGGCGGTGAAGTTCGGGCCCTACTTCAGCTCGATTCCGAACTTCTGCCGCAAGTTGGACCAGACCGGCGTCGACGCCCTGGTGATGTTCAACCGCTTCTATCAGCCCGATTTCGATCTCGAGACGCTGGAAGTGAAGCCGAACCTCTTCCTCAGCGACTCGAACACGCTGTTGCTTCGGCTTCACTGGGTGGCGCTGATGTACGGTCATCTGCGCGCCGACATGGCGATTACGGGCGGCGTGCATACCGTATACGGGTTGTTGAAGTCGATGATGGCGGGCGCGAAGGTGGCGATGTCCACTTCCTGCCTGCTGCGGTATGGCATCGACTACGCGTCGCAGATTCTGACGGACCTGCGCGAGTGGATGGAGGAGCACGAATACGAATCCATTCAACAGATGCAGGGTTCGATGAGCGTGAAACACGTCACCAACGCGGGCGTGTTCGAGCGCGCGAACTATATGAAAGTGCTGTCCAGTTATGTGCACCCCGAGTCCAGAAGGCTGTAAGTGACTAACAGACAACCGCTCCCTCGCGGTCGCGGCTCAGAATCAACACTTCCGAGCCGCGCGCGTTAGCGAGCGTATGCGTGGACACCGCACGAGTGGCCCGGTGGCGCTTCGAGGTTTAGTAGTGAATGTCGATTGCGGAAAGGAGGGGCGAGGACCAGAGTGTTAGCTCGAACTGGCCACTAGCCACTGCTATGGAAGATACACTGACGATTACCGATAACCGCACCGGGTCCTCGTACACGGTGCCTATTTATAATGGCGCAGTCCGAGCGATGGAACTGCGCCAGATCAAGACCGATCCCTCGGATTTCGGCTTGATGACTTATGACCCCGCGTTTCTCAATACCGCATCCTGCGAGAGCGCAATTACTTACATCGACGGCGACAAGGGCATCTTACAGTATCGCGGATATCCCATCGAGGACCTCGCGCAGAACTGCAGTTTTCTGGAAGTAGCCTATCTTCTCCTGAACGGCGAACTGCCGACAGCGGACCAGCAGCGCTCATGGTCGAGCGAAGTCCGCGAGCACACGATGCTGCACGAGACGACCAAGAAATTCATGGAAGGCTTCCGCTACGACGCGCATCCCATGGCGATGCTGGTCAGCACGGTGGCCGCTCACTCGACGGTTTATCCGGAAGCCCGTCACATCGAGGATCCGGAGAACCGGCGCCACCAGATTGTCCGGCTGATTGCCAAGATGCCGGCTATCTCCGCTTACTCCTACCGCCATCATCTCGGATTCCCGTACGTCTACCCCGCTGTCGATCTCGGCTACACCGAGAACTTCATGAACATGCTGTGGAAGATGATGGAGCCCAAGTACGCGGCGAACCCGGTGCTGGCGCGGGCTCTCGACATCCTCTTTATCCTGCATGCCGATCACGAACAGAACTGTTCGACCAACGTGATGCGAGCCGTCGGCAGCGCGCACGCTGATCCCTATCTTTCCGTGGCCGCGGCGGCTGCCGGTTTGTCGGGACCGCTGCATGGCGGAGCGAATCAGGAAGTGCTCGAGATGCTCGATCAGATCGGATCGAAGGACAAGGTTCCGGCATTCGTGCGGTCGCTCAAGGAAGGCCACGGAAAACTGATGGGCTTCGGGCACCGCGTGTACAAGAACTATGATCCGCGGGCTCGAATCGTCAAGTGGACGGCCGAACAGGTGTTCGAGGTCACGGGTAAGAATCCGCGGCTCGAGATCGCGCTGGAACTCGAACGCATCGCGCTCGAGGACGAGTATTTCGTCCGGCGCCGGCTGTATCCGAACGTCGACTTCTATTCCGGCATCATCTTCCAGGCAATGGGCTTCAAGCCCGAGTACTTCACCGTGCTATTCGCGATCCCGCGCACCGTGGGTTGGCTCGCGCAATGGCAGGAGATGCTCGGCGATCCGGAGCAGAAGATCGCGCGGCCGCGCCAAGTGTATACAGGCTACGGCAAGCGCGAGTTTGTGCCCATGGATCAGCGCCATATGCATCTTGCTACCGCGTAGCAGCCAACTCCGACACCACCTCGTACTGGAAGCGCACGAAGCGGTACAACTCGTCTTCAATGATACGCTCCTGGTCCGAATGCGGGCCGAACCCTTTCGCGAAATCCTCGGCGTCGGTTAACGGACCGACGCCGTAGCACTGTACTCCTTTGGCCCGGAGCAGCGCCATATCGGTGGCCCCGGTCAGCATGGTCGGAAGCGTCACGGCGCCGGGATACAACCGCTTCTGCACGGACTCCAACATCCGGAACATCGGCGTGTCCAGTCGGGACGGGGCCGCGGGCGCGCGATCCTGCGAACTGCGCACAATCTCGATGCGATCGTCGTGGATCCTGTTCTTCATCTCCGCGAAGAATGCGTCGAGGTTCTCGTCCGGAACCGCGCGGATGTCGAGCGTGGCTTCGGCCTGCGCGGGGATGACGTTCATCCGATAGCCTCCCTGAATCATGGTCGGCGAGATGGAGGTGCGAAGCATTGAGTTCACGTAAGGCTCATTGATTCGCAGATACTCCTGAATCGCCGCGGTACGTTCGGGAACGAGCAGTCCGTTGTACCGGGCTGCGCGCTCGGGCGGACTGATGGCGGCCAGGCGCTCGAAGTACGTGCGAGTGGTGTCGTTCAACTTCATCGGAGGCTGCCAGGCGACCACATTCGCCACTGCCTGCGAGAGGTGCGCGATGGGATTGTCGGGCAGCGGAACGGAACCGTGTCCGGCTGTGCCGCGCGCGACGAGTTGAGCGCGGGCGGGCACCTTCTCGGTGGTGGTGACATCCATCTCCACCACTTTCCCGTCGCGCCGCACCACGCCGCCGCCTTCCGCCAGGCAGTACTCGGCATCGATGGCCGGCCAGTGCTCGTCGACAAGGTATTTGATGCCGACGGCGATGTTCCCTTCCTCGCCCGACTCGGCGATGAAGATCACGTCGCGATCGAGAGAGGCCTTACTGCGATTCAGTAGCACTACGGTCATCAGGGAAGCGATCAGGTTGTCCTTGTCGTCGATTGTGCCGCGGCCGTAAATGTAGCCGCCGTTGCGCTCGGCCGAAAAGGGCGGGAACTTCCATTTCGATGGATCGACGTTGACGGTGTCGAGATGGCCCATCACGATGACTGGGCGGTGGGAGCCGTTTCCTTTCAAGCGCGCCACGATGTTGGGCCGCTTCGGATCGCGGGCGAAGACCTGGTTGGGGATGCCCTCCGAATCCAGGATCTTCTTCACGAACTCGGCGGCCGGGGCTTCGGTTCCTCCGGGATCGGACGTGTTCATGCGGACGACGGCTTGAAAATAGCGAAAAGTTTCTTCGTTGACGCGAGGCCAGTCGGGCGCGGCGGCCAGCACCGGCAGTCCGGCCAGCACGAGGTAGCAGAAGAAGCGCATGGACGAGTCTTGCGCGGGAGGGATCGTGGTGTCAATTATCGACATGATGCGGAAATGCAGATCATCGAACTCTCAACCCGCCGAGTTTGGACGATTCGGGCGCTCAGACCCAGGTTGTTACCAAGTCCACGGTTTCAGAAGTACGGTCGCGTATTTCCTTAGACCGCTTGCTGACGCGCGCGACTGGGAGCAGAGCGGTGGTCACGCAATACGCGATTCTATTTGCGAAACCTTGTAGTAAGTCCGGAACGAGAGACTTTCACGGCGGGTTACTTCGCCATGAAGGGCTGAACGACGGGCGGGCACCTCCCTTCTCTCGCGTGCAATTTCGCCGCAACTTCAGATCGTTACGTAGCAGCGACCGGCGGCTAATTCCGATTCCATCGCCGTCGTTATCGATGTCGTAGAGCACTTTAGGGAAACCAGTTTCCCCTTCCTCATTCCGGTGTGATACCCGATCACGAACGGGCACCGCAGGTACCCAGGCAGTTCCTTGAAGCAGGTTCTGGTAGCCGTCAATCTCCAGGAACCCTCGCGCACGTCGGTCTCTGACATCAGGGGAATGTGCTCACAATGTGCGCAGTCCTCAGCTGAAAACTGGGCTCTGCACCGTTACGCCGTGAGTTTTCGGCAAAGGTGCATGAATCCCGACTGACATGACTGATAAGGTCGTTCTTCGCCCGGTCTTATCCGGTGAGGAGGAGTGACAATGGCCAGCAGAGAGCCCGGCAGTTTGACGATTCAAGAAGTACGAGATCA
>JBBQGE010000043.1:0-45118 GCA_038322675.1 Bryobacterales bacterium
GCCGCCAGCGTTCGTTCTGAGCCAGGATCAAACTCTCCAGTTGAATTTCTGAAAGTCTGATTAAACAAACTCAAATCTATTTCTGACAAATTTGTTACCGCAATCACTACACAAACTGCTATTCGGTTTTCAAAGACCAGCGCCGCAACCCGGTAAAAACCGGCGTCGCAACCAGACGGACAACTTACTCAAATCATTTCCAGCTGTCAACCTTTTTTTTTCGAAGCGGACAATCTTTTTTTCGAGCACCCCTTGGAACAAATCTTCCGTTTCAAAAGGGACTAGCTTTCTATCACAAACGTTTTAATCTTGTCAAAATAAAAATGCGCGACAAGGCATCATTCTTCGAAAACTTCATAGAAACCATAGGTTCCAAGTTTATGAACTTTCATCAGGTTTGTTGAACCACGTGTTTCAAGGATGCCCATTGTAATCACAATCAGGTCTCCATTGTGAAATCCGCTGGCCAGCATATTCTTTTCCACCTCGAATATCTGTTGATCCGTATGTTCCATAACCCCGATTTCAGTACACTGTACTCCCCAGAAGATTGAAAGCCGGCGACGAATTTCCAGCGATGCGGTAAAAGCAATAATTGGAGTTGTGGGCCGAAATGCTGCAATCAGAGCCGCCGTACTGCCGGAGCGCGTAAATACGACAATGGCCTTTGCCTTGAGCGTGGCTGCAGTTCGACAGGACGATTCGGCTACTGCTTGGGCAACAGTTGTGACGGGGCCTATTGAACTATCGCCTCTATCCGTAAAATCGGCATGCTCCACATCCATGGCGATACGAACCATTGTTTCAACTGATTCAAGGGGATAGTCACCGGAAGCAGTCTCTGCAGAAAGCATGATAGCATCAGTTCCATCAATAATAGCATTGGCTACATCGGATGTTTCAGCCCTGGTCGGTCGCGGGTTCCGTATCATAGAATCCAGCATTTGAGTCGCCGTAATAACCGGCTTGCCGGCCCTGTTGCAGGCCTGGATGATTTTTTTCTGATAGATCGGTACTTTTTCCGGTTCAATTTCTACACCCAGGTCACCCCGCGCCACCATGACAATATCAGTCACTTCCAGTATTTTTTTAAAGTTGCGCAGCGCTTCCGGCTTCTCAATCTTGGCCACGACAGGCGTGTCTTTTCCTTTTGAAGAAATAATCTGCTTGATTTCTTCGATATCCTCGGCTGTACGTACAAACGAAAGGGCGATAAAATCTACGCCCGCTTCAAGAGCAAAATCAAGGTCAATCAGATCTTTTTCCGTCAGGCAGGGTGCCGAAACATTTACTCCCGGAAGATTTATTCCCTTATTATTTTTCAGCACACCACCCGTAACAACCAGGCACCGCACGCGTTCACCATCAAGAGCGATAACCTTCAATTCCAGCAACCCATCATCCAGCAAAATTCTCGAACCGGGATGGACATCATGCGGCAGGGAGCGGTAAATAGTCGGAATGACGCCGTCACTGCCAAGCACATCATCGGTGGTAATGACAACTTCCTGCCCCTTGACAAGCACCATCCCTTCGCCTGCCATTTTACCGGTCCTGATTTTCGGTCCCTGAAGATCCGCAAGAATACCGGCCTGACGCCCCAACGTGTCCGACACTTTCCGGATAGTATTGATCAACTCCAGCTTCTGAGAGTTTTCACCATGCGAAAAATTCAACCGGAATATGTCAACACCAGCCTTCATCAACTTCCGGATCATTTCCGGCGATGAGCTTACCGGGCCTACGGTCGCCACAATTTTAGTCTTGCGGGTTGATTTTGGCATGCAAACTCCCTTACTAACTATTTTGTTTAACGTAATTAAGTGTTCCACCGGACAACAATTCTTTGCGCTGCCGGGGGGATACATCAAGAACCGTAATAATTTCCCGACCATTAACCAGCAGGGGTATATCTGAACTTCCATTCTCAATCAGACGCCGAACATCAGGGAACGAAACCTTGCTCCCCTGACTGAACAGGTCATAATCAGCCGGGTCTTTAAAAACAAGCGGCAGGATGCCGAAATTGACCAGATTAGCCTTATGGATACGGGCAAAACTTTTGACAATCTTGGCCCGGATACCCAGAAAACGCGGGGCAAGAGCGGCGTGCTCGCGGGAGGAGCCCTGTCCGTAGTTCTCACCAGCAACGACAACCCCGTTGCCGGCACTCCTGGCGCGCGCGGGAAACTCGGCATCCACCTGTTCAAAGACATGTTCGCTGATGGCCGGGATATTGCTCCTGAGCGGCAGCACCTTGTTGCCGGCCGGCATGATGTGGTCGGTGGTGATATTGTCACCCAGCTTGATAACCACCTCGGCCTGCAGCGTTTCGGGGAGCGCCTCGAATTCCGGGAAGGGCACGATATTGGGGCCGGTCTTGATCTCGACAGCCGAGCCGTCTGCAAGCGGAAAGATAATGCCGGAATCGTCCAGCAGATACTGTTCCGGATTGCGTACTGCAGGCCACTGCATCCGTTTTCCCAGATCACGCGGATCAGTGATTACGCCGGCCAGGCCGGAAGCGGCCGCCGTTTCCGGAGAGCAGAGATACACCTTGTCTCCCTTGGTACCGCTACGGCCGGGAAAATTTCGCGGAAACGTGCGCAAGCTCACCTGATCCGTCCCCGGTGCCTGTCCCATACCGATGCACCCCAGGCAGCCGGACTGGTGAATACTGACTCCCGCCATCAGCAGCATCAATACGCCGCCATCCTGGGCAACATTTTCCAGCGCCTGACGACTGCCGGGATTGACATGAAAATGCACTCCGGGGGCAACACGGCTCCCTTCTACAATTCGGCAGACGGTCATCAGATCGCGATACGACGAGTTCACTGAACTGCCGACGATCACCTGATCGACCTTGGTCCCCGCTACCTCGTGCACCGGCACCACGTTATCGGGTGACGATGGACAAGCGATCAATGGTTCCATCAAGGAGAGATCAATTTCATCGTACTCGTCGTACACAGCCCCTTCATCAGCCGCCAACACCTGCCAGCTGTCGCCTCTCCCTTGCGATACCAGGAACTCGCGCGTCCGTTCATCTGAAGGAAAAATGGAAGAAGTCGCTCCCAACTCGGCCCCCATATTGCCGATGGTGGCGCGATCGGTGGCGGAAAGGGTCGCCACTCCCGGACCGTAATATTCGATAATTTTGCCGACGCCACCTTTGACCGTATGACGGCGCAGCATCTCCAGAATGACATCCTTGCCCGAGACCCACTCGGGAAGCTTGCCAACCAGCTTGACTCCAAACACCTTCGGGCAGGGCAGATTGAAGGGATGTCCGGCCATGGCCAGTGCCACATCCAGCCCCCCGGCGCCGATGCCGAGCGTGCAGAGTCCGGCGGCAGTGGGGGTATGGGAATCAGCACCAAGCAAGATTTTCCCTGGAGCATCGAACCGTTCCAGATGCACCTGATGGGAAACACCATTGCCCGGCTTGGAAAGGTGCACACCGAACTTCATGGCCGCGCTGGTCAGGAAGGCATGGTCGTCGGCGTTCTTGTAATCAGTCTGCAGCAGGTTGTGGTCGATGGATTGGGCGGCCAACTCCACCTTCACCCTTGGCACTCCCATGGCGATAAACTCCAGCATGGCCATGGTGCCGGTGGCATCTTGCAGCAGGGTATGATCGACCATGATGGATATCTCGCTGCCGGGTTTCAGTTTTCCCTCAACGAGATGGGCTTCCAGTATTTTGGTAGTCAGATTTTTGGGCATGAAGACAACCTCCTTCGTTATTTCCACTATACATCAATTTGATCTTGTTTCCCCGTTGCGACTCACCATTCTCGTTTTGAATATCCCTTGCGTTCCTGCCTAAACGTCAAGTTGCGCCGCAGATATTCCCAACGCCTCAGCCACCTTTTTAAATGTAACCGCACGTGGCTTCGCGTCAAGTTTTTCCAGCTTTGCAACAGCGGCCTGACTGACACCCATGCGAGTAGCAAGTTCCTCTTGTGTAATGCCGATATGTTCGCGCCAAGCCCTGATCATGGGTACATTACCCAAGATATGCGCCTCGACAACCGCTTGCGGTATGCCGGTTGAGCGGGCCTTATCCCCTTCAAGCAAGGGGCGAACTCGTTTGAATTCTTCCCATGGAACCAGTACAAATGCCGGACTCCCGTGATAATCAATGGTCTGATAATCAGTATGTATTCTCATCTCGTTTTTTCACCTCTTCAATGCTGGCAATACTGATTTCCTCAAATACGTTGAAGAGTATCCGCCAGTCGCCAACTCGCAGACGGTGCGAATACTCATGATTGGTCAACCGCTTGACGTTGGGGCATGCCGGGAAGTTTGCCAAGCCACGCGTAACCGTCAGGAGACGTTCCTGAATCGAACGTTCCCCGATTTTTTTGAGTTGCTTCAACGCCTTTGGTTGCCAGATGACGTTCATCATGAATTTATCATAACCTCATACAACCTTGTGTCAAGGTGAAAGTTGTATCTGGTTTTCATATTGTTTCTCTTTCTAAGATAGCGAACGAAGTACTACATACGACAATTCAAGAGCAGCAGGGTGCTGACGAGCAGCAAGCCCCCCCCAGAATGTTTAGGAATTCCCCACACACCACCGTACATGCGGGTCCGCATACGGCGGTTCTGTGACTTGATCCCGTGAGGGCCGGAGGGTCGTTCACGTGTCCCGCGCCGGTTTCGCCGCTCCCAGGTTCCTTTCGGGCTTCACCCTATCCGCCCCTGGCAAGCTCATCCGAAGATGATTGGCTGGCGCATGACCGCCGCGAGTTTCGCAGACTTACTGTTCACGATCACAGTTCGGGCCTTCTGCTGCGAGGTCAAAACGTCTTGGAACGCCTTCAGTCGCGAGTCCTCGACACGCAACAGATCTCCCGAGGTAAGCTCGACCGCCTTCCGCACGCAAGCGCCGAATTTGCAACCAGCGCCCTTGATGCATTTGGGCTTCGCGGTCATTGGCCCGCTCGTCCGGCACCGTATGCCTCAGATCTGGTTCTTGTACATCGGCTCATGCGTTTGCTCCACGCTTCTTTCAGACCCCGCCTCACGACGACGCCCTTGCGCTTCGCTATGACTTCACCTCCATCAGGTTGTCAAAAGGACTTTCACCTTCGAGCTGTCGAGCATGCTCGGCACACCAACGGAAAAGGGGCATGAGCTTAAGCCCATGCCCCCTGGTCTGCGGAAGCTAGCGGAGGTCGATCTCAGCTGCATCTATCTGAAGTTGGCGGTGACCGAGTAATCCTGGTTCATCGTCAAAGTGCAAGTGGTCGACGTGCCGCTGCACGCCCCGCTCCAACCAATCCAGGGCGAGCCAACCGCAGGAGTCGCGGTGAGCGTCACTACCGTTCCCGGGGCATAACTGGCAGCCGCAGGGGAAGCTGTGATGGTGCCCTTTCCGTTGGTGGCGGTGCTGATCTTGAAGGTCTTTGAGCCGCCTCCGCCACCACCACCGCCACCGGTGGAGGTCGACAAACGCTGTGTGACCGCCATAGTGGCTTGCCCGCCGTCCGAGCTCCAAACGGTGGCCAGCGCAGGAGCCGTAAGCAGGGTCGTCGTCGCACCCTTGAACTGACCCAGCTCGAACTGCATCGTGCCGATCGCGCCGCTCTGCGGATCGGTGCCGAATGTAAACGTCGCGTTGGTATTGGTGGTCGTCGCCGCAACCTTGAATGTGTGTGTGTCGGTGAAGTAGTCCGCCTGCACGATGCTAATCGTCGGGATTGGCAGAATCGCGATGTTTGATGTGATATTGGAGCTGCCGTAAGTGGCCTTCAACGATACGCCCGTCGTGCCTGTCACCACGGTCGTGGGCAGCGAGAACGTCACGCTGGAAGCGAACTGCGGGATGGTCACTGTGGACGACGACATTACCTTGGTATTCCCGCTGGCCAGGGTGATCACCACGCCCTCGGGGTTGCGCGGGAAGTTCGTCACCGTCACCGTGCCGGTCACCGGCTGGCCGCCGACCTGGGTCAGCGGAAGAGTGAGCGCCGCGACGGCCACCACCGGAGCCGGGCTCAACGTCATCGTGCCGGAGACAGTCGCGCCGTTGTAGGACGCCGATACGGGAACCGTCGTTATTGCCGTCACGGACGTCGTCGTAACTGAGAAAGCCAGGTTGGCGGAACCCGCCGGAACCGTTACCGACGCGGGAAGCGTGACGAGCGGGCTCGTGGAGGACAACGTCACCATCGCTCCTCCCGCCTGCGCCGGGATCGAGAGCGTGACCGTGCCGGTGGTGGCGAATCCACCTTCCACCGGGTTCACATTGACCGACGCGACGTTGACCACTGGGGTCACGATCACGCTGGCCTGACGGCTTGTGGAGCCGTCGGTGACGTAGAGCTTCGCCAGAGTCGGCACCTGGATTGCCCCTCCCCCCGCCGTGAAATTGAATGCCGCACTGGTCTGGCCGGGCAGAACTACCAACGGAGGCGGAGCCGGCAACATCGCCGCATTGGCCGTCAGAAAGTTGACCGTCACACCAGCTGCCGGAGCCGGACCGCCGAGCGTGACGGTTCCATTCACAATCGAGCCGGGCGCCGGGTTCGGCGGAGTCAATGTCAATGAAGCCACTGCGGCTGGAGACGGGGCTCCAGGTGCGAAAACCACTGCGATCGCATCCGGGGGAACAACGAGGCCGGTGGCCGGAGTGTTGTAAGCATAGCCAACCACATTGCCGCTGGCGTCGATGCCGGTCGCCACGGCGTGTGTGTATCCTTTGGGCAAGAATTGATTCAGGTCGATCACGCTATCGGGTGTTCCAGACCAGACCAGCGCGTGTCGAACCGAACCAGCCATTCCCATAGGCCCAACCCAACCATCACCTACCTGATTCGTCGCCGTGAGAGCTGTGATGCGGCTGTCGCTGTAGGCTGCCGGGTGAAGATCCACGAAGGTCGCGGCGGTTCCCGACCACAGCGCGGCGTGTTGCGAAGCCGTCGGCAGGCTGTTGTAGGCCCACCCGCCCTGCTGCGTGCCATTCGTTGCCAGGGCCTCGGATGCGGTGTAGTTCGCCGGGTTCAGGTCAACGGCGCTCGCCGCCGTTCCCGTCCACAACATCGCGTGGCTGGCGGCGTGGTACGAGAAGGTTTCCCCGTAAGGATAGGGCACGGCAGACGCGTATCCTACCTGTTGTCCGCTGCGAACACCCAGCGCTTTAGAATACGGGAGACCCGCGATCGCCGGTGCAAGGTTGGTGGCCACTCCGGCGTTCCAAACATAAGCGTACTGAAACGTCACGGTGTAAACCGGCCTCTCACCGTATCCCACCTGCTGCCCGCCGTAGGTGCCCAGACAGTAGGACCACGTCTGGCCCGTTGCAGCGTGCAAATCCACGTAGCTGGCCGCGGTGCCGGACCATTTCATCGCGTGCGGTGACCCGAGGTAGCTCGCGTATCCGCATTGGTCCACGTCGTCGGTCGAGATCGCCATCGAGCTGTAATAGCTCGACGAGGGATGCAGGTCGACTGAATTGACAGCGTTTCCGTTCTCGAGGATCGCGTGGTTGTTGCCGTCCACACCTACCTGCTTCCCAGTGGCTGCTGCGTTGAGTTTGCCGCTGTTGGAATTCGGCGGCGTGACGTCATTCGAGTTGTACTGCTGCGCGAGCACAGGCAGTGAGAGTAGGAGTATGCTTGCCACCGGCATCCAGTTGCGGGCAGCGGCCACTTGTCTCATGATCTTTCCTTCATCCTTTCGGTTTCGTTCGCCGGATTCACCATAATCGACGAACTTACATACTCATCTTGCGGCGGAGCCAAAATTGAGTTGTCAGCATCTTGTCAAGAATGTGTCAAGATTCATCGAATGCGGTTCATCTGCTACAACTCCCGGGCCACCAGTTGTGTGTTGACTGGCGAAGAGATTTTGGAGTAGAGCCGGCCCTGACAGCCCTGACGATATTCAGTGCTGCCGGCCGTTCGGTTAAGGCCGGAGGAAGCTGACTATGCCGACGATTGAAATCATGCAAGACATGTGGTCGCACGGCGACAACACGTTCCGGGACTGATGGCAGGCATCGTTGCCGCGGCGCCAGTGGTCCTTCCGAAATACGGATTGATCAGCGAGGAGCTGTCAAGGAGTCGGGAATGCGAAAGAGACCCCGATTTACTTGTAGACCGGGCCAGGCACAGGAGGCAGATAGTCGCGCCCGTACTTGTTTTTGTGGGGAGCTACCAGAGCGCCGGAATCAAGCAGGGAGATTGCCGGCACAACCGTGTTGTCCCCTGTAATCGTGACTTCAGGGGCCGGCGCTTGCGGTGGCGCGGAGCGGGCACGCTCGTGCCATACATTCACGCGGTATCGCCCTGGTGGGACTTTCGAGATCGAGAATGCACCGGAGGAATCGCTCACCGCGAATGGCCCGTCTACCACTACCACCACCGCGCTCATCTCCGGATGAATGTTGCAGAAAATGAAGGAAATTCCGGGACGGTCAAATTTCGCGCTCTGGCTTGCTCCCGCCTCGTAAAGTCCAAGATCAAAGCGGTTGCCGTCAAAAAGCGAGAATACGTTGTGGAAGAACGGATCGAGATTGGGAAAGCTGACCACCGAGCCGGCAGGAACCGCCAGAATATGCGGCTCGAAGCGTTTGTGCGTTTGGCGAATCTCGAAACGGCGCGGAGGGCTGGCAGCGGCCTTGCTCTCGGTAGAGACCCCGACTTGTTTGAGCCACACAACGACGTTCGACTGATCGGATCTTCCAGCGCCTTTCTTGCGCGAGATGGAGACCGTGCCGGTGACCGTGAACGTGCCGTCGCCGCCGAAAGCCAGGGTTCGCAAAAGCACGAGATAAATGAGGAAGAATCTCAAAATGCTATTCCGGCTCCAAGACCGAAGTGATTCGCGATGACCAGATCCTGCCAGTAGCGGGATGTCCAGAGCCGCCGGTATTCGGCGGAGAAAAACAGGTTGGTCCGCGGCTGGTAGATGACATTCACCAAGCCGCTGGCGTTGCGGTGCACCATTCCTATAGTTTCAGGCAAGCGCGCGAGCCTGCGGCCGAGCGCACCATCCTTGCCAAACGAGGCATTGAATTCGATTTTCTCGACGGGCTTGAATTTTATCTGCGACCAACCACCCAGGCTCTCGACGGGGATCAGGGTAGTTCCGGGAGATGTAGAGTTGCCCACGAATACAACGCTGCCCGTTGCGCCTCCTCCCAGGCCGGCGATCGCGCGGCCGCGATAGAGTTCGCCTGAGAGTGAAAACCAGGGACCGAGAGGTAGGTCAAAATCCGACGTAACAGACCATGCATCCACCGTGCGATTGAAGGTCCAGTCCTGCCTGGAGTAATACGCCCCGGCGCCGATTCTTGCGGTCCTGCCGGCTATGCTGCCTTGCCAGGCGAGCCTCAGGGCGGAGGCGGGAATGCGGGTGCGTTCGCCGGACGCGGGTGACCTTACATACTCGGTCACAGGCTGTTCTCCGGTCAAAGCATTCAGGACTCCGCCCTGGAGGATCAGCTTTGAGCGGTCCGATAGAGAGAACCGGCGTTCGATGTAGGCCTGGGGAGTCCAGGTCCACAGGTTGCCTGATGCGGACAAGGCAGGGTAGGCAGTGGACACGAGCGAAGTCGGCGAGAGCGGTGAAAAGAACGGAACGTCTTGGCCGGCTACGACCGACATATCTGCCCATTCGAGGTTTAGCTTTGCCGTGCGTAACCGGACTAATCCGGAAGTAACGCCTTCTGGAGTGACTGGGAAGCCGCCAAAGAAATCAAAAGTGAGTTCGCCCGCCGTGCTGGCACCGAGGAAGCGGGGGCCGAAAACCTCCAACCTTACAAGGGATTGGCGCAGCGTGGCGGCTGTACTCCCGCCGGTTTCCCCTGGAAGCACCGGCAAAGCCGTGAAGGGAAGGTCGAGATCGTCCACTGCGCCACGGGTCGTGTAGGCATTAAGTAGGACCATGCCAGACAAGCGGACACGGTGCTTTGAACCGCTCTCGACCTTGGTCTGATCCTGTTCGTCAACCTTCGCAGCGAGAAGCGCCAAATCGCCACCTGGGTCCTTACCGCTTTCTGTGCCGGCAGCAGCCTCAAGAGGTGCTTCCAAATCCCGAGGCAAGCCATCCGGACCGCTCACCTGCGCCAGGCGCTCACGGAGCGATTGCACTTCGCGACGGAGTGCCTCGGTCTCCAGGGTGGAACTTGCCAGTTGCCGTCGGGTTTCGTCAAGAGCCCCGCGAAGTTCCTGAATTTGTGCAAGGATACTATCGATCGACCTGCCCGTGTCGCGTGACTTATTTTGCGCTGATGCGGGGGAATTGGTAGCGATGCCGATGCACATCACCAGCCCACACACAATGCCGTCAAGTAAGTACGGCGACCGCATTTGTAAGGTATCCTTCGCGCATCGACCCGGCGTTCAATCAGGCTGCACTTTGTGGGCCATAACGTGCATTACGGTTCTCTTCTCTTTCATTCAACCAGAAGGCAGATCTCGGATGCGCAACTCCTTAAAGACGAACCGGCCATGGAAAAGATACTGATCGTCGAGGATGATCGGGCAACCCGCAAAGCCCTGCAGCAACTGTTCGAATCCGAGGGCTACCTTGTCGAAATTGCGGAAGATGGCGCACGCGGCCTTGAGGCATTTCACGCAACTCGCCCGAGCTTTGTAATCATGGACCTCCGGATGCCCAAGGTTGGCGGTCAAGAGCTATGCCGGATGGTCCGGAAGGAATCCGAAGCCATACCGATCCTGATTCTGACCGGTTCAGCGGCTGAGTTGGACCGCGTACTTCTACTGGAACTCGGAGCCGACGACTACGTGATCAAGCCGTTCAGTCCGAAGGAACTACTGGCCCGCGTGCGTGCAATTCTCCGCCGTTCCCGCCGGGCGGCGCCGGTGGAGCAGGTTTACTTTTCCGACGTCGCGGTTGATTTCCAACGAATGGAGGCTTCTCGCGCAGAACGTCCGATCGCGTTGACGCCGCAGGAATTCAAACTCCTGAAGTACTTTTCTGAGAATCCGGACCGTGCGATCTCTCGCGATCAATTGCTCGGCGACGTGTGGGGGTACAATCACTATCCCTCGACGCGCACTGTGGACTCTCACATTCTGACCTTGCGCCAGAAGCTGGAAAAAGACCCGGCGAACCCGGTGCACTTTCTGACGGTCCACAATGTAGGCTATAAGTTCACAACTGGCCCTGCCCGGTGCTCAAAATAAGTCTAAGAACGAAATTCCTCCTGGCGTTGGCGGCGATTTCCGCGTCGCTGACATGGGCGACGCTTTTTGTCGTCCGGCAGCGAGTGACCGTGCAGGTTCGCGGCGAGATTGCGAGAGGGCTCGAAACCTCGGTCGTCACATTTCGAAGCATGCAGCGTCACCGCGACGAGACACTTCAACAGTCTGCCGCGCTGCTGGCGTCGCTGCCGCCATTGAAAGCCGTGATGACCTCCCGGGACACAGCGACCATTCAGGACGCTTCCGCGATGTTTTGGCAGCTATCCGGCAGTGAGTTGTTCGTGCTCGCGGACGGCGCGGGGCGAGTGATGGCCCTGCATACCTCGAATCCCGGGTTCGAGCCAGCGGGGGCTCAGGAATCGCTCACCCGTTCGGTGGCGAGCGGTAAGCCCCAGGCCTGGTGGTATGGCAACGGACGGCTCTATCAGGTGTTTCTGAAACCGATCTACTTTGGCTCAGCGGATGATCAGGTGCCGATGGGCTTATTGGCGGTCGGGTATGAGATTGACAACCGGGTGGCAGAGGACATCAGCCGGGTATCTGCGAGCCGGGTGGCGGTTCGCTACGGCAATCGCCTGGTGGTGAGCACCGTATCCAGTCAACAGGGAAGTCAACTCGCGCAAGCGTTAGCAGACCCTCAGTCGGCACGAGACAAACCGGAAGAGATTGAATTGGGGCATGAGCGGTTTCTCGTTACGTCAGTGACGTTGTCGTCCGATAGTCCGAATCCAGTAACGCTTACCGTGCTGAGATCCTTCGATGAGGCGACGGCATTTCTCGCGAGCCTCAATCCCTGGATCCTGGGCGCCGGCCTGATCGCAGTGCTGGCGGGCGGTATTCTGGTGTTTCTTGTGTCGACGACGTTCACGCGCCCGCTCGAAGAACTTCTTGAAGGTGTGCGGGCGCTCGAAAAAGGAGACTACACGTTTCCGCTGCACGCGCGTGGGGGTGATGAAGTCTCGGCGCTCACCGCTGCGTTTCAACGAATGCGCCTGCAATTGCTCGAGACGCAGGGGCAGTTACTCGACGCAGAAAGGCTAGCTACAATCGGCCGGATGGCGAGCATGATTTCTCATGACTTGCGGCATCCCTTGACCGCGATACTCGCGTACGCCGAGTTTCTCTCAAATGGGAATCTCACCGAATTTCAACGGAAAGACTTCTTTGAGGAGATCCGGATTGCGGTGAATCGGATGACCGATGAGATCAGTTCGCTGCTTGGTTTCTCATCGAAGCGCGAGGCCATCCATCCGGAGTTTGCGCGGCTGGATGAGATTGTGCAGCATGCCATCGAGAACGTCAAGATTCTTCCTGAGTTCCAAACCATCGCGTTCACTTACTCCGATCCGGATGAATGCTCAGGCTGGTTCGATACTGGAAAAGTGGAACGAGTGCTGATGAATCTTCTGTTCAATGCTTGCGAGGCAGTTTGCCCCGTTGAAGGAAAGATCGCCATTACCTCGCGGGAAACAAAGCGAGGCGTGGAGATTCGTGTTACGGACAATGGTCCGGGAATTCCGGAGTCCATCCGCGACAGCATCTTTCAGCCCTTTGTCAGCCACGGCAAAGAAAAGGGTATCGGGCTAGGACTGACTGTCGTTCGTAAAATCATGCACGACCACGGAGGCGAGATTTCCATTCTCAATACGGGCCCTGAGGGGACCGTCTTCGAACTGGTTTTTCCCAAGGTGGAACGGAATGAGCCGGAGGCCCAGGCGCCGAAAACACCTACCGTTCCCGGCGCTTCCCGCTGAACCCTTCTCACTTACGGAGCGACTGTGACACCCTCGAGGTTTTTGCTCCCAGGTTGCTCACAATGCGTACCGTGGTGGTCGCATCCGCCGTCAGTTTCGTTTGGAAGGTATAGTGTCCATTGCCCTGGCTGACCATGGTCCCAAGTAACTGACTGCTAGAGCCAAGGACATCCAGGGATGCTAGCGAAGTGGACGCTTTATCGCCGGGTGCAACCGTAAGAGTGGTGGTTGCTGCGCCACCGTTGTAGCGCGCCGTGAGGGTCACCAAAGTAGCCGCTGATACTCCGCTGCCTTGTACGGAGAACGAAGCCGATGACTCCGTTATCAAAATCCTGTTCCTGAATATCCGTAATTTCAGTAATCGCTGGTCCCGCAGGCAGGGTTGGGATATAGTGATGAATCAGCTCGCCGTCATCTTCGGTGATCGACTCAAACCGGAGGTCGGCGACGCGCTGTAAGTGCTCCACCCACTTACACAGTTCGCGTTACAGTCCCTTTG
The DNA here is from genome assembly GCA_038322675.1 of Bryobacterales bacterium. Classification (GTDB taxonomy): domain Bacteria; phylum Acidobacteriota; class Terriglobia; order Bryobacterales; family Bryobacteraceae; genus TMP-7. The sequence goes on from JBBQGE010000043.1 coordinate 13,443, forward strand.
GGGAGAACTTCAGTCGCCCTCCGGGCTCCTTGCGTCCTCCCCAAAAGCAGTGGTCGTTGGGCGCTTTCCGTCCGGAGCGGGCCCCCAGCCACCTGCTGCTGCGGTCAGCTAACGGTACTTCGCTCACCAGAGAGTGCGATTCGCAATGCCCCTCCGGCTTACTCCCCGCGCGAGGTCCTGCGGCATACCGTCCTCACGGTGGCCGCGAACTCCGCGTCTCACCCTCTTACCCGCAAGGTCATGGAGATTGCCGCCAAGTATCCCGCTGCGAGAGAGGCGCAGATCGCCCGCGCCGCGGAGGTCCAGGACCGCGTCGCCGAGGCATTCGCCCAGCGTCATCAAAAACGCTCCAAAGACCGCATCACGCCTCGGGTCCTCGCCGCGCTGACGCTGTCTCTCCTCAACGTGATCTATCAAACCTGGTTCGAAACCGGCCAAAGCGACATCACTCCCACCGTCGAGCAGGTGCTCGCAACCGTCTCCGACCTGGCGCGCACCCCCAAAACCTCAGCCGCAAAGAAATCGCGCAAACCATCCGGCGCCAGAAAGTAGCGTCCCTCCAACCCGTTCACGACTCTCGCCAGAAAATTTCGATTCAGCTAAGCCCAAAGGCCACAACGCTATCCGGTCCAACTTCCCTTCCCCCGACCCCCGAGATTCTTGCACCCGCAACGTTACCTTGGAATCGCGGAGACGGAATATGAACAACCCGAACTATCAACCCCACCACCCGGCGCTCACCACAACCGCGCCCGCTCTCCCCGCCATACTCGTCCGACTAAATGAACCCAAACACCCAGCCGCCGCGACCACCCCGTGCCGGCCGACCTCCGCCCAACGAAGCGAATCCATCCATCCGCCCACTCAAACCGCCGCGCCCATCCTACGAAACAAACCCAATCGCTCAGCCACCACGACGCCTCCCTGCCAGCCCACCTCCGTCCGACGAAACAAAGCCAACCACCAGGCAATCCCCGCCCTCCCCGTACAACGAAACGAGCCTACCCATCCGGCCACCCAAACCACGGCGCCCGCCCAACGAAACAAACCCAATCACCCCGCCCGCAACCTCCGCCGCACTCCCTCCAAAACCTCCCCCACCCCGATCGCCTCCATCCACCCCGCCCGCACCACCTCGACATCCCCGCGCGGCCCCCACACCGCCGGATCCGTCGTACCAAACAAAGCCAACACTCTCGCCCCCACCGCTGCCGCCAGGTGCGTCACCCCCGAATCGTTCCCGACAAAAACGCCCGCGCCCGCCAGCCACCACCCCAACTCCCCCAAATCCGCAAAACGAACCCAATCGCCCCGAGCCGCCCACTCCACCACCACCCCGTCCGCCTCCAACGCCCGCTCCAATTCCAAAAATCGCTCCATCGGCCAATTCTTCCGCTCGCTCCCCGAATACGGATGCAGCACCACCGACCCCCGCGATTCCGCCCGCCCCACCTCGATCCGCGGAATCGCCTCACCCATCCCGCCTACCTGCCGCAAAAAGAAGTCCGCCGCATGCTCCCCCACCGAATCCCGCGGCAGCGCCTCCAGGAATCGCACGTTTTCACAAAACGAACCCAATGCCTCCCGGAACTCCGGCCGATTCGCTCCATACCACGACACGATTTCACCAAACAAACCCAATTCCCGCCGCAACTCCGCCGGCACTTCCAAGTCCGGAATCCCCACCAGGTCGATCCCCGTCGACGCAATCCCACGCACCCGGTCCGCAAACCGCACCAGCGGCACCGTGTCGGAACGAACCCAAATTTCGGTGTACTCCGCCCGCAAGAACTCCATCGCAGGCAGACTCAGAATCGTATCGCCAATCGCCCCCGGCCTCAGGATCAGCCGCCGCACCCGCCTACAACCCGTACAACTTCTTCGCGTTGTCGTGCAGCACCATGTGCGCCAGTTGCACCGCCCGGTCTTTCGAAATGTCTTTGTCCCGCAGCATGCCCGTCAGCGCCAACCCCAACGCCTCCCGAGCCGTCATGGCCGACACATACCCCGTCTCTTCCCAACTGATGCCGCCCCCAAACGGACTCGCATCGGTCGCGAACATCACCTTTTCGGGCGCATACTCCAACCAGCGCCGCAGCGTCTCGGCCACATCGCGACGGTTCAACAACATTGTCTGCATCGAGTAATCGACGTAGATATTCGGCTTGTCCAGCAGCGCAGTCACCTCGCGCGTGTACGGCCAACCCCCGTGCACCAGCACGAAATTCGTCTTCCGCATTGCCGGATCCAGCATCACCGGAACCAGCAGCATCGGATTCCCGCCCGGCACATCGAAGTACCGGCCCGCCCCCGCCGACGAATGCAGATGCACCGGCATCACGATCCGCCCGCATTCCAGCGCCATCTGCCGGAAGATGTAGTCCTGCAGTGTCTTGTATTCGGCGTCCGCCGGCACGCCCGACTTCACATACTTCGCGTACACTCGCTCCGCGTCTGTCTTGTCCGGATTCCCGATGTCGAACGACCGCAGGTACGACATCTCGAATTTCGCGGCCACCGCGCCCTGCTTCTTCCAACCATCCAGCGTCGACGAAACGAACTCAATGTAGCCGTCCAGCGTCGCCGGCATCGCTTGCCCGCCCAGATATCGAACCAGCAACTTCTGCTCCGCGCCGAAGAACGCCTTCCGATCCGGATCGTGCCGTCCCAAACTCTCGTTGTTCAGCGGATACATCAGCGCGTCGGCGAAAGGAACCCATTTGAAACGCGCCGGATCCAGCCCCCGCCCCATCGCCACCCGGTTCGCAAACATGATTTCGATACCCAACTTATCCAGCACCCAGTCCGGATACGAGTCGCCCTTCGCGCGCATCGCATTCCGTTTTTCCTCGGGCTTGCCGAACAGCGCCCGCGACGCGCCCTCAAACTCGGGATTGTCCGCCCGCACCCGCAGCGGCGGCGTGTCGTACGGCTCCATCATCTCCACCGGCAGCGCATCGAACTCGGAATCTTTCTGACCCTCGCTCACCACCGCCACAGGATGCGCATGAGTATCGATGGCCCGAGTCGAAGCCACTTCGTTCGCGATTTCAGAATCCATGTCACGCTGCTGCAACGAAGGCGCACAAGCACTCAGCCCCAACAAGGGGATCAGCAGCAAACATATTCGCATGTGGGCAGTGTATCCGATCACGTGTGGAGTGGCTTAGTTCACCATCACCGTCAACGGAATCTCGATCGTCTTCGGAGGCAGACACATCCTGTCGTTACAGGCCTGATATCGCAGCTTCCCCGTCGCGATCGCAGGACCGCTCGGTGCATTCGACGGAACCTTGAACTTCGTTTCAATCTCGAAGTCGCCCGTAAACACACTCAGCGGCTTCTCAGAGAACGATGCCTTCTCGGTCTGCGGCTTCGGGAACACCACCTGCGCCACACTCAGCGGCTCGGCGCTCCAGGTCAGCTTCAACGGAATCAGATAATCGTCATTCGGCGTGTTGCTGTTGACGTGGTATCCCGGCTTCAACTGCCCGTGGACTTTCGCCGCCACCGTCGTCCCGCGCTTGGCAACCAGTTTCGTCGTCGGCGCGATGGTCAGAACACCCGTCTGTGCGAATACAGCACCTGCGGCCAGAACCCCCAGCAGAATCCGTTTCATCTATTGCCCGCCCGCCGCGGCCTTCGTAGACATGTTCAGCAGCGTGTTGATCTCGGCTTCGTAATCCTTCTTGCTCACCAGACCGATATGCGTCGAAGCCACTCGACCATCGCGATCGATCACGAACGTCGTCGGAAGCGATTCAATGCCGCCGTACAAGTCGCCGGTGGAATCGTCGCCCAGCAGGACGCGGTAGTTAACCTTTTTGTCCGCGATGTACGGTTTCACCGCGTCCCAGCCGTCCTCGTCCATCGACACGCCGAGCACAGCGAAGCCCCGGTCTTTAAACTGATTCTCGAATTCCATGAACCACGGAATCTCGACTTTGCACGGCCCGCACCAGGTGGCCCAGAAGTTCAGCAGCACCACCTTACCCCGGTAATCCGACAGCTTTACTGGAGTGCCGTTGGAGTCCTTCAGGGTGAAATTCGGCGCGGTCTTGCGGTCCTTGTCCGGTTTCACCGCTGCCAAAGCGTCCGCCTCTTTGCCGGAATACGAACAGGCCGTGACGATAATCCCGGCGATGATGGCTGCTCCAAAAAGCGAGCGGCTGGGTTTCAACAAGCGGTTTCTCCTTCTTCAATTATACGAGCGGCGATCTGCCTTCAAAGATTTGGCGCATCCGCGTCGCGCGCTTCCTCCGCCATCGCTCCGGCAGAGTCCACTCATCGTGCGATTGCCGGTGCGAATGCATCCAGGCGGCTGTATCGCAGAAGCTCTCGCACAGGTAGTTGCGCCACTTGCGCGTCCGCCGTTCCAGATCCAACCCGTTCAAGTCCTGCTTCAACTGCATCGCCGGCCAGCCCAACTCGCCGCGAGCACCCATCTCCATCTCTACATGCACTAACTGCTCGAAAACATTCCGCGCCGGATTCCCCAATTTCGCCCAGACGAAGTGATAGGTCTCGTGCACGAAGATGCGGATCAGTTCGCTGCGCCGGGCCAGCAGATCCGTTTCCAGCACCATCTCCCGTTTGCGCAGATGTGTGCCAGCATGCACCGGCATGCCGATTTCGGCACCCGAGAGCAACTGGCCCCGATGTGCCGTCAATGCCGGCCGGAATCGCACGCGGATCGGCTCTCCCCGAAACTCCGGCAAGCGGCCCAGCAGCGGCCGCAGCATCGTGTGCGCCCGGTGGTCGTCAATGACGAAACGCGCCGATGAGTCTGTCACGTTATTTCGTCGCAGCCTTGGCCTGCACGAGCGGGAAGTACGCAGGATTCTCGATGCTTACCTCGAACTGCTTTTGCTTCTCGTTCATCCATTTCTGAAATCGTTCCTGCCGGATCTCGCTGGCCACTGCCGTCTTTGCTTCTTCAAACGGCAGAATTGCGCGCTCCTGAAGCTTAAGAATGTAGAAGCCGTTCGGCTGTTTCACCGGATCGCTGACTTGTCCCGGTTTCAAGGCGAACACTGCCTTCTTGATCTCCTCCGGAATTCGATCCGTCTGTTTGATGCTGCCGAAATCGCCGCCCTTGGCCGCCGAAACCTTATCTTCCGATTTCTCTTTCGCGATCAGTTCAAACGGTGTGCCCGCTCGAAGTTCCGTCACCAGTTCCTTCGCCATCACCCGGGCTTCGGCTTCCGTCCGCATCTTCTTGATGCTCGATCTCGGCGCATTCGGATCCGCCATGTTCACGTCAGCGTGAATCGTCCGTGCATCGCCGTACGTCACCAGAATCGCCGAGATCTTCGCCTGCCCGAAATGCGTGTCCTTCTCCGCTTCGTACCGGGCCTTCTGATCCTCATCGCTAACCGTGACAGCTTCCGATTGACGATTCACCATCGCCGCTGCCAGAGTCTGCATCCGCTGCAGTTCCAACTGCTCCCTGAGCGGACTCTCCTGGTCCACCTTATCTGCCTCGGCCTGTTTCGCCAGGCTCTCCATCAAGAAGAAGGATTGCATCACCACCTTGGGATTCGTCATGGCCTGCTTCTGAATATCGGGCGGAAACGACTCCAGCATCTTCTTCAGTTCGCTGGCCGTCACCGAACGGCCTCCAACCTTCAGAACCACCGCATCGGGAGCGATTTCAACCGGCTTTGCGGCCTCCTGAGCGAACGCAGCGGCGCCGCAAAGAACCAACGCAAACGTAATGTACTTCATGGGGGATTATTTCAGCAGGAACTTCTATTTTATCAGCGCTTGTTACACCCCGGGTGATGGGGGCGCCTAACGCTTCTCAGGTCGGTCAAGCGTATCGAACCCGAGAGCACCGGGGCAAAGCGTAAACTGGGATTAGTGCTGGTCACCATTGAACCTCAGCCGTCCCGGCCTGCGTGGCTCCGTGCGCCTGCTCCGGTGGGCGACAACTATCGCGAACTGAAATCTCTCATCGCCGATCTGAACCTGCACACGGTCTGCGAAAGCGCCGCTTGCCCCAACGTCGGCGAGTGCTGGAACAAGCGCACCGCCACGTTCATGATCCTGGGCAATGTGTGCACCCGGCGTTGCGGATTCTGTGCCGTGCAGAAAGGCGGCCCGCTCGCGGTCGATTACGACGAACCGCGACGCGTTGCCGAAGCTTGCGCTGCTCTGGGGCTGAAGTTCGCCGTTATCACCAGCGTGAATCGCGACGACCGCAAAGACGGCGGCGCCGAGTTATTCGCGCTCACCATCCGCGCCATTCGCGACCGCATTCCCGGTTGCGGAGTCGAAGTGTTGGTGCCGGATTTCCAGGGCTCGCATGCCGCGATGCAGGCGGTGATCGATGCCCGGCCCGATGTTCTGAACCACAACACCGAAACGGTGCCGCGCCTCTACCGGCAGGTCCGCCTCGGGGCGCGCTACGAGCGGTCGCTTGACATGCTGGCGTACTCCAAGCAACTGGATCCGGCGATTCCCACCAAGTCGGGACTCATGCTCGGGCTCGGCGAAACGCTCGATGAAGTCCGCCAAGTGATGCGCGATCTTCGCACGCATGCGGTGGACATCCTCACACTCGGCCAATATCTGCGGCCTTCGAAGAAGCACCTGCCGATCATCCGGTATGTTCCGCAACACGAGTTCGACGACTTGAAACGTTACGGTTATGAACTCGGGTTCCGGCACGTCGAAGCCGGCCCTCTCGTGCGCAGTTCCTATCACGCTTCGGACGCCGTTAACTCGTGATCCAAACCATCCGGCTTCCTCTTCCGTTCGAACTCGAACACGTCAATGTCGGCCTGGTGCCGCTCGAGGACGGCTACCTGCTGATCGATACGGGAATGGCGGGCGGCAAGTCGTTCCATGCACTGGAGGCTGGTCTCGCTGAACGCGGCATCGGCTGGCACGACATCCGGACCATCGTCGCCACCCACATCCACCCCGATCATATCGGTGGACTCCCCCGAGTCCTCGAAGCCACGCGCGCGCACTTCGCCATCCACCACGCCGAACTCGAGTACCTGAACAGCATTCTGGAAGGCGAAACCCCTTGGGTCGTTTCGGCATTCATCGACGGCGGCGTTCCTCGCGAGGATTGGGATCGGATCCGCGAATCGCTGACCGGCATGTGCGGCGCGCTCGCCAAGGCCAAGCCCGATCAGATTCTTCACGGCGGTGAGGAGTTCGCCACTCGCCTCGGTCCGGCTCGCGTGATTCCGACGCCCGGCCACTCGGCTGGACACATCTGCCTCTACTGGCCCAATGAGCGCGTGCTCTACGCAGGCGATCACCTGATCCAGAACATCACGCCGAACATTGCGTGGATGCCCGGCCGCGACATGCTCGGCGAGTATCTGGATTCGCTGGCGGCCATCGAGCGCCTCGACATCCAACTGGTGATCTCATCCCACGGCGAGCCTTTAGAGAATCATCGCGAATGGATCGTGGCCACCCGCCGCCACCACGACGAGCGCTGCGAAGGCATCCTCGCGCTGATCGAATCGGAACCGCGCACAGCGGCCGAACTCGTGCCCGCGCTATGGAACAAGGATTTCGCGGCCTTTCATTTTTACTTCGCGTTATTCGAAGTGCTCGCCCACCTGGAACACATGCGCCGCGCAGGGCGAGCCGCTTTCGAACTGGCAGAGGATGGAAGCCGCCGCTGGCAACGCTCCATCTAATCCTCGAATATAGAGTCGGGGCCCTTCCAACCGTTCGCCTCGGAGATAGAGGAATGAGGACGGCTCTCCGCGACGTCGGGAAGCCCGGCGAGATAGATCGCTTCCGGCCGGTGGCTCACGTAAGCTTCAAGGACGAACTCGTTCCAGTAATCTCGCGTTGGACCGTATTTCATGTGGTGCCCATATCCATCGATTGGCGCCTCGTCAGGGATGCTGCGGCGGAAATACTCGCGCCATTCCGGCAACTTCGGGTGCAGCACGATGTAGGGCGTAGTAAAGACGACGTGTTCATGGCCAGGGAAAGGTGGGGGTAGCACGCGGACGTACCAGAGTTCGCCTTTCTTTCCGCAATCGCCCGACGGAACCGTGGCCCGGTACACGTCACCGGTAACGATGTCCTCAAGAACGGTCAGTTTGCCCTTTTTGCCGCGGTGGATGTAGAGCCCCATACGAGAGTCTTGCATCAGCCGGATCAAGCGCAATAGCTCAGGGTTCATGCCCAAGCACGCGCCGATTTCAAGGATCGTCGTACCGATGGTTTCGTGGTCCGCGCCAACGCACGCATCGAAAAAAGCCCAGCACGTAAAGTAGGATCTGGTCAGCGGACTCATCGGCGGCCCGTCCGGGATATACGAGTCTTCGGCTTCGGAGATGATGTCCGCTATTGGCGACATCTCCTTCAAGGCAGTTAGCTGTTCCGATATGAGTGACACCTGGATCTGCGGGTAGACGTAGGCGGCGAAAGCCGGATCGAGGCCGCCGAGTTCCTGCTGGGCCGTGAGTTCCTGGTGGATCTCTCCGGCTGCGGTGCCATCATCAACCAAACTCCTGATCCCGGCGACTTCTCCTCGGCTGCTCCGCTTCATTTTAGCGACAATCTTCCTGGCGATCGGCCTGCCGGTCAATGTCTCAGCGGACTTCGTTTTGTCCATGTCCGTTGCTCCGTTATCGTGGTTTGTTTTTGCAGAATATCGCTGAATTCCGCTCCAGTATGCTTCGCCGCAAGGGTCAGCACCTCGGCGCGCGCCCAGGACGCGACGTTCAGTGCGGTCGCGGCGGCCATGAAGTGGTTGTACACACCGATCACATCGGCCCCGATGAGATCGTAGCCATAGCCTTCCAAGATTCGTTGGATGGCGATCCAGCCCACCTGTAGGGCGAACTGGACGTCTTTCTGGAGGAAGTCGCGCGAAGCGCGGCTCAGCGTGCGGGGATCGGTGCGGCCCTCGTTGGCGAATTGCAGAGCGAGATCGAGAAAGCCGGCGTCTTTCGCCGCGGCAAACCAACGACCGGGATCGCCGCTCGCGCCGGCCAAATCCGAGAGAATCGTCTTCCGGTCGCGGCCGGGATACTTCCTCGCGATCGCCCGGAACGTGGCAAGGCCGGTGGAAGTGCTGTTCGCGGTGAGGGCATAGTTCTCGTAGGCTTCATCGACACGGCCGCTATCGAGGAGGATTCTCTCGCACGCCGCGTCGATGGCAGCATCCGGCTGATTCAGGCCGCGCGACGCTTCCCCGTATGCCAGCGCGTCATTCACGCGGCCCTCGGCCAGCAACGCCTGCACGCCGAATTTCCGATCGTGCCAGAATGGGAATCGCTGAAGCGCGAGAACCTCCAGTAGTTCCTGATGACGGCCAGCCGCCAACAGGCTGGAGAGGCGGACGCTGGTTCCCAGCACGTAGTTTCCGGGCCGCGGATCGGACCAGGCAGTCCTAAGCAGGCCGATGAGTTGGCCAGCCCAATGTGAGGCGACTTCACTCGAACCACACAACTCGCCCCACCGGTCCTCAACCGGCGAGAGGTAACTCACCCCGTCGTTCTCGATCGCCTGCCAGAGCCGGTCCAGCCACTTGTCGCGGGTCTTCCGGTCCGCTGGAGCCTCGATCAGAATCGGTAGCAATTCCTGTTGCGCCCAGTACACCGCGCCGCCTAGAGCGCCGGACGAAGTGTCGATGCTCTCGAACGCCGGCCAAATTCGCTCCACCAGGGCCACCACACCGTCGCCGGCAGTCACCGGATCTACCTTGGCAACTTTCTTGATCTCCGTGACAGCTTCCTTCAGGCGCTGGCATGCGAGATGGGAACCTCTCCACCCGAATGCTCGGGAACGGAGCCGCGATTTGAACTGCCAAGTGTGCTTTGCCAGCATTGGACTGAAGATATTTTGGCATACTGCGGCGATCGTCAATACGACACTGGCCGCGCGATGCCCGGTGCGGGAGCGATCTGAATCAGGCGCTCCCGCGGTGACGGGCGCATCACGTTTTCCAGCCGCAGCACACCCCTCGGACACACCTCCGCGCACATGCCGCAACCTACGCACGACGCGCGCGTGAAACTCGTGTTGGCCTGCGCGTACGACCGAACGTCGATGCCCATCTCGCAGTACTTGCTGCACAGCCCGCAGGAGATGCACATGTTCTGCTTCACGGTGATCCGGAAGCGCCCGAACTTCTGCGTGAGCCCGAGCAGCGCAGCCATGGGACAGAAGTACCGGCACCACACGCGAGTGCCGCCGATCGGGTAAGCGCCTACTCCGATAACACCCGATAGCATCGCCACCACGATGAACCCGTACAACGACTGAAACTTATAACTGAACTTCGCAAGCCCCGGATTCTGATTGCCGGTGCCATAAGTCGCAAACAGGAGTCCTGTCAGCAACAGACAAAGAATTAGCACCGAGTAAATGCTGACCTTCTCGAATCGCCACGCCTTCGTCGACTTCTGCGAGAGATGGCGGAATGGTTCACCGGCAGTGTTCGCAAGACCGCCGCATCCGCAGATCCACGAGCAATACCAGCGTTTGCCGAAGAACACCGCGAGCAGCGGCACCAGAATCATCGATCCGACGATGCTATAGATGACAAACACCAGCGGTAAATGGAACAAGTAACCCGGCGTGCCGTAGTCGAGTTTCAGCGGCCAGAGATAACTGAAGTAATACTCGGGCTGATGGAAGAAGACCAGGATCAGCGGCACCGAGAACGCCAGCACGACCTGAGTCGCCATTACCACGATGGTTCGAACCACCTGGTAGCGATTGTGCCGGTAGCGCCGGATGACGAACACGCCACCGGCAACGATCGCGATCGTGTACAGCAACCCATACAGCGTCCACTTGCTGCCGAGTCCGAGAGCTTTCGAAACGGGTGTCAGCGCCTCGGTGAAATACAGCACCAGGTAGAACACAGTGAGCGCGAGACTCAGCATCCACGCGCTGATACCTCGATGGGTGATGTCGTGAGCGAGGCGGTCTCGCGTGGTCTGACGAACCATGTGTAATCAATCAGGCGACGACAGCAGGAGCTCCGCGGGGCCATTTCGCGAACTGGCGGCGAAACTCACTCAGGTCCTGCCGTCCGAATTCAACGTCGAACTGCGCCAGGTGCAACTGCTCCATCACGTATTCGAGCGATCGCCGTTCGGCGATCCACCGCTCGAACCACGTGTGATCCCAACGCGAGCCCAACATGTTGAATCCGATTACGGCACCGGAATATTCCGCGATTCGAATACTCACGTCGCGGCCGGGGATCCGCCCATAGAATTCGGCGGCGTCCGGTATCCGGAAGTTGCCCACGGTGGTGTACTCGATGTCGAACAACTTCGCGCTATTGTAGAACACTGGCGGGTCATACACGATGGGGTCGCCGAGCATCGAGCGCGCGGCGAGTTCGCCTTGCCGCTTCGCGCTGTACCAGATCTGCTCCACAACGGTTGGGCGGTCGTCGAACTGAATCTCGGCGCAATCGCCGGCCGCCCATACAGTATCGAGCGATGTACGGAATGATGTATCCACCAGCACACCGCGATTCGCACGCGGCCCATTGTCCGGAAGCCACTCGATGGCGGGATGGACACCCACGGCCACGCCAAGCAGCGAGCATGCATACTCGTGACCCGCATCGGTGAGAACGCCTCGAACGTTGCCGCCCGAATCGACGTTGACCCGCTTCACGGACTCATCCATCCGCACGTCGACGCCGTGTTTGCGAATGTGTTCCGAGATCATTAGCCCCTCAGGTTTGCCGAGCGCCGCGGGCCAATACCACGGCTCGCGCACCAGGAAGGTGACCTGCATTCCGTGATGCCGAAGGCACTCCACCAGTTCCACACCGATGAGTCCGCCGCCCACGACGACTGCCTTCTGCCCAGTCTTGGTGAGCCGCTCGCAACGATCCAGATCGCCGAGGGTGACGAAGTTCACCAGCCCGTCCTGCACCTCGGCGAGTCCATCCCAGGCGGGGCGGTTCGGGAGAGATCCGCAGGCGATCAAGAGGCGGTCGTAGGGGATCACGGCGCCACTGCGCATGGTGAGTTTGTGCCCGGCGGAATCGATTCCGGTTACTCGCCCGCGCACGCACTCGATATTTTGCCGGTCCCATACCTTTCGTTCCACCGGCTCCAGGTCGCGCCTTTCCAACCGGTCCATGAAGGCGTACATCAGCGCGGTCCGCGAAATGAAGTAATCGCTCTCGTCGCTGATCAGAGTGATCCAGGCGCGCCGTTCGCGTTCCCGGATGGTAAACGCGGCGGTGGTTCCGGCAACTCCGTTTCCGATGATGACGTATCGCATGGGCGCTCTTTTAGTTTCGCCTACATTGAAACTGGCCGTACAGAAGACTTACCGTTGAAGTAGGCGCATTGTGCCTTCTCGCCCTATTCATAAGATGCGAAACATACTCAAGATCCCGAAGTACCCGGTTATTCTAGTCGGAATCGCAGCCCTCGTGCTCGTAGCCGGCGTGGTGTTCAAGCCAAAAACAGATGAAACACAACCGGCTTCCGAGCGTGACCTCGCGCGCCTGCAGGTACTCGCTCAGCGGAAACGCTTGGACGAGATTGGATCGTACCTCTCGCAGGTGGCTCAGAAGGTATCTCCCGAACTGGTCTATCTTCCGCAACTCGACCGAAGTGGCCTGATCTGGAAGGACGACCGGCGGATTATCACGAGTTGGCTCGGCAACGGCCGCATATCGCGCGCCGAAGTTCGGCTGTTCGGAGGTCAGATGTCGCAATCCGGGGTATGTCCAGTGCCGGCAGGCTCGACGTTTGGATGTCTCGAACTATCCTCGGGCGGCATATTGGCCTCGGAGGGAGTTACCATCGCACGGGCAACCCCAGCCGCGGGACAATGGGTGCTCGCTGTCGCCGCTGGTAACGATCCGGCCATTCGATTTTCGCAAGGCCTGTACCAGGGAGTGGCGAAGATTTCCTGTTCGGGCCGGGAATACGTTGAGTTGAAGTCGAGCGCTCCGATCGATGCGAGTCTCATGGGGGGCGGGGTGTTCAACTTGGATGCCGACCTGTTGGGAGTAGTGATCGAATGCGGCGGCCGGTATGTGGCCGTGACGGCGAATAGCTTCGAATCCATTCTGAACACGAAGGTGGCGCCGAGCCGCGAGATTGAAGAGCAGTTCGGATTCCGTCCCGTGGAAGACAACGACGAGAAGACCAAGGGCGTTCCCATCGCGGTGGTGTGGACTGACAGCGTCGCCGACGCGGCGGACATTGAACCGGGCGACGTTCTGCTGTCGGTGGGTGGGCGGGAGGTAAACTCCGTGGACGACCTGGGTGCACTGCTGCTCGGTCCCGCGGCAAATACGACCGCCGAACTCAAGCTGCTGCGCGTCCGCAAGAAAGTGACAGCACAACTGAGTGAGCCCAAACCCGATGCGACTCCCGCACCCGAGCGGCGGACGCAATCGTTTCCGACCGGATTCGTAGTGGCGGACGGGTCCCGCACAGGGCAACTGGTGAAGCAGGTGGAACCCGACAGCGAGGCCGCAAAACTGGGGCTTCGTCCGGGAGACCGGCTGATCAGCGATCCCGAATTGTTATTGAAGGCCTCCAAGTCGCGCGGGCGGGTACCAGTGATCTTCGAGTTCGCACGCCAGTTTCAGACCGCTAAGGCGGTACTGCGCCCATGAATCAGCTCTCTTCGCTGGGCCTGATTCTCTTATTTGCTCTCGCTGCCGGCCACCTTGTGAAACTCATCCGAGTTCCCGAGGTGACCGGCTATCTGTTAGCCGGAATCGCGCTGGGTCCATCGGTGTTGGGGTGGATCGCGGCGGAGAATCTTTCAGCCCTCGAGGTGTTTAGCGAAGTCGCGCTCGGCCTGATTCTGTTTTCGCTCGGATCGGTTTTCGAGTTGAATCAGTTCCGCCGCGCGGGGCGGCAGCAGGTGTTCATCGTGCTCATCGAATCGACGATGGCGGGAGTGGCGGTGGCTGCCGGCATGTTTTGGGCGGGACAACAGTGGGAGGTGGCGCTGCTGCTGGGGGCGATTGCGGTGGAAACGGCGGCCGCATCCACACTGATGGTGCTGCGCGAATGCAATGCCCGCGGCCCTTTCACTGAAACCATTACCGGCGTGTTTGCGCTGAACAACATCCTGTGTCTGATTGGCTTCATGGTGGTGTCCACTGCCATCCAACTGACTCGCAATCCCGCGGGGCACAGCGCGTTCCGGGTGATCTACGCGTCGTTGTACACGTTTGTTTGGGAACTGGTGGGATCGGCTGCGCTGGGACTGCTGATCGGGTTCTTGCTTTCCGCATGGTCGGCGCGCGTGGTGGAACATGGCGAGCGTTTGATTCTGCTGGCCGGATGCATTCTATTGAGCGTCGGGGCGTGCAACGCTCTGAACCTGTCGCCGTTGATTGCGAACCTGACTATCGGTGCCACTTTGGTGAATTTGTCGAACGAGAGCAGGCAGTTATTCAAGTCGCTGTCGCAAACCGATCCGCCGTTGTATGCCATTTTCTTTGTGATCGCGGGCGCTGAGTTGAATATTGGTCTGCTAAAGACCATTGGAGTGCTGGGTGTGATTTATGTTGCGGGGCGCGCCGTTGGAAAGCTGCTGGGCGGGACGGTGGGCGGGTGGTTGGCGAGTTCGGTTCGCCCGCCGTACCTGGTGGGAGTCGGCTTGATGGCACAGGCGGGTCTCGCGATCGGGTTGACCGGCACGGTTCACGAGCGGTTCCCGGACCTGGCGCCGACGGTTGTCACGGTGGTGCTTGCCGCAGTGATGCTGTACGAGATCATCGGGCCACTGGGCGTGCGCTGGGCCGTCGAGCGGGCTGGTGAGGAAGGGCCGCGCGAGCCGCTGCATGGTTTGGAGTAGGTGGGGGCTGCGCAACTTCCCGTTAGACTGGCGATGGTGCGTTTTCGGCTACGGGCGCTCATTGTGGAAGGGCCACCGACGTCCCAGTGAGGCAGTCGCCTCGAAGGTTTCTCAGACAACCGGGGTCGGCCAACGGCCAAGCTCGGTATCGCAAAGGATTCCGATGGCAGCCACGCACTTGCCCTCTCCGTTCAGCCGACGTAGCGCGGATTCATGGTGGCGCGCCGTGGCACCCGCCCTCTGCGCATGCCCCAGCGTGCGATTATCCGTTGCGAGAACAGAGTCGTGACCACTAAAAACACGGCCGCAGCGCCGAGCGCGATTAGGTAGATCCACGGTCCGGCAAAATCGCGCACGGGTCCGTCGGGTCCTAGAGTCCCCAGCACGAACAAGCCCGGGCTTCGCAGCGAAATGCCGTAAGTGACAGCGTTTTCTAAGCCGCCATCTGCAAAACCGAGCGTGAGCGTGCGACCGGAGCTCAGCCAAAGCCCGATGTGGCTGGGAAAAAATGGTTTTAGAGCCACTGTGAGCAAGGAGGCAATTCCACATCCGTACCCCGCCACTGCGGCCAAAAAAGCGACAAAGCCGATAATCCCGGTCAATGCCAGACGGAACATCCCCCGCAGCAGCAGGTTTGGGGAGAATGAAGCAGACGCCTTCTTCCAAACGTGACCCGTTTTCAACTGAGCTGCCAATTGCTGCGGCCGCCCCATCGCCTCCAGAATGGCCGTGACCGATTCCGTAGTCGCGTCCGAACCTTCCACCCGCTCCATCAAGTGGCTGCGGATTTCGTTCACGAATTCCTCGCATTCCTGGACCGGAATGCCCGCGCACGATCGGCGCAGGGTTGTCAGATATTCTTCAATCTCCGGAAACACTCGATTTTTTTCCATTGCTATTCTCCATGCGCCCCTGGTGTACCGGGGCAATTAGTTGGTCGAGCTTCGCCGTGAACTCCGACCAGAATTTCACCATCCGCATCAGCCTGTCTTCCCCGGCCGGCGTCAAACGATAATATTTCCGAGGATGCCCGGAACCGCTTTCGACCCATTCCGCCTCCACCAGACCTGCCGCTTTAAGACGGTTCAAAATCAGGTAGATAGTGCCTTCGAGCATCACCAGACCGGAGCCGGAATTAAGCTTGCGAAGAATCTCCAGGCCGTACAGCCGCTCTTTCCATAACGTGGCGAGGATCCCCATCTCCAGACTGCCCTTGCGAAGTTGGCCTTCCCAAGGCTCCGCCACGGAGCCGGTGCGGCCTTCGTGTTCTCCTTTTGTTTTTAGTACCATTTACTACAATGTATAATTCCATGAAAGAGACTCTGTGTCAATAGGAATTTTATTCATAATAACCACGTAGAATCACTAGACTTCATGCCAGATACGTTCCGCTCCGCCGTGAGTCCCACCGTACTTCCGGGCGAGGGTCAAGGCATCGTAGCGGCTCTCAACCAGGAGGGGCCATCGACGAGATGCGCGGACGTTGAACGCGTGGGAGTTGATCTCGGTGTGGTGGGGTATTATCAAGGCATAATACGGGGCATAAAGCTAACGCGACATTCAGCCTCTGAGAGAAGTCTCAACCGTCTTGATCCAGCCGAACGAACGTTCCCGATCGCGCTATTCGGCGATGCGCATCGGTTGATGAGCGGCCTTTTCCGCATGGGGACAATGATCCAAGGTCATCGCGACCACGTGATCCCGCGTCCAAGCACGAGGATAAATAACAGGCTGGCGACGGCCGACGTAGCAATCCAAGCAGTATTGCGCCGGATTGGCTCACCTTGTCCTTCTTCGCCGCTGCTCCCCCCGCGCATCATGCTGGGCAGGCTCAGCATACCAGCATTTGCGCCCAAGGTAGACGGCAACGCGGACGCTATGACGTAAAACAGTCCTAGAGGATTAAATAAGCCCGCGACGCCGGCCAGGATCCCGTCCGTGAAGTAAGGCGTCCAGCACAGCCCACGAAGCCTTCGCGAACTGTCGCCCTTGCTTTGAAAGGGCCGCATCTTGGCAACTACCACTCGCATTGATGCATAATACGAAGCCAGACCAACCAAAACGAGCCCAACCTGCCACATCCAGTGCGGTTCCAGGCCCCGGATTACCGCCGCCCAGTCGCCAAAGTTGAAAACCCCGGAAAACAAGAAATAGCCGGTACCGGTAAAGAGATTCCCCGCCATCGCAAGCACAAGGAGGTAGCGGGTAGCCGGATTGTAGCGACGCGGCCCGGAGAGGGCGAGCCAGAAGATCAGTGCGAATAGAAGATTGACAACCGTGCCATTCGCTGAGATCCATCGCGTGTCAATGTCCGTCTCGAGAGCAACGGTGCTCATGGTCACGCGATGGGCTCCACTTAGCCACGCTGTCACCCCGTGGCCCAACCCTTCATGCAGAACATCCTGAATGATACAAGCAAGCGCCGAGATGGCGATCATGGTGAGCCTGTCATCTTTTGCGGTACTGACGGACATGCCATCAATTTGTAGCACAGCCAAGCAGAGTTTCACCGAATGATCCACTTGGCAGCATTGCGGACTGTACAAATGGCGGGGAGACGGGCTCGTCGTGATTAACCGCGCCTGGTTGCCGTTCCCGATGCCACTTAAGCGCAAAACGCGCGACGCTCTTCTATGGCCACCGGTGCCGGGGGTGCTTCCGCGGGGTGGCCGACTTCTCACCCACATGGATTGGTTCCGAATGGCCGCCTCGCGAGTTGGAAAACTGGCAGCGATTGGCGGGGATTTACGCGGCATCTCGGTGGGGTACGGGGCTGAAGTAGAATTCCCTCCGGATTTCCGGAAGTCGCCGGCATGAATGCGAGTGATCCTCGACTTCTCAAGTTTTACGAAAAATCGGCGGCTCAACACGAGCGCGCCTCTCGACGGCGAATGGCAGAGGCTGGACAAGATCAGAATCCCTGATGGATACCGAGACCACCCCTCCGTGCCAACATGGTTGAAACACTGTCTAATCGTCTCCAACAAAGATATTGAAGCGCTTGGCGGAAAGGGAGGGATTCGAACCCTCGGTAGCGCTCTGTGGCCCTACGCCGGTTTAGCAACCGGTGGACGGCCATTCCGGTTGGTGCCGGCCGGTTTCGCCGCATGCCCGTTAGTCCCGGAAAACACGCCACTTGTGTCCACTTCCGTGTCGGCTTGTGATCGCTTGAGTTCGGCTCGTTATATCGAAAAGTCGGGTGCCATAATGGGGCAACTTTTCGAGCCACCTGTTTTCGAGCTACCTGTAGGAGGTGTACAACCGCGATCAGTGCGTCTCGTGGCCGCGCAGGGGCACCATCAGCACGCGCTCAGGAGTGACCACGCTCGCGTGCCCGCCCCATTCCTGCCCGGTGCCCATCGTGCGGAGCACCGGTGGCGTGATGCTCTCCGGAATCGCCGGATGTACCCGAAAGAGAATCACGCCGCTCCGTTCGAGCGGTTTCCGGCGTTGGATCGCGATCTGCCAGAAATCCTTGTCGAGCGTCAGCAGGACCCGGCCCTCCGTCTCAGCGAGATCCATCAGTGCGAGGTCACTCGTTCCGGGGGCATCCGTACGCGCCCACGTCACGTTGTAGCCAGCCGCCTCAGCGCCGCGACGGCTGGCAGCGGGAAGTTCTCATCCGCGAGCAGTAGCATCAGACGGGCAGCGGGTATGCCTTGTACTCGTGAGCGAGGTGGCTGGCGTAGGCCAGGCACGCGAGGATGTCATCGTGCGTCAACCCCGGATAGTTCGAAAGGACGTCGGCCTCCGACTGTCCCGCCGCCAGCAGGTCCAGAATGAACTCGGCTGCAAGCCGGGTGCCTCGGACCACTGGTTTGCCCGCCAGGATTCCGGGATCGACCACGATGCGATCAGGCCAGGACATGCCTTGATAATACCCCAGTACACTGACGCCATAACGATCAGATTCCCGGTTCCTTGAACTGCGCGCTCGCGAGTTCTGGCTCTTTACCCTCAAGGAAGTCATCATCGGAGCGAGATGCTCACCAACCTCGGCAACAGCGGGTTCAGACCCGAACGCTGGAGCATGTACGAGGCTGGCCGAGTACCGCAGGACGTCTTGGTCCAAGTCTCACCTCCTGGCCGTCTCGGTCATGATCCGAAGCCGCGCGGCAGCAGTGGCAGACGCCGCTCCATGCCAACCTCTCTCAGAACCATTATGAGCCGCCGATCAACACCGATGAACGCCGATCGCACCGAACCGCAGCTAGCTGGCTCATAAGGGAGCGGATATCGAGCGCGGAAAGAAGTCCGGGGAGGTGCGTATCGAGCCGGGCTAGGCCCCGGATGAAAAGGGGCAGTTCGACTACATGCCCCGATAACGGCCCACGGACCGATGCCGGGGCCGAAAGTACGAAGCGGGTGAGCGAGGTCAACCTCGGAGGTTATGTCGAGAATACGAAGATCACAGTCTCTTAACAATCAGTAAATGGCGGAGAGGGAGAGATTCGAACTCTCGGTAGCGCTTTTGGCACTACGACGGTTTAGCAAACCGCTGCTTTCGACCACTCAGCCACCTCTCCGGCTTGTGAGGGATCATCCGCTATCCTAACACACTGCTATTTCTTCGCAAACATCGCAATATACTGGCTCCCAGGGACGTGATCCCGGCGCCAGAGCAACGTGTATCCGGCGGCCTCCACCTCCTTCACCACACCATCCGCATCCAGGCGGATGTGCGTCAGCGGCCGGTCCGGATCGCCCGGTCCCATGGCCCCGCGCCGCTTGTAGTACTCCACAATCGCCAGACGCCCGCCCGGCCGCAGACCCTCGCCAATTCGCGCCAGCATCTCCTGCGGATAATCGAAGTGGTGGTACGCATCCAGCACCAGCACCAGGTCCGCCGCACCGGCCGGAAGGCGCGGATCCCGCTCCGTTCCCAGCACGAACGTCACATTCTCCAAATGCGCCGCGCTCGCCCGCTTCCGCGCATCGTCCAGAAAATCCTGCGCAATGTCCTCACCGACCACGCGTCCCCGCCCGCCCACTGCGTGGCTCAGATACGGCAGCATGTACCCCACTCCCGTCCCGAGATCCACCACCGTGCTACCCGGCCGGATCCCGAGCGCCGCCACCAACTCCTTCGGGCGCTGCCGCGCATCGCGAGCCGGATCGCCCAATGCCGCCCCCACCCGCTCGCGGCCCTCGTGCGTTCGATAACCCGCGTTCGCGTCGCTCGCCACCTGGGCCATCAGCGGCATCGCGGCCACCATTAGCAGAACCGCTGCGCTCATATCGTTGCCTCCACTGGCATCGCCATCGGCGCCTCGAGCAGGAAGTTCATGTCCTGCATATCGCGGATCGCCGCCCGAATCGACTCCTCCGTCGTTGGCTGCACCGTCACCACAAACGGCAGGTCGCGCCAGTTCTCGATCGGCAACTGCATCACCGAATCGATGCTGATGTCCTGCTTCGCGAGAACCGCAGCGAGTTGCGCGATGATCCCGGGCCGGTCTTCCACCCGAAAGCGCAGGTAATAGGCCGACCGGCTGCAGGTGATCGGAATCGGCTGGTAAGCCCCCAGCCGCTCGTGCGCGAACGGCGACACCCGCTCCGGACTCCCGCACTGGATCTCGCGGGCCACACGCATCAGGTCACTCACCACCGCCACCCCCGTCGGCAGCGCTCCGGCGCCGCGGCCGTAATAGAATGTATCCTCGCCATACCGGCCATGCACCCAGACCGCATTGTAAGCTCCCCGCACATTCGCCAGCACCGTCTCCAGCGGGATCAGGCACGGCCGGACGGCGAGCAGCAGTCCCTGGGGGCTCTGTCGCGCCGAGCAGATGAGCCGGATTGTGTGACCCATCTGACGGGCATACTGGAAATCGACCGGGCCAATCCGCCGAATCCCCTCCGTGTAAATGTCGGAGGGCGTAATCCGCTCCCCGAATGCGAGGGCCGCCAGCAGGGCCAGTTTCGATCGGGCATCGAAGCCATCCAGGTCGGCGCTGGGGTCCGCCTCGGCGTATCCCAGACGCTGCGCCTCGCCGAGTACGGTCTCAAAGGGCGTGGAATGCTTCTCGATCTCCGTTAGAATGTAATTGCTAGTACCATTCAGAATCCCGTACAGGGCAGTGACACGATCGCCCGAGATGCCCTCGCGAAGGACGGCATGGATCGGAATGCCGCCTGCGACACTCGCCTCCATCGCGAGGTTGATCCTCGCCCGAATCGCCCGGTCCCAGATGTCGGCACCGCTGTGAGCCAGCAATTCTTTATTCGCGGTCACCACCGACTTGCCATTCTCAATGGCAGCATCTACAATCTCTGCAGCCGTGCCCACGCCGCCCACCAGTTCGACCACAATGTCCACTTCCGGGTCCAGTACTACCTCGCGCCAGTCCGTGGTACGACGAGTGTGTGACGGTAACTCGGGGAGGGCCCGGCTCGTCACCGACCGGCTGCAAACCATTGATAATCGGAGATGGAATCCCAATTTGAGGGCAATCTGGTCCGAGTTTTCAGTAAGGATCTTAACAGTCCCCCCTCCGACATTACCGAGCCCGATAATTCCTATGTTGACATCGCGCATTGCTGGCTATAATAACAGTAGTCCGGTTTGGATCCCGCCCCGTGAAGGGGAGCGGTCCGCGCCGGATGTTGTTAACGGTTCGAAACGATATAAAGCTAGGAACAAGAACCGAAGTAGTTTAAAATATTGAAGGTTTAAGGTGGGGTTGACGAATGCGATTGACAGCTGCTGTCTGCATCGGAGGAAGGTTGGGCCTGTTGATCGGATTTGCATCACTGAATCTGGTCTTCGGCAGCACCCTTAATTATTTCTACGGGTACACGAACCCGAATTTTGGCACGTATCAGGCGACGGACGCCTTTAGTACCCAAACGGTCAGTTATGTTTCGCAGGTGTCGATGGTCACGATGAGTACTGCGCTCAGCACAACTGCCAATCTGACGTATAACGCGAGTTCAAACACGTACACGTATTCGACGCTCGGGTCTGCTTACGGGTACTCGGCCCCGGCTACTCAGTCGGCGTCCTCCCAGGCCTCTAACGGGTGGTCCGATGTGAACACTGCGCAAACCAGTGCCTACACGCCTCAGTCGTCTTCCACCGGACAGAGCACGTACACGCCGATGGGCACGTACGCAACGACTTCGAGCTTTCCGGCATCGAACTATCAGTTCGTGAACGGGACGGGCTGGAATTTCACCAATACAACGTCTTCCAGTAGCGCCGGTTCCGGTTGGGCGGATATCTCGTCGCCGTCTTCGGGTCAAACGGGCACTGGTGCCAGCGGAATTGGATGGGCGGCAATAGATATGTCCGTCACGCCGAAGGTCAGCAGCGTCATATCGAACAATCCGGTTGTGGGAACTCCATCTCCGCTGCCGCCTTCGACTAATCTCGGCGACCCTGGCATTCAGCTCGCCGTGCCGGAGCCGTCCACTGTACTCTCGGTCAGCGGTGGTCTGGGTCTGCTTCTGCTGGGTTTTTATCGCCGGCGCCGCGCGTAGTTTCCCGATCTCAGCGCGCGTAAGCCACGGTATTATGGGCTTACGCGCGCTATGAAACCCTCCCTCCTCGTTCCTCTCGTTCTGCTCGCCCTTGCGACTTTCTGTCAGGCCCAAGCTCCCGATCCATTGCCACACGATTCGCCCGGCGAAGTCCGTCTCCCCAGCGGCAAACTCCAGAAAGACGAGATTCTGCGAGCCGAGCACGAGAAGAACCTCGCAGACGTAGCCGATCTCGTGAAGCTCTCGGAAGAACTCAAGGTCGATCTCGAGAAGAACACGCAGTACGTCCTCTCGGTTGCCAGCATCAAGAAGACCGAGGAGATCGAGAAACTGGCGCGCCGCATTCGATCGAGAATGAAGCGCTACTAACCGGCCGTCTGTGATACGCTGAGGCTTCTGCCTATGAGCCTAACCCGCGAGAAGGCGCAGCTCATGAGCGCTTCCGAAATCGACCGCTCCCTGGTTCGATTGGCTCATGAGATCCTGGAGCGCACCGAAGACCTCGACAAACTTGCCTTTATCGGAATCCGGCGACGTGGCGTCCCGCTGGCGCAGCGCCTGGCACGGAAGATCAACGAACTCGAACACCGCGACATTCCCGTCGGCATCCTGGACATCAATTTATATCGCGACGATCTCTCGACGGTCGGCGTGGCTCCGGTGCTGAACGCCACTGAGATTCCGTTCCCGATCACCGGCAAGGACATCATCCTCACCGACGATGTCCTTTACACGGGCCGCACCGTCCGCGCCGCTCTCGATGCGTTGTTCGATCACGGCCGTCCCGCGCGCGTGCAACTGCTCGCGCTCATCGACCGCGGCCACCGCGAACTGCCCATCGAAGCCCGCTACGTGGGACGCATGGTGCAGACCACGTCGAACGAGATCATCGAAGTGAAATTTCAAGAGGTGGATGGTATCGAGAAGGTACTGCTGGTTGAGAAAGTCGCGGAAGGAGAAGCCTCCTGAACCTGGCCACGTCTGCGGGACTGCTCGGCACAGAGGAATTGAGCCGCGGAGAAGTCGAAGCCATCCTGCGGCGCGCGAAGGATTTTCAACCCGTCCCGAACCAGCCGCCCAAGAAACTGGATCTGCTGCGCGGGAGCATGGTGGTGAATCTCTTTTATGAAGCCTCCACTCGCACGCGCACCAGCTTCGAGATCGCGGCCAAACGCCTGGGCGCCGACACCATCTCCATTACGGCGTCTGGATCCAGTGTGTCGAAGGGCGAGTCGCTGGTCGATACGCTGAACACCCTCGCGGCGATGCACCCGAATGCCATCATCATGCGCCATTCGGCCTCCGGCGCGCCGCATTTCCTTGCGCGGCATCTGCCCATCCCGATTATCAATGCCGGCGACGGCACGCACGAACATCCGACGCAGGCGCTGCTCGACGCGCTGACCATCCAGGACCGCAAGGGGCGCCTCGATCTGCAGATCGCCATCATCGGCGATATCGCACACAGCCGCGTCGCGCGATCGAACATCTACCTGCTCTCGAAGTTTGGGGCGCGCATCGTCCTGTGCGGTCCGGCATCGCTGCTTCCGCCTCAACTCGAACACATCGCGCCCGGCGTCACGCTCACGTCCGACATGAACCAGGCCATTCGCGACGCGGATGTGATTATGATGCTTCGCGTCCAACTGGAGCGGCAGCACGAATCGAACTTCCCGGCCAACGAATACTTCCAGTTCTACGGCTTGCGTCTGGAGCATCTCGAACTCGCGCGGCCCGACGCCATCGTTATGCATCCGGGCCCTATCAATCGCGGCCGCGAGTTGTCGTCCGAAGTCGCCGACTCGCAGCGCTCTGTCATCCTCAATCAGGTTGAGAATGGAATCGCAGTGCGGATGGCCGTTCTCGAACGAATCCTCTGCCAATGAAAGAACTGCTCATCCGGAACGGCCGCGTTGTCGATCCTGCCTCGGGACGGGACGAAATCGCGGACGTATTCATTCGCGGCGACCGGATTGTGGCCGTCGCGCCGAACTTCGATGCCGCGGGTGCGGAGGTGTACGATGCAACCGGACTCGTCGTCGCCCCCGGCTTCGTCGACATGCATGTGCATCTGCGCGAGCCCGGCTTTGAGCACGCGGAGACCATCGAGACCGGCGCGCGCGCGGCTGCGGCCGGCGGGTTCACGTCGATCTGCGCGATGCCAAATACATCGCCGATCAACGACAACGCCACCGTAACCAGCTACATCGTCGAGCGCGCCCGCCGTCAGGCGATCGTCCGCGTGTATCCAATTGGCGCCATCACCAAGAACAGCGCCGGTGAAGAACTCGCGGCCTTCGGGTCGATGAAACAGGCCGGCATAGTGGCCGTGTCCGACGATGGCCGTCCTGTGATGAACGCCCGTCTGATGCGGCGTGCCATGGAGTTTGCCCAATCGTTCGATCTGCCGGTGATCAACCACTGCGAGGACCTGAATCTCAGCGCCGGCGGCGACATGCATGAGGGGAACGAATCCGTGCGCCTGGGACTTCGCGGCAT
The DNA here is from genome assembly GCA_038322675.1 of Bryobacterales bacterium. Lineage (GTDB taxonomy): Bacteria > Acidobacteriota > Terriglobia > Bryobacterales > Bryobacteraceae > TMP-7. The sequence goes on from JBBQGE010000043.1 coordinate 38,220, forward strand.
TCCCGGCTGCTCGGAAGATGTGATGGTTGCGCGCGACATCCTGCTGGCGGAAGTCACCGGCGCGCGCTATCACGTCGCGCACATCTCGACGCATCACTCCGTGCAGATGGTGGCGTTTGCGAAAGGCCGCGGTCTGCCGGTGACCTGCGAAGCGACACCGCATCACTTCGCGCTCAGCGACCATCGCATGCCGCCCTACGACAGCAACTATAAGATGAAGCCGCCGCTGCGCGCGCCGTGCGATGCGCAGGCCATTGTCGATGGCTTGGTTTCCGGCACCATCGGCGCGATTGCCACCGATCACGCGCCCCACGCCGGCAGCGAAAAAATGCAGGAGTTCGAGCGTTGCCCGTTCGGCGTCATCGGTCTGGAAACCGCTGTCGGGCTCGCGATGCGCGACCTTCTGCATCCCGGTCTCATCTCCATGACGCGATTCGTCGACTTGTTCAGCACCGGTCCCGCGGGAATTCTGCGGCTCGATGCGGGGACACTCAACCCCGGCACCCCCGCCGATCTGACGATTCTGGACACAGAGCTGGTCTGGACATACGATGTAAACAAGTCGTATTCGAAGAGCCGCAATTCGCCCTTCGATAAGCACGAATTCCGCGGGCGCGCCATCGCGACGATCGTCGGTGGCGTGTTCGTTTGGCAGGCCGATTCGGCCTAAGGAGCGCTCATGTTGCCCGCTGGAGAAAGTCGCCGGTCCCAAACCGGATGCGTGACCCTTGTCGTCGTGGCCGGTCTTTTGTTGATCGGCGCGCGAACGTTGTCCGGGTGGGTTCTGGACTACGAGTGGTGGCGCGAGTTGGGCCGGGTGGAAACGTGGATCAGCATGATGCTGTACGGCCTTGGTCCGGCCGCCGCCGTCGCCGTGCTCGCGTTCGTGCTGTTCTGGATCGCGCACGCCCGTGGTTTGAAAGCCGCCGATACGCGGATGCGCGACCACGTCTTCTACTCGCGTGCGGTGACGCTGGGCCTGCTGCTGCTGGGGTTCCTCTTCGCCAGCATTGTCGTCGATTCGTGGACCGTCGTCCGCTTCTTCGGAGGTCATGGATTGCCCGGCGCGAGTTGGCGCGACCCCGCGTTTGGAAAGCCGCTCGCGTTCTATCTGTTCGATCTGCCCTTCTACTCGATGCTGCTGCGGGTGGTGCTGGGCTTGTGCATCGTGGGAGGGTTGGTCTACTATCTGACCACGCGAGCCTGGCAACTTGGCCGGAATCTGCCGGATCTGCAACGCGGCGAATTCGCCATCCAGATGCCGAACTTCCGCGCAATGACCCTCGAGTCGCGATTCATGCGGTTGCTGATCGGGCTGTTCATCATTGCGCTTGCCGTGCGGCTCTATCTCGACCGCTTCGACCTGGTGTTCAATGACCACGGGTTCATGGTCGGCGTCGATTGGGTGAACGATCACATCACGATTCCTCTACTGTGGGTCTCGGTCGTGGCATGCGTCATCGGCGCCATCCTGATCTGGTCGGGCCGCTGGGCCCTGTCGGCCGGCGTCGTTCTTGCCGCTGTACTCCTCCAATTTGCGGTGCCTCGAGTCGTCGCCGGCGTTTACGTGCGCCCGAACGAATTGCCCATCGAGCGCGATTACATTCGCAACCACATCGAAGCCACGCGCCAGGCATACGGATTGAACACGCGCACGCAGGAACTCGAATACACCGCGAAACTCGAAGGCACCATCGATCTGCAGAAGAATCGCGCCATGCTCGAGAACGTGCGTCTGTGGGACTGGCGCGCCTTTCACGACACCGTCTCTCAGATCCAGCCGCTTCGGCCCTACGTGTTCTCGGATTCCGACGTCGATCGATACATGATCGACGGGCGCGTGCGGCAGGTGCTGGTGTCGCCGCGCGAACTCGACCTGACGCAACTCGGCGACGCCCGCTCGCGCTGGACCAATCCTCATCTCGTGTACACGCATGGCTACGGCATGGTGATGGCGGATGCGAATCGCATCACGAGCAACGGGCTTCCGATCCTGTTTATCGAGAACGCTCCACCCGAAGTGCACACGCCGAGCCTCAAGGTAACGCGTCCCGAACTCTATTACGGCGAGCAGGTGCACGAACCGGTATTCGTCCGCACGCAGCAACCCGAGTTCAATTACCCGTCCGGCGAAAAGAACGTTCACACTCGTTACGATGGCAAGGGCGGATTCCCGATCTCTTCGTTCGGCGTCAAGCTCGCCTCGGCCATTGTTTACGGCGACTGGAACATCCTGCTGACCGGTCAGTTCACGGACGAGAGCCGCATGATGATCCATCGAACGGTGACCGATCGGTTGTCGACGATGGCGGGCTTCATCAACTGGGACCGCGATCCGTATCTGGTGCTGTCGGAGAGCGGCCGTTCGGTGTGGATGGTGGACGGCTATCTGACCACCGACGCGCACCCGTTTTCCCGCTCCATCGATATCGAGGGGATCGGATCCGTCAACTACATCCGCAATTCAGTGAAGGCCACGGTGGACGCCTACGACGGCACGGTGACGCTCTACGTCTTCGATCCTGACGATCCGCTGGTGCAGGCCTACCGCAACCTGTTTCCGGGTCTGTTTACCGACGTTTCGAAGATGCCGCCCGATCTGCTCGCGCACGTGCGCTATCCGGAGACTATCTTCCGCGTGGAAGCCGAGATGTACCGCACGTATCACATGCGCGATCCGGATGCGTTCTATAACAAAGCCGACCTGTGGGATATCGCGCGCAATCTTCGCAGCCAGGAGGGCACTCCGGAGGCTGCCGTACCGACCTACGTCATCCTCACGATGCCCGGCGAGACGAAGCCCGAATTCACTCTCCTGATTCCCTTCACGCCGCACAATAAGGACAATCTGATCGGAATGATGGCTGCCCGATGCGATCCGCCGCATCTCGGGGAACTCCAGTTTCTGCTGCTCTCCAAGCAGGAACTCCTGCTCGGTCCCATGCAGGTGGAAGCGCGGATGAATCAGGATCAGAACATATCGAAGGATCTGACGCTGTGGAATCAGCAGGGCTCTCAGGTGCTTCGAGGCCAGATGCTGGTGCTTCCGATGGACAACACGTTCCTCTATATCGAGCCCATCTACATCCAGGCCAAGGAAGCCCGCATGCCGCAGATGAAGAAGGTGGCAGTGACGCTCGGCAACACGCTCATCTACGCCGACTCCTACGATGAAGCCCTGCAGCAACTCGCCGGAACTACCGGCAATGTTCCGTTCACCAGTGTGGAGGCGTCGATCACCGCCAACGAGCCGCAGCCGAACACCGCGCCCGGCACTGCCGCAGCGCCTCTGGCGGCACCGACTGTGGATCAGAAGCTGAACAGCATCCGCGACCACATGCAGCGTTACAAGCAGCTATCGTCGCAGGGGCATTGGGCCGAAGCCGGCAAGGAGTTGGAGGCCATCGAGTCGCTGGTGCGGAAGTAGGCGTCTTCTCGCTGTGTTCACGCAGCAGTTCGCGCACCTACAATCCTTCGGTTAACAGCCGAACGGCTTATAGCCGCCTCACGTTGCAAACACGAGCACTTACACGTGCGAAAAGCGAATTCTCGAGGAAACTGGGGGGGGGACTCTGGGGGAGTCCTGCCATAATGAGACAACTGAGGATGCGCGCCCAGCCAGCCACGACCGGGCGCGCCGCCGTGAAGCTCAGGAGAGGACTGCCTGAGCGAGACCCAGAACGGCCGGAGGAGAAACACTGCGGAGCACGTGCCAGAGATGGGCGTATTCGAGGCCATGCACCTGGACATCCCGGACCTGCTGCTCATCAGCAAGAATAAACTCGCCGAGCGTTTCCAGTCCCCCTATCGCGCCATGAAAACCCGGGGCATGTGAAGACGTATCACGGGGAACATAGAATAGCTCGACACCACCGTGATCATCAGCAATGGCCACCACATTCTCGGAGGCGTCGGCGCCCAAAGACCGCCAGGCGCCGCCAACCCGACTAGCCTCTCTGATGATGTCGATTGCCTCGCCCGTGATGTAAAAAGCTGTCATCGGGTACTCGTCGCCGCTACGGATCAGTTTTGCGCCCGGGCGGTAAGACTCAGTGATACGCCGTCCGACCCGCTGCAAGGGAAACGGCCTCTGGATCGGATCGATCTTGAACGCCTGAAAATGGCGATGCAATGGAATTGTGGCTCCGGCACTCAGGCTGCCGTTATACATCACAACCCACCCCGGCAGTCTATTCGCCAACTCAACGAGGGACCGGATGACGTGTTCCAGGTCTGCTTGATCGGTCCATCGTTGATCGCGGTGTTTGGCGCTCGCAATTGTGATGTGCGAGGTCCCAAATGGGAACGGATTGCACGAACAGAAATACTCGGTCCCATCAACCGTGATTCGAAAAGCCAATTGGAGACCACGCTGCTGCCAAAGTTGGTTCCGATGGCAAATGAAGCATGTAGTGCTCGACAAACCGGTCGAGTCGCAGCCCGCAGGTGGCACAGTACGGCCCGCGCCGGCGGCACGCTTCATTCGATCCGGATTTAACTGAATGAGGAAATAGCCTTCGCGATCAGGCGTGTAGACGCGCATGCGCTTCGGGTTCTTATCCTCAATGAAACCAACAAACCGTTGGTGTCTGAAGAGCTCTACGAGTGCGCTGTTGAGGTCAGGTTGCGACGTCAGAGCGCGCTGAATTGCATCCTGCTGACGCTGTGTGGATTCTAAAGTGATGTTCACCACATCAGCGTCGGCCGGAATTCGACTGTTTGTCATGAGATTTTCCTTTCTGCGTTCTGTGAAATGCCGGAGGGCGGAGCAGCCGCAAAAAGGAGTAACACGATTATCAGGGTCATCTTGTTCACCTCTATTTGGCAGCTTCCGCCTGCCGCTATCGAGTGTTCGTCGAAGTCCCGGTGCCTTCAACGAAGTATTCGAGCGAAAGGCGGCGTGCAGGTCCGGCCCGGGTGTAAACTGAACAAAAGAATCCGATTTTAGTTCTTTGACCGCGATTCCAAACAACTGGACCACCGCAGGGTACGGTTGTTCGAAACGTTTGCTTGGAATAGGAGAGAAAACGCTGTGGCGAGGCCATCGAAGTGGAAAGGGAAGCTAACGCAGGAAATCCTATTTCAGGCGGTCGATCTCCTTTCCAGTGGTATGCGTCCAGAGGAAGTAGCTGAGCGCCTGCAGGAAAAGCTTGGGGAGTCATTCAATCGCGGGCATGTAATTCCGCTCATCAAACTCGCGAGGGATAGGGGATTACTGTGTTTGATCCCGCCGCATGCGGCAGAAGTCGCGCGTACTATTGAGAAGCGATATGACTTGGAGGCAGATTCGATTCATGTGGTGGAGGTCCGGGGCGACGCAGCGGTGGAACATCTGGCAACGGCGACGGCCGCCCTTGTGATGCGGTTTATTGAACCGGAGCCGCCATTGAAGCGAAAAGCACGGGTACACCTAGGTCTTGGCAGTGGGCGAACCACACATCTGGTATGTAGTCGGCTTGGGGCGATTCTGCGGGATGATCCGACGCGCCCGGAACTGATGATCCACGGCCTCACTAGCGGTTGGGACCCGGGCACCTCGATAGAATCTCCGGTCTCGCACTTCAGTCATTTCTTTTTTGATCAACCAAAGCCTGCGGTGACTTTTGTTGGCCTTTCGATTCCGCCGTTAGTTCCATCTGATAGCTTCGATGAAATCGCGAGGTTGCCGCTGGTGCAGGAGGCATTCGAACAGAGACACAGTTTAGACGTGGTAATCACGAGTATCGGAAGCAAGAAGGACAAGCACTGCACTTTCAAGAGAGCAATAGACTCTCGGCGAATCACCAGCGACTACGCGAACCTCAAGAGCCTACTTGAACTCCAGGGATGGGTGGGCGACGTTCAGTTCTTGCCCTACAGTGACACGGAGGCCCTTCAGATGAAGCATCTGAGATCCGGTGTTCTGGTTAGTTTTGATGAACTCGTGACGATGGCGCGCACAAAGGGCAAGGAAGTCGTTCTGGTGGCCGGCCCATGCGGCCTCTGCGGGGACCTGAAAACCGAGGCGCTGCGGCCGCTACTCGCAAACGAGCACCTCCGGGTGTTTTCCCACTTGGTTATCGATTTAGCAACAGCGGAAGGCTTGCTGGCGTAGGTGCTGCTGTGTCGCCGGCGCGCGCCAAGGGGCTGGCATAGGGAATGCAAGCGCGACTTCTCGTGTGCTCCCCAGATGCGTGTCAACGCGAATCGGCGGCGGGCTGACCGGCCGCTAGTGGGTCGAGGATTAATTCCACGGACCGGCGGGTGCCTCGGGTCACGGGTTTACCCGCGGCGACAATACGCTCCAACCCCGCCATGCCTCGATATACTGCGCGAACTGGCTACTGGACAAGTGCAGCGCGCCCTTGAGTCACCTCCAGTCTCGTGGCTACCAACTTCTGATCTTCTCGTTCCTTCCGTTTCTCGTCAACGGCATTTTGGCGCGCGGCAATCTCGTCGAGCGCGCGCCGTTTCGCTTCCATCCGCTGTCGTGCCACCGCCCGGCGACTTTCGCGGTGTCGCGCGCCTTTGTCCACGCCGTCCGCAAGGTCGTAATGGGTCGGGTCGGATTATTGGGCTGCCCTTTCCGGCCGGGAAGACGTACCACTCCGGCTTGCATTCGCCGAATCTCCGGATGTACCACGCAGCATGCGCCCCGGCATTCGTCCCATTGATACTTCTCAACTGCGGCGGGGACGGATCTCAAAATTCACGCCCTCCTGCGCTTGAAGATGAGCGAGGACGCCAAATAAGTTCTTGGCGGAAGGGTTGCCATTCGGCCCAAACATCCGCATGAGACTGTTGGCGGGGATGGATGTCGCCTCTTCCAACTGCCGAAAGCCGACGGTGGCGTTGATATAGTTGCGCAGGATCGCTCGGCCCGTCTTCTCGTCGCCGGAGAGCATCAGTTCGATTGCCTC
>JBBQGE010000044.1:0-44575 GCA_038322675.1 Bryobacterales bacterium
CATCCTTCAAATCCGAAGCTCGATTGGTTACACTCTGTCATAGCGAAGGCCGTCTCCTCTCTGGCGCTAACTGCTGTGTGGAAACTCAGTTATCCCATGAAGGACGGCCTTCTGCCAATTGTTTGTGAGATAAGCGGGCTAGGTCACAAAATGTGGGGTCACCTATCCAGGCCGCGGCGGCCTTTTTAGGCGGCCCTCCGGTTCGGACAGCCGGCCGACCCCGGTCGTCTGAGAGAACTTAACCAAACTAACTAACCAACAAAGTCGCCGCAGGTCCTCGTCTTCTTCACACGTACACCCGCCGCACGCGTGCGCTGATTCCGCACAGCACGCCATAAGAAATCGTACCCGCCGTCCTCGCGATTTGCTGCGCGTCTATGCGGACCTCGCCCTCCTGCCCGAGTAGCGTGACAGCGTCGCCGACTCGTAGTTCCGGGGCGCCGGTGACATCGATGGTGGTCACATCCATCGAAACCGCTCCGAGGATCGGTACGATACGTCCCGCGGCGATCACGCGGCCGCGATTGCCGAGGCGGTGGGGAATCCCGTCGGCATAACCTGCCGCGAGGACCGCGATGCGCATCGGCCGGGTGGCGCGATACATCCCACCGTAGCCGATGAAGCCGCCCTCCGGAATGTCCTTGATCGCGAGGATCGACGCTTTCCAGGTCAGAGCCGGCCTGACGCTGAGGATCCGCGGTGGAGCCTCCCCCCGCGATGGTGAGATGTAGCCGTAGATCGCGTGGCCGGGCCGGATCAGATTGCCCCATGCCTGCCGCCGGCCATAGGCGAGCGGAATCGTGCTCGACATGTGGATGTAGGACGGCTGAATACCGGCTGCCGCCAGCGATTCGCGCACCACGGTGAATCTCGCGATTTGTTGATCCGTCTGCGGATTCGCATAGTTGCCCGAAGAGGCAAAGTGCGTCATGATGCCCTGAAGCCGGGTCCACGGATTGGCCTGGATGGCCGCCGCGATCTCGCCCGGTTCCGCGCGCGTCCCCAGCCGCCCCATGCCGCTGTCGATCTTGAGGTGGTATTCCACCGGGATCTCGCGCTGCCGTGCCAGTTCGTTGAGCGCGCCGATATCGTCGAGCGAATGAATGACGGGAGTGAGCCGGTACTCCAGCAGCGCCTTCCGCTCGCACGGGAGGAAGTCGGCCATCACCAGGATGTTGGCGCCGATGCTTGCTTCGCGCAGCGCAGCGCCTTCATCGACGCTGCTCACTGCCAGCCATCGCACGCCTTCCCGCTCCAGCACGCGCGACACTTCCACCGCACCGTGACGGTAGGCGTCGGCTTTCACCACCGGCATGATCTCCACACCCGGCCCAGCCGTCTGTTTGAGAGCCTGGTAATTTGCCGCGATTTGCTCGCGGGACACCTCCACCCACGAGCGGAATCCATAATCGGACATACTGCTCTTCATTCTCCTACGAGGCTGATCAGCAGGTGCTCATAGGCACTGGTCACCTGATCCCAGCTATACCGCTCACGCACCCGCTCCATGGCCTTGCGCCGCCACGAGCGTAGTTCTTCGTCGTCCATCGCAATCACGCGCCGCAGGGTATCCGTGAGGGTGGATGGAGTGAACGGAATCGCGGCTCCTGCCGCGACTTCCGCATTCTCCGGCGTGTCGAGGTACAGCGTCAGCGCGCCCCGGCCCATCGCCTCGATTAGCGCCGGATGCGTACCTCCGACCTCCGTCGCGTGGATGTAGGCAAAACAATGCGACTGCAACTCGTGGTAGCCGGTACCGTAGATGGCTCCGGGGATGACGATGCGCGGATCGGTGGTGTCACGAACCTTGCTGATGTACTCGGGAGCGTACGGCGCATCGCCGATCAGCGCGAGTTTCCGGGTGGTCTCCAGCGGCTCGAACGACTCGCGAACCAGCAGCGCGTTGTTCTCCGGTTCCATGCGGCTCACATACAGGAAATAGCGATCCTGCGTCAGCTTCAACTGCTTCAGTATGGCCTTGGACTGCACCTTACCCGTTGGCGCACCGTACGGGATGAACACCGAGTCCCGATGATACCGGTAGAAGTAATACTCCGCGATTCGCTCCGCATCGCTGACGATTACATCGGGGCAAACGGTCGCCAGATACTCCGACGCCTGATACCACCATTTCGCGAGGATGTTCCACTTTCGTCGATTCCGCTCGAGACCATCGACGTTGAGCGCTACGGGCACTCGTACGGCGCGCGGCATCCAGGTGAAGATCGCGTTGGCCGCATTGCAGTACAACGCGGCATCCACGCGATAGAACAGCAGGTGGATGGTCGACAGAAAGGTGTGCACAACCGTATCGAAGTACTTGTGACGGATGGTGGGAAGCGCCCTCAGATGGACGCCGCGATAGGTGGGGTCGCTGTGCCGCTGGCGGCAGTATACGAAGACCTCGTGGCCGCGCTCCGCCAGGCGGGTGGACAGTTCCTCGGCGAAGGTCTCGAATCCGCCATAACGGGCCGGAATCCCGCGTGTTCCCACGATGGCAAAGCGGTAGCGCCGGTTCGAACTCAAGACGGACCCACGCTAGTCCCGCGCGGCTCTGGATTTCGACAGCACCTTCGACGACGCCTTGGCCGGCTTGCTCACAGGAATATAGGAGAACCAGCCCGCCATATACTTGTCGCTGGCCCGGCGGCGGTCCATGATGGTCCGGCGCTTCTCAAGGACGCGCCGCCAGTTCTTAGCCAGGTACCAGAACGCCTTCAAGGACGAATGTTCGTAGACCAGGCAACAACCAACCACCACGAAATCGCGCAATGTGATGGAAAACCAGTTCCGCCGGTAGAGATCCGGCGTCATGTTCTTGATCCGCATCAGGAACCGGTTTTTCACCGAGTGCATGTTGATCACCGGCGGCAGCGCGCGCCGGTTCCCCGGCAGCACATTGCGGACGTGATAACCGCGCGCGTGCGGCGTGTAGATGCACCGCCATCCGAACAACTGCGCCCGCCACGCGACGTCGGCGTCTTCGCGGTACACGAAGAAGTCGGGATCGAAAAACTCGTTGTCGAGGGAGATGTCCTCGATCATCTGCCGGCGGTAGAGCGCGGCCGCCGCGGTAGCACCGAAGACGTATTCGTGATTCAGGTAGTGGCCGTTATCCACTTCCTGACTGCCCCTGTCGAGGTGCCGCAGCATCGGCGTGAAGTAGATGCCCGTGGAATCCACCAGCGGTTTGTCAGGCAGATCGAAGCTGGCCAGGATCGCGAGAAGCTTGCCGCACACCGTGCCAATGCGCGGATTCATCTGCCCCGCATCGACCAGCGCCTGAATGAAATTCGGGAGCAGCAGAACGTCGGGGTTTAACGTCAGCACCCAATCGGAGTTCGACAGCAGAATCGCCTGATTCTGAGCGGCGGCAAACCCGATGTTCTCGTCGTTGTAGACAATCTTGCAGTGATCCTCGAACTGTTCGAGGATGTCGATGGTCCCGTCCGTCGAAGCATTATCGATGACGATGATCTCTTTGTTGAGATACTTCTGGGCGAGCACGGATTCCAGGCATCGTTTGATAAACCTGCCGCTGTTGTACGTCACGATGGTGACGGAGACGAAATCGTTATGGGACATGCAAGTGGGCGCTTGGTCGGTGTCGTCTACAACTTGCTTCAACTTCCGTCCTCAGAATGGGATCGCAATTGGTCTGGCTACCTTCCCCTGAGCTAGCGGCGTTCGGATACACAAGACGACCCGCAGCCATACTAACGGCCGCTAACCGTATAACCTGTCTATGATCGCTGCGAAAACTCCCCGGCCGCCTGAACGATCCGGCAAACCATCGAAACAGGGAGCCAAGTACCACTGATCCGCACACAATTCGAAAAGCCAGGGAATTGTAATGCTTGCCAGCGTACCTTAGCAGGCTACCATACCAGCACATCCTCTGGTACTTAGCGGGCATTTTGCTCACCGAATGTCCACCTGAATGCCGCGCTCGCACCGACGGAACGAAAGCGATTTCGTACCCGCGCTGGTGGGCCCTCTGGCAGAAATCGACGTCTTCAAACCACACCGGCCAGAACTCCTCGTCAAATCCGTTCAAGGCATCGAAGATGTCGGCGCGGACCATCAGAAACGCCGCCGCCGGCTGCTCGACAATGCAAGCCCGGGTCAGATCCAGATCGCGGTACCGGTAGCGTGCATTCACTGGGTTCGAGGGCCAGAGGCGGTTCAGTCCGAGTGCTTCAAAGGCGAGTGCGGCTGGACCCGGGAGTCGCCGGACGGTGAATCCGCTTTGCGGGCGGCCCTCCGAGTCTGTGAGGCAACCGGCGGCGATCCCGTACCGCTCGCACGCTTCGATCAGCGGGCCGCAGTCGCCCTCGAGAACCGCATCGGGATTCAGAAGCAGCAGGTAGCGGCCGAGGGCGGCCCGGCGTCCCTGATTCACGGCCGCGCCGAATCCAGTATTGCCGGGGTTCGGGAAAACGTCGGCGAACGGGCGCTGCCGCACGACGCTGAGCGTCTCATCGGCGGATGCATTGTCGACCACGATCACCTGCCCGCAATCCCTGAGGGAGTCGAGGCAGGCCCCGGCTTCGGCTTCCGAATTGTAGGTGACTACAATGGCGCTGACGTCCTTCATGCGGCCGCCCGAACCAACGCGAAGTAGAGTTTCCAGTACAAATCGAATCCCGTTTCCGACTGCAGCTCGCGGATCTCGGCCTCGCTCGCCGAGACCGTTTCCCGGATTGCGGACCATTCCACACCGGCAGCGGGCGGTGGCATGCGGCGCCCTTCGTGCCGTCCTCGAACCCATGCCGAACCAGCTCCATGCCGGACTGCGATAAGTCCCCAGAGCAACTGGGCCACCAGGATCGGCCAGCGCGGGGCTCCACGGAAGTGCTTACGGGTCAGTAGGATCTGGTTGCGGGCCAAGCGCTGTACCGTGGCTTTGTGCCACGGTCCGAGTGTCGCACTACCCGCGTGCAGCGCCACAGCCTCCGGCACGTAGACGCCGCGGAGTCCCGCCGCTGCGCAGCGAAGCCCGAGGTCGACGTCCTCCAGGTACGATTCGAACGATTCGTCCAGCAGACCGGTCCGCTGAAACAGTTCGCGCCGCAGCAAGGCTGCGGTCAAGGGAGGAAACGCGATGGTGCGAGGTTCCGAGTACTCGGGCGAGTCCCTGCGTCCGCTGCCGCAACGCCACGCGGTTCCGCCTCGGCAGACAGCGTCCCAGGTGCCGTCCAGCACGCCGGGATTCGCCGCCGATTTCAGTTTCCCCACGGCGAACCAGGCCTTCTCCCGAACGGCGGCCGCCAAGAGTGTGGCCAACCACCCGGGTTGGAGTGTAACGTCGTTATTCAACAGCAGCACCCACTCGGACTGGCACACCTCTACACCACGGTTGACTGCGTAGGCGAAGCCTTTGTTTCGGGAAAGTTGCAAAACCTCGGCGCCGTTCCCGACGGCGACGGACGAGGATTCGTCGGTGCTGCCGTTGTCCACCACTACGATTCGAGACGGCGGACACGTCTGCCGCCGCACACCGTCGAGAACTTCCGCCAGCAGATCCGCACGATTCCAATTCGGAATGACCGCGGTGACACCGCCAGTCACGCGTTCCTCTTAGAGGCCGGAAGCCGTTTCTTGGCGAGAAACCAGAGGTTGTAGAATCCATCGCGCCAGGGATTCAGCTTGATTTCCCCCAGCCGCGACGAATACTGCACCGGAATCTCGCGGAAGCGAATGCGCGGATTCTTCAGGGCCTCGATCTTGATCTCCTCCGAAAACGCCATGCTATCGGATTCCAGGGTCATGCCCTCGAGGATCGCCCGGCGGAATACCCACATGCCGCTTTGTGAATCGCGCACCCAGCGGAAGTAGAGCAGCGACATCGCCACGGAAAGCACCAGATTCCCGATCTTGTGCTTGAAGCTCATGGCATGGCGGTCGCGGACCGGAAATCGCGACGCGTTGAGAAAGTCGACTTCCAGGTGAAGGAACGCCTCGATGAGGTACGAAATCGCGTCCGGCGGGTAGCTATGATCGCCGTCGAGGGTGACGATGATGTCGCCGGTCGCGTCCCGGAATCCGCGCTTGTAACTCCGACCGTACCCCCGAACATCCTCGCGAATTACTTCGGCGCCGAGCGAGCGGGCAATATCGGAGGTGCGGTCTGTGGAACCGTTGTCCACCACGATTACCTGGTCGACGAATGCCGGCATGCGCCGCAGGACCTGCTCGACTCCCTGCTCCTCATTGAGACACGGGATCACTACCGTGATCTTCTGGCCCTTGTACATTAATACGCCAATATAGCGCGTGCCACCCGAGCGGTATCATCGATGTAATGGTGAGGCGACTGATTTTGTTTTTGTCCGCGATGGGTTTTGCGCTGGCTGCTGCGAACCCGCAACTCGGCACCGTCCATTCGGTGTACCTGCTCCCGATGAGTGGGAGCCTCGATCAGTACCTGGCTAACCGGGTGACTCAGCTAGGCCTGATGCAGGTAGTTACGGATCCCCAAAAAGCCGACGCGGTGTTCACCGATCGGATCGGCGAGGGCTTCGAACAGAAGATGACCGAGTTGTACCCGCCCCCGCCGGAGGTTTCCGAGAAAGACAAAGACAAAGACAAAGACGCCGAAGACAAGAAGGATGACAATCCTTTCGCAAAACCAGCGCAGCACATCGGCAACTTCTCGAAAGGCCGCGGCACCATTTTCCTGGTCGACCGCCAGAGCCGGAACGTCATCTGGTCCACTTATCTGCCGGTCCGCAATACGCAACCGGAGGCTACTCACAGGCGCGCGGATGAGATCGCCGACCGCCTTCGCAAAGACCTGAAAGTGAAGTAATCGCCGTCAGCGCTTCCGTCTGCGAGAAACGGCAATGAAGCCGGAGAGACCGATCAGGACCAAGCCAATGGGGCCCGGTTCCGGTACCGATTCTGGCTGCAACTCGGGGGAAAGCGCTCCGGGCCCACCCGATGGTGCGGAAGGCAGGGTTGCGAGTAGGGCTTCCGGAGAGGGATCGGTACCTGGATCGAAAGGGGGATCCAGACCGCTATCGACACTGCCCGGATCCACCCATCCCGGAATCGGACCGCCATCGAGCCCGGCCGTTGCTGGATCGTATGGCTCAGGCATCCCCGTACTGAAGTCGATTTCCGGCGGATTGTTCCACCCTGGGGCCGCAGCCGCAAAGTCGGCTAGCATCGTCAGATCCGGTTGGCTCCAGATCAGCAACGCCGAAGGGTTTGTAGTGAAGATATGCACGAAAGGATTCGCCTGCGAGACGGCGAACCGCAGGACCTCGCCAGTTTCACCGTCCATGTGGGGGAGAAAGGCGAAACTCTGGGTAGAGCCCAACTCGGCGTATAGCGACCAATTCATGGCGACGAATGGCGTGTACTCGTCGGCGCGGAGGGACGGTACCATCATGGCGGCGGCGCACAGGGTACTGGCGAGTCTGATCAGTGACATGGCTATTTGCTCACGTTTGACTCATCGGCCAAATGCGACCGAGACGTGATAACGCCAGTGCGGGGATCGAGCCTAAACGATAGTCCCTATCGGTATGGCACAGCGGTACTTAGCGACGGGCTAGTGCCCGCTCACACTTCAGAGCGGCGCGCGTTAGCAAGCCGGTAGGGGATACCCCTATTGCTGAATGGCCATGGCGGACTGCAACATGCCGGCGATCTCTTCGAAGACCAACTCCGCCGCCTGCGTGCCGTCCACCCGATGAAAGGTCGCGCCGCTCTGCCGGTAATAGTCCAGCACGGGATCCGTCACGTCGCAATACGCTTTCAATCGTGCGCGAACCGTCGCGGGCGTGTCGTCACCCCGTGTAAACAGCTTGCCATCGTCAAAGTCGCAGATGCCGGCCGTCTTCGGCGGCTGGTATAGCGTGTTGTAAATACGATGGCAGACCGGACACTGGACACGTGCCGTGATGCGACCCATCACCACGTCGGGCGGGACATCCAGGTGGAACACAGTGGGCGTCTGAAATCCACCGCGCTCGAGAAGCGAATCGAGGAAGCGAGCCTGCGCGACGGTTCGGGGATATCCGTCCAGCAGAAACCCGTCGCGGCAGTCGGGTTGGCTGATGCGTCCGGTGATCATCTGGTTGACGATCTCGTCGCTGACCAGACCGCCCGCTTCCATGATCCCCTTCGCCCTCAACCCAAGTTCCGTGCCCGCGGACATTTCCTCGCGCAGGAGATCCCCTGTAGAAATCGCGGTGATCTGTGTGAGACCAACAATCTCGCAGGCCTGAGTGCCCTTCCCGCTGCCCGGGGGACCGAATAGCAAAATAACCAAGCGAAGCCTCCCAAACGCCCCGCCAAGGAACGATGATGCCGGTTGGCGGACTCGTCCATTCTCTCCAAGAGCAGTTTCTTGGCCGTCCCGATTCGCCCGCAATCCCCGGCATTCAGCGCGCCGGGATGGGGCATATTTAAGACGCTAGGGTATTAAACCCTCTGCTCCCACGATACCTCAAAGGGCGAATCGCTCGCTACACTGGATGTTTCTATGCCTGCATCCGTAGCCGACTCCGCCCTCCAGGTTCCGCACTCCCGCATCCGTGAACTCGCTGAAATCGCGATGGGAATGGATGGCGTTCTGAAGCTGTATTTCGGCGAGTCGAACCTCCCGACTCCGGAATACATCAAACGCGCCGCCCAGAAAGCCATGGCCGACGGCTTCACCTTCTACACCGAGAATGCCGGACTCCCCTCCACCCGCCGCGCCCTGGCCCGCTTCTACCAGGAGCAGCATGGCGTGGACATCGACCCGGCGACGGAGATCGTGGTGACCTGCAGCGGCGTGCAGGCGTTGAACGTCGGCATCCGCTGCATGCTCGATCCGGGAGACGAGGCGCTGGTCCTGACTCCCGCCTGGCCCAACGGCTCGGCGAACGTGCGGATGTCGAACGCAACCCCGAACGAGATTCCGCATGTCCTGTCGGGGGGCCGGTACACCATCGATTTCGATGCACTTGAATCCGCGGTCACGCCTCGCACCCGCATGCTGCTGTACACGTCGCCGTCGAATCCCCTGGGTTGGGTGGCAACCGTCGCCGAGCAGCAGCAATTGCTCGATTTCGCGCGCCGTCACGGACTGTGGCTGATGGCTGACGAGGTATACGAGCGCCTCTACTATCCCGATTTGCCGCCGAAAGCCAAATTACCCGAGCGAGTGGCCTCGCCCAGCATCCTGAAACTCGCGACGCGCGACGACGCGGTGGTGGTGGTTCAGTCGTTCTCGAAGGCCTACTGCATGACCGGGTGGCGCGTCGGATGGCTGGTGGCGCGCAAGGATCTGGCCGCGCGCGCGACGCAACTGAACGAGTTCATCATCAGCCATGCGCCGAGTTTCGCCCAACGCGCCGGCGAGACCGCCCTGCTGTGGGGAGAGAACGCAGTCCGCGAAATGCTGATCCGTCTTCGGCAGAATCGCGATTTCTGCATCGCTGCCCTGGAGAAGATGCCCGGGGTCACGCTGCCGAAACCGGAGGGTGCGTTCTATCTGTTTCCGCGAATCGACGGCCTCACCGACTCGTTCGGCTTCTGCAAGCAATTACTGATGGAGTCGAACGTCGGATTGGCCCCGGGAGTCGCATTTGGCGCGGGCGGCGAAGGCTCGGTTCGAATCTGCTATGCCGCCGAGATGTCGATCCTGGAACCGGCGATGGCGCGGTTGAAGCTGTTCCTCGACTCGCGTAGTTGACGAGAGCGCCATGCGGATCCACCTCCTTACTCTGATCGCATGCGGCGTTACGCTCGCGTCGGGAACGGTAGCAGCTGGCGACCTCTTCGCCGGTCGCTGGAAGCTGAACCCGGCCGCGAGCACCATCAGCGGCGCAACGGTCCTGATCGAATCGGATGCGGATGGCACCTACCGGTTCACCAGTACGGATCGCCGTGAGCTGGCCTGCCGGATGGATGGGCTGCCGCGGCAGTTGCCAGGTGGAGCGACGCTCACGTGCTCGCAGTTGAGTTCGCGATCCTGGGAGATGACGGTCAGCGTGGGTGGGCGGATGGCCTCGCGATCGAAGTGGATTCTGGCGCCGGATCAACAGCGTCTGACGATTGTGCGGGAGTCGCCCGGCCCCGGCGGGAAGATGGCGCGCGACACGGCGTCGGTGCAGCGTGTAGTGGGAACTAAGGGACTCGCGGGGATGTGGCGCGCGGAGAAGTTGACGTTCAGCCTGCCTGCCGAATTTGAAATCCAGACCGATGGCGCGGGGCATCGGGTGATCGGACGGTCGGCGGGCAGCAACTTGACCATTCGCTACGATGGTCGCGAGTATCCAGTGACCGGAGCGGACGTTCCGAGCGGCTCCACTACCTCGGGCCGCCGGATTGATGGGAATACGATCGAGATCACGGACCGGCGTCTCGGAAAAGTGACCGGGACGGCGCGGGTGTCCGTCTCGGCGGACGGGAAACGGCTGACGCAGGTGTACCAGGCTGCCGGTGCCGTCGCTCCGTCCACGTACGTATACGACCGCCAGTAGCGCTAGAGCCGCCAGTGCCGTGCCGATCCCTCTTGAGCCGCGACGCGTCAGCGAGCGGTTTCCGCCCGGCCCGCCCGTCGCTCACACCATCGGCAGACTGCGCCGCCGCTCGCCAGTCGCCTGGAAAATTGCCGCCGCGACTGCCGGGGCCAATCCGATAATCGGACACTCGCCGGCACCCATAGAAGGCTGATCCTTGCGATCGATCAGCACTGTCTCAATCACCGGCAGATCGCTGAACCGCGGCACCCGATAATCCGACAGGTGCGCGTTCGTGACCTGGCCGTTCGAAAACTCGAGAGCCTCGAACAGCGCCCCGCCGATTCCCATCACCATCGCGCCTTCCACCTGATTCTTCAAATGCTCCGGATTCACCACCGCGCCGCAATCGAAAGCCGTCGCCACCCGCAGGATTCGCACAGCGCGCTTCTCCACGGCAACTTCGACGGCCGCCGCCACATACCCACGCTTCTCATACCCGCCCGCGATCCCATACCCATGTCCGGAAGGCGCCTTGCCACCCCAGCCGAACCGCTCGGCAGCAGTGGTGAACGCAGCCTTCAACCGCGGGTCCGCCAGATTCTTCAACCGGAACTCCAGGATCCATGCCCACCTCGTGCGCGAGCTCATCGATATGCGACTCCCGCGCGAAGTGGTTCGCCGTCGACGCCAGCGCCCGGTACGAGCCCTGCCGCAGCGGCGACTTCGTCTCGTGGAATTCGATGCGCTGATTCGGGACCGTGTACATCGTCTCAATGCCAGCCGTCCTCGAGTTGTAATTGTGGAACTCCCACGCGACAATCTGGCCGTCCTTCGTCGCGCCGCTCACGACATCGATCACCCCGGCCGGTCTCGCGTAGGCCCAGGTGAACTCCTCCTCGCGACTCCACACCAGCTTCACCGGCTTCCCCGCCGACTTCGCGAGCCGCGCCGCTTCAATCGCCGCCTCGCCGGTGTGCTTGCCGCCATACCCCGATCCCGTATCCGGCACGATCACGCGAATGCGCTCCTCCGGAATGTGGAACGCCTCGGCGAGTTCGCCGCGCACTCCGAAGGGCCGCTGCGTCCCGGTCCACACCGTCAACCGGTCCCCCGACCACTCCGCGACTGCAGCCCGCGGCTCCAGCGGCGTGTGCGCGATATAGGCGATTTGATACGTCTGCTTCAGCTTCACCGGCGCACTCGCGAGCGCATCCGGAACGGATCCGGCCTCGTGAACAGTGCGCGGCGATTCGTCGTTTGAGCGAAGATACGCGAACAGTTCCTTGCTCGACGGCTGCGACTCCGATTTCCACTCCGCTCGAATCGCCGATGCCGCCCGATCCGCCTCCTCGGGCGTCGCTGCGGCCACTCCAGCGAAGTCCCCTTCATGCACCACGGTCACACCCTTGGAAACCTTGCCGCTATCCAGCCGCACCAGCGTTGCCCCGAATGCCTCCGGCCGCACCACGCGCCCAAACAGCATCGACGGCCGCACCATGTCCGAGGTGTACTGATGACGGCCCGTCACGAAATCGCGTCCGCCGACTTTCAGAGCCGACGTCTCAGCAATCTCACCGCCGCCGAACTTATCCTCCCCGGCGAGGGTCCCGCCGATTACCAGGCCCTCCATACCGCTCTCATGGAAGCGCACCGCCCCGCCGAGGGTCTCGAAACGGTCCTCCTCGACCAGATCGCCCAATCCACCTGGCGCCTCAATCGCGCGCGCCGCATCGAACGCGAAGCCCTCGAACAGGGCCTCACCGCGCCCGACGACGCCGCCTCCAGCAAGCGCCTCGACAAAATCCTCCGCTACATGGATCGCCATCGAGCGCGAATTCCACCGAGCCGTCCAGCAACTCATGGCCCTCCAGACCTCCCGAATCTGCAACGCCACCGCCGCATCCAAACCAAAAGTAAGCCAGTCCGCCGTCCAAAAGGCCGTCGCTGCTTACATTTGGGGTTCCGAGCCCACTCCGCCCGCCCCCGAACCCGAAAATTACGGAACGAACTCCCGGCAGGCGGCTGCAGGTGCACGAAATGCGGTACCGATGCGTCAGAATTAGTGTGAACATTCGCGCGGTAGGGGTTCTGGCCCTCGTCGCGCCGCTCTTCGCGGCCGATCTGGACCTCCCCAAGACATTGAAAGCAGTCGAGAACCGCTACAACCACGCGAAAACACTCGAAGTGTCTTTCAGCGAGACCTACAAAACTCAGGGCCGCACCCGAACCGAATCCGGCAACCTCCTTTTACGCAAACCCGGCCGGATGCGTTGGCAATATACCGACCCGGCGGGCAAACTGTTCGTCTCCGACGGCAAGAACGTCTATTACTACAGCCCCGAAACGAACCGTGCCGAGAAAATGAAGCTCAAAGAGACCGAGGATATGCGAGCCCCCATGGCGTTCCTGCTCGGCCGCCTCGATTTCGACAAGGATTTCGGCCGCTACACCGCCCACCCTGAGGATAACGGCGTCTTTATCACCGCCCAACCCAAGTCGGACCGCCTGCCCTATCGCGAGGTATCCTTCCTGGTCGGCTCCGATAACCAGATCCAGCGACTCATCGTCACCGGCCAGGATTCGTCCGTTCTCGCGTTTTCCTTCTCCGGAGAAAAGCTGAATCCGCCGATAACCGACCAGATGTTCCGATTCCAACTGCCCAAGGGAGCCGAATTCGTCGATTCCACCCAATCGCCCGACGGAGCCGAGTAAACCATGCCCGAGTTCACTCTCAAATATGCGGACCCCCGCGGCGAGATTCACCAGCAGGTGGCCATCGCCGCCAATGAACGCGAGGTCCGCGATCGCTTCACCCAGCAGGGTTTCCTCATCTACTCCATCAAGGCCCGCGGCGAAGGATCCGCGCTCTCGGCCGGCATCGGCAAGAAGAAGAAACTCAACCTCGAAAAATTCCTGATCTTCAACCAGCAGTTCGTCACCCTCATCCGCGCCGGACTGCCGATCCTCAAAGGCCTGGATCTGCTCGCCGACCGTCTCACCGACCCGAAACTCGGCCGCCACATCGTCGGCGTCCGCGATGAAGTCCGCAACGGCGCGCTGCTGTCCGACGCCTTCGACCGCCAGGGTATCTTCCCGCCCATGTACGTCACCTCCATCATGGCCGGCGAGAAAAGCGGAGCCTTGGCCGAAGTGCTCGACCGCTACATCCTATACCAGCGCCTGTCGATGTCGGTCCGCAAGAAGGTGCTGCTGTCGTTGATGTACCCGGCGATTCTGATCACGCTGGTCATCACGCTCATCATCTTTCTCATCACCTACGTGGTTCCGAGTTTTGCCCAACTCTACACCAGCATGCAGGCGAACCTGCCGGAGATGACGCTGATCCTCATTGCCATCGGCACCACCGCGCGCGGATATATCCTGTTGTTCGCCGGAGCCGTCGCGCTCGCCATCGTCCTGTTCCGCTTGTGGGCCCGCACTCCCTCCGGCCGCGAAAGGGTCGATCGCATGAAACTGCGCACCCCCATATTCGGCCAGGTCTGGATCAAATACCAGGTCGCCCAGTTTTCCCGCGTCCTGTCCACCCTGCTGGTCGGCGGCATCCCGCTCCTCCAGGCACTTGAAACAGCCGCCGACTCCATCGGAACCCTGCTGATCAAGCGCTCTCTCGATGCCGCCCGTCAGCGCGTTCGCGAGGGCCAGACCCTCTCCTCCGCTCTTCAGAAAACGAAGGTGTTCCCCGGACTCTCCATCGACATGATTGAAGTCGGCGAGTCTACCGGCGCCCTCCCGTCCATGCTCAATAGCGTCGCCGAGTTCTATGAGGACGACGTCAACACCCAAATGACCGCCGCGCTCGCCCTCATCGAGCCGGCCATCATGATCTTCATGGGCATCTTCGTCGCGTTCGTGCTCATCGCTCTCTACATGCCGATCTTCTCGCTCGCCGATAGCGCCGGCAAGCCGCCCGGAGCATAACATCATGGCCACTGCTGAACGACCCAATATCACCGACCCGATCCAGGAAGCTGAAAAGTCGCGCCGCCTCGCCATGCGCTATCGCTGCGAGTTCGTGGACCTGCGCGAAGTTCGCATCGATCACGACCTGTTTCACTCGATGCCCGTCGACATGATGTTCCGGTACAACTTCGTACCGATTCAGGCCGACCACGGCACCCTCGATATCGCTGTCGCCGATCCGCGTAACCTGAACCTGATCGACGAGCTGTCCATCCTGCTCGGCAAGAAACTCCGCGTCAAGGTCGCGACGCTCTCCCAAATCTCCGATCTCCTCAAGAAAACGGAACAGAGCCAGCGCGTCCTCGAGGAGGTCACCGAAGGCTTTGCGCTCGACGTGGTCGGCGAAGAGGACAATCCCGACGAAACGCTGTCCATCGACAAACTCACCGCCGAAGACAGCGACATTGCGCCCGTCATCAAGCTGGTCGACACTACGATTTTCAACGCGCTCGAACGCCGCGCCAGTGACATCCACATCGAGACGCGCGATCAGGAAGTCGCCATCAAGTACCGCATCGACGGTGTCCTCCACTACGCTATGCCGCCGATCGCCAAGGACTGGCACTCCACCATCATTTCGCGCATCAAGGTCATGAGCGAACTCGATATCGCCGAGCGCCGCATTCCGCAGGACGGCCGTTTCCGCGTCCGCTACAAGTCGCGCCTCATCGATTTCCGCGTCTCCGTCATGCCCACCATCCATGGCGAAGACGTCGTCCTCCGCGTGCTCGACAAGGAGTCGATGAGCGAGAAGTTCGCTACGCTCTCGCTCGACGTCGTCGGCTTCTCGGACGCCGACCTCACCAAGTTCCGCCGCTACATCAAGGAACCCTACGGAATGGTGCTGGTTACCGGTCCCACCGGATCCGGTAAAACTACCACGCTCTACGCCGCGCTCAGCGAGATCAAGAACGACGAAGACAAGATCATCACCATTGAGGACCCTGTCGAATACCAGATCAAGGGCATCACCCAGATCCCCGTCAACGAGAAAAAAGGACTCAGCTTCGCCCGCGGTCTCCGCTCCATCCTGCGTCATGACCCGGACAAGATCATGGTCGGCGAAATCCGCGACCAGGAAACCGCGCAGATCGCCATCAACGCCGCGCTCACTGGCCACCTCGTGTTCACCACGGTCCACGCCAACAATGTGCTCGACGTGCTCGGCCGGTTCCTGAACATGGGCGTCGAACCGTACAACTTCGTGTCGGCGCTCAATTGCATCCTGGCCCAGCGCCTGGTCCGCATCATCTGCCCGCACTGCAAGACCACGGTCCGGTATCCGGAATCCTACATCGTCGAAAGCGGACTCAACCCGGACGAGTGGCGCGACTTCCCGTTCTCGGAAGGCGTCGGCTGCTTCGAATGCGGCGGTACCGGATTCCGCGGCCGTACTGCGATTCACGAACTCCTCGATCTCAGCGAGCGCATCCGCGAGGCCATCCTCGACAAGCGCGCGGCTTCGGAAATCAAGCGTTTCGCCCGCGAAGAAGGAATGACGTTCCTCCGCGAATCGGCGATTGAGAAGGTGCGGTTCGGCATCTCCACGCTCAAGGAAATCAACAAGGTGACCTTTATCGAATGAGCCTCCTCGACTCACTCCCATCGGTGTTCCACGATCCGCCGCCGGCGTACGCGTTCGAAGTGTCGGAGGCCGGCATCGCGTTCGCGCCGTCGAACAGCGCCGATATCCAATTCCACGAAATCGAACCCGGCGTCATCAGCGTCTCGCCCGCTCGCGACAACGTGCAGATACCCGAAGTGTTTGGCGCCCATGTCGCGTCGCTAGTTCCGCGCAACGGCAAGCGCCGGACCGCTGCCCTGATTCTGCCCGACCATTCCGCGCGCGTCCAGGTCCTCGACTTCGACTCGTTCCCGTCCGACGCCGAACAACAGCGCGCGCTCATTCGGTTCCGGGTTCGCAAAAGCGTGCCGTTCGACGTCGAATCGGCTGCGGTCAGCTACTGCGTCCAGCCCGCCGGCACGAATGGGAAAATCGATGTCGTCGCCGCCGTCATGTCGCTCGAGATCGTCGCCCGGTATGAGGCAGCGTTCCGCGCCGCCGGATACTGGCCCGGCCTCGTCACCACGTCTTCGCTCGCAGCGGTCAACCTGCTGCATACCGGCGGTGTTATCGTTCTCGCCAAGATCAGCGGCCAGGTGCTCAGCGTTCTGGTGACCGACGGCATCCGGCTCAAACTGGTTCGCACCGTGGAACTCGAAACTACCTCCGGCGAGGAGATCCTCGCGGTCCTGTTCCCGACGGTCGCATATATAGAGGATGAACTCGCGGCACGGCCGGAGCGTCTCCGCCTCTGCGGCTTCGGGCACGCCACCCACTCATTCGCGTCCGATTGGAGCGGCGAACTCGGCATCCCCGTCGAAGCCCTCGAATCGCGGTTTGGCTCTCCCGGCCCGTACACGGCCGGACTCTGCGGATACCTGGAGCAGGGAGGCCGCCTATGAGATACCCTCTCAATCTGGCAAGCGAACCGTTCCGCCGCGACCGTCCGATCCTGGTCGCCTCCGTGGCCGGCTGTGCCGTCCTGTCCATCCTGCTGCTGTTCCTGATTGGAACCATCGTTACCGGACGTGGACGCGCCAGTGAAACCCGGCATTCCATCACCACGCTGAATACCCAATTAGGCACGGTCCAGAAGCGCCAGACGGGATTCGATGCCGCATTGCGCCGCCCCGAAAATGCTGAGGTCCTGGAGCGCAGCCTCATGCTCAACGCGCTCATCGAACGCAAATCCATCAGTTGGACGCGCATATTTGATGACCTCGAAAAGGTGATGCCGCACAACGTGCGTCTCATCTACATCCGCCTGCCCCAGGTGAACTCCTCCAACCAGGTGGTGCTCGACATGGTGGTGGGAGCGCAGAGTGTCGAGCCCCTGCAGGCGTTTCTGAAACAATTGGAACGGTCCCCGATGTTCGGCCCCGCGGCGGTGTCCACCTACCTGCCGCCCACTCAGAATGAACCTCTCTACCGGTACCGCGTGAATGTGAACTATGCCCAGAAACTTTAAGCTTCCCAAGCTGGCATGGCCTCCCCGCAGCGCGGCCGCGGTGGCCCAACTCGTCCTCGTCACCCTGCTCGTCATGAACCTGGTGGCCGCGTGGTTCGTGTGGCGCCCCATCGGCGGCTCACCGCAGGATCTCGAACGGCAGATGGTCGACCTCCGCGGTCAAGCGATCCAGCAGCGCGTCATACTCGAACGGACACGTCAGAACGTCTCGAAAGTCGACGTGGGCCGCACCGAAGGCGACAACTTCATGGAGAACTACTTCCTGGGCGAGCGCACGGCGTACTCGACCATCCTCGAGGAACTCGTCACCGCCGCCCGCGATTCCAAGATTACGCCCAAAGAACACGCCTTCGCCATCGAACCCATCGAGGGCAGCGACAACCTCGGCATGATGTCCATCACCGGCAACTACGAAGGCAGCTACGCGGATCTGCTCAACTTCATCAATCGCGTCGACCGCTCGCCGCGTCTGCTCATCATCGAGAGCCTGAATGCCACTCCGCAGCAGGGCCAGTCGGGACGCCTGAACGTCAACATGAAGCTGGACGCGTTCGTCCGGCAGGACACGGTGCCGCAATGAAGCGCGTTCTCAAGCCCGAAATCAAACTCGGCGGCGAGCGGAAGAAGGTCTACGCCCTGATCGGCCTTCTTGTGGTCGCCGTGGCCGTCTACTTCTACAACTCGTCGGGCACACCCACGAACAGTCCGTCTTCCACCGCCGCGGTGCCTGCGCTGCGTCCCATGCCGGGCGTTGCGCAACGAATCACCCCGCGCTCGGATACTCGCGTCGCCAGCCGTCTCGCGCTCGCCCGCAACTCCGGCCGCGGCAGCTCGCTCCAGGAATTCAAGCCGACGCTCAAGCCGAAGGATCCCATCGATCCCTCGCGCGTCGATCCCACACTCCGGCTCAAACTCCTGGCGAAACTGCGCGACGTCAACGTCTCCGGCGGCGGACGCTCATTATTCGATTTCTCCACGGCGGCGGCGCCGAAAGTCGAAATCGCGACGGTGAAGCCGATCATTCCGGGTGGCGAGAGGAAGACCGCGTTCATCGGCCCCGTCAAACCCGAACCCCCGAAGCCCAAGGTCGAGCCGCCCCCGCCGCCCATCCCGTTGAAGTTCTACGGCTTCACCAAGGTGGTGCATGAGGGACAGAAACAGGCCTTCTTCCTCGAAGGGGAAGACATCTTCGTCGCCGCCGAAGGCGATGTGATCAAGAACCGCTACAAGGTGGTTCAAATCGGCATCAACTCGGCGCTGGTAGAGGATACGTCTAACAAGCACCAGCAGCGGCTGCCGCTCGAAACCGAGGCGGTGAGTTCGTGATGCCCGTCCGGCGCAAACGCGGCGAATCGGGATTCGTCCTGCTGTTCGTATTCGTACTCGCCGCGGGAATTGCCATCATGATGCTGCTGCAACTTCCGCGCGTGGCCTTTGAAACCGCCCGCGACCGCGAAGGGCTCCTCATCGAGCGGGGCGAGCAGTACAAGCGCGCCATCGGCCTCTTTGTCCGCAAGAACGGACGCTATCCGGGCAAGATGGAGGACCTGGATAACACCAACAATATCCGGTACCTCCGCAAGCACTTCATCGACCCGATGACCGGCAAGGAGGAGTGGCGCCTCATCCATGCCACCAACGGTGTCCTCACCGATTCGCTCGTGAAGAAGGCGCCCGCGAATCCTCTCGGCGGGCAGCAGGCCGGCGGATTCGGCTCCACCGGAATGGGTGCTAATGGCATGGGTTCCGCCTCGGGCATGGACGCCACTCCCGGCAATACGGTCGGCACCCCCGACGCCCAGAACGGCGAACCCCAGGTGAATGCCGCCGTCGGCCGGCGTCCCAGCGACCGCGTCGCGGGTGTTCCCGGTTCGACGAACCAGTTAGACCCGAACGGCCAGCCGTATTACCAAAATCAGAACTACCAGAATCAGAACGCGTACGGCGCGCCGCCTCCCGTGGCTCCGGGCACGAATAACTACCAGCAGCAGTTCGCCCAGAACGGGCAACAACCCGGCTATGGCCAACCCGGCTACCAGCCCCAACCCGGTCAACCCGGCTATGGTCAACCCGGATATCAAGCCCAACCCGGCCAGCCCGGCTACGGGCAACCCGGCTACCAGCCTCAACCCGGCCAACCCGGCTACGGACAGCCCGCCTCCCAGCCTCAACCCGGTCACCCTGGCTATGGACAACCCCAGCCACAACCCGGCTACGGGCCGCCTCCACCACCGGGCGGCCAGCCGGTCTACACCCTGCCGCAACAGGCCGGTCAGCCGAATCAGCCCGGCGCCGTGAATGCGCAACCCGGCCAGCCGGGCTACCAGCCGAGCCCGTTCCCGCAGCAATATCAACAGCAGCCGCCATTCCAGCAGCAGTCGTATCAACAGCAGATCCAGCAGCAGCAACTGCAGCAGCAGATCCAGCAGCGCCAGCAGCAGATGCAGCAGCAGACCGGCGGCCAGCAGCAGTCCGCCTCCGACATGATCAAGAACCTGCTGACCCAACCGCGACAGCCCCCCGCCGGAGTCCCGGGCGCCTTTAACAACAACAATCGTCAGGGACTCGGTCAGGGTATCGCCGGCGTCGCCACGAAGTACAAAGGGCCCTCCATCAAGATCTACGACGACCGGCAGAAATACCAGGAATGGGAGTTCGTCTTCGATCCTCAAAAAGACAAGACGATGAACCCGCAAATGTCCGTTGGCAACATGCAGATGCAGAATCCGGGAAATACCGGGCTCAGCAACCCCGGGTTTAGCAGCGGCAGTTCGAGCTTCAACAATGGATCCGGTCCGAGCAACCCGCCCCAACCGAATACCCTGTCGAAGCCTTAGGAGTACAATGATTGACTGGTTGTTCCACTGGGTTCTGTGTGATCTACTGAAGTGAAGCGTTTATGGCAAGTGTAGCCGATCGATTGCCCGATTCCAGGCCTCCCGCGGAAGTGGGGGCTCGAACAATCCCGTGGGCTGTACTCGGGTGGGTCACGGCACTGGTGCTGTTTTGCTATCTTCCTGTCCTGATCCCGCTGGTTGCCCAGTGGGAGGGCGACGAGGACATGGGGCACGGCTTCTTTGTGCCCGTCGTAGCGGCCTATATCGCCTGGACCCGGCGCGACGAGTTACTCGCGACGGAAGTGAAACCCAATTACTGGGGTCTCGCGATCCTGGCCTATGCAGCGATGCAGTTGCTGCTCGGCACACTCGGAGCCGAGTTGTTCCTTCAACGGACGTCCATCATCATCACGATCGCCGGCTGTGTCCTGTTGACCTGCGGTACCAAGATCTTCCGGATTCTGGCGTTCCCCATCGGGCTGATGCTGTTCATGGTCCCGATTCCGCGCATCATCTACACTCAGATCACATTCCCGCTCCAGTTATTCGCGAGCCGTGTCGCGGAGTGGGCTCTTTCGCTGCTCGGCATTCCGGTACTGCGCGACGGCAATGTGCTCGAACTTGCCAGTCAGAAACTATCGGTCGTGGAAGCCTGCAGCGGAATCCGCTCGCTCCTGTCGCTGTCGTTTCTGTCTCTGGTGTACGCCTTTTTCTTCGATTCGAAGCCGTGGATGCGATGGGCGCTGCTAGTCTGCACCGTACCGATCGCCATTCTCGCCAATGCCGGCCGCGTGACCATCACCGGCATTCTCAGTGAAGTCCGCCCGGACCTGGCGCAGGGCTTCTTCCATAGCATGGAGGGCTGGATCATATTCATGGTGGCTCTGGTCATGCTCATGCTTACTCACCAGCTCATCAACTGGATCTACAACGGTGCCCATGCAAAGTCGAAGCCCGCTGACGCTGCTTAAGACCACACCCCTGATTGCCGTTTCGGTCCTGCTCATCGGGCAGGCCGTCGCGGTCCGCGCCGTGTCGCGGCCCGAAGCCGTCACGCCGCCGGCGCCGCTCAGCACGTTCCCGTACACTATCGGCGCTTGGACCCTCGCTCAGGAAGGCTACGTCGATCAGGAAACCCGCGACGTACTCAAAGCGGACGATCTGCTGACCCGGACGTACTCCCAGCCTGGCAGTCCCGTGGCCACGAATCTCTTTATCGCGAGTTTCTTCTCGCAACGCAACGGCAAGGCGCCGCACTCGCCGAAAAATTGTCTGCCCGGCGCCGGTTGGGTGCAACTGCAGTCTGAGATCCTCCCCGTCCAGGTCCCCGGAACCGGCACCATCAACGTGAACCACTACGTCATTTCCAATCGCGACGCCAAGAGCGATGTGATGTATTGGTACCAGTCGCACAACCGGGTGGTCGCCAGCGAGTACAAGGCCAAGATCTATGTAGTCGTCGATGCCATCCGCTACAACCGCACGGATACGGCGTTGGTCCGCGTCATTACCCCGATATTGAACGGCAACGACGAGCCGGCGAAAATAGCCAACATACAATTCATCCAGGAAATGTTCCCGCTCATCCGCGGCTACATGCCAAAATAGATGATGCGCCTGCGCCTGCTCGCAGTTGCCATCCCGATCGCCCTCAACCTGCTCGCGCAAACTCCGCCGCCCGCTCCGCAGCGCGGGCCGGACATGCAACTCGATCAGGTCGAGAAGTCGGTCGACAACCTGATGTGGCACGTCAAACTGCAGGACATCGCCGATGTCGATCAGGTTCGCTACACCAGCCTCCCGCCCACCCACATCGCGAATCCCAAGGCGCCCGGCGCTGCCAATCCGGTTATCGTCACCGCCTACACATTCATCCCGAAGCGGCTCGACCGCTCGAAGAAGCAGCCTCTCATCGTTCTGGTCCACGGCGGCGTTCACTCCAACTTCAACACCGACGGCGCGCACATTGTCCGGGAGTTGATCCAGCAGGGATACTCCATCATCGCCACCGATTATCGGGGCAGCACCGGTTACGGACGAAGCTTCTATGAACTGATCGATTACGGCGGCCGCGAGGTCGACGACGTGTATGTCGGCCGCGACTGGATGCTCGAAAACTACGAGTTTCTCGACGCCGCACGAGTTGGCGTCATGGGCTGGAGCCACGGCGGACTCATCACGCTCATGAGTATCTTCGAGCATCCGAAGTCGTTCGCCGTCGCATACGCCGGAGTTCCCGTAAGCGATTTAGTGGCGCGCCTCGGTTATCAGACCGATAGCTACCGCGCCCTCTACTCCGCGCCCTATCACATCGGCAAGACGGTTCGCGAAGACATCCAGGAATATCGCCGCCGCTCGCCTGTAAATCACGTGGAGCAACTCGCCACGCCTCTGCTGATCCACACCAACACCAACGACGAAGACGTGAATGTCCTCGAAGTGGAACACCTCATCGAGGCCCTGAAAGCAGCCGGTAAGAAGTTCGACTACAAGATCTACGAGGACGCTCCCGGCGGCCATCAGTTCAACCGGCTCGACACCCAACTCGCCCGCGAGTCGCGGGACGAAGTTTACCGTTTCCTCGCCGGCTATCTCCACCCCGAACGCCCGGTTAAGTAATGGCGTGGTAGGCGGAACATACGTTCTATTACTTCCGCACGAAATGATCTAACCGATAGTCACGTCTAAGCAACAGGTCACCAGGATGAGAGCCTATGTTTACTGCATTATATTGGCGGGGCTTGTTGCGGTATCTTGCCAGAGATAGACGGAGACGGCTGCGCAGACTGGCGATGCAGACCGCACCTCGGCCCCGACTGTTGAAGTTCCGGCCCACACACAGTTTTATGTCGACTTCGACCAGACCCTCGACAGCGCCAAAGTCAACAAGGGTGAACTGGTAACGGGCCATCTCCAATCGCCGATTGTCGCCGGCGGTCGCGACATCCTCCCGAAGGGCACCAAACTCGACGTCCGCATCACGAATTCCCAAATCGCCAAACAGAAGGGCAGCGTCGGTCTGCTGACTCTGAATATCGAGACGATTCACGATGGTGCCGCCGAGTACCAGGTCAAGGCCACTCCCGTAACCGTCGAGACCGCGCAGTTGGATCACCCCGTGGATCCGAACGCGCAGATACCCGGGCTCCCGCTGACGGAGAAGGAAGGCCGCGTCAACGCCGTGGTTCGCCCCGGACGATCGCTGCTGTTCGAGACCACCGAAGCGTTCCAGGTCCATCCCTAGACGCTGCGGCTCTGCTTGCCCGGCGCTATCGTCATTCGTCCGTTTGCGCGCGTCATTCGCCGGATCGCGGCATCCGTCGCCGGCGTTTTTCGATAATCTGAATCCGTCGGAGGATTCAGGTGATGAGACGAAATAAATGGTTGATGATGTTGGCCGGAGCCGTGGCGTTCGGGTTCGGCTTTTTGTCCACCGTGCGATCGGCGCCCGCGGACGAGCGATTTGATCTCAAGATCAGGAACGACTTCTTTGCCGGATTCGCAGGCGACTCGGACGCACTCGCCAGTGGCATGAAGAAGTGCGAGACAGCGCTGGCGGAAAACCCCAAGAACGCCGAAGCGCTGGTGTGGCACGGAGCCGGCCTCTACTATCAGGGCGGCCTGGAGTACGGGAACGGCGATCAACAGAAGGGCCTGGCGCTGGTCCAGCGCGGCATGGGCGAGATGGCTCACGCTGTGCAACTCGAGCCCGACAACGTGGCCGTCCTGATTCCGCGTGGCTCGGCGGTGCTGCAGTCTACGCTGTACATGCCCGAGGGAGAAATCCAACAGCAAATGATCAAGCTAGGTCTGGGCGACTACAAGCACACCTACGAACTGCAGTCGAAGTACTTCGACACGCTCGGCGTGCACCCGCGGGGCGAGTTGATGTCGGGAATCGCGAATGCCGAATGGCACCTCGGTAACACCGAAGAGGCGCAGCGGTGGTTCCAACTCATCGCGACACAGCTGAAAGGCAGCGAGTATCAAACCCGCGCCGACAAGTGGCTTAAGACGAAATCGCTCGACCGCGAAGAGTCCCAGTGTTACGGTTGCCACACGGCGAAGTAGCAATCAACACTCTCAGAGCCGTGCGCGTAAGCAAGCGCAATCGTCGGGATAAACCGGTGTGTAACATCGGGAAAGACCACCTGATGGAAATGGTCGGGCGGCGGATTGCCGACACGAGAGTCCTGCGATTGATCCGGAAATGGTTGGACGCAGGAGTGATCGAGGACGGCGAATGGTCGGGGACGGAGAAAGGTACTCCGCAGGGGGCGGTGATCTCACCGCTTTTAGCGAATATCTATCTGCATTACGTACTCGATCAGTGGACAGACCAGTGGAGGCAGAAGGCGCAAGGCGACGTGATCATCGTCCGCTACGCGGATGATGCCGTCATTGGTTTCCAGCATCAACCCGAAGCGTAGAAGTTCCTCAAAGAACTCCGGGAACACTTGCGCCAGTATGGGCTGGAACTGAACGAAGACAAGACTCGGCTGATCCGGTTTGGGCGTTTTGCCCGGTAGAACCGGGAGGAACGTGGGGAAGGGAAACCGGAGGCATTCACCTTACTGGGATTCCGGCACATCTGTGCGGAGAACAGTCTGGGGCGATTCGACATCCGGCGCATCACCGACGGCGACCGGCGGCGGAAGAAACTGCAGGCAATCAAGCAGGAACTCCGCCGCAGGATGCATGCCCCGGTGGCGCGGACGGACGAATGGCTGAAAAGCGTGCTCAACGGCTACTACCAATACCATGCGGTCCCTGGGAACCTGACGGTGCTGAAACGATTCCGGCGACAGGTCGCCCGCTACTGGTTCCATGCGCTGGGACAGCGCAGCCAAAGGCGGCCCACCTGGGAAAAGATGGGGAAAGTCTTCGATCAATGGCTACCCGCACCACGCGTTGTTCATGAATTTCCAGACGCGCGATTCCACGCCAGTCGCCCTATGGCGGCACATCCGAAGTAAGAACCGTGTGCGGTAGCGCCGCAAGCACGGGTCTGTGCGGGGGGTGGTCGGTAACGGCCATCCCTACCGCGACGGCATCCGCTATAACGTCCGCAAGTGAAACCCGCCGTCGAGATTCAACACCTGGCCAGTAGCGTAATCGAGTTGCCCGCCGGCAATCGCCCGGACGGCCTTGGCGATATCGGCGGGTTCCCCCATCCGCCGCTGCGGCAACAGGCCCGCCGCGATGCGCTCCTCATACACGCTCTCGACGGCGGAGATCATGTCCGTGCGGATGATTCCCGGGCGGATCTCGAACACCCCGATGCCATGCTCCGCCAGTCGCGCCGCGAATAGCGCGACCGTCATGCTCAACCCCGCCTTCGAGATGCAGTACTCACCCCGATTCACCGACGCCGTATACGACGAAATGGACGTGACGAACACAATCCGCCCCCGCGTGCCCTGCTCCAGCATCATGCGCGCGAACTGCTGCGTCAAAAAATGCGGACCCTTCAGATTGGTCGCGATCAGTTCGTCGAAGCTCTCTTCCGTAGCCTCCAGCAGGTCGCGCCGAACCCGCGGCGCCATGCCCGCGTTATTCACCAGCAGATCCACTCGCCCTGTTTCCCGACGGACAAATTCAACCAGCGCCGCGCGATCGGCCGCGTTGCCGATATCGCAACAGAAGATGCGAGCACCCGTCGCGGCCGCCAGAGACTCCGCCGCATCCCGCCGTCCACGATAGGTCGCGATCACGTCGTGCGTCGATGCCAGTTCTTCAGCGACTCCCCGCCCGATTCCGCGGCTCGCGCCGGTGATCACAGCCACCGGACGATCACTGCTCACGAAGCGCCTTGTCCAGACCCTGCGAAATCTCCTCGAACGTGAACGTCTCGATGAATGGTTCGCCGTTCACCAGCACAGTAGGCGTATGCGAAATGCCGCGCGCGACCGCGTCCTGATACCCGTCCTCCACTTCGGCGTTGAGCGCCTTGTCATCGAGAGCGGCCAGCAACTTCGCGGTGTCCACTCCGTGGTCCGACGCCCACGCCGATAGCTGCGCCTGAAAATTCTCCGGAGTAATCTCGCTCTGATGCGACATCGCATAGCGGCGCCACTCGACGGAAAGCTCCGGCTTCACAGTCTGCAAATACAACGCCGCCACCGACGCAGGCCGCGCCCACTTATGTTTCGGCAGCGGAAAATCGCGATGCTCGAACGCGACTTTGCTGCCATACTTCGGCAGAATCTGCCGGTCCAGCATAACCCGAAAGTTCGCGCAATCGGAACACTGCAGATCCTCGTAGATCACCGCGCGTACAGCGCTTCCGGCATTGCCTTCCACCAGTGGCTTCACCTGTGAAAAGGCCGCGCCGGTGAACACCAGCGCGGCCATCAGCGATCTCATAGGTTGAGCGGCTGCTCCAGCGTGAAGGTCAGCCGCGTCTCGGACGGCACTTGCACGCGCTCGCCTTTCATGAGCACGGATCCCGCCGCGCCCGCGCCCGCACCCGACACAGCACCGATGGCCGCACCTCTACCGCCGCCCGCGATTCCGCCGATCACGGCACCCAGCGCCGCCAGGCCGCCGGTCGCGATGCCCGTTTTCTTCGTGCGGCTCGAACTCGCCTTCGATACTTCCTCAGTAGCGATCGGAACCACGCGGCCGTCGATCGTAATCGATTCCAGATCGATCGTCAACACCGTCTGCCCGGTGAGCCGGCCGGACTGCTGATCATTCACCAGTTTGGCCACGATGTCCGCGCCGCGCGGAACCACGACCTCGCCGTTGATCATAATCGGCTCATCCAGGCTCGCCTGGTACTTCTGCCCAACCGTGTCGCTTCGCGAATCCACGGGATCGATCATGCGCACGGTAATGGTGGTACCCGCGGGAATCTGGGTTCCGCGATACGACGGATTCGAAGCGGGCGGCCGCCTGTCCGTGATCAATCCACGTTCGGCGGCTGGTGCCGCGGCGGGCTGCGCTTCCACTGGTGCGGGCGGCTGCGCATTGGACGTCTGCAGCGAACCGAATTCAATCCGTTCGACATCCGATACAGCATAACTCTCCACCCGTTCTCCGACAACCATGCGGATCTGGCGCGTGTCGCCGCCCAGATACGATCCGGAAATAGTGCGTCCGCTTCGCAGCGTGATGGTGTCCCCAAACGACACCGCCGCCAGAATCGCGGCGATAGCCAGCAATCGTTTCATTCGACTTTCCTCCGTATAACCATTTTACTATGGGGTTGATGTCGCGCCTATTTCAGACAGCGCCACCCGATCCCCCTTCCTTTGAGACGGCCCTCGATCGACGCCAGTTTCTGGCGGTTTGGTTCGGTTGGCTACTGTTTTGGCGACGCCGCCGCAAACTCTCGAGTATCGAGTTTCACTACATCCGTCATGGGTTGGGGCACCGGCGCTATCTGCTGATCCATGGAAATGAGGAAACCGCCCGGCGCGTCCTCACCGGGCACATGCATCAGGCGAACGGCACCGCGTGGCTGGTGGTAAATCGGGCTCGCGTAGTTCTGTTCCAGCACGGCAACCTGGATCCGAACCGTCTTTTCTCACGCGAAGGAGCGGAGCGGAATCTGCGAAGCCTGAATCAGACCTGGACTCCGGAGCACCTCACGAAGGCTCTCGACTATCTCGATCGTCACCGCCACGAGGTGATCGACGCGGTCCGCCCCGGCGGCGCCGATGTGCTGATCGCGACCCATAACAACGAGGCCTACTCGGTAAACGACGAGTTACAAATCAGCAACCAGGTTGCGCTGAACGACGCCTCGCATCCCCACGAGTTCTGCCTGGCAACCGATCCGCGCGACTTCGCGCTGCTGGCGCGCGGCCCATATAATGTGGTGCTGCAGAATCAGCCGAAAGGCGATGAAGACGGGTCGCTGTCACGCTACGCGGCTTTGCACAACTGGCGCTACGTGAATCTCGAGGTAGCTATGGGCAATTATGACAAGCAACGCGAAATGCTGGCGTGGATTGATCGAACGTTGCCCGAACACTATTAAACTAGGACTGTGAGCAAGCCACTCGCCCCCGCGCCCGAGTACACCACCATCAGCGGCATTCCGCTCGACACCGTCTACACTCCCGCCGCCACCTCGCACACCCCGCCGCCTCCCGGCGAATTCCCATACACACGCGGCATCCATCCCACCATGTATCGCGGAAAACTCTGGACCATGCGCCAGTTCTCCGGCTTCGGCACACCCGAGGAAACCAATCGCCGCTATCTCTACCTGCTCGAACGCGGCCAGACCGGACTCTCCGTTGCCTTCGATCTCCCCACGCTCATGGGCTACGATTCGGATCACGCGAACTCGCTCGGCGAAGTCGGCAAGTGCGGTGTCGCCATCTCGTCGCTCGAAGATGCCGAGATCCTGTTCCGCGGCATCCCGCTCGACAGTGTCAGCGTCTCCATGACCATCAACTCGCCCGCGCCGGTCATCTGGGCGATGTTCCTGGTGGTTGCCGAAAAACAAGGCGTCGATTGGACCCGGCTCGACGGCACCCTCCAGAACGACATCCTGAAAGAGTACATTGCGCAGAAGGAATACATCTATCCGCCTCGTCCCTCGATGCGCCTGGTCACCGATATCATCGAATACGCTGCCGCTCACGTCCCACGATTCAACCCCGTCTCCATCAGCGGCTACCATATCCGCGAAGCCGGATCGACTGCCGTGCAGGAACTCGCCTTCACACTGCGCGATGGAATCGAATATGTCGAGTGGGCGCTCGAACGCGGACTCCCCATCGACACCTTCGCGCCGCGTCTCAGCTTCTTCTTTAACGCGCATAACGACTTCTTCGAGGAGATCGCCAAATACCGCGCGGCCCGCCGCATCTGGGCTTACACCATGCGCGATCGTTTCCACGCCTCCAGCGAACGCAGCCTGAAACTCCGCTTTCACACGCAGACCGCGGGCTGCTCGCTCACCTGGCAGCAGCCGTACAATAACGTGGTGCGGACCTCGCTACAGGCGCTCGCGGCCGTGATGGGCGGCACGCAATCGCTGCACACAAATTCGCTCGACGAAGCCTACGCGCTGCCCAGCGAGCAGGCCGTGAAACTCGCCCTCCGCACGCAGCAGATCATCGCGCACGAGAGCAACGTCGCCGCCGTCGCCGACCCGCTCGGTGGCAGTTACTTCGTCGAGCAACTTACCGATCAAGTAGAAGCGCAGGCCAACGACTACATCCGCCGCATCGACGAAATGGGCGGCATGATCCCGGCCATCGAGCGCGGATTCCCGCAAAGCGAAATCGCCGATGCGAGCTATCAATATCAGCGATCCATCGAGGATCGCGCGCGCATCATCGTTGGCGTGAACGGCTTCGAGGAAGCCGATTCCGAGCAGATCGAGTTGCTGCACATCGACGAGTCGGCGCAGGCCCGCCAGTGCGAGAGTCTCGCCGCTCTGCGCCGCCGCCGTGACGACGATCGCGTGCAGCGAGCCCTCGATTCACTGTGCCAGTGCGCTTCCGGAACCGGCAACACCATGCCGCATATCATCGAGGCCGTCCGCGCGTATGCCACCGTCGGCGAGATCTGCGACGCGTTCCGGAATGTGTTCGGAACATACGAGGAGACCAGCGTTCTATAATTAACGCAGCCGCATTCACCGGTGCGGCCGGCCGGCGGGCGCCTATTGCCCGTATGAAACAAGATTTCCGAATGGATAACCGAATCCGTGTGCTCGTGGCCAAGCCTGGCCTCGACGGGCACGACCGAGGCGCGAAGATCATCGCACGTGCATTACGCGATGCCGGCATGGAAGTCGTCTACACTGGACTTCGACAGACGCCGGAGATGATCGTGAACGCCGCATTGCAGGAAGATGTTCAGGTCATCGGGCTATCTATTCTGTCCGGAGCGCACAACGCGATCATACCCCGCGTGCTGGAATTGCTCCGGGAAAAGCAGATGACGGACGTGCTGGTAGTGGTCGGTGGCACGATTCCCGACGAAGATGCGGAGCGATTGAAGCGGGAAGGTGTCGGGGCGGTGTATCAACCCGGTGCCTCGCTCGACGAGATCGTCGATTACATCCGCACCACCGTCAAACAAGCGGCCTGAAGCCGTGTGGCGCTCAGTTATGCGCCCCGGCGAGAGAAGAGTCTATTATTGATGCAGGAAAAAATGAATATAGCCGTATTCGTCGATTATGACAATATCGAGATCGGCGTGAAATCGACATTGCGCCGCGAGTTTGATGTGTCGCTCGCGCTCGATTCGTTGAAAGAGCGCGGCGACATCGTGGCCAAGTTCGCTTACGCCAACTGGGGCCGCCAGGAAGGCGCCACACGCCAGATGGCCGAAAACGCCGTCCAGATGGTGCAGCGCATCCCGTCGCCGCGCGGCGATAAGAACGGCGCCGATATCAACCTCGCCCTAGACGCACTCGAGATGGCTTTCACCCACTCGCACGTGAACGCCTTCGCCATCGTCAGCGGCGACAGCGATTTCATCCCGCTGGTCAACAAGCTTAAGGAGTATGGCAAGACTGTCTATGTCGTCGGCGGACGCGCCTTCACCAGCACCATCCTCCAGCAGAATTGTCACGAGTTCATCAGCTACGAAAGTCTGCTGATTGATTCGGACAAACCCAGTAGCGCCGCCACTGCTGGACCGCCGCCGGCGCCGGTGTCGGTCATCATCGGACCGCAGATGTCGCCGACTCTGCCCGGCGAACAGCGCGCGCCCCGCCGCGAATACCAGCCGCAACAGAAGGATCGCCGGCATCGCCCGGCCCCGCTCGAACTCACTCAGGCTATGCCGCTCGTCGAGCGCGCACTGCAAGTGCTGGAGCGGCGCGGCGTCCAACCGCAACTCGGCCTGCTCAAGTCGACCATGCTGCAACTCGACTCCACATTCAGCGAGCGCGCCTACGGAGCCGGCAGTTTCTCGGAGTTCGTCGATCGTCTGAAGAAGTCGGACTTCGTCAACGTCACCGGCCAGGGCGGACGTCTGTTGATCGAGCGCAAAGGTTCGTCTCAGCCGGAACGCGCCGCGCCGAAGCCGGAAGAGGCTCTGCCCGCGTTGCGCGATGTACTCGAAACGCACCGCCTCGATCTCGAGAATGGCGCTCTAGAGCACGACCTGGCAGGCTGGGTCAACGAAGAGCATCCGAATCTCGAATGGAAGGCGTATGGCTTCCAGGAATTCGCCGAGTTCCTCAATTACGCGCAGGACAAACTCCTGGTGCGTGTGGAACCTGTCGAGGATGGCGGGTTAGTCGTATATCTCGGCGCCGAGTTCTATCCGCCCGCCGCGCCGCCGGCACCCGAACCGCCACCGGCCGAAATCGAAGAAGAGGATGAAGGGCCTCAGCCGATCGTTGAGGGTCAGCCGACCATCTTCGAGCCGAATCCTCCGCAGCCCAAGCCCACGCCGGTGAAGAGCACTCGCAAACGCGCGCCGAAGAAGTCCGCCGGCGACGGCAACACCGTCCGCCGCACCCGCCGGAAAAAGACCGACTAATGATCGAACGACTCACACCGCCCGGGTCCCCTGTTCCCAGGGGGCCCTACTCGCCCGCCGTCCGCGCCGGCGACTTCCTCTTCGTGTCGGGACAAGGCCCCATCGACCCGGCCTCCGATCAGTTCTCCTACGGCGACATCAAGCACGAGACCCGGGTCACGCTCAACAACATCAAGCGCATCCTCGAAGGTTGCGGCGCGACGATGGCGGACGTGGTGAAGGTCTCGGTGTTCCTGCTCGACGGCCGCGACTTCGCCGCGATGAACGACGTCTACACCGAGTTCTTCGGCAACGCCAAGCCCGCCCGGACCACGGTGGAGGTGAAGTTCGCGAATCCGCGGATGAAGGTGGAGATCGACTGCATCGCCTATCGGCCGAAGTAAGGGCTTCAGGGCATTCCTTCGAAGGGTTGAGTTATGGAGAGGAGTAGCTTCGCATTGCGGCTGCTGCCCTCGCTACTGAAAACGGCGCA
The DNA here is from genome assembly GCA_038322675.1 of Bryobacterales bacterium. GTDB lineage: Bacteria > Acidobacteriota > Terriglobia > Bryobacterales > Bryobacteraceae > TMP-7. Next base: position 32,249 of record JBBQGE010000044.1, read on the forward strand.
ACGTGTTGCCGAGCGCGAAAACTGCTCAGTGAACCAGTTGATCAATGTGGCTCTTGCTTGAGAAGTTGGCGGTCCTTGACGAGGACTACTGGAATCACCGTGCAGACGCGGCCGCAAGGAATCCGCGAATGAGGAATGTCATGGATCGTCTGCAGGGGAACGAATCGCCGCGCAAAGGTGACGAGATTCCCGCTGCACGTGCGAACACGAAGCGGCGGAAAAAAGTCCTAACCGCGCAACGGTGAACTTCGGCAACGGCGAGCACGAAGCCCATGTCACTCTGCCCAACACTCAGCGCAATCCCCGCGAAATATAATAGAATCGTTATGTGAGCGGCGCGAGCGTTGCGAGAGTTTCCTGAACGTGTACAGGACGAGATTGGGTTCGCCCTGTACCTCGCGCAACGCGGCGACAAACACCCGTGGGCCAAGCCGATGCACGATTTGCCCGTAATCGAGATAGTCGAGAACTTCGATGGCGATACATTCCGGGCAATCTATACCGTGAAACTGGCGGGGTTTGTATCGTTCTGCACTGTTTCCAGAAGAAAGCGAAGCGTGGGATTTCTACGCCGCGATCCCAGATAGACCTAATCCGAAAGAGGCTCAAGGATGCAAAAGAAGACTACCAGTCGCGGACGCAAGCGCGCGCCCGCTAAAGTCACCATCTCGAGCGGCAACGTATTCGCGGATCTCGACCGTGAAAACGCCGATGAACTGCTCGCCAAGGCCGACCTTCTTCGGGAGATCAATGCTCGAATTGCCGTGCGCGGACTCACTCAGTCAGAGGCCGCTCGAGTTCTAGGGCTGCATCAACCGGAGGTCTCGTTGTTGCAGACCGGACGGCTGAGCGCGTTTTCCATGGAGCGGCTCTTCCGATGTCTCCGTGTCCTCAACGTGGCTGTCGAAGTTCGACTGTTTGAGAATCCGCCGTCGACGGTAGCGTCGCCTCTACGTGTGATGACCGCAGGGAGATGAGGCTCGACCTAACGCAGATTCGGCGCAACACCCGCTTGCCTGCTAGTTTGGGATCATATTCTTAGCCATGACCCTGCTCAAGCTGACGAAGATCGGAACTGCGACCGCCGTGATTCTGCCGGAGGAAATGCTTGCGCGCCTGAAAGTCGAAAACGGCGACAATCTCTACGCTATCGAAACCACGGATGGCTACCTCATCACACCGTGCGACCCGGCGATCGCCGACGAACTCGATGCCGGCCGTGAGTTCATCAAGGAATACACCGGCACCTTCAAGGCGCTCGCGAAGTGAGCACGCCAACCCCCTACTCCGCGCGCAAAGCCTCCACCGGATCCACCCGGCTCGCCCGCAACGCCGGTATATAACTCGCCGCCACCGCCACCGCGAGTAACAACACCGCCACTCCCACGAAAGTCACAGGATCCGCCGCACTCACCCCCGCCAGCACACTCCCCATGAATCGCGTCAGCACCAACGCGCCCGCCAGCCCGATCGCCAATCCCACCGCCGCCGTCGCCAACCCCTGCCGCACCACGAATCGCGTCACATCCGAAGGCTGCGCGCCGAGCGCCATCCGAATCCCGATCTCCTTGGTCCGCAGCGTCACTGAATACGCCAGCACGCTGTACAACCCCGCCGCCGCCAGCACCAGCGCGATTCCCGCGAATGCCAGCAGGATCAGCATCACGAATCGCCGCGGCGCCAGCCACTCGCCCAGCGCTTCCTCCTCGGTTCCCACCTCCGACACCGGTTGATCCTTGTCGATGCTCCACACCTGCTGCTTCACCGCTTCCGCCATCGACAACGGATCGCCCGTGGTACGAGTCACCAACAACATCGATCGCAACTCATCGTCGGGAATCACGCGATACTTCGTTCCGCCAAATCCAATCACCTTCCCAATCGCCTGTCGCCCGCCAAAGAACGTCCGCGAAAACGCCTGATTCACCACCACCACATCCGGAGCCTTCCCCCGCGCTTCCTCCCGAGTGAACGTCCGCCCCTCCATCACGCGAATCTTCAGCGTTTCGAAGTAGCCATCGTTCGCGCGCGCATAATCCGACACCGCCGATTCACCCGGACGGTTCACGCGCCCCGGCAAATCGAACGACGATTGATTCACGCTCTTCATCGGCAGCGCATTCGTCAGTGTCGCCGACTCCACGCCCGGCACCTGCCGCACATTATCCAGCAGCCTCCGGTTGAAAGCCGCCACCTGCTCCGCGCTCCCGTACTTCGCTTCCGGCAGCGTCACGCGCATGTTCAGCAAATGATCCGGCCGGAATCCCAGGTCGTTGTTTAACAGCGAAACCACGGTGCGGATGGTCAGTCCCGCACCCACCAGCAGAATCAGCGACAGCGCGATCTCCGCCGCGGCCAGCACATTCCGCAAACGCTGCGACGATCCCGATACGCTCCGTGCCGACCGGTTCAGCACCTCGTTCAGATTCTCCTTGCCCGCATGCCACGCCGGCGCCAAGCCGAACAGCAAACCGGCGAACAACGCCACGCCCATCGTGAACGCCAGAACCGTTCCGTCGATTCGCAGTTCATGCAGACCATGGAAATCGCGAGGCGCAATCGCCGACAGCGCCTGCAATCCCCAGAAGGAAAGCAGGAGCCCCGCGCCACCCCCCAGCAGACTCAGCACCAGGCTTTCCGTCAGCGTCTGCCGCACGATGCGCATGCGGCTCGCGCCCATCGCCGCGCGCACTGCGATCTCCTTGTCCCGCGCCACCGCTCGAGTCAACAGTAGATTGCCCGTATTCGCGCAGGCGATCAGCAGCACGAAGAACACGGCCACCTGCAACACCAGCAGCGTTCTGCGCGCGTCCGGTCCGACGTCCTCCTCCGATACGGTTGTCACGTTCACGCCGAACCCCACGTTGCGCGGATCGCGCTTGCCGATGATGTTCATCTCCACCCCGGCTTGCTCGATGGAAACGCCCGGCTTCAACCGCCCAAATGCATACTGGACGAAGCGCTCATCGTCCTCGCCAGCCGGATGCATGTCGAGCGGCACCCACATCTTCGGCTTCTTTTGATCGAATCCGCCCCACACCGCGGGCATTTGAAAACCGCGCGGCAGAACGCCCACAATCTCGTACTGCTTGCCATCGGCCATCATCGTCGAACCGAGCACGCGCGGGTCTCCGGCGAATCGCGATTGGAATAACTCATCGCTCAGAATTGCGGTCTGCTTATCGCGTTCCGAAAATCCCCTGCCGATCCGGACGGAGATTCCGATGAGCGGGAAAAAATTTGGCGACGCAGCGCCGGCATCCACCTGCTCTGGTTTGAGTCCCGCGCTGTCACCCGCGGCCGTCAGGTTGAAACTCGTATCCCGCCAGGCTGCGACGTCGGTGAATACGTGGTTCTGCTCTTTCCACTCGCGGACGTTCCGCAGTCGCGGCGGCATACGATTCGCAAAGAACAACGACAGCGACGGGTTTCGTTCCCAGATCATCGTGAGCCGCGCCGGATCCTTCCAGCCGCTCATCACGAGAGGATTCAGCAGAACCGCATTGATCACGCCAAAGGTAACTGCGTTGGCGCCGATGCCGAGAGCCAGGGCAAACACCGCGCCCAGCGCAAATCCTGGACTACGCTGCAACCCCCGAAACGCAAATCGCACATCCTGCCACATGCCTGCCTCCCGCTGATTAGTGCGTCATCGAATAAATCACAAAATCCACGCCGATCCGAATGCCCAACGCCGAGTACTTCTCCGGATAGTTCGGCTCATCCGCCCACTCCCACGAATCGCCGACGTCGGAGTTGAACGTCATCGCCACCATGATGCGCCCATGATCGTCATAGATCCCCAGCCAGTGCGGCACCGCTCCGTCCTCGCGATACATCGCACCGCGCCGCAGCGCCCATTGCCCCGGAATCTGATAGCGGTCATCCAAGTCGTACACGGTGTGGAAGATCGAGTCCTCATTCTCGATCTCGACAATCTCGCGATCCGGAAACACCAGCTTCATGCTCTCGTTGAAACGGTTCCACTCCTCGGTTCCCCAGAAGTCATCCAGCATGAGAAATCCGCCGCGCAGCAAATACTCACGAAGCTTCTTCGCCTGCGCCGGGGTCAACTTCCAATCCCCCATCTCGCCCGCCGCCAGCCATGGCCAGTTGAACACCTCGTTCCCATCGTCGAGATTCACCGGTTGCTCCACCGACCGCGCATGCACCCGAGTCAGCCTCCGCAATGCCTGCGCGAAGTGCCGGTCGGCTCGCGGATAATCCTGCGTCCAACTGGTTCCACCCTCGGTCCACTCGCGCGAGCCATACCATCGCCCAAAACGCGCATTCGGATGCTGCGGATACATCAGACGCGCGAATACCCATTCCGTCTTCTCCTGCCAGTCCGGCGGCAGGGAAACACGATCATAGGGTTCCATACTCGGGTATTGACGGAACGGACTTTGGAAGGCGAACAGGACACTCACGAAGGCGAGCCCAGCGGCGAACTTCATGACAACTGCCCTGAGGATACCAACTTTGCAGCCGGCGAGTTGCCACCGGAACTTGCAGGCTCCCGAGGTTCAACCTCACCGGCGGCGGGACTTATCAGATCATCCGGGAGGAACCTTAACCACCTGGGAAAGTGGGGTGATCCCCTTCGAGGCGGTTTTTTGTCACAGGTTGTCGTTGGCATGCGCTCGGGAGAGCCTATCGGAGTTCTTGGTGGCCTGATTATTTGACTCGCATCTTCTCGAATTCAGGCAATCCTGAACTAAAGGTTTCTCGAGGACTGCCGATAAATGAAATATGCCTGCGCCTGGCCGGAGGATTTGTCTTTTACTCGGGTTCGTGTTAGCGACAGGACTCGTTGGGGTTAGTGGAGCCACCCAGCTCTCCGGAGATGGCCTTTGGGTACTAGATGGTTGTTCCCGTTCCGCCCCAAGACTGGCGCAGATTCAGCCATCCGATTCCCTGCACGTCCTCTACAGCATCGCCGGAGAGGAACAGGCTTGCTACGCCGTGAGCGTTATAGTGCGAAACACGCCGGTCCGGGGGTACCTTCTGGGAATTGCACATCCGGCCATAGCCGCATTTGATCACGAAGTTCGCCGCCGGGTACCTGCCGCTCCCCCGCCCGAAACGCGTGAAACGCTTGCTCAGGCTTCCTCGCAGCAGGCCGGACCTCCGGTCCCGGTCGGGTTTGCCGGGCTGAGGTCCATGGACGTGAAGGGGCGCCGTATCGATCTGGATGCGATGGCGGCTCCCGTTGTGCTTCTGTACTTCTGGTCTCCCAAAGACCCCAAGGCCCTCAAGGAAATGGAGATGCTCGGTTACGTCTATGAGCAGTACCACGGCAGGGGCCTGGACCTGGTGGGGGTTGCTTCGGGGCAAAGTGCCGACTCCGTGATGGGGATCAGCCGGGAACACGAGGCGACATGGCCCCAGATTCTCGATACCGGCAACATAGCCAAGAAGTACCACGTCGGTCTTGAAAAGCCCTACTATCTTCTGGATCGCCGCCGAAATGTGATCGAGAGTCTCTCCTCAGCCAAAGAGCTCGACGGAGTCCTCCAGGGGTTGGATTTTCGGAAGTGAAATTATGAAAAACCCGAATCGCAGGAAAGGTCCAAGGGCAGGCGAACGCGGAAACGCCTTTGTCGAGATTGCGCTCGGTGCGTTGCCCTTCTTCGCCATCATGTTCGGGATCATGGACTTCTCCCTGGTGATGTTTATCAACAATACTCTGCAATTGGCCGTTCGCGAGGGAGTCCGCTTCGCCATCACTTATAACACCTCGTACAACGGAACCTCCTACGGAAGCCAGACACAGGCCGTCCAGGCCGTTGTTAAGGCGAATTCCATGGGGTTTCTGAATGGATCGGCCAGCACGTCGTACATTCACGTCAACTATTACCTTCCGAATAACCTGTCGACGCCTGTCACGGCGTCGGCCCTGCCACAAACGATGGCGGACGGCACCGTGGTTACCTCGGTCAATCAAATGGGAAACGTGGTGGAAGTCGAGATTCGGAATTTTCCTTGGAACTGGATGGTCCCTCTACCTGGGTTCGCCGCCGGTACGGGGATGACACTCAGAGCGTCGTCGTCTGACGTGTTGCAGGGGCTGCCGGTTGGTGTTTTTTTGCCGCCGGCGCCGTGAGAGGGCGTCTGTGAGAAAGGGTCTGCGATGAGAATGGAGCAAAAGCGTCGCGAAAAGGGCAGCTTCTTGTTGGAGTTCGCTCTCGTTGCGCCGGTCCTGGTGGTGCTGCTGGCAGGGACGGTGGACGTCGGGATGTCGCTCAACAGGGCGCTTGTGGCGAGCCAGGTATGCCGGAACGCCAATGTGCTGATGGTTCGCGGCCTGGATCTCTCCACCACCCAGAACCAGAAACTCCTCATGCGCACGGCTGCCGGACTCGGCATCAACTCCACCGGAACCTGGAACCCGAACCCCGCTGGTAACGGAGTCATCTTCTTAACTAAGGTTTTGCGAGTGGGACCCCTGGAGTGCTCGGTCGGTATCTCGAACTGGAATGGAACCCCGGGAACCTGTCCTAACTACGGCCAGTACGTAATCGCCACGCGAATCACGATCGGAAACGGCTCGCGGTGGCAAAGTAAGACCGGGAATCCCGCCACAGCTCTGCAACCCAATGGCAACCTGTCCGATTCCGACATTGCCTCAAACACCGGTAATATAACCCCGCAGTTCCCAGGTATTATCGCTCTGGATCTTGACCAGTATACCTTCGTCTCCGAGGTTTTTGCCGATACCAGTGCATATCAACTCTTCTCAATTACGCAGACTCCGCTGATCTATGTGCGAAATCTCTCGTGAGCTTGAGAAGACTGAAGGAGGACTCATGATATCAGCCCAAGGATTCCGGTCGCGCCCAAAGAAGCGCGAAAGTGGCATGGCGGTTCTATTGACGGTGCTCACGCTTCCCGTTGTGATTGGATTCACCGGCCTGTCCATCGATGCGGGGGTTGCATATACAATTCGCGGACGGCTCAGCGCCGCCATGGACGCCGCCGCCCTGGCAGCCGGGCGCGGTCTCAATCTCGGCTCGGACGTGGGCTCGGCGCAAGCCGCCGCCATCTCCGCGGCGACCCGATTCTTCAACGCGAACTTCCCCGCCGGGTACATGCAGACAGATCCTGCGACGCGCACCCTCACGGCGACTTTCACTCAGCAGCAGGACGGGCATGGGAATCCGACTGGCGTTCTGATCATCAGTGTCACCGGAAGCGTCACGGCGCCCACCTATTTCGTGCAAGTGCTGGGTATCCGATCGATTACCATCGCTTCCACCGGTACCGCGACACGGAAAGCCATGGTCATGTCGCTGGTGCTGGACCGTTCCGCTTCCATGGGCTCCCGGGATACCGCCGCCGGTTCGATTCCCGGAAGTATTAGTAGTTCCTCCTCCTCGTGTGAGTCCATGGTGTATTCCGCAATCCGCTTCATCAGCAATTTCACTCCCTACGACTACGTTGGGATGGTATCGTTCGACTACACGGCGCACAACGACTACCCTCCCTCGACGAACTTCAAGTTCGGTGGTGCGGCGGGTGTCATTCAGGCCATCGCCGACATCGACTGCGGCAATAACACCAACACTACGGCTGCGCTCGAACTTGCGTACCGGCAGATTCAAAGCATCAACTTGCCCCTGGCGGAAAATGTCATTGTTCTGTTTACCGATGGAGTCCCGAATGGTGTCACGGCGGACTTCCCCGTCCGTACCTCAGTCGACACGCGCCTTGGGCCCTCGGGAAGCACCCCTACGCCCCCGAATTCGCCGTCCGGCAATCGGACCAATTGCCTCGACGGAGCGGGCACGCTCACTTGCGTCAATATGCCAGTCGCATGCGGCAATTCGCCGGCTACCGTTCACGGCGTCATCACCCAGACCTGTGGCTTTAATGTGAATTCCGGTGGACGCGGAGGACTCTACAAGGCGTTCGATTCCGACCCCAACCCGTCGTTTCCGTCCGGGTGTCCGCGTTCCGGAATGACGATGGTCAACCAGACCTTGGCCTACATCCCGGATACCGATGCCTTTGGTAACTCCACCCACGGACCCTGGGATGGATGGTTGTACCAGGTCAACAATAAGTGCGCGCCGAACGGCACTCCGATTACCTCGGGTAACAGTGCCTGCAAAAACCTCGGGGATCTCTGGTCGAACTACCCCGGTACGGGTGCTGGCGCTCCGAACAACACTTTTCAATCGGGACCGTATCGTTTCAAGTTTCGCCCCGATCTCGCCAACACGATCGGTGCGGTCAGCATGAATACCGCCGTAAATGAAGCGTCCAAGATCCGGTCCGATGCCACTTACAAGATCGCCATCGATACGATCTATTTACAGGGCAACGCAGGCGATCCGGTAGACCGCCAATTCCTGCAGCTCGTATCGAACCAGGAAACGATTCTGCCGATTATCTATGACGCAGCCGCGGCGCCGTACCCGAATCCCTACTACCAGGCCAGTGAACAAAAGGGCATGTACTTGGCGACCACCTCGAATCTCAAACTCATGCAGTTGTTCGCCCAGGTGGCGTCGTCACTCTTACGCATTAGCCAATAGCAATCGCGCGCTGCCCGTTTGGGCACATAGGTCGGTGGCGCAGGCATGCGCCACCTCCGCGTCCACCTGCCCCGTTATGCAAACCGCTCCGTTGGAACTCGAATACGATGCGAGCCGCATTGCCTGATGCGATCGCTAAACATGGGCGGGCGCCGGCGGTTTGCGGTGTGTCACGCTCTTGTACTTCCGGTCCAAAGTAGCCGCACCCTTTCCCAACAGCTACTCCGAGGTGCGATGCCGCTCCGCCATCGTGGCCTGCATCGCCGCTTGGCGAGCCTGACCTTCGCGGGTCGCGTGCGGCTGGGAGGAACTCCGCCCGGTGGCATCATCAGTCTCTCTCCCGGAAAATTGTCCGGTACAGATTCCAACGCACTGGCGAACTTCTCACTCTCGGTCCGCGGTAAAGCAATAATCTCGTTCTTCGTGCGCGGTTGAGCTGCCTCTGCGGCAACTCCGTGTCGGAAACTCATTGGTGGTCTACGCGGCTGGTACAGATGAGATCCGGGTTGAGATGTTCGCAACGTTTGCCGGCAACAGCGGCCGAACGCCATTTCACGCAGCCTTCGTACTGAGGCGGCGCCGATAGCCTCGCAACACGGGGTGTATCGAAACCATGACTCGCTGCGTCCACAGCGTAGAGGTCATAATGTCGGTAATCATACGTTGGTTCAGTCTTGCACTACTCGGAGTGACATTGCTCGCCGTGACCGGTTGCGCGAGTTCGCACCGCCGAAACGGACGCTACGACCGCTACGGCAACGTCTATAGTGAGCGCAATCGACGCGACAGGGACCGCTACGAACGGGAACAGCAGCAGCGCCGCCACGACGACCGTGACCGCAATGACAACCGCGACCGCTGGTGCTAACCGCCATAGCTTGGGACTGTCAGTCACATCTGATATTTCTCAAACCTGCTACCACTTACAGACCAACGAGAACGTTTTCGACCCTTCGCCTGCTATCGTGAGGGCGAGAAAACACTATGTCTTCCGCAGCGCAGCCTACACCAGTCGTCGACACGCGCCGGCCGCGATCTCGACTTCTACACGACGCGCGATGAGTTCATGCGCGCCTGGGTCCGCCTGCAAAACATCTACGATTTCAAAGCCGAAATCACGGAAACTCGCGGCCTGATGGAACTCTTCGAATCCGATCTGCCCCGCTATAAATCCGTCGGCCACAGTATCGTCGAAGCTGAACGCATCTGGCATAACGCGGTCGCCGAATTCCAGTACGCCCGCCGCCGCGATCACGGCCGCAACGCAGGTCTCCTCAAGCCCATCACCTGCGCGGATAGTTCCTGGGTCCAAGGGGTTCCACCCTCGGTCCACTCGCGCGAGCCATATCATCGCCCAACGCGCGCAAACGCCCACTCGGTCAGCAAGCCAGACAACGATCGTTAACGCTTGGCTGGACGGGAAATTTACCCGGCTGACGGGCGGTGAAAGATTCGAGCATGCGCTTGGCCGGCCTCGGGCGCCGGCCTGAAAATCGACGTGGGCGGGCGGGAGCGAGAATAAGTTGGTTGGTCACCGTCAAAGGACTTTTCGGGAGGTCATGCAAACAGCGCTGCGAATTCGCGCCCGGAAACGATGCGCGTGGCTTTGTGGCGGGCAAGGACAAGGAGGCCGCACTTGTGGCCCTCACGGATAATCGGCCCTGCCCGCTTCGCACAAGGCCAGCAGAAAATCCGGTCGGATCCGGGGAGCGTTCCACACGCGGGAGTACTCCACATCCTCGGCAACATACCGGCCTCCCACCTGAGCGTGAATCCCCGTTCACAACCCATATCTACCGCCACGCCAATCACTTACAGACCATCGAGAACGTTTTCGACCCTTCGCCTGCTATCGTGAGGGCGAGAAAACACTATGTCCTCCGCAGCCCAGCCTACACCAGTCGTCGACACGCGCCAGCGCGACCTCGACTTCTACACGACGCGCGATGACTTCATGCGCGCCTACCAGCCCACCACCGAAGAGCAGCGTTTCCTGGTCACAGCCATCGCGCGCGCCTGGGTCCGCCTGCAAAACATCTACGACTTCGAAGCCGAAATCATGGAAACCCGCGGCCTCATGGAACTCTTCGAATCCGATCTGCCCCGCTATAGATCCGTCGGCCGCAGCGTCGTCGAAGCCGAACGCATCTGGCGCAACGCCGTCGCCGAATTCCAGCGCGCCCGCCGCCGCGATCACGGCCGCAACGCCGGCCCCCTCAAGCCCATCACCCGAGTCGTCCCGGTCCGCGGCGGCTCTCCGCGTATCGAAATCACTCCCAGCCCCGCGCCAAACTCTGCTACACCTGATACATGTTCGTCCGCACCAACGGAACTTCCTTCGAACTCGACGGCCGCCGCTTCGTCGCCAACGGCGCCAACTGCTACTACGCCGCCTTCCGCTCCGAACTCATGGTCCGAGCCGCCTTCGATCTGGCCTCGCGCCTCGGTTGCAACACTCTCCGCATCTGGGCCTTCCTCGATGCCGCCGGCCCCACCGCGCCCACGTGGTTCCAGGCCGGGCCCGGGCTCTACAACGATGGGCCGAACGGCCTCCCACTCCTCGACCGCGCCATCGACCTCGCCGGCCAATCCGGTATCCAACTGATTCTGCCCCTGGTGAACCATTGGGACGATTTCGGCGGAATGAATCAATACTGCCGCTGGCTCGGACTCTCCCGCCGCGAAGATTTCTTCACCAGTCCGGCTGCGCGCGATGCCTACCGCGGCTGGGTGGAACACCTACTGCTCCGCGTGAACCAGCGGACCGGCCGGCAGTACCGGGATGAACCCGCGATCTTCGCGTGGGAGCTTACGAATGAGGCGCGCTGCGAGATCCCCGGAGGCGCCGAAATCCTGCTCGACTGGGCCGCCGAAATGAGCGCCCATATCAAGAGGATCGACGGCAATCACCTGGTGGCGCTCGGTGACGAGGGCTTCTTCCGCCGCGCTCGTGCCGGCAACCATCACACCTACAACGGCGTTCACGGAGTCGACGTCGAAGCCTCCATGGGAATCGGTACGCTCGATTTCGGCGTGTGTCACCTGTATCCGTCCTACGAACCCAACGCCGGCGCCGCCGAGTTCGGCAGCCGCTGGATTCGCGAGCACATCGAAGCGGCCAATCGCGCCGGCAAGCCGATGCTCATCGAAGAGTACGGGGTATTGTTGAATCGCGACGGCGGTGTCGCGACACCCGCGGAACGGGACCGCATCTTCGACATGTGGTGGAAGACCATCGAAGACCACAGCGGCGCGGGTGGACTCCTGTGGATGATCGCATCCACCGGTGACGACGGCCTCCCCTATCCCGATTACGACGGCTACACAGTCTACTCGCCGCTTGACGTTCCCTCCATCACCCGCAGGACCCGGCCGTGAAAAAGATTGCGCAGCATCTTGCAACCTGGGGAATCCTCTGGTACTATCGAAGATGTCGCCCCAACGGGTTACCTGTGAGGGGCGGCATGCCAGGAAGCGAAATGTCAGAATTCGTGAATTGGCCCTTGTAAGCGTGACGCGCCTTTTGGTAATCTGTTGGTTGGCCGCACGCGAGTGAGAAGGCAGCAAGACGCAGTTTGGTGCGATTAGCCCGCTGAAGTCCCGATAGCCACTCCTCAGTAGTTCATAACGAGTTTTTCCTGATTTCCTCCAGATAGCAGGACCCGACCTTCGGGAGTTTGCGTCTGGAAAACGGCTTTCGAGGCCGAGTCGTGCGATTCAGCTTTCTGTAAAAGGATCGTTGGAAGCCGGCGCAGATCATTGACAATCTGGTTGGACGCGAAATTTT
>JBBQGE010000045.1:0-43991 GCA_038322675.1 Bryobacterales bacterium
ATGCCGCTCCGGCCGGCCCGCTCGGGCTTGCGGTTGGTGAAGCCGGCCAGTCGGCCCAGGTGCCGCCAGTCGGCGCTGGCCGGATCGGCGCCGTAGCGCGAAGCCAGCGTGCGCGCGATCGCGGTCGCGGTGGCAGGCTCGACGGGTCTGGTGCCCACGCAAAGCCAGGCCTGTTGATGGCCGGGACTGGTCTGGACCACGACGGCAGGCTCCTGGCCGGTGCTGCGCATGCGGCCGAGAGGACAAGGTGCGGCGTCAAAGTCGAGCAGCACATAGCCAGCATTGGTACCGGACGCCGGCAGCGACCGATGAGGTTGGAAGGACCCTGGCCTTCAGGGGATCAGTCCGGTCGTAACGCCCGGATTGCACTTGGGCAGGCGGGTGACCTATGCAACACGAAGTTCGGCGGTGCCGCGCTTCTTAGGTTTCACGACGATCTCAACATCGTGCCCAAGGGCGACAAGAAAGCGCATGAGACGCTCCACTGAATAGCCTCGGAACTGCCCGGCCAGCATGGCTGAAACTTTTGGCTGATCGATGCCCATCAGTTCCGCCGCGGCGGCTTGCGTCAACTTTTGTACCCGGATGATACGGTCGATCCGAACCACCAACCCTGCCTTGATCAGGTGCTCGCCGGCGTCGGCCAGGCCGAGGTCGGCGAATACGTTGCCTGTGCTGGATTCTCGTTCAAGAGCTGCTCTTTTCGGCATCCTTCACTTCCTTGCGTAACTGCTGGAGTCGCTTCCGGATGAGTTCCATCTCGGACTTCGGTGTCGCGATCCCGGCCTTGGACTTCTTCTGAAAGGCATGGATCACGTAGATTGAGTCCCCGATCGAGACCGTGTACACCGCCCGATATGTTCCGCTTGCATCATGGGCCGCGATCTCCATCACCCCGGCGCCGAGACCATGCAGGGGTTTAGCCTTGACGCTCGTTTCACCCAACTGCGCTGCGTACAACGCATAGCCGATGTCGTCCTGGACGCTAGCCGGAAACGCCTTGACGTTAGTGCGGGAGTCGGCCAGCCACGTGAGCTTCTTCATTCGACGGCACATGCCTATATTGGCATAGCGCGATCGTCCCGTCAAACCATGGAGATGCGGTGCAAGCGGAGATCCCAGGCTCCCCGCACCTTCGTTGAATGACATCCTCAACCCGACTGGCCGGCAACAAGCGCTAGCGATCTCCCGGGACCGTCTTCAAAACTCCCCGGATCTGGAGCAATCGAAGCAGCTGTCTTGAACAGCCTGATTTCGCTGAGTTCCCGACGAGGTCCGGACTGAGCGCGACGAGGAAGCGGGCCTGCGGTTCGCGCATCCGGAGCCAGGGTCGGCTGGCCACGATGGTTCTTCGAACGATGTCGGGAGTAGCGCCTGCCGAGTGTCCCCGACCATTGCGGGCGGAATCCATATTTTGCCGAATATCGCAGGAAACAAGTCCATCTGGCCGATAGCGATCAGATACCGGAGCGGGGTGGCGCCGGCGATGACGAGCATCGTTAGCGGAGCCCGAGTTCTGAGAGGTTGGCCAGGTCGTGTGCCAGGTCGCCTTCGGTGTAGCGATAGGAGATCTGACGGTCACTCAGCCATTGGTAGACGGCGAAGCGAGATGGAAGTGCCAGGAGTCGCATCAACTGGGTCTCGGACAACGCCTCGGACCGATAGCCCTCGGTCGCGAGTCCTTCGAATCGCGCTTCTTTCCAAAAGATCTGAGCGGCGATAAGCGCTCGAGCGAATGTCTTCAGGGATGGTGACGGTCAGGCGCATACGTGCTCTGACCGTATCGTGCGACAGATCCGGTCAGTACGTCGTGCGGCCGCCGGAGGGGTCGTGGACTTGGCCGGTTATGAAGGAGGCTTGCAGAACCGGCGGGAAGGTCGGAGAGAGAAATCAGGCAACAGTGGGCTGCAGGTTGCGCCCACGGATTGACACAAACTCGCCTCGTCACCCGATGGTACAAGAGTTCAGGACCATACGACCATGGCGACGCTGGAGCACGCGTGCGGCTTCGCGAAGGGCGGATCGGCGCGCATCCAGCGGTAGCTCCGGACGAATAAGGAATCGCGGAACTCGTGCGTGAGGTATCTGTGCGCCTCGGGAGCGGTGCGGGGATAAGCCGACCGCCGGGAATATGAGCAAATACTAGTGTCCGCCTGGTGCGAACCGGCGGGTCACAGCCGCTTGGGAGTCGCCCAGTGGGTTCGATACTCGCGCCGCGTCAGCAGGTTTGCTTCGGGATCGTTGACAATCTGTTCGTTCTCCTGGTCGAACTTCACATTCCGTCCCGTGCGAGCGACGATGTTCGCCAGGTGGCAGTGAATGGCAGTGAGGTGGCCGACGGCGATGTCCGCGTTGGGCAGCTTTCTGGAACGTATGCACTCCACCCAATTCTTCTGGTGATTTTCGGGATCGGTATTTCCTTCCTGAGCCGCCGGAATGTCCTGCTGAACCAGCTTGCCGGACTTGTCGAAGACCTTGAATCCCCAATGCCCGGCCCAGCGCCCGATGTGGACCACGCCGTCGGTGCCGTACACTGCCACGCCATTCTCCATGCCTTCCATGCCGTAGGGATTCCAGATTCGCATTTCCCAGACCAAAGCCTTATCGCCGTGGTCGAAGGTGACGTTCATGCTGTCCGGGGTCTGCTGATCGTCATCGAAGAACACCTTGCGTCCCCAGCCGCTGGCCGACTTCGGGTAGCTGACGCCAAGAGCCCAGCGGGCCATATCGATCTGGTGGGATCCGTCGTTGCCGGCGTCGCCGGTGCCGAAATGCCAGTGCCAGTGCCATTTGTAATGGAACCGGTTCTCGTTGAAAGGGATCCAGGGAGCCGGCCCGAGCCACGTCTCATAATCCACGCCGGGCGGAACAGGACCATCTTCCTTATGCCCGATGTTGTCGCGCAATTGGACATCCCAGGCTTTCGCCATATACACACGCCCGATCTTGCCGCTCTTGACGTACTCCATCGCGCGGAGGGTGGACGGACGGCTGCGGCTTTGGGTTCCCACCTGAACGATGCGCTTGTTCCGCCGCGCCGCGTCGATCATCAGCCTTCCTTCGCGGATGTTATGGGACGGAGGCTTCTCGACATAGACGTCCTTGCCGGCGTCGCACGCCAGGATCATGGAGGGAGCATGCCAGTGGTCTGGCGTCGCGATGGATACCGCGTCGACGGTCTTGTCGTCGAGTACCCGCCGCATATCGTTGGTCGTCTGCGGCTTCGGCATGTTGTACTTCTGGATGATGGCCATGGCCTTCTCGAGCGAGGCCTGGTCAACATCGCACAGATACGCGATTTTAGCGTTGGGAATCTGCCGGAAGTCGTTGATCATGGCACGCCCACGCCCGCCCACGCCGATGATGGCGAGGTTGACCTGGTCGCTGGCTGCCTCCGCCGCACGAGTGCCGGAAGCGGCTGCCGCGGCTAGTGTGGTGCCGAGAAAATACCGTCGATTCATGAATGCAAACCTCCCTGTTTACAGTTGTGACGATCTCTCCAACCTGCGCAGCAGCGAGGCGGAGTCGCGGGCGATCTGCTCGCCCGACGGTTTGAATTGAAAAACTTCGAGAGAAATCCACCCGTCGTAGCCGATTGCATGCAATGTCCGGAGCAACAGCCCGAAGTCGTAGGACCCGGTGCCCGGCTGGCGGCCGTCGGCCTCGTTCACATGAACGTGCCGAATATATTGGGCGTATTTGCGGATGAGCGCGTCGTGCGGCTCGGTTTCGCTCACCGCGTTGTGGGTATCGAACATCGTCTGCACGAACGGGTCGTCGATGGACCGCACCAGTTCGACCGCCTGTTCGAGAGAAGTGACTACGTTGCAGAGATGCGGCGCCAAAGGTTCGGCCAGCAACAGCACTCCCCGGTCGCGTGCGTGCTGCGCCGACTCGGCGAGACCGTCGCGAAGCCGCTTGACTGCGTCCTCCACCGGCTGACCGTTTTCGGCAGACCGCTGTTTGCTCGAACCGAGCACGATGTAGCTGTTGCTGCCCAGATCCGCGCTAAGGTCAATCATGCTGCGGAAGTATTCCCAACTTCGTTTCCGCAGCGCCGCCTCCGGCGTGGTCAGGTGGAGCCCCGCCGGGGCCGAAACAACTCCGTGCAGACCGGTGTATAGGATGCCGGATTCCGCCATCGTCCGGCGCAGACCGGCACGGGCGGAAGGCGTCAGTTGCGCCGGGTCGGGACCCAGCGTGGAAGGCATGATCTCCAGCCCGGTGTAGCCGGTTGCCAAGGCCAGGCGGCATGCCTCCGCGAACGACGAGCCCTGGAAAGTTTCGTTGCACACGGCGAGCCGCAACGGCTTCCGATCCGCACCGCGCAGCAATCCGGCCGCGCCCAAACCCAGAATTGCGTCCCGCCGCGTCATAGCTTAAACAAAGCTCGCGCGTTGCCGCCCATCACTTTGGCTTCGACGCCGGCCGGCAGGTTCAGCCCTTTGACGACCCCCAGGATGATCTTGGGATCCACCCAGGGATGATCCGTGGAGAACAGCATTTTGTCCGGTCCCGCGAAATCGATGCCGTATTGTACGGCCAGCCCGATCGGCGATACCGTATCAAACCAAATTTCCTTCAGATACTCGCTGGGAGGCTTGTGAATGTTTGCGGCGCCACGCTTCAGCACCATCGTCTGGTGATCCATGCGACCGGCCAGGTATGGAAGAGTCCCGCCCACGTGCGGGCAGACGAGTTTCAGCTTGGGGTACTGGTCGAGAATGCCCGAGAGAATAATGCGGCCGAGCGCGATGGTGGTGTCGAACATCAGCCCGAGCGTGGTCGCCATCTCGTAACCCTTGGTGGCCTGGAAGGTCATCGGATAGGCCGGATGGAGGAGCACCGGCAGGTCCAGACGCTGGGCCTGGTCGAACATCGGACGGAAGCGGTCCTCGTCCGGAAAGGCGCCGTCGAGGTTCGAATAGAGGAGAATGCCCTTCATCCCGAGTTTGTTCGCGCAGCGTTCCATCTCGACTTGCGACGCTTCGATGTCCTGCAGCGGTAGAACCATCAACCCGAAGAAGCGGCCGGGGTGCTGTTTGGCGATATCGGCGATGGCGTCGTTCACCAGGCGAGCGATGGCAGGGCCGTCATTGCCGAACAGTTCCGGTCCAGGGTCGTTGATGCTGAGGGCGGTGACGCCGATGCCGGACGCGTCCATGTCGGCGATTTTGGCATCCACGTCCATGTGTTTCGGCATGAGGCGCCGGACCCAGTCGTTGACGACGATGTAGGTGCCGCCGTCCTTGCGATACACATAGGGCGACTTTTTGCGCTTCTCCATCAGAGACACGAGTTCCGGGATGAACAGGTGACTCTGGCAATCAACATGCGACCCGGTTGAAGCGGCCGCCAGAGGAACGGCGGCGGCTCCGGCACCCGCCAGGAATTGCCTGCGATTCGAGAGTGCCATGCTTACATTCCCGACGCTTCAATCACGGCTTCCTGTACGATCAGGTCCTCCATCGGCGTGACCGAGAGCGGTTTCCCCTGGCGGACCGCCGCCGCAAGTTCCTTGAAATCGTCCTCGAACCGCACGTAAGGCGATGTTTCAATTTTCTGGTGCGGCTTCTTCTTCACGTCAAGCCACAGCGAGCCGGGCTCGATCGGATCGAGCGTCAGCGTCCCGAGCGTCCCGCAGACCGTAAAACTGCGCCGCCGGTTACCGTCGGGGTTCAACGCCGAACCCGCCACCACGCCCAAAGCACCCGGGAATTCGAATACGGCAACCGTATTGTCCGTCAGTGTATCCGCGAACTTTCCATCCTTTTTGAGGAACGGCGTGATCCGGTCCGGGCGGCCCATCAGACGGACCAACTGATCGATCAGGTGCGAGCACTGTTCGAACATCTGCCCGCCCCGGAAGCGCGCCCACTCGGGCCTCCGTTCCGGATCGAGCGTCTTATCCATCACCGCGGTGACCATGTAGATGTCGCCGACCGTCCCGCTCTTCACCTGATCGCGCAGCATTTGGAATCCAGGATGATGCCTCCACATGTATCCCTGCTGCATGACGAGCTTGTTTCGCGAGGCCAAATCGAGCAGTTCGCGGAAGCTCGCGACATCCGTCGCAGGCGGTTTTTCAACGTGGACATGCTTGCCCGCGGCAAGCGCCATCTTCGCGTGCCGCTGGTGATCCGGCACATCGGACTCCACCAGAACGACCTCAACGGCAGAGTCCCGCAGCATCTCGTCCGGACCGGTTACCTCCAGCCCTTGGCCGGCCAGTTTACCGCGGATTGCATCGTCCTCATCCCACACTGAGACTAGATGGAACAGGGGTGAGGACCCGATGATTTTGAGCTTGTCTTTCGCGTGGCTGTGGCTGGCGCCCAGGAACGCCGCACCAATCGGACGCTCGTTGGCGGCCCATGCGCCAGCCGCGATTGCCGGTGCGATCATAAACTCACGACGATTCATTAACCTACTCCTTGGCGAAACGGTTGAAGATCCGGTCGGCCGCCTGAGGCGAAAGGTCGCCGTCGTAGATCACCACCAGATAGCGCAGGTTCAAGTTCTGTCCGGCCGGCAGTGTATAGCTGCCGTCCTTGGTCTTGTCCTTCGAAAAGGAACCCAGTGCGAAGGGATTCGCCGAGCAAAGGCTATACCCTCGAGCGTGCCAGCCGGTTGGATGGCGCAGGTTTGACGGGTGGTCGAACACGGCTACGCCGGCGCGCCTGTCGTTGACCGCCGCCGTATACTTCACCCAGTTGGCCGGCTTGCCCCAGATGTTCTCTGTTCCGGTTAGCCGGTTCGAGTTCATCAGTTCGGCGCCGCGATCCTCTCGGAATTCGGTTCCAAGCCGGAAACCGAACCCGCCATCGTCACTATCGCCGAACTTCAGTGGAATTCCACGGTCGGCCATGACGCGGATGCGCGAGTCGATCAGCACCTGGCTGCCCTCGCGGCGGAACTCGTAATGCTCCACAATCGTTCCCAGCCGGTTTCCCTTGGCGCCGATCATGGCCAAGGCTGCTTCGAGAACCCCCTTGGGTCCGCTCGAGGCTTTAGGTTCTCCGTCGAGGACCAGTCGAGCCGTTGTCTTGTCGGGCTTCTCCCGCCAGAAGTCCTCGCCGTTGATGTCGCCGTGACCGTACCAGATTCCACGGTGCCAGGCATGGTCGCGTTCGTCTCCGTCCCGGGGTTCCACCGGCCAGCCTCGGGAGATTACGTTGCCGGAGACCGTCCGTATGGGAAAAAGGAAGGGCTTGTCCCACTTGGAATGGAAGTGGAATGCGGTGAATGGACGCCCGTCCATCTGTATGTCCACGCGATCATCATGGCGCTCCAGAGTGAAGCCGGAGGATCCCGCGCGAGTGGCCGGGCTGGAACAGCCGAGAATCGCCGCGGCAGAGCAAAAAGCCGCCACCGCCCTAACTTTCATGTTACGAGACTACGCCCACATGGAGGGAAACTGGAAGTGCGATTAGGTTCCGCAGAGTTACGGAACGTTCCGTTTGGTCAGGAAATCGGGCTTTACCTGCTCGATACGGATCCAATATATACGAACCGGAGGCCGGCTTTCCTGGGTGGTCCAGTGCGCTATGGATGCGCTTACGCCCAGGCTCCGGATGTCGCCGGTATCCGCAATGGTAACTTCTCCCGGCAGACTAACAAACGTTTCCATGTCCCGGCTGACCGATGCGCGGATGACGCCTTCCGATTTCTGCATCCGCAGCAGCACCGGAGGCGTGCCGGGAAAGTCGGGAATGCGAGTGTCGCGGTCGTTATTCTGTTCGAGTTGCAGAGAACGCCCATCGAGGTCTCTCCGGGTCAGAGAGGCGCTGGCCTTGGTACCTCTGACCGTCACTCCGAACGAACTTCCGGACACCGCCTCAAAGTCCACCAGGACCGAAATGGCCCAATCGCCCGGCGGCGGTACCCGCACCAGGCTCCACGCACAGCCGATTGCCTGAGCCGCGAAACCCACCCGTAAAACTCCCTCTCCGAAGGTAGCCAAGACGGGAGTCTGGCAGTTCTCGTGGGCCGTCCAACCTGGAAACTGGGCAACATTGAACGGACCGTCAGGACGGTCATGAAATGCCAGACCGGTTCCAAAGTGATCGAAGACGGCGAGTTCGGAGGGGTTGGTGGACCGGCCATTGAACGCGTAAACGGCCGAGTGGAGGTCTCCGGACGTATCCGGCAGGTTTAACTTGTGGCCAAACTGGTTCCAGTAGAATCCGTTTGGGCTCAAATAGGCGGTATACTCCGCCCCGCTGCGGCGCAATGCCAGCCAGCGGGCCTGTCCGGTTTGGCCCAACGGATCAAACACGTAAGTGCTCTGCGGTCCCTCATAGGTGCCGTCGTGCTCGAAGCCGAACTCCAGGAGGGTCCGGTTCTTGAAATGATACCCGACTCGGACATAGTTATCGGCGTCATAAAGCGCCATCAGGCCGGCCTGTTGCGTGGAATACTCGGGAGCGAGTTGCAGGCGAACGCTGGTCTCCTCGCCTTCGCCCAACACAGAACCCACTCGGACGGCGCCTGGAGCGATATCCAGGTCCTTCCCGCGCAAGTCGCCGCGCTGCATCGTAATAACGATGCGGTCCGGAGGGTGCGCGCCTTCTGCGATTTGGGCTGGGAATAGGCCGCCGCGCATGAAGACCCATGTCGCGGCCGGCAAAGCTCCGAGGACCACACCGAGCAGGAGCCACCGCCATGCAGCAGCAGTAATTACTGGCTTTGCAAAGTGGCCCGCCGCAGCAGGTGCATGCTCCGCGCCCGGCGATGCCTGAATAGAAGCCGGCTCGGTGGCCGCTGCGACATCCGGCATCTCGGGCGAAGGTACAAAGACTTGATCCGCTTCCCGCCGCCGGAATCGCAACACATACGACCGCCGGGGCAGCGAGAGGACCACCGGGTCCGATGCTCCAGGGCCGGCATAGTACTCTTCAAGCTTGTGACGAACTTGTGTGGCTAACTTACGAACCCCTGCATCGTCCCAGGGATTAAAATCGGTCGCCCGCCCGAGTACCTTCTCCGCGATCTCATATTGCCCAATCTCCGAGCGCCCCTCGATCGCCGCCTGGCCCGAGTAATCGCAGAATTCGGACAGACGCCGGCTCCCCGAGAATACATGGCTATCCAGAATCCTGTTGAGCGCCGCGCGGCACTCCTCGACTGCTACGCCGTCTTCGCGCGTCATATCCCCAGACGATCACAAGTCTATCATGCCCCCTGGAACGTTCCTCCACCAAAGGGAACCACTTTGCACTCATGCGACGCTCAGACAATCTGGTAACGTTGCCTAACAGCTAGGGCGAAGCGTTGATCCGGCATTCAGTGCGTGTGATTCCGCCGCCCCTGCTCAGGGGGAAATGATGCATAGTTTGAGAATCCGTTATTGTCTACCATCGTTGCTTTTGCTCCTGTTGGGGACTAACGCCGCAGCCCAGGTTGTTACCGCAGCGTTCAACGGGACGATTGTGGATCCCAACGGCGCAGTGATCCCGGGAGCAAGCGTAACAGTCCTGAACGTGGACCGCGGATCTACCCTCACCAGGGAATCCGACGGGATGGGAGAAGCCTCATTCCCGTCCCTTCCCATCGGCCAGTACACCATCACGGTGGAATCGAAGGGCTTCAAGACCTTGAAGCGGAGCAACATAGAACTGTCGGCAGGACAGGATCTCCGCCTGACACTGACCATGGACATCGGCCAGTTGACCGAAACCGTCGAGGTGAAGGGCGAAGCACCCTTGGTCAACACGTCCAACGCCGAGCAGCGCACCAACCTGGAGGCCGCCCGGATCCGGGAACTACCGGTGGCCCGGCGCGACTGGACGAACTTGCTGAACCTGACGCCTGGCGCCCAGGTCGGCGGCACGTCAGTTCGAATGAACGGCCTTCCGCCGTCTTCTCTCCGAATAACGGTGGACGGAACCGACGCTACTCAGGACAACGAGCAGCCGTCGTTCGCGATGAGCGGCGGATTCAATTTCATTAAGGGTGTGAGCACGGAAGCGATCGCGGAAGTGAACGTCGCAAAAGGCATCGCCTCGGCTGAGATTGCGAACACCATGTCGGGGAACGTCAATATTATCACCAAGTCGGGAACCAACAGTTTCCACGGCAGCCTCTTCTGGCTAAACAACGTGGAGAATCTGAACGCCCGCAATCAGTTCCTCCGTACAAAGCCTGGACTGACTTTCAATCAGTTCGGGGGATCGTTCGGCGGTCCCATTATCCGGAACAAGGTATTCTTCTTCGGAGCCTATGAAGGCTACCGGCTGCGCGGCTTCCAGGCCCTGAACGGCCAGGTTCCGACTTCTGAATTTCGAGCGCGCGTGGATGCCGTGACCCGGATCTACGACAAGATGTTCTCGGTCTTTCCGCTGCCCAACCAGCCGTACTCGCCCACGGCAATCACCGGCACCTATGTAGGAGCCGGTAGCGAGCAGGGCAATGACAATCATGCCACGATCCGCGGCGACTATAACATGACGTCCTCGACCATCCTGAGCACTCGCTACACTCGCGCCCGTCCCTTGCGACAAACGCCGAGCGTTGTGGCGGCGAACTACCGGACATGGGAGGGCACCGTAGAGCAGGGCTCAGCGAATATTACCCACGCACGTCCTTCCTGGACGTCGGAAACCCGCTTCGGTGTGAATTACAACCGGGTCCCGCGAATTGACCACTACTATGATCTGACCGCAAGCGATCCATCTTACGGTGGCATAACCGGCTTGGGCTTCAGCACTGGCGGCGAACTCAACGCCCGCGAGGGATACACCTGGTCCATCGAAGAGAGCGTAGGAAAGCAGATCGGGCGAAATGCAATCAAGTTCGGCGGCATCTTCCTCCAGCAGCACGCACGCCGGGTGAACGTCGAATCGCCAAGCGTCACCTACAGCTCAGAGGCGGACCTTCTCTCCAATACCCCCAATGCGGTTCAGGTCACGATCGGTTTGAAGGAATTCGACCTCCGCACCGACACCGTCGGTTTCTTCGTCCAGGATGACTTGAAGATCACCCAGCGACTGATGCTCAACCTGGGCCTGCGCTGGGCCTACTTCTCGGTTCCCAAGGAACGGGATAATCGCCTGTTCAATCGTGCGCAGCCGTTCGGGACGGGCCCCTACCTGCCCGGCGATGCTATCTGGAACCCGGACAAGAACAATTTCGCCCCGCGCTTGGGCTTTGCGTACACGCTCGACAAGGCTGCCAAAACGGTACTCCGCGGCGGTGCCGGCATGTTCTATAGTCCCATCCCATTGTTCGCCGGCCCCGTGGATCTCGTGCGCGACGACATCAACACGCCGTTCCGGGTCAACGTCAGCAGGACGGATGTGCTCGCTTCCGGCAACGTGTTCCGCTGGCCCGTTTCGAACGACACTGTCCGGCAATACGTGCAAGGCAGGCCGGCCCTGATCGGCGACACTGCGGTAAACACGGACTTCCCGAATCCCTTCAGCTATCAGTGGACGCTCGGCATCCAGCACGAGTTTCCCGGCGCGATTGCGGTCGACACGGCGTATGTCGGAACGCGCGGAGTCCATCTCCAACTCGTCCGGTTCTGGAATCAGGTCGACCGGATCACGGGCATCCGCCCGGTGGCGGGATTCACCGAATTCCGGTACCGCGATGCGGGAGAAAGTTCGCTCTACAACTCCTGGCAAAGTTCCATTCGCAAGCGATTCAGCGCCGGGCTGAGCCTGGGGGCCGCGTACACCTACGCCAGCGCGTACTCGTACACCGGACAGGCCGACCTCCTGCTTCCGACGGCGGTACAGGACGCCTACAATGTCAATGCGGATAAGGGTCCGCCGGACGACTTCGTGCGCCACAATTTCGTGACGGACTTCTCGTACGAACTGCCCTTCGCGAGGCTCAGCGGATCCAACGGTCTGCTGACTCGTAATCTTCTGGGAGGCTGGCAGCTTTCGGGCATCTTCACGGCACGTTCGGGAAATCCGGTTAACATCACGCAGTCCACCGCCTTCGCAGGCAGCCGGGCTGACTACCTGGGTGGCAACTGCCAGCGCGACGACTACACCGCGACGCTTCGCTACTTGAGTAGTTCCTGTTTTGCGAGAGTACCCATAGGCGCACAAAGCGGGGTGCCGGTCCGCCCGGGCAACATTGGCCGCAACGCTGTCTTCGCCCCCGGGTGGTGGAACCTGGACCTGGCCACTGCCAAACGCTTCTTCATCACCGAAAAGTTTGAGGGTAAACTCGAAGCACAGATGCTCAATGCTCTGAATCACACAAACCTCAGCGGACTGCAGGGAAACGTCACGAGCTCGGCATTTGGTCTGTTTACGAGCACGCGCGGAGCCCGCGTCATCCAGTTGAACTTGCGGTTGATGTTCTAACCGGTGAAGCTAGGATTCATCGGTATCGGACTCCTGGGAACGGCCCTGGCGAGCAGACTCGCCCGGGCCGGTTTTCCGTTATGCGGCTTTGATCCGGATCCAGCGGCTGCCGAACGGCTTCGCTCTATCGGCGGGACTGTCCTGACTTCGCCGGAGCAGGTGGCTGGATCGTGCCGCCGGATGATCTGGTCCCTCCCGGGTCCTGGTCAGGTGCGAGAAACTGTTGCGGCACTCCAACAGGCGCTTGAGCCAGAGACGATCATCCTCGATACCACCACCGGCCACCCGGATGATGTTTGCCGGCACGCCGGCGAATTTGCCACCAGAGGTATTGCTTACCTCGATTGCGAAATCGGCGGATCCAGCAGGCAGACGGCGGCCGGGGATTCCATCGTAATCTGCGGCGGCGACGCAGATGCCTTCGCGGCGTGCAGCGATATTTTGGACGCCATCAGCTCAAAAGTGTTCTACACCGGCGCGGCGGGCACTGGTACGCGGATGAAGCTCGCGCTCAACATTGCGATCGGACTGCACCGGGCGGTGCTGGCCGAATCGCTCGTCTTCGCCGAAAAGAATGGAATTGAACCGGCGCGTGCGCTGGAGATCCTGAAGTCGGGTCCCGCATATTCCCGCGCCATGGATGTTAAGGGCGAGAGGATGCTAACCGGCGATTTCAAACCGGAGGCGCGCCTGGCTCAGCACCTGAAGGACGTCCGCCTCATCCTCGAGGTGGGACGCAATGTGGGTGCTCGATTGCCCTTGTCGGAATTACACGAAATGCTCTTGGACGAAGCGGTGGAACGCGGACTGGGAGCCTCAGACAACTCCGCCGTGATAGACCTCTACCGGAATCCCTGATCACCATGAATCGTTCGCTCGACCTCATCGTAGTGGTTGTTTATCTTGCCTCAATGGCGGCTCTGGGCATGCGCTTCTCACGCCGCCAGACCTCAACCGAAAGTTACTTCGTGGCGAAACGCTCGGTTCCCGGCTGGGCGATGGGCATGTCGATGCTCGCCACCATGATCAGCAGCGTCACATTTGTTGCCTATCCCGGGTCCTCCTACGCCGGGAATTGGTCGCTGCTGGTTCCCGGCTTCCTGCTCATCGTCACACTTCCAATCGTTGCCAAAGTCGTCATACCGTTCTATCGCGAAGAAGTCGGAATGAGCGCTTACGAGTACTTCCAGAACCGCTTCGGACGTCCGGCCCGGCTCTACGCTTCCGCCGCCTTTTCCATCGCGCACTTTTCCAAGATGGGCTTCGTCCTGTACCTCATGGCTTTGACAATATCCAGCATGACAGGCTGGAACATCACCGTCGTCATCCTGAGCGTGGCCATCATTATGGTGAGTTACACGGTCATCGGCGGCATTGAAGCGGTGGTGTGGACCGACGTGGTGCAGGGCTTCGTCATGTGGATCGGCATTGCCGTCGCACTCGGGTTCCTGTTGTTCCTGCCTGCCGGCGGCCCAAGCGCGGTATTCGCGATTGCGTCACAGCACGGCAAGTTCAGCCTCGGTGACATGGCTTGGGACTTCTCGCGCCCGACCATTCCAGTAGCCCTCCTTTACGGCCTGTTCTGGTACGGCCAGCGGTATGTAGCGGACCAGACGATGGTACAGCGCTACCTCCTGGCAAAGTCGGATGCCGCTGCCTTGCGCGGCGTCCGGCTCGGCGCTTTATTGTGCGTGCCGGTGTGGGCGCTATTCATGCTGATCGGCACGTCGGTCTGGGCCTTCTTCCAACTGAGCGGCGAATCCATTCCCACCAACATCACCAAGGCCGACCAGATGTTCCCATACTTCCTGAGTGCGCACTTGCCCCCTGGAATGCTGGGGCTGCTGCTGGCCGCCCTGACCGGAGCGGCGATGACCATGCTGGCGAGCGATCTGAACAGCTTGGCATCGGTGGCCACCGAAGACTTCTATCGGGCCGTCCGCCCGCACTCCACCGACCGCGAGCGCCTGCGCGCCGCCAAGATGATCGTCGTGTGCGGGGGCCTCCTGAACGTGGTCACGGCACTGGTTCTCGTGCAGTCGAAAGGCAGCGCGCTCTCCATGTGGTTTGCGGTTTCGGCGATCGCGTCGGGTGGTCTCGCGGGGCTGTTTCTGCTCGCGTTTCTGCTCGCGCGCGCAACGCGAACGGGAGTTTACGCGGGCATCGCCGCAAGCACCGTGTTCACTCTCTGGGCCGTGCTCACCAAGGGGGGCAAGCCTATTGTGAGTATCGCGCCGTTCAACTTTCCCCTCGACGAACTCACCATTGGCGCATTCGGCAACATCGTGCTGTTCGTGGTCGGAGCGGCCGTAAGTTTTCTGACGACGGCCCGTGCGGCGGATCGCAAGTCCGAGCCCGACGCGGGCACCGTCTGGCACTGGCTGCGATCCCGCCAGGGGCGCCAGGCGGAAACGGTGGTCTGATATGCGCCGCCGCACCATGCTGACCGCTCCGGTGGCCCTCGCCGCGCTGGGGGCAAGGGGGTACGGCGCAAGCCGGCAACGCGTCTGCCTCATTGGGCATACCGGCCGGGGCAACTATGGCCACGACTGGGACACCGCCTTTCGTGGATTCGCCAATGTGGAGATGCTCGCCGTCGCCGATCCGGATGCACCAGGTCGTGCCAGAGCGCGGGCACGGAGCGGCGCGCCACGGTCCTACGCCGATTTCCGCGGCATGCTTGAGCGCGAGCATCCCGATATTGTCGCGATCTGTACGCGCTGGCCCGAGGCGCGCGTCCCGATGGTTCGGGCGGCCGCCCAAATCGGGGCGCATGTGCTCATGGAAAAGCCGTTTGCGGCAACGGTGGAAGATGCGGACGCCCTGGTCCAGGCGGCGGGTGAGGCCCGGATCCGCATACAAGTGGGACACACCACCCGCACCTCGGCCGTCGTGCGCCGCATGGTGGAACTGGTGAAATCGGGCGAGATTGGCGATCTCATCGAAATCCGCACCCGCGGAAAGGAGGACCGTCGCGCAGGCGGCGAAGACATGATGGTCCTCGGCACTCACCTGTTTGACCTCATGCGTATGTTTGCTGGCGATCCGCGCTGGGCCTTTGCGCACGTCACGGCCCTGGATCGAGAAATTTCGGCCGACGGCTTCCATCGCGGGTCCGAGCCAGTCGGCCCGATTGCCGGCAATCGCATCGCGGCGATGCTCTCCTTCGACCACGGTGTGCACGGATATTTCGGGTCAACGGCAGGCACGCAAACGAACGGTCCGCGCTTCGGCTTTACCGTCTACGGCACGAAAGGCGTAATGTTCCTGCCGCTCTCGTTCGATCAATCGGGCGACCCGCCCGCAATTCTACGCTCGCCCAACTGGCGCGGCGGCGAATGGACACGGATCGCGCCGCCCGTCGAGACGCGCGCCGAAGCCAACGCTTCGATGGTCCGCGACTTGCTGGACGCCATCGAAAAAGGCCGCGAGCCCGCCTGCAGCGCCGTGGACGGGCGGTGGACCGTTGAGATGGTCACCGCCGTTTATCAGTCCCAACTTTCCCGCCGGCCTGTGGACCTTCCGCTTCTCGACCGCCATTCCCCGGCAGTCGCCTAGCTTAGCTTAGCTAAGTTAGGGATTTGAAGGCCGCTGACGCGGCGGCGACCAACACGCGAGCCGTGCTGAGCGCCAGGCGGAGAGATTGACGAAGGATGCGCAAGCTCCATGTTCTCATTCAGTTCGGGGTTTGCGACAGGCACAGTCGTGCTGGTTAGGCGATTCGGATTCGTGCTGACTGTGTAGAGTCACCGAGGTAGCAGTAGACCTCTCGAGGCATGGGCGCCAAAAACGACAGGGAGAATACGATGCTGAGAGGCCGGCGCACATGACAAGCGCGTCTCCAAGATAGTCGAACAATGCGCGGCCCGCTTAACGCTGCGAGCGCCCCGGAAGGTCTGGCCCGGCGGTCACTGTCGCACTCCGGTCCTCGGCCGTACCTCATGGCCTGGCGCGACAATATTCTCACTCCTGGTCAGCCGAAGCATCTGGCCTGTTCCGATGGGTGCCCGTAGTGCTTGAAGAAACCCGCCGATCACTCGATTGAGCCACAAAACGGGTTCGCTACCGTGGACTGTTCCGGCAGTGAAGCCGTCTATCTCAAGATCCCGCACGTCATCAAAGATCATCGCGGGCCGCAGGTCAGGCTCGCGCCATATGGTCGAGAAACCACGGAGCCGGAGCCCTTCAACGTGCCGCGAATAGAGCGCATAAGCGGGGCGTTCGCCGAACATTTCGGGCTCCGCGTACCGCGTCGGCTCTTCCGGTATGTTCAGCCCGCGCAACGCACGCACGCCGCCTTTCATCGAAACTGAGAATCCGTCCAATGTAATGTTCTTTATGTTGTGTCCGGGCAGGCCACTGATGGTCGCCGTCCCATCCGAGCCCACCGCGACGACATTGCTGATCGAGACATCCTCGATGGAGCCGTAGCTGAACGGTTTCGGCCCGGTGGCACGCGTACCAAGACGAATGAAGAGGGGGTAGCGCACCTCGTGCATCGCGATATTGGAGACCGTGAGCCCCTCAACCCGGCCTCCATCCAAGACATCGACCGCAATGCCCGCTTCGTCGCGCTTGTAGCCCTGCGGCCGCGGGTACATCGCCATATTGGAAACCGTGATGTTGCGAAATACGCCGCCGCTTTCGGTGCCAAGCTTGAAGTGATTCGCTGAACCGCGCGTGACGCAATTCGTCACGGAGATACCCTCGGTGACGCGCACTTCGCCCAATGCAAAGCTCGACTTCGGCACAATGCAATCATCGCTCGAATCGATGTAAGAATTCGAAATTCGCACAAACCGGGAACAGTCTGGATCTATGCCGTCAGCATACGCATTCAGAATCGACACCCCAACGATCGTCACGTAATCGCAGCCCAGCATGCTTATGGCGTAGTTGGGTGCGTTCTCAATTGTGATATCGCGGATATCAACATGCTGGCAGAGTTTGAGAGCTATCGGCTTGGGGCCGCCGCGTCGCGTACGATTCCCGTCGATGCGTCCGCGGCCGGTGATCGCGACGTGATGTACGTTCTCACCCGCGAGCAGGGCATGATGAAAAAAGCTCGTTTCAACATCGGAGTGAGGATTATACGAGAGCTTCTCGTACGGATCGAAGTCGTCCCGATTAGGACTCATCTTCAAGACCGCGCCGCCGGACAGCTCCAGTGTTACGTTGCTCCGAAGGTGGATCGTGCCAGCCAGGTACGTTCCGGGGGGAACCACCACTTGTCCGCCTCCGGCAGAGTACGCGGCGTCAAATGCAGCCTGGATCGCGGCCGTATCTTTCGAAACACCATCGCCTCTCGCCCCGAAGTCGCGCACGTTCAGGGTGGCGGCCTCCAGACTCGTCAGCACCAGGGTTGCGGCGGCAAGTTGAAGCAGCATGGTTCTCCCGTCAGAAGTTCAGGACGATGCCGTGAGGGTCCGGCGCTTTGCCCGCGCGGACCATGGTCACGAACACCAGGGTGGCAATGCACGGAATCAGCGAAGCGGCGATTACAATCGGCTGGAACGAAGACTGGTCGGAGATTCGGCCGATCAGGTAGGTGGAAATCAAAGTGCCGATACCGGCGGCGGTGCCGCCGAGTCCGCTCACCGATGCGACAGCGCGTGAGTGAAACACATCCGCGGGCAGGGACAGGAACATGGTAGAGCACGCGGAGTATGCAAACGTCGCCCATGAAAAGAGAAATATGAGCAAAAGGTAGTTGGATACGAACGCTGCGGGAATCAGCAACAACATGCTCGGTCCGAAAATCATCAGGACGGTGCGCCGCGATCTGCCGACCGGCCACCCACGTGCGATTAGCCGGCTTGAAAGCCCGCCGCCGAAAAAATTGCCGAGATCGGCGCCAAGAAACGGCGCCCAAAACCCGAGCACGCTTTGCTCAATCTGGAATCCCTTGCTCGATAGATAGATGGCGAACCAATCCGCAATCAGGAACCAGTACGGGTCCATCAGAAAGCGGCCGCCCATGATACCCCAGGTCTGCTTGTACCCCAGCAGTTTCTTCCAACTCGCCGGAGTCTCGGTTGCCTCGGCAGCCGTAGTGATTCCCCTGCCGGCTTGTATGTACGCCAGTTCTTCGGTGCTGATGCGCGGGTGCTCCTCTGGACGGCGATAAGTCCTACGCCACACCGCGAGCCACACGAAGCCGAGAAGTCCGGTAAGTAAGAACGAAGGGCGCCAGCTACCGAACCACTTATACAGATAGAGGACCAGAAACGGAGCGATTGCGCCACCGATGGACGAGCCGCTGTCGAACATAGCCACCGCCCACGCGCGCTCCTTATCCGGAAACCATTCGGACACAGCCTTGGTCGCGCCTGGCCAGTTTGACCCTTCGCCGATGCCGAGCAGAAAGCGAAACACGCGGAAACTTCCGAGACCGTTTGCGAGAGAGGTGAGACACGCGACCGTCGAGTAGAACGCTACGCTGATGGCAAGACCGCGCCGCGTACCCAGAACATCGATCATCCGCCCGCCCACCCCTTGCATCATCGTGTACGCAAGTCGAAATGCGATCAGAACCGTGGCGAAGTCCGTGTTGGTCCAGTGGTAATCGCGCTTCAGGAAGGGCGCGAGTACACTGAGAGTTTGCCGGTCAACGTAGTTGATGATTGTGGATGCGAATAGCAGCCCCGCAATCCACCACCGTAAGTGGCCAATGGAGCGTGCGCGACGTGGGCTGGCTGCCGGTGGCAGCGGTACCGTCAACTGAGGACCGTCCCTTCGGTGCGGCCGCCTGACGCCACGGTCGTCCGATGTCCGAAGTGATGTGCTACCTTCCCGATAGCGAGGCCGATCTCATCGATGTCGTTCTCAGTGTAGTGCTCGTAAATGTTCATTGTGATCCACGAGTCGAATGCGGCTTCAGCCACCGGGCAGTCGCCTCTGCGGTAGATTCGATCCGCGGCAAAGGGATACTCGGTGCCCGGGAATGCGGAGCGGTTCTGAAAAAGGTCGTAGAGATACACGGGGCGGCCGCCGGTAAGCATGTGGTCGGCATTAGGGACGCCCTCTGCAGCGACAGCCTTCGAAAACTCCGCGCTGGTGCAGTCAAGTGCGTCCAAATTGAGTTGGAAGAGATACAGGAAGTAGCTGTGCCGACAGCCCTGGGGTACTCTCTGGGAGCGGACACCGGGCAACTCCGATAGGATGCGATTGAGGCGCGATCCGAGCGCGTTACGTCGGTTGACAATATCCTGCACGCGGTCGAGTTGCGCGATTGCGACGGCTCCCTGCAGTTCCGTCATCTGATAATTGGGAGCGAGGAGGAAGGGGTTCCGGATGCCCTCTTCGCGCTGGTAGCACTTGTCCAGGAACAGTGATGCACGATAGCGCAGTTGGTCGTCGTCGGTCAGGATCATCCCTCCTGAACCGCAATCGATATGTTTGAAATGGTTCAGGGAATACGAGCTGATCGGGCCCATCGTGCCCACCAACCGGCCCTTGTACTCGCAACCGTATGCCTGTGCGCAGTCCTCAAAGACCGGAATGCCGCTGTTTTGGCTGATAGACAGCAAGCTGTCCATCTCGGCCGCCAATCCGGCATGGTGGACCGCCATGACAGCGCCCGTCTTGTTGGTGATCAACCTGCGAACGCATTCAGGATCGATGTTGAGCGTTTCAGGATCGACATCAGCGAAAACGGGCACCAGTCCCTGGTAGAGCAATCCGGTCAGCGACCCCATGTCTGTAATGGCAGGGACGATCACCTCCGAGCCCGCCGGCAGATTCAACGCGCCCAGCGCAATATGCACGGCCGCGGTTCCGCTGGAACACGCGATGCAATGCCGTTTGCCGTACATGGCCGCAAACGCTTTTTGAAATTCGAACACTTTTGTCCCGAGGAAATAGAACAGGATGTCTCTGTCGATAACCTCGGAAAGCAGCTGCTTTTCCATACCGCCGTGGCGCTTCCTGGCGAGGAAGGGTGTAGCTTTCGCCTTGGGGCCGCCATCGATGGCAAGCGGAGCTGAGAAGTTGAAGTCCATCTGAAAAGCACCTCCTGACCGAGAAAATGATAGCTGCGGCAGGGCCGGCAAATCAAGTCAATTCTGTAACCGGTATCCACTTATCCCGACGCATGACCGCCCTTCCAGGGTCATTTCACTGAAACCGATTTCACCATGAATTTCGCGCACGAATCCCTAACAATCAATTCAGTTCCGATCACCTCTGGCATGAGAGCATGCCGTCCCTCGCGCGTTCGAGACAGTAGTTCCGCCATTGACCAGCCAATCTTTTCCTTGGGAACCCGGACAGTTGTGAGCGCCGGATGAAGGTACTGGATTTCCGTGATGTCGTCGTACCCTACGATGCTGATGTCCTGGGGCACACGGATCCCAAGGCGCCGAAAGCCGTCCAGGATCCCGCACGCGGTCTCATCATCCTGTGCGAGCACCGCTGTCGTGTCCGGGTGCTTTGCAACGAGTAAAGGTACGGCTTTCCGTCCCAATTCGAATGCCGACTCTTCATTGCGAATATCAATCGCGGACTCGGGCGACGCCCGTGTGCCCATGGCTGTTCGATACCCTTCGTACCGGCGCCGATACCAGGGCTTTGAGAGATCACCGATAAAGGTAATTCGCCGGTGCCCGAGTTCGCTGAGAAATACGGTTGCATGATGAGCACCCGCCACTTCATCGAACGACACCGAATTCTTCTTCGGCAATTCCAGCAGTCCCGTAACCAGGTTGTTGCCGAACAGCACGTAGGGAATATGCAACCGATCGACGTACTTGAGAAAACATGGATGATTCACCCCCGCCAGGAGCAGTCCGTTGATATCCCCGCGCTGGCGAATGATCCGCGGCAGTGCGTCGTTGGGGAACTCCGCGTCGGGGCCGTATTCGATAGTTGTGAAGACGACGTGGCCGCCAACGTGCTGGAAATAGTCCTCGACGCCCATCAGGATCCGTGAATGAAACGAATGGGCAACATGACGGTTACTGAGCAGGAAACAGGCCTGCTCTGTGCCTCCGGCCACCAGTCGCCTGGCATTCGCATTTGGGCGGAACTCCGATTCCCGCATGAACTCGAGAACTCGCTCGCGAGTCTTGGCGCTGACGTTCGGGTGCTTGTTCAAAACGCGTGACACCGTCGCGACGCTCACGCCGGCGGCTTCAGCAATATCGTAGACGGTGCGAATAGCTCGTTTCTTCACTGCGTAAGCGCTATTCTAACCCATTCGGTCCAGATCCGATCCCTGAAAGTGATTGAGAAACCGGTTTCATTCGAAACGCGCTTTGGAACGCGCATCTTCCGCTTACCCCCAAAAAAGAGCTTGCATCGGGCGGTGAATCCGATTACAATTTTTCCGACCAGCGACGTTTGTGTGTTTCGGCTAAGTTCGGGCGAGACACGCGTTTTGAGAAAGGTGTTTCATGAAAAAATCACTAGTCGCCGCGGCCGCGCAATTCGTCTTGGCGGCGTGTGTGCTTTCCGCTGCGAGTGTTAGTGTCCGGGATTTCGGCGCCAAGGGTGATGGCATAGCCAAGGATACAGCCGCGCTTCAAAAAGCGATTGACGAGGCAGAGCGGCAAGGCGGCGGGACCGTCCTCGTGCCCGCCGGGAAGTATCTCAGCGGCACCATCCATCTGAAAAGCAACGTGACGCTCAATCTCGAGAACGGCGCGACGATTCTGGCCAGCACCGATAACGCAGACTTCGATCCGTATGAGACCCTGCCGTTTGAGTCGGTGTCAGACCGCGAGACTACTTATTTCCACTACGGTCTGGTTACGGCCGAGAACGTCCACAACATCGCGATCGTAGGCCAGGGGATCATCGATGGCAACCGCACGAAACGCGGCGGGCCGAAGACGGTTGCGATAAAGTTGTGCCAGTTTGTCACCATCCGTGGCATCACCGTACAGAATTCACCCAACTACTCGATCAGCTTTTGGGGGACCGATTACGTTGACGTGGAGGGCGTCACAATTCTGAACGGCTATGCGGATGGGATCGACCCCGATTCGTCCCGCTACGTCCGGATTTCCAACTGTTTCATCGACTCCTGGGACGATGCGATTTGCCCCAAAGCGAGCCCGTCCATGGGGATGGACAAGAAACGGGCTGTGGAGCACCTGACAGTCACCAATTGTGTCCTTCGCACTAGCTGCAGCAACTTCAAATTTGGCACGGAATCCTCTGGTGACTTCAAGAACATTGCCGTAAGCAACATTACCATGTTGCCGCGTGAGAAGGGCCGGCGACCTCTGTCGGGCATCTCGCTCGAGGCGGTTGACGGATCAAACATTGACGGAGTGGTGATCTCGAACATCTCGATGGTCGGAGTGGAGACGCCGATCTTCATCCGTCTCGGCAATCGAGGCCGCGGAATGACGCCGGCGGCGCCGGGATCCGCCCAGAACATTTCCATAAAAAACGTTGTTGCACGAAACAGCTCCATGACCTCTTCCGTCACAGGCATTCCGGGCTATCCCGTGCGCCGCGTCGTGCTAGACGGCCTGACACTGAGCATGGAGGGGGGCAACAAGGATCCGCGCGACCTCGACGTGCCGGAGCATATCGCGAAATATCCGGAAGGGAACATGTTCGGTCAGCTTCCGTCGTACGGCTTCTATGGCCGCCACGTGGAAGGGCTTGCGCTCACCAACATCCACACACGCTGGGAATCAGAAGACCTGCGCCCCAGCCTTGTGTTCGACGACGTGAAAGATCTCAGCGTGGACGGCTTCCGCACGGACACCGTTTCAGGCTCGTCTCCGGTTGCCTGGATGAACAACGTGGTGGATGCGCTCTTGCGGGGTTCCCGGACATCAGCAGCCAAGACGTTCGTGCGAGTAAGCGGCAAGAACAGCAACGCCATCACGGTGATGGGCAACGATCTGATTAAGGTCGAACGCGCACTCGAGGTGCTAGACGCGCCGAAGTCGGCCGTAACCGAATCCGGCAACGTCGTTCGCACAGGCGGTACACGGCCAGCGGCAAAGCGCGCTGGAAATTGATTTTCGAAGTGGTTGCTCTTAGGAGGATAAGAGATGAAACTGCCGGAAACGAAATTCGCGCAATCCACGGCGCGGCTGCTAATCGCATCCCTGCTGACGGCAGGCGCAGCATTGGCGCAACAATCGGGAACGGCCGGCATCTACGGCACCATCTCCGATAGCCAGGGAGCCATCATGCCCCAGGCGAAGATAACGCTCATACACCTTGAACGCAATCAGGCGAGAACCGCAACGCCAAACGACCAGGGCCAGTATTCGTTCCCGCAACTCCCGATCGGCACTTACAGCCTGATGGTGGAGCAACCCGGATTCAAGAGCTTCGAACAGAGGAACGTCGAACTCGCGGTCAATGAAAATCGAAAGGTGGACGTGGTGTTGCAGGTGGGTGAGATCACTACTAAAGTGGTGATCGAGGCCGCGGCCGCTCCTGTAGAAACCAGCAACGCCACCCTGCGAACCACGGTGGATGCCAAGCGCATTACCGAGATGCCGCTGAACGGCAGGAACCTCGCAGACCTGACGCTGCTCGCCCCGGGCGTAGCACCTGCGGCGGGCGCCACCGGTGAGGGAGGAGTCGGGGCGAAAGCGCCTCCAGGAGGCAAACTCTTCTCGGTCAACGGATCGCGCCAGAACAACGTCAAGTTCACGCTCGATGGCGGCGACAACAACGACAACCTGACCAACCGCAACCTGCCCTATCCGTTTCCTGACGCGGTTGAGGAGTTCTCGGTGCAAACCAGCGGCATGGGCGCGGAGGTCGGCAAGAGTTCGGGCGGCTCGGTCAACATCGTCACCAAGAGCGGCACGAATGATATTCACGGAAATGGCTTTTGGTTCGTCCGCAACACGGAGTTCAACGCGACCAACTTCTTCTCGCGTGCACCCGATCGCTTGAAGCGTAATCAGACAGGAGGGACATTGGGGGGACCGGCTGTCAAGAATAAGCTGTTTTTCTTCGGCGGCTACCAGCAGACGTGGATTCGGCGCGTGGCAGGCGACGGCAAGACGGTTACTATGCCCGCTGCATTCCGGACAGGAGACTTTTCAGCACTCCTGAGTGGAGCCAAGCCGGTGGTGATCAACGATCCTCTCACGCAGCAGCCATTCCCCGGGAACATTATCCCTGCCAATCGCCTTTCGC
This sequence comes from Bryobacterales bacterium, assembly GCA_038322675.1. Lineage (GTDB taxonomy): Bacteria > Acidobacteriota > Terriglobia > Bryobacterales > Bryobacteraceae > TMP-7. The sequence goes on from JBBQGE010000045.1 coordinate 24,444, forward strand.
CGGCGGCGGTCAATCTCCTGAAATGGTCGCCGCTACCCGGCCCCGATGGACTGACACGTTACAGCCTCGTTTCAGCCGACAACGCCAAGGAATGGATTGAACGGACCGACTTTCGTCTGAGCGATAAGCATAGTTTCGTCGGCAGATACTTCCAAAACGACTACGAGAACGACCGGCCGATGTTGCCCAATAACATCCACTCGGTTGCAAACTCCGAATTCGCACATTCCAAGAGCGCAACAGCGGGATACACGTTTATCGCCAGCCCGACGATGGTCGCCGACACTCACGTATCGATGGCCCGCGAAGTGGGCACCCGGGTGAATCCGTTTCCGACCGACATACAGAAACTCGGTGTGAATCTCGTGCCCTCCACAAACGCAATCGGCGTGAGCATCAACGGCACCAGTGGACTGAGCCTTAGCACTTCCAACCCGGGCGCGAAATTTGCACGTACTAATTTCGAACTGACGCATTCCTGGCGGTGGGTCAAGGGGCGCCACAACCTGGTGTTTGGCGGCGACGCATTGACTTCGCGCTACAACGAATACAACTTCTACCATGGCTCTGGCGCGTTCGGATTTAACGGGAAGTTTTCCGGCTTTGACCAGGCGGATTACCTTCTGGGGCTGATGTCCAGTTTCGATCAGAGCAATGGCGAGATCGAGTTCCGCCGGTATCACTATGCTGCGCTTTATGCCGGTGACAGCTTCCGCTTGACCCGCAAGCTCACGCTGAATTTCGGCCTCCGCTGGGAGCCGTACCTGCCGATCACCGACGTGAATGACCGTAATGTGCAGTTCCGGCAAGAAGCGTACCTTGCGGGCTTCACTTCATCCCGCTACAAGAATGCGCCTCCTGGCCTGTTGTATCCCGGCGACACCTTTAACGGCGACACGATTTCGAAGGGCGGGACAAGGGGTCAAACCTGGCTTTTTGCACCTCGGTTCGGATTTGCCTACGATCCTTCGGGCGAGGGCAAAATGAGCATTCGGGGGGGATACGGGCTCTTCTACGATGCCCCGGAGTTGTACGTACTCAACAACATGAACCTGCAGTCTCCGTTCAGCTTTTCTGTCACCTTCCAGGACGGGTTCTTCGACAACCCTTTCAAAGGACGGGAGAGCCTCAACGTTTTTCCGTTTGCGGGCGATTTCAGCCCCAATTCCACGTTCCAGAAACCTTTCAGCGCAGTCGTACTCGAGCCCCAATGGCATCAACCGTATACCCAGAATTGGAATTTCACAGTTGAGCGAGCGCTCGGCGGTACGTGGACCGCGCGTGCGGGCTTCGTGGGCACCAAGTCATCACACCTGATCGCGAACTACGACCAGAATGCGCCCGTCTACAACTTCTCGAGAACCCTGCAGCAGAATCAGCAGAGCATCAATGAGCGCCGGCCGCGCGCGCAGTTCCAAAACATTGAGACCATGATGAATGGACTGGGGTCGAACTATAACTCGCTTCAGGCGGCTTTGAACAAGCGCTTCAGCAGCGGATTCACGATTATCAACAGCTATACCTGGTCGAAAAACATCGATTACTGGTCTTCTAACGGTGAGATCACTACGCAGGAGCTCCCAGACCCCTTCAACTTCGGGATATCACGCGGCCTGTCGGATTTCGATCGGACCCACCGTTTCACCAGCTCGTTTGTATACACCACGCCTACGATGAAGGGCGATGGCGCCGCGCGCGTCGCGTACGCGGTTCTGAGCAACTGGCAGATGGGCGGCATCGTAACACTGCAATCCGGTGTGCCGTTTAGCGTTCGCAGCACGGGAGATCGCACAGCCGGCGCGGGCACACCGCGGCCGGATCTGATCGGGAATTTAAATCTCCCCGATGGCCGGAGCCGGGGTGATCTTGTTGCGAGGTACTTCGATACTTCGGCCGTGGCACAACCGGCGCCAGGCACCTACGGGAATCTCGGACGCAACATTCTCCGCGGACCAGGCTACGCTAATACCGATGCGAGCGTATCGCGCATGTTCCCGATGAAGTTTCGCGAAGGGGCAAACCTTGTGTTGCGCGCCGAGTTCTTCAATCTGTTCAACCGGCCGCAACTCGGGCTACCGGAAAACAGAATCGGAAACGCGACTTTCGGCAGGATTACAAGTACCGCGGCCGATCCGCGAATCCTGCAGTTCGGCCTGAAAATCGGATTCTGAAGTAGGAGTAATGGCTCAGGAAACCTACGATGTCATTGTGGTGGGCTCTGGCGCGGGCGGCGGAACCGCGGCCTACGTTCTTGTAAATCGCGGACTGAAGGTCCTCATGCTGGAGGCTGGCCGCATGTTGATTCCAGCCAGGGACTTCACGACGCACGCCATGCCGTGGGACGTCCAATTTCGCGGCGGAGGTAAACCTGGCGAGTACGATGGCCTGTGGAAGATAAACGAGTACACGGCCAATCTCTACACCAACCCTCGTCAAGAGCGATATGACGCGCCTGAGAAATTTCATTGGACCCGGCTGCGTGCCGTCGGTGGGCGGACGAATACCTGGGGCCGCTCCTGCTTCCGCCATGGTCCGCTGGATTTCAAGACCCGGAGTAAGCAGGGCTTCGGCGAAGACTGGCCGATCGGCTATGACGATATCGCACCGTATTACGACAAGGTGGAACGACTGGTTGGCATCGCCGGAAGTAAGGACAACTACTTCAATATGCCCGACGGGGTTTATTCCGGACCGGCCCACAATCCGCGCTGCACCGACGTACTGTTGATGGAACGGGCTAAGACGGTCGGCATCCCCGTGCTCGCCAACCGGACGGCGAATCTCAGCGTCAATTACGACGGTCGCCCCGCGTGCCATTATTGCGGCGAATGCGGGCGCGGGTGCGACGTTCGGGCGCGATTCAGTTCGCTCGACGTAATCGTGCCCAAGTTGCGCGGCAAGCCCAATTTCACGCTGCGGACGAACTCCGCCGTCCACCAGGTGCTCGTCGACGAGAACGGCAAGGCCAACGGCGTGTCGTTCTTCGACAGCGTGACATTGCAGCACAGCGAGGTCCGGGCGAAGGCCGTCGTGTTGGCGGCTAGCACGGTGGAATCCGGGCGGATCATGCTGAATTCCAAGTCACGATTTCACCCGAACGGCATCGGAAATTCAAGCGGCTTGGTTGGACACTACATTACCGACACGTTGAAATCCGGGCCGGTGGTCGGGCTGCTACCACGCTTAAAGAGCCGCGCAAGAGAGAACGAGGATGGCGCCGGCGGCTCACACGTCACCATCCCAAGATTCAACTACAACCGCAAGAACAACTACTACGGCGGATACTTCCTCCTGGGCGGCGGCGGCTTCGGCCGCGGTATTTCCAGCGCTGGTGGAGACACCGCCTGGGGGCGCGATCTAAAACGGCAGATCCGACAGGAATACGGCGCGACGATGTCGTTCCGGGGCTACGGCGAGCGGCTTCCGGATTACGACAACTATTTCGAGATTGATCCCGAAACCAAGGATCGCTTTGGCATCCCCCAGGTGCGCTTTTACACCAGCACAAAGGACAATGATGTGAAAATGGCCGCCGACATGTACGGTTGGATCGAAACGCTCTTGAAGGTATGCGAGGCGGAGATCATGCCCTACAGACAGTTTGTCGAGCCCATGGGCGACGCGACCCACGAGGCTGGAACAGCGCGCATGGGTACCGATCCCAAAATCAGCGTCCTGAATGCTTACTCTCAGTCGCACGATGTTAAAAACCTGTTTGTGACCGATGCGAGTTGCTTCTGTTCGAGCCCCGGTACGCACGGCATCACCACGTTGATTATGGCGCTGGCGTGGAGGGCCACCGACTACATGGCGGGTGCCATGCAGCGAGGCGAGGTCTAAGATGGACGCGCCAATGGACCGCCGGACGGTTCTCGCACTTCTTGGAGCCGGAATCGCCGCGAGCCGGTTGCAAGCCATGCAGCACGCGATGCACGCCCTGTCCGACAATTCGGCGAAATACGAGCTCGCCTTTTTTACTGCCGAGCAAGACAAGCTGATCGACCGTGTTGCCGACATGATCATACCGCCGGATGATGTGTCGGAAGGGGCCCACGCGGCCCGCGTCAGCTACTACATCGACCTGATACTGGCAAACAGTTCAGCGGACGCACAGACCGGCTTTCAAACCAGGATGATGGCCTTCGAGGAGTTCGCGAGCCAAATGAAGGGCAAGCCGTTTCTAGCGCTGAATACGGCCGACCAGGAGGCCATTCTCACGGCACTCTCCGTGAAACTACCCAAGCCCAGTGAACCCGAGGAGCATTTCTTCGCGAGCATGAAGAAGCTGACGCTGGCGGGCTTCTACACGTCCAGGATTGGCTTAATCAATGATCTGGGCTTCAAGGGCAACCAGGTGCTGGGATCGTACCCTGGATGTCAGCACCCTCCAGGCACGCATTAGCAATTTTGGCATCGATGGAAAGTCTTCAAGACGGGGTTGCAGTCGGAGGGAAGGCGTTCGCAATCGCCTCGGCTCGGCGGCCGCTAACTAACTAAACGCCAGCGAGGGGCCGCATTCAGAACTTCGGCCATCAGGCGCCTCTGGATCGTGGGAACCCGTGGGGACCGTTCCGGGCCAGTTCTGGACTCCCAATTGAGATACGCTGGTCGATTTCTTTGGCAGGGTTGGCTCGCTTGTCCATTACGTCGGGCGCGGATTTCTACCGCATCTGCCATCTCGGCGCGCGAGACATCAAGCTCATCGGTCGGATCGGAGCGCCGCGTCACGCTTGGGAGTAACCCGGAAACCCGTTTTTCGCCGTTGGCGCTGTTAATTGGTATTTATCACGCGCATATATAAGTCCATGAAAACACGATGGCTTCACGATCTGTTTTGTGCCAAAGGGCGGAATAGCCTTAAATGGCGCCTCCCGGCGTTGCCTCAGAGGGGAACCAGCGTGCGCCACGGCGCGTTGCCGGCGGCCCGAGACGGGACTCTGCCTCCGGATTCCCGCGATCAAAGCCGGTCGCTCCTTGGTCTCTTTGGCAACTTCTTCGCCGCGTCTTCCAGGGATTGCCGCTGGTCGCGCTCTGCCTCCGCTTCCAACAGCGCCCGGCGCCTGGCGGCAAATTCCTCGTACTCGGCTTCCGCGCGAGCGTCGGCTGCGGCCTTGCTCACGCTCCCTTTGTCACCTAGGACCGCCCGCTCATTGAACCGGAGGAACTCGTTGAGCTTCGTCTCCCAGTCTTTCAGGAACACCTGCTTGCGGCGTCGCGCCTGATCCTCCGCAAAATCGAGCCATATCGTCACGATGCGGTTGAGTTCCCCGATTTCTTCCTGGCTCAGATAGTCTTGGCCACCGTCACGCCCGATTTCCGGACCACCGCCCCTTTCCAGGCGGTCAAGCCCGGTTTGGCCTGGAGTGGTCGGGACGCCCGCCAATCAACTCCGGCGCCGTCTTGCCGGCTGCGGCGAAGTGCAGCCTGTTCTGAATGATCTGAAAGAACTCCGTCGTCGCCCTGCGGCCGGGATCGTAGTCGCCGGCCAGGGCGAAGATCTCGCGCACGCGCAAGTACATGCGCATCTCGCTGGCGCGTATGTCGCAAATCCGCTCCAGGAGCTCATCGAAGTAGTCGCGGAGGCCGGAGCCTTCGACCGGCGGGTGCTTCAGCCGCTGGTCGTCCATGGTGAATCCTTTCACCAGATACTCGCTCAAGCGTTCGGTCGCCCAGCGGCGGAATTGCGTCCCGCGCTCCGACCGCACCCGGTAGCCAACGGCCAGGATGGCATCAAGGTTGTAGTGGTCTATTTCCCGCCCGACCTCCCGCGGTCCTTCCCGGCGAACTATCCGGAATTTCCGGATAGTTGCCTGCGCTTCGATCTCCCCTTCCGCATAGATGTTCTGGAGATGCTCGTTGACGGTTCGGACATCCTTCTGGGACAACTCCGTCTGGTACAAAACGATTTCGCCAGTTGGGGTGCGGGCTCGTCGGGTGGGGGCGGGCTCTTTGGTTTGGCATTCGGAAGCATTGTACCGTCGTTCGGTCCGTTGCTTGTGGTGGCGAACCGATCCCACATGCGAGACCTTGCCGGGGCACGATCAAAACCCTAAAATGTCTTCCCACCAACGCATTTCAAAGGGCGTGTAGCTCCCGGGCGTGCGCGCGAAAAGCACGCCTGTGGCCAGCACGGAATCGAGGTCCAAACGTGGTGCGATTACGAGGTCCGAAGAGGGTCCGGAAAAGCATGGAACAGGTCACGCGGTCCAAAGGAACTCAAGGGGAAGGACGCGGCGTAAGCACCGCGTCTGAAGCGCCTCAAGCCGGGATGCACCTGTTCTACGCCGCGCTCTCACGTTCAAAAAACTGCGGCCCGTTCTCGCGGAAGTCGTCGAGCGACGGAAACTGCTTGTCGCTGGCGCTGGTGATCCGGGTACGATCCTTCTTCGTGATCCCGCTCTCGAAGTCCTGGTGCACCATCACTCCCTTGAACGGGATGCGCCGGCGCTGAAACTCCAGGCAGGAAATGGTGGCCAGCCGAGCCTTGTCGTTGTCCTTCACTCCGAACAGAAACAGCGGACGGGGGCCGATATCGAACTGATAATCCACCTCGTACTCATCGTGGTCCGGAATCGGCAACGTGTTCCGGCGCGGGTTGAACTCGGCCAGTTTCTCCTCGACGAACTCGGCCAGTTGTTCGTAGAAAAGGTTCTGGATGACCTCCCGCTTGTAGTACTGCATGCTGGAGACCTTGGCGACCGTCTGCGCGAACTGAAGCAGCGCCGGGTACAGCCGTTCCGGTTCGGCCTCGATATACAGGCGCCCGTCGTGTTCCTGAATCTGGCTCTCCGACAAGATGCGATTGAAAATGCGCTGCTTGTTCTCGGTGTCCAGGTCGTAGTTGTACGTGAGACGCATTAGCGTCAGCCCATGGTCGCCGATCCGGACCTTGCCGGAACCGTTCACGGGCTCATCGAGGAAGATGTCCACCATGTCGCCGTCTTCGTGAAACAACGGGGCCAGGACCTGGAGCACGCCCGGGCGGCGCTCCCGGAACGCCACGTGGCCGTTGAACTGTTGTTTCAGTAAATCCAAGCCGGTCATTGGGTTGGCTCCTCGTCGGGGAAGGGCAATATCCCCTGGGCGAGATCAGCGAAATACGTCCTCGCGTCCGTTATGTTCGTAGCCCTCAGGAAATACTGTACCGCCTCTTCATAGGACGCGAAATCCCGGTTCATCGTCGCCGCCTTTTCCGGCCGCAATCCGGCCTCGATCATCTCCGTGCTGGCGCGGTGGACGTGGTACTCCCAATGCGGATGTTCTGGATCGAACGAGTCGTTGTAGCCACCGTGCGGCCCGTTGCAGCGGAGCAAGACCACTTCACCGGACCCGTCCTTCGCCAGGAACGCCAGGCAGATCGAGAAATTCTCCGGCAGGTCGTTGCGGAAGTGCCCGCGATCCAGTTTCATGTCCCGCTTCGGCGCTTCGGAAACCACCTTGGGACAGGCACAGATAGTCAATCTCCTGCTGCGTGTACCGGCGCGGCGACACGGCCATCCTAGAGTCTTCCTTTCTAGCTCTCTTCAAATCCTTGGTTGTCAAACTTCAGGGTCCGGCAGTTCTCCGTCACCGTCCGGACGACGTTGTCCGGCGCGCCGGAGGGGATCTCGGCCTCGATCTCCACCGTGATGGTCACCTTGGCATCCAGCAGACTCGCGAGGTGCTGGACCACCGAGGTCGCGATCACGTCAACGTCGCGGGAGAGTCGCGTGGCGTCGATCTTCGCGGAGCCGTGGAAGCGGCGCAGTACTGGCGCCTTTGGTTTCGTGTCCCCGACGCCGGTACCCTTTCCGGTCTGGCCTCCCGTGCCGGCAGTGCCACCGCCTGTGGTCCCGGCCCCGGCGCCAGTCCCTCCACTGGTGCCGGAACCCGTGTCGAGGGTTGGTGGCGGTGCCGAGTCCTTCTCGATCTGGGCCGATGCCACATCGGGCTTCACAATTACGCTGGTCGCGTTCAACTGGACAGTCGGGCGACGACCCGCTTCAAGACCCCGGTACCGGTCGCCGGTGGCGTCGTAGTAATCCGCGTACGCGAACGTGTCCTGTGACCAGGTGAGCTGGCCCACTCCATCCTGGATCGCATCCAGAATCACCTGGGCGTTCTTCACACGGGGCAAGTAGAGGTACTTGGCGAAGTCCTCCACCAACTGCTTCACGCCGACGTGGTTGCCACGCCATAGCGGCACCTGGTCAATCTCGAAGCGCAGGACCGCGCCGGCCATGCTCGTCACAAGCAATCCATGATTATTCAGCTTTTTTGACGCGCGCTCTGCTAACCACTCCTGTCCCTGAAGCCTGTGCTCCTCCCACTCCACCGACGGGAATACCTGCCCCGGCTCCGGCCGCTTCTGGCCGGGTACAAGGAGCCAGACATACGTCTCGGGGATTCTCCCTTTCACCGCCTGATCGGAACTCGCCAAACGCTGCTCCACCTGATTAGCCTGAAATGGCGTCAGGTTCAGCGAGACCGTTTCCTTCTCGATGGACTGCCACGCCAGGTAAGAACGGACCGCCTTGTCAAGGTCTACGAACCGCGTCTTATCGGCTGCCAGGAACACCAGCATGTTGCCGCAGTTCCGGCCCGCCGAACCCCGATTCAGAATCTCCGCGGCCGATTGCCGGCCCGCGCTTGTTTCCGTCTTTGCGCTGTGTGGATAGTCCGGGCTCAGGATGACCAGTTTCGCCTCCGGCTCATCCACCACGTCACTGGACCCTGCCGGGCACGAATGAACCTTGGAGAAGTCTCCGCGGTGCTTGGCCTCTTCCGCCAGCCGCTTCCGGATCTCCTCGGTCACATCCTCCGGGTGATACCGCTCGGCCCGCTCCTCGGCAAGCCTGTTCACGCTCGGCTGCGTGGCATACCAGTAGCGGCTCCCATCCACGTAAAGGTAGGTCGCCTGGTCGGCCAACTTCCGAAGCGCATCGCCAAAGGTCCCCGATGTCTCACCCGGCTGGACGCAGCCGAGCTTGATCTGGCGGTCCTCCAGGCCCTTCTTCGTGGCGTCCTGGGTCGGAGCGGAACCGAGGTACAGCGTGCGCGCCACCCGGCGAGCCGCGGAATACCGCCCGAGCATCGGGTTCTCGCGGTCGATTCTCAGTGGCAGCGAATTCGGTCCGTCGATATCCTTCTCGATGATCGGATCCCAGACCGGCGGCAAGTATCGCGTCAGTTCGCTCTGGACGGCGGGCGCGTCCACCGGCACGCTCGCCGGCAAGATCATGAGGCCTCTGTCCTCGCGCTCCCATAGCGCATGAATCACCGCCGACATCAGGCGCAGCACGCCTCGGGTGCGCTGGAATTTGTCGAGCGTCGACCAGTCGTTGTACAGCCGGTCGAACAACTCCGGGTGAATCGGATACGCCGCCTTCATCCGGCGCTCATATTCGGCTTTGCCGGCCTCGGAGGGAAACTCCTGGGCAAACTTTCGATACTCGTCCGCGAACGCCTTCACTACCGCATCCCTCGCCGTGAACAGTTCCGGATCCGTGATCGGCTGGAACAATCGCCGCCGTACGATCTCGAAGCCCTCTTCGGCGCTCGCCGCACGCCACGAAGTCTCGACGCGCTCAAGGACGTTCTTCAGGCGATCCAGCGCCGCCATACCGCCGTCGCCGCCGATTTCATTCTGTGAAGCCGGAATGCTCACCACCAGCAGCGTCTTATCCGCCAGCTTCGCCGACTCGCTCAGCGTTTGCGCGAAAGTGAAGTGCGCGTCGAAATCGCCGGCGGGCAGGTCCGACTTGTTGTAGAGTTGCCGCGCATACGCCACCCACTCATCGATCAGAATCAGGCACGGCGAGTATCTATTGAACAGCAATCGCAACGAGTCGCCGGGGCTGACGGCTTTCTCGTCAGCGCTGCGAACCATGGCGTAGCCCTCTTTGCCGCCCAGTTGCCATGCAAGTTCGCCCCACAGCGTCCGGACCACCGTGCCGTCCGGCTTCTTGTGGAGATCGGCGGGGGACATCCGGTTGCCCACCAGGACGGCGCGCCGGACTTTGGGCGGCTGGGAAACCCCTGCCATCTGGGTCACCGTCTCCAGTCCCGGCAGTTGTCCCGCAGGCACACCGGCAAACAGATGCCAAAGCGCCAACATCGAGTGCGTTTTGCCGCCGCCAAAATTGGTCTGCAACTCCACAACCGGGTCGCCGCCATTCCCGGCCAGCCGCTGCAGAGCGTTGGCAAGCAGTTTTTGCAAGCCCTCCGTGATGAAGGTGCGGCGATAGAACTCGATGGGGTCCTTATACTCGTCCGACCCCTCCCCCAGATAAACCTGCCAGAGATCGGCGGCGAACTCGGCCTGCTGATATCGGCCGGAAGCCACGTCCGGGTGTGGGGTCACAATCTCTCGCCACGGCCGCAGGCCTGTCGCTGGCTTGCCTTCCACTGCTGTGCTCGATTCCTTCCGCTTCTGGCTCCGAACCTGCTCCTCAAATTTGACGCGTAGGATTTCGGCCTTCATCTGTTCGACGGTCTCGACTTCCGCAGCCGAGACCGCCGCCAGCAACCGCGAAACACTGTCGATGGCGCGATAGGCGTCGTCCGTCGAAAAAGCCTTCTGGTGCGCCCACTTGTTCCGCACGTCGCGCAGTTCGAATGCCAGGCTCCGCTCTGAAGGGCCGAGGATCTTCTTGAAGCAGTCGTTCCACAGTTCGCACATCACCTGCAGCAGGGCCTGCGTGTCCCAATTCAGACCCTTGCCGTCCTTGCCTGGCTGCTGCCAGTCGGGGAAACTCGGCCGCGCCGTCTCCAGCCACCGGTCTTTATAGGTCGCTTTCAACTCGCGCTCGACATAGGGGCGCAGCCCATCCTTGAGGACGTCCAGTGCTTTGCCGACTCGTTCGCTATTCGTAATGGCCATGATGATCCTTAAGGGCGAGCCGCGGCGGGCAAGAGCGATACGAGATCATCATAAAGACACCGGGCCAGGCCCAGCGCATCCTCTGGCTCGCCCGCCTCGAGTTCCCTTGGACCGCTCGGGTAACGGAACAGCCAGGTGTATTGCGTGAGCCCGAAGGCCGCTGGCACGCTGGCCGGAAGGTCCGATTTCAATCCCAGGCAGGCTTCCCCCAGTTCCTGGATATTGTGGGTCTTCCGGAACGGCTCCTGGTGAAACGTCAGAAACGCCTTCAGCGTTTTCTCTGCGGCCTGTTGGCAGTGATAGACGGCCACTTCTCCGAGTCCCTCTCGCGTCCCAATCTCCGCGGCCCGGAGATCGTCGCGAGCCTTGGCCATCCACCGCCTCGTCTCATCAAGCAGAAATTCGTTGGGCGTCATAGAGGAGCCTTCCTTCCCGAATCACCGTTGCCGGCAAAGACGCCCGCACGTATGCCGCGCGACCCTCGAAATCGCTCTGCCGCCACGGAATGACGTCGGCGGCGTAACCGATGCCGCGCAGGAGCGAGCAGATGGCCGCTCCGCGCAGCTTCTCTTTCGGAGTGTCGTCCGCAACCACAACGCAGAAATCCAGATCGCTGTCCGGCCCGTCGTCGCCGCGCGCCGCGGAGCCGAACAGGTAGATGCGTTCCGGGTGGTAGTAGTCAACCAGGCGGCGCGTAATTTCTTCAATGGCTTCCTGCTTGGTGAGTTGTGTTTGCATGTCTCATCCGCCCGCTATCGAGGTTATCGCAGCGCGAAGTCATCCGACGCCATGGATGGCCACGCCACGACGAGACTATTGTAGTAGCCAGCCTCTTCCGCCCAGCCCTTGCGCTCGCAGAGCGTGTACAGGCGGTAGGCAAGGTCTCGGGCGATCTCGGCCATCCCGCCGATTTTCGCTTTCAAGTTCGCCGTATCCGCCTCGCCCTTCTGGTCGAGGCGGCGGATCAAATGCTGAGTCACTTCCCAGACGGTCAGGCGTCCGATTACGGACGGGTCCCAGTCTTCGGGAAGCTCCGACCGACGCAGCAGTCTGACCTTGCCGGCGCGGGAGTGGAGGATGCCTGCCTCCGCGAGATGCGAGATACTGAGTGCCTTCGCCGTGGCCAGCACCTCGGCTTCGCCATAAGCGCCTTCGTCGAACTGGTGCTGTTCAAACCAAGCCAGTGCCCACCGTGTATCAGGGTCGAATTCGCTCTCCAGTTCGGAGAGGACCTCATCGAGGCCCTGATTGATCAGCGCCAGAGCCGTCCGCACTCGCATCGGCGAACCGTCGGTTTCGAGGACTTTCTTGTACCTGGAGAAGACCGCCATGCCTGGACCAATGGCCGCTTGCGCCAAATCGACCGGCGCGATATTGCCTTTCTGCAGGTTCCGCAGTGCGTGCGGGAGCTCTTTTTTCAAAGAGGAAAGAAAGTCCTTGCGGGTCGTGATTGAAGCAGCGTCTGGGCGCGGGCGGCAGACAAGAACAATCGAAGACGCGAGTGAATTGGTGCCCATGGAAATCAGCCTCGTTCCTCCTTCAGTTCTGGTCGGCCAAGTTCCCGTCACCTGAAAGTTCGCTCTGAGAAGTCCTTCAAGCATCGTTTCCCAACCGGTCGACGCTACTTGGGCCTCCCCGTTTCCATCCTCATCGTCGTCTGACTCCGACTGCTTGAAGGCGTAATAGACAGTAAGCGGATACGCCGGATTGTGCGTTGACCGGATTCTCTCGAATGCTCTGCCAAACCCTTGTTCGAAGTACTCTCTTGCTTCATCTTTGCCACCCGCAAACCTGTAGGGCGAGGCGATCAACTCCTGCTTCTTCGGTGTCAGTAACGTGCTGAAAAGTTGGGCAAGGGTGGAGCCAAGGGATCTGCGCAACCAAATATAGAAGAAGTCCGACAATTCGGCATAGCCGATGTTGTCGTAGTACGGTGGGTCGGTCGAAACCATCCAATGAGAGTGGTTCAACAGTCGTCCATCTGTTGCATCAATCTGATCAACCACGCCGGCACTACCTTGGCACATGGAAGCGACAACCTCGGCGGTTCCGTCAATAATTCCCATGAAATCCCCGCCGGCGCCTGCAAAGGGATTAACCTCAGCAAAATCCCACACCATTGGCAGAGCCTGTCTGCCGAACGCGGGTGCTGACTTTCCCTCGCCCGACCGCCACCGCGCAAGGGAATTGTGAAATAGGGTCGCCTTGCTTGCGCTTATTGCGAGATACGTCTTCACCGCTTCGGCGTATTCAGCCGAGGCACCGTCAGTGAGGGCCTGCTGCTCGGCCTCAGCCACAAGGTCACTAAAGGTCGTGAGCATTGCCAGTTGGCGCGGCGTAAAGAGATCGCCAAACGTGCGCATCCCATAGTTAGGAGTCTTGAAATCCCTAGGATTGTGAGGCAGTTCGGTTTCCGGTCGCCATGAGGGACGCGCTTCGCACGCGACGGCAATCTGGTCGCGAGCAGGATCAGAATAGGCCCGGCCTCGCTGCGCCTCTGCAGCGATAGCCATCATTTGAGCGCTCAAGCGGCCAGCGCGACCTTCGGAGCGAACGTGGTCGAACGGCACAGCGGTACCGAACGCCAGGCAACGTCCACCACGTCGGTTGATCGTCCCTTCTGGCACAGGTCCATCACCGGACCTGACTTCAAATCGGATGGCTCGCGCTACGTTGTCAACCAGTGGCTCAACCCAAGCTTTCTTCCCGGTCTTCGTCGAGAGCGCGAACGAGTGCACGAGGGGCATCTGAGCTCCGCAGGCAGGATTGGGACACTGCACCGTCCGCGCCCATAGCCACGCGATAACTGTGGCTTCGCCGCCGCCGTGCTGCTTCGGCAGTTTCACCTTGGGGTAGAGATGCCCGATCCGTTCAAACGCCCTGTCGCGCATCCACTGGCCGTAGTAGCGGACGTCATTAGACAGTCCCTGGGCGCCAGTCCACATTCCCTTCCCGCTCATCTTTCTCTTTGCGGCCGGATTCACAGGCGGCCGGCCAGCGAACTTGGGCGGGATCTCGATGAGGGCTTTCGTGATGAGGACAGCTACCGGGTTCAGGTCGCTACCATGTGCTTCGAGGCCCAGCCTCTGCGCTTCAAGCGGAATTGACCCCCCGCCACAAAAGGGATCGTACACCGGCGGCGGGTTGCCTCCCGTCGATTTCATGATCTCCTTATGAGCCGCATCCAGAATGCTCCGGTTGTTCGAGTTCTCCCAAAGCACAAGCTTCTCGATCAATCGGAACAACCTCTGTCGCTCCTTATCCTGATCGGCCTCGGTCGGAAACTGCTCCGGAAGGCTCGACGGATCATCCACCAGCGAAGCGAACAGCACCGCACGGCACGCCGCCAGCGGCCGCCGCGCCCACCAGAGATGCAAGGTCGATGGATGCCCATGCCGGATCGACTTCTCCAGCGCCGACTCCTTGTTAATTGCCTCCAGCGGCAACGCGACTTCGATTAGCTTCTTTTTCATTCGTTTATGCGGTCCATTGCGCCACGTGTGAGGATTGGCGCAATAGAAAGTCCAGTCAAGTCAAACACTTACAGTTTTCTATTGCCCCCGGATGGCGTCGAATTGCTCCATTCTTTTGGATTCGGAGCAATTGAAGGGTCCTTCTCAACCTGGTGCCATCGTCCTCCGCGGGTAACGCCGGTAACAGTCACCCGCCCGTCATCACGCAACTCCCGAAGCAGGGTCTGCACCTGCTTACGGGACAGATCTCGCAGAACGTCCTGCAGGTCGGCAAGCCGCGCTCCCTCAGGCTCTGACCCTTGGATGTGCCGCACCAACAGCTCTTTCTGTGTTTGCCGGTCAAGGCCCTTTTCCCGGGTATAGCGGCCCCGCCGTCCGAGGAAACTGTAGAACCGCCGCGAGAGCAGGAACCGCACGCCGCGTCCCCGGCCAATGCGTTCAATGACGCCCTGCTCCAGCAGGTGATCGAGTCCGTGCTTCAGAGCCTCGGGTACCGGCTCCTGTCGTTGGATGTAGTCGAGCGTGATCAGGTCCGCCGTGCCAAATAGCGTTTGCCTTTCGAGCCCGACCTGTTCCAGGAACCGCAGAAACTGTGGATTCCGCACATCTCCGCAGAGGGAGACCGAGACTTGGTAATCGTCGGTCCCGGTGAAATCCGGCCGCGGTTTGCCCTCCTCGATCAGGTTGCGGAACATCAGGTCGATGCCCTGGCCGGACCGCTCTACCAGGTGGCATTTGGCGCAGGCCTCGGCGACCCGGCGATTGCGCGGCAACTGGCGATTCAAAATGTTCTCGAGCGTGATCCCCGCCGGCAGACCGCCCGGGCTGACGACTTCCAGCTTTCGAGGAAACTGGCGGATGAAAACGGAGCCAGCCAGCCGATAGTCCCGGTGGGTTACGGCGTTCAAAATCGCTTCACGGACGACGCGCTCATTGAAGGTCGGAATTTGCTTGACGAACAAGCCGTCCTGATACTGTTGGACTTCGTTGCGGATGTTGATGGCATTCCAGAGTTCATCAAGGGCCGTGAAAAATCCCTGCCGGAACTCGATGCGTTGTTGGTAGGGAATTGATGCTTCCGACGAGCGGTACTCAAAGACGGTCTCGGCCTGCGCGAGGTGGCGGCCGAGCGCCGTGCGCGTGCCGAACAGGATCAGCGCTGCGTACGTGATTCGGCCATCGCAAAGAAGTTCGGCATCTTCCAGCACTTGGTCGACTCTGGATTGCGCCAAGGACCTGTTTCCACCCTTTTCCAGCCAGAGCGCACGAAATCGTTCGACCGCCTGCAAGTCGAGGTCGCCGATCCCAGCGGCCGCGCAGACCTCCGCGCTAAAATCCGGCCCCGCTTCCAGGACGATTCGCCGCAATTCGTTCTGCGTCATTGCACGAAGCGACTCGCCGGCCCGCATCCAGAAGGCGCCATCCACCTCAATCGCCATTCCGATCGGGCGGGAGGGAACGTGGAAGATCAGAACGCGGCAACCCTGATGCTGGATCTCCTCGCACTCAATCTTCAGCCGCAGGCGTTCTACCAGGCCACCAACGGTTCTCGCCGGTTCCGCAAACGCATCGGTCCCGACGACATTCCTGGGCCGCTTATCGGTGACACCCAGGATCATCTTGCCGCCACCTTCATTGGCGAGGGCGGCGCAATACTTCACGAGCTTATCGAACTGATAATTCTCTCTGGCTTCTTTGAATTCGAGATGCTCGCCCTCCGGCTCCGCGAGCCAGTCGGCCAGAGTTCCCTTTAGAACGCTCATGCGGGTGCCTCCCCGCGAGCAAGCAACTCCTGGAGGTTGTAGTTGATGCTCTCCACCGCGAATTCGGGTTCCTGCAGGAAGGGCCGGCGGATGTAGACCAGCTTCTGCTGGCCATCTTCCACCTGTCCAATGGCGAGAATGAAGTCGTCGGGCTTGTTGAGCGCCGTCAGGATTTCATTCCGCGTGACCGTCACCGTAATAGCCCCGACGACTCTCCCCTTCACTTCGATGAACCGCAGTTTGCCATCCGCAACCTTCGATTCAATGTCGTACCCGCACTTCTCAGCGCTCACATCCCGCGGATCGTTGCCAAGCTGTTTCTCGGCCTCCATCACCATCTGCATGGCAAGCAGTTCCATCTTCTTTCGAGCTTCCGCGGATACCGCGTCGGCGACAGCATTATCTGGCAGAGGGGGAGGGAGTAGTTTATTGAGAAGCCCTATGGGGACAACGAGCGACCCGCCGATGGCGACCGGAGGCAACGGGGCTATCTGCCGCTCCAGTTCGAGTTCTGCCATCCGCCTCTGGAGCCGAGCCTGCAACTCATCGGCGCGTTGGCGGGCTTTCCCCGAGTTGATTTTGGCATTGATCTTGCCGGCCAACTCCTGGTCCTTGAGTTGATTGGCGCGATGATCCCAGTAAGTGATTTCCTTGGTCAGGCGGTCCTTTACTGCAGACATGGTCCTGGTCACCAGGTCCTCGCGGCGTTTCCGGACGTCGCCGAGGTGTACGGGAACGAGGTTCGCAATCGCGTGGCCCACGATCACCGATTCCAGGTCGCCCTTCAGCCAGGCTTGCGACTCCAGAGTTGCGGTCAGAGTGGTCCGTTCCTCAGCCGTCGCGGGCCGATAGTCCAGGTAAGGGGCGTATCCAGCGTTCCTAGTGGTACCGGCGGCATCCGTCTCAACGAACTGCAGTTGCCGCGAGACCACACGGCGATTGCCAGCCTTGTCGGTGCGGCCGTCCTGGATGGTGTGCTCCAGGTAGAAGAGCGCGCGGACCGCCTCACCTGGGTCGTCGGGGTCCACGAGGACGGCGCCGCGCTTCAATAGGTCTCGATTGCGCTCCAAAATCAGATCGATCGTTGCGCCCAGGAGCGGCTGGCCCGGACAGACGAAGGTGGCCAGCGGTTGGCCGGGAACCGCGCGGAGGGACTTCTCGAAGGTGATCCGTTCATACTTCCCCAGGACCGCCTCACCAGTGCCGATCAGCCGGTCGCGCTGGCGGATCAGGGCTGGAACGTGGGTAATTTCGTAGCGCCTGGCTTCGCGCTCTTTGATGGAGCCGCCCAGCAGCCGGAATGCCTCCAGGAAGAACGACTCGATGAAGTGAGGCTGAAGGCGACGTGCTTCGGCGCGCTCCATGTCCTCCCGGATCTTCTGGACCTGGGAGGCGTCCATGCTGTCGTTGGCCAGCGCGCGCTCTTCCAGCAGTTCCTGGCAGTGCTTGCGATCGGTGAGATTGTCGACGATCTGGTGCAGGCGGGCCTTGACCTCCGGCTGGTCACCGTAGCGGATCGCCTCGATGAGGAGGTCGCGGAGCCGTTGCTCGCGGAAAAGTTGGCCCAGGATATCGGAGACGCCGCCGCCAAGGGCCTCCCGCTCCAACTCGATCTTTTCGAGGAGGCGTTTGTAGACGTCGCCCTCGCGCGTCTCTTCCGCCAACAGGTTCCAGAGATGGCATACTTCGGTCTGCCCAATGCGGTGAATGCGGCCGAACCGCTGCTCGAGGCGGTTCGGGTTCCAGGGCAGGTCATAGTTGACCATCAGGTGCGCGCGCTGCAAGTTGATGCCCTCGCCGGCGGCGTCCGTAGCCAGCAGGATGAGAACGTCTTTGTCCTGCTTGAATGCTTCCTGGGCTTTGGTTCGCTCCTCGCGGCCCATCCCGCCATGAACGGTGACGAGCGCCTCGGGAGCGCCGAGGAGCGCGCGGAGCCTTTCGGTCAGGTAGGTCAGCGTGTCGCGGTGCTCGCTGAAGATGACCATCTTGCGCCGGTGGCCCTGCGCATCGAACATCTCGGCGTGGTTCTGCAGCAGGGAAGATAACTCCTCCCATTTCTTGTCCGTTCCACTGCGTCGGACCTTCAGCGCCAACGATTCCAGGTTCTTCAGAATCTCGATCTCGGCCTGGAGTTCGGCAATGGTGCGCGCCGCCGTTGCCTGATCGACGACGGTCTCTTCGGTTTCCTCGACCTCGGCGTCGGGCGCGTCGTCCAAATCGTCGATGTCTTCATCCGTGAGGCTGGGCAGGCGCTGGTCCTCGTCCTGTAGGGCCGCTCCACGTTTGAGGATCTGTTCTTCGCGGAGGCGGCGCTCCAGCCGTTCCCGTCGGCGCCGGAGGGATTGCAGGATCGCCTCGGGCGAAGATGCCAGCCGCCGCTGCAGGATGGTCAGAGCGAATCCGACTGTTCCCTTGCGGCCCTCGTTCTCCAGCGCATCGGCGCGGTTGAACTCCTCGCGGACGTAATCGGTGACGCTCTTGTAGAGGGCGGCTTCGGCGTCTGAGAGCTTATAGCCCACGGTGTAGGCCCGGCGCTCGGGGAACAGTGGCGTTCCGTCGAACTTGAGCAATTGCTCCTTCACAAGGCGGCGCATCAGGTCCGAGGCATCGACGGTGTGCACGCCATCGCGCGCCCGGCCCTCGAAGCGGTCGCTGTCCAGCAACGCCAGGAACAATTGAAAGTCTTCCGGCTTGCCGTTATGCGGCGTCGCCGTCATCAACAGCAGATGCCGCGTGAGCTGGCCGAGGAGTTGGCCGAGGCGGTAGCGCTTGGTGTACTTGACCTCGCTGCCAAAGAAGGTGGCCGACATCTTGTGGGCTTCATCGCACACCACCAAGTCCCAGTCGGTGTTGGCCAGCTTCGCCTGCACGTCCTCGTTGCGGCTCAGCTTGTCCAGCCGGCAAATGGCCAGGGGATTCTCCGCGAACCAGTTTCCGGTGCGCGCCGATTCGAGCTTGTCGTTCGTCAGGATTTCGAAGGGTAATTGGAAGCGCTGGTAAAGCTCGTCCTGCCACTGCTCGGCGAGATTGCCGGGGCATACGATCATCGAGCGGTGCAGGTCGCCACGGATCAGCAGTTCCTTGATGAGCAGACCGGCCATGATCGTCTTCCCGGCGCCGGGGTCATCCGCCAGGAGGAAGCGGAGTGGTTGCCGCGGAAGCATCTCGCCATAGACGGCAGTGATCTGATGCGGCAACGGGTCGACCATTGACGTATGGATGGCGAGCAGCGGATCGAAAAGGTGGGCCAGGTTGATCCGGTGCGCTTCAGAGACCAGCCGAAACAACTTCCCGTCCCCATCGAAGCTCCACGGTCGGCCGGATTCGACAACTTCCAGCGTGGGCTCGCGATCCCTGTATAGGAGCACGACGTTGGGTTTACCGGCGGGATCTTTGTAGGTGAGCTCGATTGCCGCCGAACCGTACCACTTGACGTCAATTACCGTGACGA
>JBBQGE010000046.1:0-43269 GCA_038322675.1 Bryobacterales bacterium
GGTGGATCCGTCGGGATGGGGGCAGCAGTTTACCTATGACGGATTTGGGAATTTGACGCAGAAGGCAGTTACCCGCCTCCACGGGATAGGGATGCAAGTGACGGTGGACCGGCACACGAATCGAATTAGCGATTATAGCTACGACGCGAATGGGAATCAGACGGCGACACTGACGCAGGGGTTAGGGTACGACTACGACAACCGGCTTTCGGTCACTGTGGATCTTGGGGCGAATAGTGGCTCCGGGTATGCATACGATCCCGACAACCGGCGGGTGTACAGTTTGGATTGGGATGGGACGACGACTTCGAACGAGACGGTGCACTTTTACGGGGTGGACGGACAGCGGATGGGATCGTACCGGGTGCATGCGGATGCGGGCGGGGCGCCGTATTATCAGGCTTCGCTGACGCTGGTGTTGGACGAGGAGCGGGTGTTTTTTGCGGGTAGGTTGGTGGTAACGACGAAGGCGGACGGGTGGGGTGGTTACAACGTTACGTATGTGCAGCAGGACCGGTTGGGTTCGGTGGGGAGTTACTATCCGTATGGGGAGGCGCGGGGCACGGGGAGTATGTTTGCCACGTATACTCGGGATGCGGGTGGGTTGGATTATGCGTTGAACCGGTATTACTCGAGTGGGTCGGGTAGGTTTGTGACGCCGGATCCAGAGATAGGCGGATACCTCAAGCACCCGCAGACCATGAATCTCTACTCCTACACATGGAACGATCCCGTCACATATAACGATCCTGGAGGATTAGACGTACATATTCCCTTAGAGGATGGTGGATCACCTGACAGTTGTCTAAATCATACTATCATTCCGCTGTTGGACGGTCTTGGGTTCGACACGGCCGCTAACCTCGACGGGTTTACCAAGAGCGGCGTGGGGGTGTTGGCGCTCACGCTCTTCTTTGAGGATGATCGAGGCACCACGGATCTCTATGCGGCGATGGCACAGGTGCTTGCGAACGTTTTCAACGCTCCTGCATCCCTCGCATCTGCTGCGCATCTTGCAGTGGCATCTCATAACGAGGCGGGATTCATCTCGATAGTGGAGCGATCGAGCTTTGTATGGACTGGAACAGACTTGGCGGGTAACACGTATGGTCGTCTGATTGGGATGTTGAACGCTCCTGTCGTGCAGGCTTGGCAGGCGATCGGTAAGGCGGACTGTGACCAACTCGCATCGGCGATCCGCATCTCCAATGGTGCGAAGAGCGCAATCTATTCGCCACCTGCCCACATCTCATCCTTAGGTTTGGATTACTTGTACTTCTACCAGACGGGTACCCCGAGCCCTGTGAATCACAGCATCTGGGGCTCCGATACCAGAGTGATAGGAGGATGGACATTCGAGCGAATTTGGGCAAAGTCTCCGACCGCGCCGCCCACATCCAACCCTGCACCGAAACCGCGACCGCAACCGCCTGGGCGTGGCTGTCTGGCCTCGCCGTGCCCCCTATGATATCGACGGCTTGGATTAGAGGGTTCATTCCGGCGCGCCCGAGTGTTGCCCGGTCCGTGTCAACACAGATGTTGCGGGTGGCAGGAGAGCCGATTCACAGGCCGATTTGGAAAGAACTTGTCTTCTCTGTGGGTCATTCTATGAAGACTTCTTTCATCAGCGCGTTGCTCTCCCTAGCGATAGCTAGTCAGGCGGTCCTGCCCGGAACGTGTCTAGTTCCGCGGCAAGCTCTAACTGAGCTTGCAGCGTATCGTTCATTTTTGCAGAGATTCGAAATGAACCTGCCACGGGACGAAGAGTTTTCTACGGTAAACATATCTTCGTATTGGCTGTTCCTGCAGCAAACGCCGCCGGAACATGCAAGGAAAGGGTGGTCGACTGTCTGGATATATCGCGACGGCCGGCGATTAACCTCGGTATCGTGCCCGGTGGGGCCCGGCTGGATTCAATGCGCTCTCGAGTATATCGAAAGGAACATAGGAAGGATAGAAAAGCCGCACGCGTCCCCGGTTCCCTGTCATATCGAACTGGGCGTTCCTGCCTGGAAGGCAAGCGCGGATGGGCAGGAAAAACGCGCGATCGCAAAAATTGTTGCCCACGAGATTCTTCAGTCTGGAATTGCAACAGAAGCAGACTCTGTCGTAGCCGTCGATTTCAATGTGTGGGACCCGGAGATTATTCTCCGCATTTCAACACCGAAGGGCGTGTCGGACTATGCAGGATGCCATCTTGATCCTAACAGAACTCCCATCTGTCAGTGGCACATGTTCGGACAGACCTCGCGTGACTTTCTCGATCGCACAGTTAGTGACCATCCTTATCGAATATCACCTTAACGTGGCCGCGACGATGTCCGGCGTGTCGCAGATCAGCGCGACTTCAGCCTACTTATTGCTCCTCGCCGCACGTAATCAACCTCGAGTGGGTTGGGTAGCTTTACTTCGCCGGATCCATATGTTGGGGATTCCGGAGGAAGGCGAACAGGACGTAAGCGGCTCGTGAAATGCCCTTGCGCTCTCGTCGCATAGCGATCTTGTTTGATGTCAGATGTTCTGAGTCGCCGAGAGGCCGACTTTCCAGTTATGCGGAAGTAACTCGCCGATGCGGTTGACGGGATGCGTCGCGATCCGAGTCAGTACGTCGCGGAACCATGCGAATGGTTCAACTCCATTCCGTTTGCACATGGCGATGAAGCTCATCAAGATCGCCGCCGTTCGACCACCCGCATCGCTGCCAAAGAACGTCCAATTGCCACGCCCGATCGCGACGTCTCGGTTCGCCCGCTCCGTCGCGCCGTTGTCGATCTCCAGATCCCCGTCCTTCAGAAACCGCGTCAGCGCGTCCCACTGGTTCAGCGCATATCTCACAGCCTTCGCCGCCGGACTCTTCGGCAAAACCTCATCGCGGATCTTCAGCAGATACTGGTACAACTTCTTCACCACCGGACCCGACAACGTCTCCTCAACGCAAGTCGTTCTTCGCCGATGAGGCCACGGGTTCGATCTTCCACTTCATATAGGCGGCCAATCAGATGCATCGCCGGTCCCATATGCGGCTGGTCCGACTCGAGCGCTTTGTAGAAATACCGGCGCGCGTGCATCATACATCCGACCTCGATCAACCCCCGAGCCGGTTTGAAGAACGCATCGTAAACCGAGTAGGCGTCGGCCTGCAGGTATCCCGTATATCCTTCCAGAAACTTCGCCGGTCCGTCTCGACCTCGCGTCGGAGTGTAATCGTAAACCACCACTGGATGGTGAGCGTCCCCGACATACGGCCAAATCCTTCCCGTCCGCGCAAAATTCAGTGACGGATCGAGAACCTTCACCCCGGTGTCATCCGTGCCGATGACTTTCGACTCAAACAAAACCCCTTTCGCCGAATTCCAAACCACTTCGAGCAGATCTCCGCATTGCGCCAGCCAGCCGCCCATCGTCTTGCGCGAGATCTCCACTCCGTGGCGCCCAAAGATCTTCTCCTGACGATGCAGCGGCAGATGATCCATGAACTTCGACACAATCACCTGCGCCAGCACGCTGGCCCCCGCCGTGCTCTTCTCAATCGGCTGGGCGGGCTTCGAGGCTCTTTTCATCGTGCAATCGCAGGCGTACTTCAGCCGCACGTCTTCGATCACCTTCATCACCGCGGGGATGAACTCGTAGCGCTCGCTCGATTCCTCCCCCACCAGATGCAGATCTTTGCCGCAGCAGGCGCAGTGCTTTTCCGCTTCCGCCAGATCGTGGATCACTCGCTCGCGAACCAGGTTCCGCGCCAAGGGCCGCCGTCCGCTGCGCTTCTTCTGTTCCGATTTATCCGGCTGCTTCTCATCCTCAACGGATGGCTCAGCCTCGTCGGCATCCTCGTCTGGCTCAGTCGTCTTCCAAAGCGTTTCAAACAGCGCCTGTTGATCTTTTGACAATTGCTCGCTCTTGCGGTTTCGCTGCGCATCAAGCAGTTCGCGCACCAGGCTCTGATACTTGTCCTTTTCCGAGGTCTCGTGCTTTAGTCTCTCGCATAACTCGGTGCCGAGTTTCTGCAACTCGGCGACGTCCTTGGGCAACGCGTTGGGGTCAATCTTTAGCACCAGCGTGCTATCAGAATAAATCGAAACCGCGCCGCTTCCAAGTAAAAACAGAGAGCTTTTGAAATGTTTTCGCTCGTGCTTACCGGCTCGCGCGTTGGTATCGTTTTCGTCGCTTGGCGCTCTGCAGATCGATGCCGCTCAGCAAGGCTCCAAGCTCCTGCGCGGTGATCTCGCAGCGCGGTTCGGGGCCGTTCCCGGCGGGGATGACATCACTGCCTTCCTCGAGCCGCTTCGACCAAATCGCGAATCCGTCGCGATCCCAATACAGAATCTTCACCCGGTCACGTCTTTTGTTGGCGAACAAATACAGGTGGCCGGCGAAGGCGTCCAACTGGAGATGATCGCGAACCAGCGCGTGCAACCCGTCAAAGCTCCGGCGCATATCGCACGGGCTGAGACACAGGTACACGCGAACGCTGGCCGGAAGGTGAATCATGAACGCAGTGCGTCCAGCACGCTGCGCACGGTCGCCGCGTCGATGCCGGCGGGAATCGACAGCCGTTCACCACCAGGAAGGAACAGGTCAATCGACGGCGCGCTGGTCGGCACCGTTTTGAGAAGCGCAAACTGGACGGGCTCCTTCGAACGCAGGCGCCTGCGCCAGAGATAAAACGAATGCTCTCCGATGCCGCGCTGTTTGCAGAAGGCGCGCGTCGACATTCCGCTTCTCTCCTGCTCCGCGATTAGTTTGGCCCAAAACTCACGTCGTTGTTCCCGCACGTCTCCACATTGCCGTTCCACTGGCTCGAAGACAAGGGCAGTTCACAAGGCGCTTACGTTAGCCATCACGTTCAGATGCAAGGCCACCGGCCTTGGACCCTTCCGGTGCTCCGGGCGGCGGGTAGACAGATGGCACGCTGCCAGCAGCCGGAGCGCCGGAAAACAGGTTGATCGGTTGATCCGGGGTCATGCCCGGCGTGCCGGAGCACGGCGGGGCCGGAGCCGGGGAATGCTGCGGCGAAGTTCCTGTTCCACGGCGGCGGCGAGCAGGCGGACGCGGCGGGCGTGGCGCAGGATGTAGCGGAGGTCGTCGGGGTCGAGCGCGGTGAGCGGGCGCCGGCGAACTTGGGGACGGTGCGCGGGATCAGGAACTCAGCCACGGGCGCCTCCGTTCTGCTGCGGGTGCTGGGCGAGGTACTGCTCGTAGAGGCGCGGGTTCTCCTTGAGCGCCTGCACGTATGCCTGGGCGAAAGTGATGTGCCGGGCCGCGGCAATCTGTTTGGCCATGGCGTTCAACTGCTGCTCGGCGTGGCCGCCGGTGGCCGCGCCGGCGCCGGAGCGCATCACGGGGCGCATGGGCTTCATGCCGGGCGGGGGTCGGGTCCAGGTCCGGGTTGCGGTGCTGAGCTTCCAGCATGGCTTCGTGGCGGCCCAGGTAGCGGCCGGTCGCCATCAGTTCGTCGGAGTAATCGCAGAGTGCGTCCCAATCGGATTCGATCATCGGCTGATAGGGTCACACGCCACCCCAGAATGGGAGCTGTATAGGAACCTCGGTTCCATATGGGAACCATCTGAAAACACAGCCGTCGGCACTCGCCGGGTTCCCATACAGGAACTTTGGTTGCCGAGGGGGAATCTCAGGCCGACCGAGTCATGCCCATCCAATGCGGTTGTGCGCCCGTTTCGAAGGAGCCGGTGAGGGCGAGACAGCGGTCGGCGACCGGTGCCCCCGCGAGCTCAGGCTGCGGCGGCGGCTGACCCGGGAACAGACGATCCCACGTGGCCGTATCGACGCAGCCCGTAGCCGGCAAGTGCTCGCGAGCTTGAAAGGTCTTGACGCCAGATTCGGAGCCACCACCGAAAGAGCTGTCGATGGGACCGAGATATAAACCCAGATCGCGGAGCCGTTCCTGCAGGCGCCGCACGTTATCACCAGAAGAGCCGCGTCGAAGAGTCATGCCGGCTATTATGCCCTATTCGTAGCGGAGCGCAATCATCGGATCCACCGTCGTTGCGCGCCGTGCCGGAATGTATCCGGCCAGCGCTGTGACGGTTACTAGCGCCAGGGTCGCGAGCGCTATGCTCAACGGATCCTGGGGAGTTAGCCCGAATAGAAAACTCGATACGAGACGAGTTAGCACAAACGCTGCCGGGAGTCCGATGGCAGCGCCGATGCCGATCATCCACAAGGTTTCGCGCAGCACGAGCCACAGGACGTTCCGGCGCTCCGCACCGAGCGCCATACGAATGCCGATCTCGCGATAACGCCGGGTGACTGAGTGGGCCATTACGCCGTAGAGTCCAATGGCGGCGAGCAGCACCGCGAGGGCGCCGAAGAATCCGCAGAGCGTTGTGACGGCGCGTTCGGCGGAGATCTGGTTATCGAACTGTTGCTCCATCGTCAGAGTTCTGAGCACGGGCACTGACGGGTCGAGGCTCGCCACTTCGCGCCGGATGGTTTGGTTCAACTCTTCCGGCGGTCCGGTGGTGCGGACGCAGAGGGTGGTACCGCCGCGCGCGCCGAATCGCCACGCGGGAACGTAGATCATGGGCTCTACCTCCTCTCTCATACCGAAGTAGCGGGCGTCTTTGGCTACCCCCACAATCTCGAACGATTTGGCAGGATCGTATTTCTCGGCGGTGCTGAGGTGCTCGCCGATCGGGCTGCGGCCACCGAAGTAGTGTTTGGCGAAGGTCTCATTGACAATCGCGACCGGCGCGGGCGGACCCAGCGGACCGTCCTCATTGAAGCCCGGTTTCGGATCCGGCGTTTGTACCGGGTTGTCCTGGGGACGAAAGTCGCGGCCCAGCAGAAGGGGAATGCCGAGAGTCTGAAAATAGTTGGGGCTGACGGAGTTGAAATCGACGTACGGCTTCTCCTGCGGTTTGCGCTGATAGCCGGCGACGGAGATATCGGAATTCCAGCGCATTCCGGCGAGCGGTGTGATCTGTGCCAGACTCGCGGCGCGGACATCGTGGGCCGTCTCGACGCGGGCAAGGAGTCGATCGTAAAAATCGCGGAGCCGTTGGCCCTTATAGCCTAAGTCGCTGGGATTTACGTCGACTAACAGGACGCTCTCGCGCTGGAAACCCGGATCGAGGTTTCGGAGATTGAGGAGACTGCGGATGAAGAGTCCCGCACCGATCAGGAGCAGGAGCGAGATGGCCACTTGCGAGACCACGAGAATGCGGCGCAGGTCGAATCGTACTCGGCCGATGGAGACTATCTCGTTCTTGAGTGCCGAGTTCAGATCGGGCCTTGTCGCTTGGAGCGCCGGCACGATACCACAGATCAGTCCTGCGAGGATGGAGAGGCCGAAGGCGAACGCGAGAAGCCGGAGGTCGGGGGTGGTGTCGATGGCAACGGGAACGCGCTGCGACGGCATGAAGCTGAGTAACGCGCGACTTCCCCAAGTGGCGAAGAGCAATCCGACCAGTCCACCGAGGGTAGAAATGACGAGAGTCTCCACTACCAACTGCGAGACCACCCGAGCGCGCCCCGCACCGATGGCGAGTCGGATCGCGATTTCGCGCTGGCGTCCGGCTGCGCGGGCCAGCAACAGGTTTGCGAGATTAGCGCACGCGATCAGCAGCACCAGGCCAACTACGATCATCAGCACCGTCAGTGGTTTCTGCAGTTGGGTTCGGAAATAGGAGTAACCGCCGCCACCGGGCAGCAGCCATCCGCGATTGCGCCGCGCATAGTCTTTCTTTTCGAACTCCTGAACCGGGCGCTTCTCGGGGTCGTTCTCGATGATCTGCTTCCACAGCAAATCAACTTCGGGAATCGCGGCGCGGATCGTGACTCCTGGCTTCAAACGGGCAATCACATTGAGCCACCAGAAATGACGCGTGTTCCACTCGGGAAAAGTCTTCTGGATCTGCGCGAGCATCATGATCGGCAGATACATGTCGGGTTTGCTGCCGACATCGGTGCCGTGAAAGCCGGATCGCGCAACTCCGACAATTGTGAACGGTGAGCCGTTGAGCGTAACGCGCTTGCCAACCACTCGCGGATCGCCGCCGAAACGGCGCTGCCAGAAATCGTAGCCGAGCACCGCCCACGGGTGCGCGTCCTGGGTGATGTTATCGGCAGGAGTTAGCACGCGGCCAACGGCGGGAATGACGCCGAGCACGTCGAAATAATTGCCGGATACGAACGCGGGGCTCACGAGTTGTGCCGTGGCGCTGGAGCCTTCGTCGGGCACCGTCATGGCGGCTTGGGATCCGATGCCGCTGGACGCTATGACTCCCGAGAAGCTTTTCGCATGGTCGCGGATGTAGCGATAATCCGGGTAGTTGAACCCGGTGGAGGGCTCATCAGGATTGCGTGCGACAACCACGAGACGATCGGGATCCTGGACCGGAAGCGATCGCAACAGGACCGAGTCGATCAGCGTGAAAATCGCGGTATTCGCGCCGATGCCTAGCGCGAGCGAGAGTATGGCGACGGCAGCGAACGCGGGATTCTGGACCAGCATCCGGAAGGCAAAACGGATATCGTGCCAAACGGTTTCGAGTAGTCGCACCGGTTCCTCCTGATGGTCATCTGACGGATAGGTCCGCCGATTGGTTAGGTCCCAGCATTTGATAAATCGAGATGAGACCGGAGTCGAGCAGGCGTTCCCCAGTCCCGGCTTCGGTGGGGACAACAGTCGAATTTGCGCCGTAGCCACCGCGCACGGCAGCGGCGATGGTGGGGAAATAGGCGAAGTATCCGTTGGTGTAACCGAGCAGGAAAGAATTCGGCGCGGGACTCTTCGATCGGAGTTGCATCTGGAATTCGACGAAGGGCTCGCCGGGCATTCCGACGAAGGCTAACTCGCGATTGAGCAGCAACGTAGTCTGCGGCAATTGCATGTTATCGGCCAGGAGGCGCGTGGCTCGTGAGCCGTCGATGTGGTAGACGTCCTTCAGCAGAGGTTTCA
The DNA here is from genome assembly GCA_038322675.1 of Bryobacterales bacterium. Taxonomy (GTDB): domain Bacteria; phylum Acidobacteriota; class Terriglobia; order Bryobacterales; family Bryobacteraceae; genus TMP-7. The sequence continues at coordinate 8,921 of JBBQGE010000046.1, forward strand.
GCTTCTCGGTATTCCAGCGGTTCGCGGCGCGGATGATGGTGGTGCGCGTCTGGATTTCGGGAGTCGCCGGCACGCGCGTCTGAATCGCGCGCGCGATGCGGACAGCTTCGGCGCCGAGTTGGCGGCCCGTCTGCTTCATCACGGCTTCGGCGTCTTCGATCAGCGGAGTCTTGTCGTAATAGGGGTTGATATCGCCGGGCGCGCCTTGAAGGAAGAACGCCATCGAATCGCCACCCATTTCTTGTTCGACGTAGCGGCGCATTTCGCCGGGATAATCGGCGGAGTAGTCGAGGTTGTCGGGTCCGAACACCACTGGATGGCAGGCGTAGTGGACGAGCACCGCGAGCGGAGTGCTGTCGGCGCGGTCGATGCGGATGACGCCCACGGTAGGGTCGACCGGGAAGGTGGAGGACATCCGCATCTCGTTACGCCAGAACATGTGGACAGACCCATCGGGACGGACATAGCGGCGATTGAATCCGAGATAGGTCTGGCCCCAGCCATTGCCGATTTTCGCGGGAACCATGGCGCGCGCGGCTGCCTTGATCGCCGCGGCGACTCGCGGGACTGCGTGTTGCGCGGCCTCGGGCGCGGCGGAGTAGGTAGGTCCCGAGTGCGTGTGGGACGCGTGGAAGATTACTTCATCCACCGAGTCGCGAGTGGCCGCCCGAATCTGCTCGAGAACGGGAGGATCGAACGTGAAACAGAGATCGAGCGTGACGAGCGCGATGGTGCGGCGGCCATCGAAGAGCGCGAGTACCCGGGCTTCCAGTGGGTCGTGAGTGGCTTTCGAATAGCGGAGTCCGTAGCCGGCCATCGGGATGCCGTAGGGGGGATCGAGGTCCGCTTTGGCGACACCGGCACGGAATTCGGCGGCCGAGGCGAGGGTCAACGTCGTGAGCAGTAGGATGGTGGGGCGCATAGCCGAGTTTATTTAGCATAAACCCTGTTGCGGAGTAAGTGCGCCCGCGGGTCAAGACTAACGGCTTCGCGTCACCCCATACGCCTTCAGCACATCCCCAAGCGTCACCACTCCGAACATCTGGCGCCGGTTCGCTCGATTCACCACCGGCAGCAGATTCGTTCCCAGCGAGCCCATCCGCTCCAACGCGACGCTGAGTGCATGGTCGGGGTGAACGAAAGGATAATCCACGGGCGCCGGAAATGCCTCGCCCACCTTGTTGTGCCCGTCGCCATGGACGTCATTCAGTTCCTTGAAGGTGATCAGAGCCAGCAGCCCGTTGTCGTCCACCAACGGCAGCGCATTCTGCTCATCCCCGCCCATTTTCTTCTTTGCCGATTCCACATCGTCGTCAATGTGAATGACCGGCAGATCCGTGCGCATCGCGCTAGCCACTTTCACCCCGCTATCGATCTCGTGCTCCGCCGTCGGCAGCGAGATGCCATCCTGATGAGTCAGCGCATCGTAAATCGGCTCGCGCTGCAGCTTGTACGAGACGAAGAAACTCACCAGGTTCGCGATCATCACCGGCACGATAATCGAGTAATCGCGAGTTAGTTCAAAAATCATCAGCACCGAAGTCATCGGTGTGCGGACGATGCCCGCGAACACCGCCCCCATGCCGACCAAAGCATAGGCTCCGGGCATGGCCGTGTATTGCGGAAACTGACTGTGGACTACCGCGCCGACGCTTCCACCCAGCATCGCGCCGATGAACAGGCTGGGGCCGAAGATGCCGCCCGCGTTGCCGGAGGCGTAGCTCGCAGCCGTTGCGACGATTTTCAGAACAACCAGCGACGCGATCAACTTCACCGCCATGTTACCGTTCAGAACGTCTTCCACGAAATCGTATCCGACGCCAAGCACCTGCGGAACAACCCATCCCAGCAGTCCCATTACCAGCCCGCCGAACACCGGTTGCGCCCACACCGTACTTTTCGGCAATGCGAGGAATCGCTTGCGGAGATACAGCAGCAGTTTCACAAACGCGACCGATACGAGGCCGCCGACCAGTCCCAGCACGGCGTACATTGCGAACTCGACCGGATGCACCAATCGATACGCCGGCACATGAAAGAGAGGTTCGTCGCCCAGGAACAGGTGCAGCGTTACCCAGGACGTCGCCGCGCTGATGACCACCGATCCGAGTACCGGAGCGTGCAGATCTCCCAGTATCTCTTCGAGCGAGAACAGCACGGCCGCGATAGGCGTGTTGAATGCCGCCGCCAGTGCCGCCGAGCATCCCACCGGCACCAGCGCCTTCACGCGCTCCGGACTCAGTTTCATCTTTCGCGCCAGCACTGACGCGATTCCCGCGCCGATATGTACCGATGGCCCTTCGCGTCCGAGTGCAATGCCGCTGGCCAGCGTAATGCAACAGCAGACAAATTTCCCAAATACCGTTCGAAAGGAGATATAGCCTTCGCTCAAGAACAACGCGAACTTGGCCTGCGGGATTCCACTACCCCGCGCATTCGGAAAATATCGAAACAGGAGATAGCCGGATACTGCCGCGCCCGCAATCGGAATCAGCACGCGCCGCCACGCCGCGCCTTCGGGCGGATACATTCGCCCGGCCAGCCGTCCTGTTAAGACGATGAACGCAACCACTATGCTGCCAACCAAGGCACCAATAATCAGACTCAGTGCGAGTTCGATACGATCTTCATGGCGAGACCGCACCGACTCCCACTGCCGCTTCGCTTCAGCAAGACTCCAAGTACCCACTCAGTCCAGAATAGCGACTACAAGCCTCAGTACCCTAACGCCCGCCCTCCCCGCCGGCCATCGGACCACCCTAAACGCCAACCCGATTCCGGGTCGATCATCACCGCGTGCACATCTCCCTGCGACCGCAAACGTGGATTCAGCACGTGCCCCATGGCCCGCAAGTTGTCGCGAACGTCCTCCACCAGCGCCCCCGGTTCCGCATCCACACGGTCCGGAAGAAACGCCTGATGAATCCGCGGATACTCAATGGCATCGCGCAGCGACATCTTGTAATCGATGATATTGACGATCACCTGCATCACCGTGTTCGGGATGGTGGACGCGCCCGGCGAACCCAGCGCGAACCACGGCGATCCGTCCTGTCGCAGCACGATGGTCGGAGTCATCGACGAAACCGGACGCTTGCCGGGCGCAATGGATCCGCGCGTTCCCGGCAGCATCGAGAATCCGCTCATGATGTCGTTCATCAGCATCCCGGTTCCCTTGATCACCACCTGCGAGCCGTAAAATCCATTCAACGTGTAAGTGTTCGAGACCATGTTCCCGTCCACGTCCACCACGCTGAAATGAGTGGTGTCGTGCGACTCGAATCCCGATTCCACGGCGACGGCCGGCATACTCTGGCTCGCGGTGGCGTGATCCCGATCGATGTCGCGCGCCAGTTCGCGCCCGTGATCTTTCGAGATCAACTGCGCCACGGGCACGGGGAAAAAGTCCGGGTCGGCGGCAAACGCCGCTCGATCCCGGTACGCACGACGCATCGCCTCAATCATCCGGTGACGCGATACCGTCGATCCCTCCTCGCCCAGCGTCCCGGGAAATTGCTCCAGGATGTTCAGCATCTGCAGCAGCGTCATCCCGCCGGCTGTCGATGGCGGCGCCGTCAGCACCGGGTATCCGCGATAGGTGGTTTGAATCGGATCGCGCAGCACCACCCGGTAACCCTTCAAATCTTCGAGAGTGATGGTGCCGCCGTGGGCTCGCATGTCCGCGTCAATCCGCCGTGCGGTTTCGCCCGTATAGAACTCGGCCGCGCCGCCACGTTCGAGACGCCCGATGGTAGCAGCCAAATCGCGCTGCCGGAACTCCTCGCCCTGATGCAGCGGCCGCATCCCGCCATGCAGAAAAATCTTCGCCGATTCCGGGAAGTCGCGCATAACTGGAAATTGCAGAGGCAGCACCAGGTCCATCCGCTGCGAAACCGGGAACCCGCGCAGCGCGATAGTCCGAGCCGGTTCCAACAGCGGTCGCCATTTCATCCGTCCAAACATCTGGTGCGCCATCGCGAGCCCCGCCACCGTGCCCGGCACCGCCGACGCCCGATAGCCCACACGCGCTTCCTTCAGATTCTTGAACATCCCCTCGTGCGCTGCCGCGGGCGCCGTCTCGCGATAGTCGATCACCTTCAACCGGCCGTCCACCATGCGCACCAGCATGTATCCGCCGCCGCCCAGGTTGCCCGCCTCCGGATACGCCACCGCGAGCGCAAACGCCACGGCTACCGCTGCGTCCACCGCGTTCCCGCCCTGTTCGAGTATCTTCAGCCCTACCTCTGACGCGATCTCGCTGGCCGAAGCCACCATTCCCCGCGACGCACGCACGGGTTGTCCCACCATCGCCCGTTCCGCCCGCAATTCGAGTCCACTTTGTGAGACCTCCTGCGCGCACAGCAACACCGGCGCGAACAGGCAGAGCAAACACCGAAGCATTAGAGACAGAATATAACCGGATCGCGTCCGCCGATAAAGATCTTTCGGCGCGTAAGCCCGGGCGCGTAGTATCGTGAAGGCATAGCTATGCGCGTTCTGGTGGTTGAAGACGAAAAGCGGATTGCGGATTTCCTTTCCCGCGGGCTGGAGAGCGGGGGTTACGCGGTGGACGTAGCCGGCACCGGATCTACCGCGCTCGATCACGTACACAGCACCGAATACGACCTGATCATCCTGGATCTCGGACTGCCCGATATGGACGGACTGCAGGTGCTCCAGAAAATCCGGAATCGTAAAACCAGCCCTCCCACGCTCATCCTCAGCGCGCGCGACGCCGTCGACGATCGAGTCAAGGGACTCGAACTCGGCGCCGACGACTATCTCGTCAAGCCCTTCGCGTTTGTCGAATTACTCGCGCGCGTCCGGGCTCTGCTGCGCCGCGGACAGCCCACGCCGGAGCGCCTCCAGGTGGGCGAACTGAGTCTGGATTGCATTCGCCGTAAAGTTACCCGCGACGGCGAAAACATCGAACTCGCGCCTAAGGAGTTCAGCATCCTCGAATACCTGATGCGCAACCGCGGCCGCCCCCTCAGCCGCACTATGATTGTCGAGCATGTCTGGGATATGGATTACGACGGACTCACCAACATCGTCGATGTCTACATCCGCCACCTGCGCAGTAAGATCGACGATCGCTTCCCCGTGAAGATGATCCAGACCGTCCGCGGAATCGGCTATATGCTCGATCTCCCGGAGTCCGCTGTCAAAAGCGGCACCCTCACGGAGCCGACCGAAGCCGGCACCTGACGTGAACGCCGTCCTTCGAAGCTGGCGCACATCACTCGAGCGGTTCCGCTTCGTCCGAAGCCTGCGCTTCCGTGTCGTGGCCGGATTCCTGGTCTTCTTCACCCTCATGCTCAGCGCCGTGGGATTCATCTTCCGCGAGATGCTGATCTCCATCCTGTACGGCCAGACCGCGCAGGCGCTGGAGGAGGAATGGGGCGGCACCAAGGGTTATCTGCGCATCGAGCATCAACGCCCGCTCTGGTATTTCGATCGCTTCGATCCCGAGGAATCGCTGATTGTCAGCCGCATGCAGCGCGTCTACGTCATCACGGATGCGAATGGGATTGTGCTCGAGGTGTCCAGCATCTACCGCAATCTCGGCGTCGACAGACTGGTGCACATCCAGCAGGTGCTGCGTTCGCCCGAACCCGTCCTCGAAGTTCGCAAGGACGACACCGGCACCCCCTATCTGGTCCGCCAGGGGGCCGTCCTCGACGACAAGCATCGCCTCTACTTTCTCGCCATCGGACGTTCCATGGCCGATGGCATGCGGACGGTGAACAAATTCGCCTGGCGCTACTTCGCGCTGATGCCGCTACTGGTCGTGCTGGCCGCGGTTCTGGGATGGCACCTCGCGGGCCGCGGACTCCGCCCGCTTCACGACTTCGCCGCTACCGCTCATCAAATTACCGGATCGAACCTGAACGTCCAAATCCCGTTGCGCAACGCCGGCGACGAACTCGATGAACTCGTTGAGGCTTTCAATCGCATGATCGAAAGGCTGAATCTGTCGTTCGAGCAGATCCGTCAGTTCTCCACCGACGTCTCCCATGAATTGCGAACGCCATTGACGGCCATTCGCGGCCAGCTCGAGGTGGCTCTGTTCACGGCCAAAACCACGGAACAGTATCAGGATGCGATGGTAAACGCACTGCAGGATGTCGAACAGCTTTCAAACATCATACGCGCGTTGCTGCTGCTATCGCAGGCCGAGTCGGGACAACTGGCTCTGCAACTCCATCCCGTCAATCTGACGGACGTCGCGCGCGATATGGCGGATCAGTATCAGATTCCCGCCGAGGCCTCGGCCATCGAGTTGAACACCCAGATCCAGAACGATTGCTGGATTCGTGCCGACAAGACGCAGATGGAACGGCTATTGTCGAACCTACTGTCGAACGCGATCAAATACACACCGCAGGGCGGCCAGGTGACACTTAGGACTCTGCGGTTACCGGATGGAAAGGTCGGCATCGAAGTGGAGGACACCGGCATCGGTATCGCCGCGGAAAATCTGCCGCACATTTTCGATCGTTTTTATCGCGTGAGAGCGTCCCATTCCACTGCAATTCAAGGCCTGGGACTCGGCCTGAGTTTTGTCTCGTGGATTGTGAATGCCCATGGCGGATCCATCGATGTCCGGAGTCACGAAGGCCGCGGAACTTGTTTTTGCGTGTCCTTGCCGCCGGCCGAACCCGCCCCCATGCCCGCCTCGCCGCCTGCCGTTGTTTCGGAATCGCTGCCTGGATAACGCGTAGAACAAGTCTCGGCTACACTGGAGGAGTCTATGAGCCTGGAGATCACCGAGCGCGAACGAGAGGGCATCAAAATTCTGGATCTGAACGGCCGTCTCACGGTGGGCCCCGCCGCGGGTCACCTACGGGAAACCATCTCCAGAATCCAGGCTGCCGGCTGCCTGCAAATCGTGCTGAATCTCGCCCAAGTCGACTATATCGATAGTACCGGGCTCGGAACGCTTGTAATTTGCTTTACCAGCCTCCAAAAGGCCAAAGGGGCGCTGAAACTCTGTAATTTAAATCGGCGCAATCTCGAGTTACTCGTACTCACCAAACTCAGCACGGTATTCCATTTATTCGGTGACGAGCAGGATGCGGTAAATAGCTTCTTTCCCAACCGCGAAATCAAGAAATTCGATATTCTCAGTTTCGTCCAGGACCAGGAGGAGGCAACTTAGCCTTCTTCCCCGAAGCAGCAAGAAAAACGAACAACGCCGCAGCCGCAATTGCCGGGAGATATACTTCGGATCCTCTCTCGTACCACAGGCGGACGCTCGCACCCCCCGCGGGATCCACGAACATAAAACCCAATGCATCCCGCCCCACCGCCAGTTCGCGGCCGTCCACACTCGCATGCCATCCCGAATCCCAGGGAATCTGAACGCTGAGTACCTCGCCGGGTGCCACTTGCGTGCGAATAACTGCCTCGCTGTCTCCATACCATTCCACTTGCGGCACCGGCCGGTGTTCATCCTGAATTGCAGCGACATAGCCAAGTAGCGGTTCAATCCTGACGCCGTTCTCGGGAACCTGCTGCACTAACTCGTTCCGCTTCACCACGTGCATCAGCGACGGCGTTCGCTGCGGAACTTCGTAGATCGCATCGTCCTGTTCGCGCCATACCTGTTTCAACCGCCCCTCGAATTTCCACGGATGTGCGAAATCCTTATAGACCTCGTCGCTCCGGGCACCGGCTACCGCGACGTACTTCGCACCCAGCGCCTGCAGCCAGACGATCGAGATATCCGCCGCTCGGTCGCCCGCTCCATCATCGGATCCAATTACATATTTCGCCATCCGGACCGGCCGCAACACAATCCCCTGATCGCAGCATCCGGTAACTTGCGGAGTCCCCGAGAACGCATTCAGCCAGATTGCCTCCGACCCCGGCACCATCACGCGCGCCCCGTGCGCGTTCTGTTCGAACCACAAGGCCACCTTGTACTCGCTTCTCGACTGCATGTCGACAGGAACCAGCACACTGCGCGCAAACCGCCGGTAATTCCCCACCTGAACGATGGTGAACACCACCACCAGCGCCACAGCGACCGCTATCGCGATTCGCGATCGCACCGCTTCCGCTGCAACGAACACTACGGCGCACACGACAGCTATCTCCATCGCTAGATGAAACCGCGTTGGCTGCGCAATCAGTGTGATTCCCGCCCAGGCATTACCCAACACCACGCTGGCGGAGATCAGCAGGAACAACATCGCGAACTGAATATGTTTCGCGACTCCGAACCGTTTCAGTACAAACGCCAGCAGCGCCACCGCGGCGCCCAGTAATCCCACCTGCAGCACTTTGATAGCATTCCACTGGTCCGCGGGTTCCATCCATCGCGTATTCGAGAACAGCGTCACCACCGTGGACGGCGGCACGATGCACAGCGACGCGAGTCCGCCGCACAGTCCGATTCCCGCCAGCCGCAGCCAATCCGCCCGGCTCCCGCAGTATGCGATCGCGTATCCTGCCAGAGCCATTCCGAACGCAAGGGTCGCCGGGATGTTAGTCAGCACGAGGGCCGCCACCGCCGCCACCGCAACCAACAACCGCACGATGCCCGGCCGTCGCAATGCCCGATCCATCGCCAGCAATGCGAGCGGCAGCAGAGTCAATGCCGCGACATTCGGACTGTCGCCATACACCACCGCGGCATGCAATCGACGCGCTCCGGATACGCCGCCCAGGTCCCTGGCAATCGCCGGCATCAGCAAAGCCGATGGCGAGAACAGCGAGTACACCAGCCCCGTTACGAAACTAACTCCGAGTCGTCCGGTCAGCCGCATGGCCAGCGCAAACAACGCCACCGGGCCCAACGCGTACGCCAACGCGAACACGATGTGATAGGCGCGCGCGTCGCTCACTCCCAATGCTCCCGACACCGCTGCCGCCACCGTGTGCAGCAAGGGCTGGTAGGTGTTCGCGAACGGCATCCCGCAATACCATAGCGGCCACCATCCCAGGTGCGGCCAATGCTCGCGCGTGTAGCGCACGATCGAGACGAACGCCCCCTCCACCGACTGCATGTGGATCAGATAATCGATCCGGAACAGCCGCCAGACGATCCAGATATTCAGTGCCAGTAGCGCGGCGGCAGCAATCCAATACCAGTTACTCGCGCGGCGCCAGGTATTGAGCATCGATCTCCACTTGATATCCCGACGCGAGCCGGTTCGTCTCATTCGCCATCCCGACCACCGCCATCACCTCGGCAAACATCTGGTCCGTCATGCCCACCTTCCGCGCGCTGGCTGTGTGCGACGCGATGCAATAGCCACATTGATTCGTCGCGCTCACGGCCACATAGATCATCTCCTTCACCACCGGATCCAGCGCACCCGGCCCCATGATCTGCTTCACGCTCTCCCATGTGCGCCGCAGCGTCACTTCGTCGTGCGCGATCGCCTTCCAGAAATTGTTAATGTATTCGGTCCGCCGCGTTCGACGGATGTCGTCATAGACAGCCCGTACGGCGTCATTCGCCTGATCGTATTCAATAAGTCCGAGCGTTGCCATAGCCCGGGTATATCACGTTACGGCTTCGACGCGGATAACTCCGGCACTAATTGCTCCGCACTGGTGAACGCGCGACGCTGCATCAGGTGCGTGCTGATCATGCAGGTCAGGCTCGCCGAAACGAAAATCATCGCGAGCACGACGAACTGATAGATGGACGCATACAATGGCGACGTTCCCGATAACACCATGCCCGCCATCATGCCCGGAATCCAGACGATTCCCAGCGATCGCAGATTGTCCACCGGCGGAATCAGCGCCGCCCGCAGCGCTCCCTGCGAATACGGCGACACCGTCACATGCGTCGCGGCACCCAGTGCCAGGGCAGCTTCAATCTCGCCGACATGCGACTCCACCTCCGACCGGAACCGGTCAAACGCCAGCGCATTCGCATTCATTGCACTCGCGATCAACATGCTGCCGATCGGCACCAGCGACGCCGCCGTATGCTCGATCACTCCCGACGCGGTCATCACGGCGATCGTCGCCCCCGCGCCCAGCCCGATTGCATACAGTGAAACCGGTAGAGCGCCAGGAAACTGTTTCGCCCGGCGCGACGAAGTCTTCCCCGCCGCCGCGATCATCACGATCAGCAACGCCGGCGACGTCCACCACGGCCACTTCAGCAGCACGGCGAGAATCAGGCCCACCACCACGATCTGCGAAATTCCGCGAGCCATCGAGATAAGCAGGTCCCCCACCAGATTGATGCCGCGGCTGCGCGCAAACAGCACCACCCCGATCGCGACCACTGCCGCCACCGCCGCCTGCGCCACTCCGAGCGCGATCGGGTCATGAAAGACAGCCTCAAGCATCCACCAACTCCTCCGGCTTTCCAATCCCCACGGCAGCTCCGGCCACCACCGTCAGCACCCGATCCGCGATCCTCCGCGCCTGCGTCCGGTTGTGCGTCACAAACAAGCATGTCAACTCCCGCGAACGCAGCACATCCAGAATCACCTGCTCCACTTGCCGCGCCAGTTCCTCATCCAGCGCCGACGTCGGCTCATCCATCAGAAGCACCTCCGGCCGGTTCGCCAGCGATCGCGCAATCGACACCCGCTGCGCTTCCCCGCCCGACAATCTCTCCACCGTGCGCGCTCCGAATCCGGCCAGATCCACCTGCGCCAGCAACTTCTCCACGTCGTCGTCGCTCAGCCGCTCGCCTCGCTGCAAAGGCCCAAACCGGACGTTGGATGCCACCGTTCCCGGAAATAGGAACGCCCGCTGCATCACCATCCCCGCGCGGCATCGCAACTCCCGCGGAGCAATCTCCCGATAATCCTGACCGTCCAGATACACCGTGCCCGACGTCGGTTCATCCAGTCGGTTGATCAGGCGCAGCAGTGACGACTTCCCCGACCCGCTGGGCCCCACAATCGCCAGCAACTCGCCTCGCCCCACCTCGAAGCTCATGTCGCGAACAATCGCACGCCCGCCGATCTCTCGTGTCAGATGCTCGGCGCGAATCGCGATCGGCTGCGCGTTTCCCGTCACCTCCGACAGCATAGCGCTTACAATTGACTCATGTACCAAATCGCCATTTTGGGTGCGATTTGTTTGAGCGTCTGTTCCGCCGAGGGCCGGAAAGTCACCGACGCCGAAGTCCAGCGAGTGCATCGCGGCACTCTGCTCATCGACACCCACAACGACGTCACCAGCCGCACCGTTGACGGTTTCGACATCGGCTCGCGCGGCTCCGATAGCGACACCGATATCGCGCGCCTCCGCGCCGGTGGAGTCGGAGCGCAGTTCTTCGCCGTCTACGTGGACTCGAAGTATGTGAAGACTAACCAGTCCGCCCACCGCGCGCTCGACATGATCGACACAGTGAAGCACGACATCATCGGCGGCCATCCGGATACGTTCGTGCTCGCGCTCACTGCCGCCGACATCGAAGCCGCGCATCGCCACGGAAAAATCGCGGCCCTTCTCGGTATCGAAGGCGGCCACGCCATCGAAGACAGCCTCCCCCTTTTGCGCGATTACTACGATCTCGGCGTCCGCTACATGACCCTGACCCACACCAACACGAACGGCTGGGCCGATTCCTCCGGCGATCAGAAAAATCCCGCGATCAAACACCACGGCGGTCTCACGCCTTTCGGCCGCCAGGTCGTGCTGGAGATGAATCGACTCGGCATGATGGTCGATATCTCGCATGTCGCCGACTCCACTTTCTACGACGTCATCAAGACCAGCAAAGCTCCCGTCATCGCTTCCCACTCCTCGTGCCGCGCCCTGGCTTCGGCCGCCCGCAACATGACCGATGACATGATCCGCGCCCTCGCCAAGAACCACGGCGTGATGCAGATCAACTTCAATTGCGGATTCCTTAGCGATGCTTCGGCCAACGCCGAATCCGCCTACGAAAAGAAGACCGGCACCACCAGCGAGGACGGGTTGCGCCGCGCCTTCGCCTCCGGCAAAATCCAGCGCGCCACGCTGGCCGACGTCGTCGCCCACATCGATCACGCGGTCAAGATCGGCGGCATCGACACCGTGGGACTCGGCAGCGATTTCGATGGTGTGCCCTGCACTCCCGCCGGACTCGACGATGTCTCGAAATTCCCCGCCCTGACACGCGCCTTGCTGGAAAAGGGATACTCGGAATCGGACATCCACAAGATCTACGGCGGTAATCTGCTGCGCGTTATGCGCGCCGTCGAGGCCGCTAAAGGAACATAGCATGCCGGATACACTCCCGCGCGATCCAGTTATCGAACTGCTCGACACCACGCAGCGCGAGACCCAGGATCTGGTCACTGCGCTTTGCCAGGTGCATCTCGAACGTGTCCGCGAACTGCTCTCGCGCGACTTACACGCGCAGATGATCCACGTCATCGAGGAACGTTTCACGCAACTCGAGTTATCCATCCGCCCGCGGATGGCGCGCGCCCGTCTTGAAGTAGCACGCGGCATCACGCAGGTTTTGAACGATTGCTTCAGCCGCATGCGCCGGTTCGAGAGCGATCGCGCCTGGTGCGAGGCTATGCTCGATGCCGCCGGCGCGTTGTCGCGGCGCTCGGCATTCTTCTCAGTCCGCGGAACCGGTCTTTGTCTTCAGGGCGCACGTGGATTCGAAGGTGCTGCCTCCGTGTCCCCGCTCGAAGTGCCCTATAAGTCCGCGCCTGCATTCGAGCGAGTTATCGATACCGGTAAAACTCAGATAGCTACCCGCACCGCAGCCGAGTTATCGCCAGCTATCTCGGAGATGTTCGGCAACGACTCCGACGTCCGCGTCATGCTGGTGCCCGTCACCACCTCCGATCGCGTACCCGGCATCATCTACGCCGAAGATGCCGTCGACTCGAGCGCCATCGAAACCATCGCCGCCATGGCCGGCGCCGTCCTCGAACGCCACCTGCGCCTCTACGAACCCGTCCGGCCCGCCGGCGGCGGTATTCGGACCGTCGCCGTCGTCGGACCCGACGGCAGAACCAACCACGAAGACGACGGCGAGATTCCCGCGCAGGCGCCCCCGCCCACCGGCACTCCCATCCAGAAACGCGCCCAACGATTCGCCCGAGTCGAAGTGGCCCGCATTCTGCTCGATCAACCCGCGGCCGTCGCGCAGGCACGGCATCGCCGCGACCTGTACGGCGTTCTGCGCCCACTCATCGACAGCGCCCGTACGCGCTACCACGAACAATTCGGCGGCGTGCGCGATTACCTGCACGTCGAGATTCTACGCACGCTAGCCCGCGACGACGCCGCATTGCTGGGGAGGGACTATCCGGGCCCGCTCGGCTAAAGCGTGCGCGCTGCTCGCGTTGCTCCCGGCCGCGGTCTTAGCGCAGGACGTCGCGCAGGACGTCGCGCAACTCGCCCGCGCCTACTCGGATTCCCCGTCGACCACCACCCGCGCCGCGCTCTCCCGCTTCGCCGCCACGCACTCCGGAAAACCCGCGGCCTTGGCGCTGCTCGCCATCGGCGATCCCCCTTCCCTACGCGCCGCCCGCCCCGCGCTCCCCGAACTCGACGATTACATCGCTCTGCTGCTCGCCAACGCCGATCTCGTCGCCTCCGATTTTGAGGCCGCCGGTCGCGACGCGGAGTCAGGCTTGAGACGTCCGTCCTCCCCCGTCGAGGCTCGCCTGGCCAACGCCGCCGCCCAGGCGTATTCGAAACTGAACCAGCCCGCCGATGCCGTCCGCATCCTCCGCGCCCACTACGCCGCACTCCCGCAACCCGATGGCGACGCCGCGCTGGCCGCCGCCTTCACTGCAGCCGGAGATCCCAAAAGCGCCGCGCCCTACTGGACCCGCATCTGGCTCGACTTCCCCGCCGGCACCCAAGCCAAGGACGCCGAAGCGGCCCTCGGATCGGTCTCGGCCACGCCGCAAGCGCTACTCAGCCGCGCTTCCAAACTCCTCGACGCCCGCGACTTCGTCCGCGCCCGCCAGGAATTCGCCGCCATCGCCGCCGGACCTCCGTCTCCCGAACGCGATCTCGCCGCTGTCCGCCTCGGCGCCGCCGACTATCGAGCGCGCAAGAATGCCGAAGCCCTCGCCTATCTCGCCACTCTTCAGGTCCCGACTCCCGAAGCTGACGCCGAGCGCCTCTACTGGCTCGTCGCCGCAGCCTCGCGCCTCGACCGCCTCGACACCATCGAAGAGTCACTGGCGAGCCTCGCCCGCCAGTACGGCCAATCCTCCTGGCGCCGCGAGGCCCTCATCGTCGCGGGCGGCGAGTACTTCGCCCTGAATCAGCCCGAAAACTACGAGCGCGTCTACTGGAGTTGCTACCAGGACTTCCCCTCCTCGCCCCGGGCCGCCTATTGCCACTGGCGCGTTGCCTTCAGCGCATATATTCACCGCCGCCCCGATGCAGCCGATCTGCTGAAGGCCCACGTGAGCCTGTTCCCCCGTTCCGGCTCGACTCCCGCCGCTCTCTACTTTCTTGCCCGCCTCACTGATTCCCCCGACCCCTACCAGCAAATCCTACGGCAGTTCCCTAACGACTACTACGCCGTCCTCGCGCGCGGTCGCCTTCAACTCGAGGCTGCCCCCGCGACCTTCGCGCTGCGATCCGGAATCTTTCAACCCGCACCCGCCGCACGGTTTCGATTCGAGCGCGCGCGCCTGCTCGAAACCGCCGCCCTCCACGATCTCGCTATCACCGAACTCCGCTTCGGCGGAGAGCATGCGGAGCACCCCGAAGCCATCGGCCTCGAACTCGCCCGCCTCTGTTCCGCACGAGACGAATTCGCCCGCGGCATTCGATTCCTCAAGCGCTACGCCTCCGGCTACGTCTACACGCCTCTCACCGATGCTCCGCGCGAGTTCTGGCTATTGGCCTATCCCCTGCCCTACCTCGAACCGCTCGAAAACTACTCCGAACAGCAGGGCCTCGACCCGTTCATGGTCGCCGCACTGGTGCGCCAGGAGTCGGAGTTCGATCCCCAGGTGATCTCCCGCGCCGGAGCCTATGGACTCACCCAGGTAATGCCCTCCACCGGCCGCGAATTGAGCCGCAGCCTCGGCATTCGTGGCTTCCGTACCGGCATGCTGACGGATCCCGCCGTCAATCTGCGCCTGGGTACCGTCTATCTGAAACGATTGCTGACTCAATTGGACGGCCAATGGGAACTGGCGCTCGCCGCCTACAATGCCGGCAAGACCCGCGCCATCGCGTGGCAGTCACGAAGTGAGTTCCGCGAGCCCGCCGAGTACATTGAATCGATCCCGTTCCCCGAAACCCACAACTACGTCAAGGTAGTATTACGAAACGCGGACCTGTACCGGCGTCTTTATTCGAAAAACTAATTGCTTTAGAACGTTTCAGACACGCAAATCCCTTTCGCGCATCCCGACTTTATGCGATCATTACTAAGAGGTCGCCGTGCTACCGAACTTCCTCCTACCCGAAGCTGTGGTCCAAGAGAACGGAATGGGTCCTGTCATGGAACTCGGCCGTCACACGGGCAGGCAGTTGCTGCTCACCCTCGGAATTACCCGCATTATCGAACAAGAAAGCCTCGACGTTGAAGTCTCGGGATCGGCCGACAACGAAACATGGGGCGCCAAGCCGCTGCTGCGGTTCCCCCAGAAGTTCTATTGCGGCACCTACACGCTGCTGCTAAACCTCGAATCCCAGCCGGATGTTCGCTATCTCCGCGTCAGCTACAAGCTGAATCGCTGGGGCCGTGGCCAGTCCACCCCCTTATTCAGCTTCTACGTCTTCACCCAGGATTGCGTCGCCTCGTCGGCAATTCACGCCGCCGTCGCCTAACAGCCCGTGGCGAAATCCGCTCCCTCACGGTCGCGGCTCGGTAGATCGCTGATTGCACTGAGCCGCGCACGTCAGTAAGCGGTGCGCGGCGCTTTACTGCGCCGCCTCGCGACTCAATAATTCCGCTCGCTCCAGCAGACTCTTCGCCCCCGCCGGATCCCACTCCCGCATCTGCTCGGCCTGCGTCACGAACGCCTCGGCGCGCGTGATGCGATCGTTACGTCCGGCATTCGCCACCAGCGCCCTCGCTCGCCTCAGATTCCCTCGAGTTCGCTCCAGCAATCCGCCGATTGCCTGATCGTACGCTCGCCGTTCCACATCGCTGATCATGGGCGCCAGTTGCGGCACCTGAACGGGCGCCGCCGGAGCGGGAACTACCGGCTCCGCCGTCGACGGATCGGGTACCGGAGCGGCCGGTCGCCGCGCGCGCTGTCGCCGTTCCGGCTGCTCCTGCCTGGGCTGCGGAGTCGGCTTCGGGATCTCTGGTAGTGGCGCCTGAGGAACCTGTGGAGACACGATCTCCGGCGGGGTCTCGATCCGTTGTTGCGGTGGACCGGAAGTCCGCGGCAGTTGTGGCGCGGGCGCGGATGCCGGCGCCAGCGGTTTCCTATGAACCGGCCAACAGGAACTCAGCAATAATAAGCACGCCGCGGCAAGCCAGGTCAGGCTCGCTGGCCGCGGGAAAACTCGTTGTCGGCGTGCGACGGATTCGATGTTGCCTCCGGAAAGCTGAAGCGAAAAGTACTGCCACTGCCGGGTTCACTGGAAACCTCAATCTTACCATCCTGAAGCTGAACCAGACGGTACGCCATTGCCAGCCCAATGCCGGAACCGTTCGGCTTCGTACTGAAATACAGATCGAAAATCTTGCTGCGCATCTCTGGCGATATGCCGGGGCCCGTATCGCTGACGACAATATCCACCTGGCCGCCGCCCACCCAGGTCTCCAAAGACAGTGCCCCTCCCTGCGGCATAGCTTCCACCGCATTCATCACCACGTTCAGCACCGCCTGCTTCAACAGATCCACGTCGCCCTGAAACACGGCCGCGCGCGACGCGGGCCGCAGATGGATCTCCACCGCGTGCGCGTTCGCGTCCAAACTCACCAGCTTCGCAATGCCGGCGATCACTTCGTTTGCATCCAACGAACCGAGATGCGGCTCCACCGGCCGGTTGAAATCCAGGAACGTCTTCACCACCCGGTCCAGCCGCGAGATCTCGTTCGCGATCACGTCCACCTCCGGGGCCGGTTCCTCCAGCCGCGTTCGCAGAACCTCCACATGCAGCCGGATGGAATTCAGCGGATTCTTGATCTCGTGCGCCACCCCATGCGTCAACTGCCCGAGCGCCGCCAGTCGGGCCGCGATTCCCAGCCGCGCGGCAACCTCGCCCCGGCTGCCCACGTCGCGCATCGTGATCACCGCACCCATCGGTCGTCCCGGATCTCCCCGAAGCAATGGCTGCACGCTTACCGAGACCTGCGTGTTCTGACCCCTACCCTTGAGGATTGCCGGCCGGTCGCGAACAATCTGTCCGCGATGGACCGCCGCCAGAATCATCGCTCCGATTTCCGTCGTCGGCGGGAAAACCTCGTCTACATCCTTACCGATTAACTCAGACGGCTCGTAGCCTAACAGCCGCCCGGCCGAGTTTCCAGCCATCGCCAGTTGCCCGCTGGCGTCCACCATCACCACCGCCTGCTCCAGACGGTCCAGCAGTTGCTCCACGTTTCCGCGCAGCTGATTCGCGTGCTCCCGAACCCCCTCTACCTTCTGCCCCAGCACGTTCAGTTTCGAATACACCGCTGCAAACTCGCGCGACTCGGGAGTCTGCACAGGCTTCGCCACCAGGTCACCGGTCGTCATCAAATCCAGACTCTGGCTCAGCCGCTCCAGTGGGCTCAAAAGGAAAGTCGGCAGGATGATCGCCAGAATCACCGATACCACCAGGCACGCCAGGGCGATGAACGCCAGCGTCTTCAGCCCGCTCTGAAGTTCGTTGCGCAGAAACAAAGAGGAGACCACCACGTGGATGGTCAGCAGCGGCGACGGATCTCCGGGAATCCGAAGAGACCGCAGAACTTCCATATTGTCGTGGTCGATATAGACCTCGCGAAAGTTCTCCACCACTGACCGGCGGGTCCATTCGCTGAGGTCCGGCGCCGCGCTTTGCATCGACCCGGCCCGGCTCGGGACCGAACTCATCCGGATGGTGCCGCTCGGATCGGTGATGAACACTTCCCATAACAGATCCCAATGCGCGATGGTCCGCTCCACCGAGGCCCGCACCACTGTGCTGGTGTCCACCGTATTCAGCCAGAACTTCCGCACTTCCTCCGTCCCCGCCGGAACCGGCTCGGCGCGCATCGCGGCATTTCGGAGGTCATCCCCGATCGAGGCTGCCAGTTGATCGGCGATCGATGTGGCAACTTTGTGCGTGTGAGTGAACGAGCTTTTCAGGTATCCGCTGATATACAAGACCGACAAGACGAGCACCATGGCGCTCATCAGGACCGCGACGGCCACCCGAAGTCTTGCTTTTAGCGACATTCACTCATTGGACCGGATCGCTAGGATTCCGCGGCGTGCTCGGCCGCCGCAGCCCCGTACTCTTTCAGTTTATTAAATAACGTCTTGAGGCTAATGCCGAGTATCTCCGCCGCACGGGTCTTGTTGTTCTTGGTGTGACGCAGCGTAAGCTGAATGAGCATTTTCTCCGCTTCGCTCACTGTCGTCCCCACCGTGAGCCGCGTGCCATCCGCTTCATTCACCGGCGCGGCGGGACGCGAACCGGCCGGCGCTCCGAAATCGCGCGGCAGATGCGCCAGCGTCAGCGGACCCTCGCCCGCAATGATCACCGCCCGCTCCAGCACGTTCCGCAACTCCCGCACGTTCCCCGGCCACGAGTGCCGCATCAACGCATCCACCACCTCCGGCTGTGCTTCCGTCACCCGGCACGAATGCTTGTTATTCAGATTCGCGATCAGCGAACCGACCAGCAGCGGAACGTCGCCATCGCGCTCCCTCAGCGGAGGCAAATCCAGCCGGAAGACGTTCAAGCGATAGTAGAGATCTTCCCGCAGATCTCCTTTCTGCAGAGCCTCTTCTACGTTCCGATTCGTCGACGCCAGAATCCGCACGTCCACCGCGATCTCGTTCTTGCCGCCCAGACGCCGCACCCGCGAATCTTCCAGAACCCGCAGCAGTTTTGCCTGCGTTCCCACCGGCATCTCGGCCAGTTCGTCCAACAGCAGCGTCCCGTGCTGCGCCAGTTCGAAACAGCCGGCCCGGCGCTCCACCGCCCCGGTGAATGCCCCCTTCTCGTGCCCGAAAAGTTCGCTCTCCATCAGTGTTTCCGGCATCGCCGCACAGTTGATCGCGACAAACGGACCGCCGCGCCGCGGACTCAGATGATGCACGGCGCGCGCCACCAGTTCCTTCCCGGTGCCGCTCTCGCCCGTAATCAGAATCGCCGCTTTGCTCGGCGCCACCTGCCGGATCAGCGAGAACACCTGCTGCATCTGCGGCGACCCACCCACCATGTCCACCAGGACACCCTGATAGCTGAGTTGGCGCTGCAGCCGCTCGGCTTCCTCCGCCAACCGGCTTTGCGAAGCCGCCCGTTCCAATAGCAGGCGCAGCGCACTGGGCTGGATCGGCTTTTCCAGAAACCAGAACGCCCCTAGATCGTGCATCGTCTGCACGGCCGTCTCGATGTTGCCGAAGGCCGTCAGCACGATCGCCGGAGGCATGCTGCCCTGCGACCCCAGCCGTTTCAGCAGTTCGAAGCCGTCCATGCGCGGCATCATCAGGTCCGTAACCAGGACGTGGAACAGGTTGGATCCCAACTTGTCCAATGCCTCGTGGCCATCGCTGGCCGTCTCCACTGAAAAACCCCAGGAAGAGACCATGCTCGCCAGTCCGGCGCGCTGATACTCCTCATCGTCCACGATCAGAACACGCGTCGCGGGTCCCGCGGCCACGTTGCTCCCCATAGCTGTCATTGTGCTAGATTGACCCATTGCGCTCCGTTTAGTGTGTGAGAACCCTTATAGATGGACTCGCGCCACCTTGTAAATATTTCAGAAATCGCACCGCCTCGCCGGATCAAGGTTGGCGAACGAAAGTGCCGACGAACTGATCCACGACGTCTTGAGGAACATTCGCCGCGACATTCACCACCCGGCCTTCCTGCTTCACGTTGATACTGTCGTACATCTTCAGCATCTCCGGCCGGTTCTCCGGAGTCGTCAGCCGCCCGATGCCCACCAACCCCTTCAGCATGTCGTGAATCTGCTTCGCCGCCTGGTCCGTATCGCAAGTCCCAACCGCCTGGAAATCGAATCCGGTGCGCAGATCGGCGCTGAAGTATCCGTTCTGCACCGATCGCACCATCTGATTCACATTCCCTAAATTGCTGCCCTCGGGAAACGGCAGCTTCACCCCCGCCCCGTTCACCACTGCCCAGAATTGAGCCGTCGTCGGCACCGCCCGCACCAGCGGTTGCAGCGTCTCCGGAATCCCCAGCTTCGAGCTGTCCTGGTTGTCGATGATCGACTTCAACGTCGAAGTGGACCCCGCCAGCGCCGTGCTCGAATTCATGAAGAACACCGCCGACTTCTCATCTCCAAACAGGTTATGACTCTTGTACTGCGTCCGCGCCGCGCCCTGCCTCTCCAGCTTCGGCTCTAGTTCTCCCGGCGCAAATTTCCCGCGCAGCATCAGCACACCTTTCTGCGACCCATCCGAGGCGAACAGCACCTCCGACACATCCTTGCGCGGATCGAGTCCCGTTTCGCGGGCAAAATCGTCCAGCCGCGGCAGCGACATCGAGCTGAAGTACTTCTGATAGGTCGGCGTCGCCCGCAATTTGTCGAGTTTGGCGCCCACCAGAATGGAGGTATCCGGCGGCACCAGCATCGCCAGATCCGGATCCACCCGCTCCATCAGCGGATTGCCGGTCTTCTGGCACGACGTGAGCAATGCCCCCGCACACAGCGCGGCCACAAAAATATATCGCACTTAGAAATCCCTTCGATTGAAGAAGTACACCGCCGCGCTCAGCACGGCCACGCCGAATATCGCCGAACTATAAATCGGCATCAGGCCCTCGATCTTCTGCGAGCGGACCAGGTCGAGCGTGAGGCGGCCAATGTCGTAAACCTTCGGCAGAATCTGATAAATCACTCGCCATGTCGTACGCGATGCTTCCGAACTCAGCAGCCGCATCATGGTAGATGTCTGGGCCAGGATCGGACTGATAATCATCAGCCCCACCGTAATCATCGTCGCCAGTGCCGCGCTCTCGAACAGCACGCCGATCAACACCACCACCGCGAGCAGCACCGCAAAAATGAACACCGTTGTCGCAATCGCATACAGGAACTGCGGTCCCCAGATGCCCGTCTTCAACCCGAAGATGATCCACACTCCCACAACCAGGTAGGCCGTGTTCAACGCGACCACGGCCACGTTCCCAACAAACCGTCCCATCAGGATGTGGACTCGCGAAACCGGCTTCGACAGAATCAGCTCGATACGCCCGGGTTCCAGCACGCTCGGGATCAGTCCCGACGAGGCAAACACCGATAGCGCCATCCCCCACGTATAGAGGAAGGTGGCGATCCCGCCGTAGACGCCCTTCACCAGCCGGTCGATGTCCATCTTCTGCCCGTTCTGACGGCCGAATAAGGTGAGCGTGGCCGTCGCCCCTTCCACCACGTCGATCTTCAGGATGAACAGGAAGAACAGAATCATCAGCGTGGACAGCCCGAACAGACCCCAGAAAATCTTGCGCGCGAAAGCCTCGCGGAACGTATCGCGGATCAGCGCCGTGGTCGTGATCACTTCGCACGCTCCTCGGTCGCACCCTCCACCGCTTTGACGAACACATCTTCCAGCGTGCTCGACGTCGGGATGAGCGACTCCACTTCGCACTGCCCGGCCCGCAGCAGATCCACGGCGGCATTCACCTGCGCACGATCCGCGAATTGAAAATCGACAAAGCCGTCCCGCACCGAAGCCGATGCCGCGCGCCCGGTCAGCTCATCGCGCAAGGCATCGGGCATCTCCGCCGCCGTCAAACGGTATCCCTTGCCTTTCGTCAACTCGTGCGTGCGCCCCGACAGCACCACGCTGCCCTTCCGCAGAATCGCCACCTCCTCGCAGAACAACTCCACTTCCTGCAGCAGATGCGAGTTAATGAAAATGGTGACGCCCTTCTCCTCGAGAGCATGCAGGATTTCGCGAATCTGCCGCCGCCCCACCGGATCCACGCCGTCGGTCGGCTCATCCAGAATCAGCAATTGCGGAGAGTGGATCAGCGCCTGCGCCAGCCCCACGCGCTGCAGCATGCCTTTGGAATACTTGCCGAGCCGCATCGTTCCCCACTCCGCCAGCCCCACCAGCGACAACATTTCGGGAATCCGCCTGCGCCGGTCTTCGGCGGCCATCCCCGACAGCGCGGCATAAAAATCGAGCATCCCCGCACCCGTGAAATAAGTGGGAAACCGGTGATTCTCGGGCAGGTATCCAATGGGCCGCCGAGCCGCCGGGTCCGCCGCGTTGCGCCCGAACACAAACGCCTCCCCCGCGGTCGGATGCACGGCCGACAGCAGCATCTTCACGAAGGTGGTCTTCCCCGCCCCATTCGGCCCCAGCAGGCCGAACGTGATTCCGCGCCGCACCGACAGCGACAGGTCGCTCACCGCGCGCACTTCGCGTCCGCTCCATCGCGACCGGTACACCTTCGTCAGGCCCGTGGCCGCGATCGCCGTGTCGGAATCCATTTACTTCATGATACTGGGCTGGAGTCGCTGGAGTCCCGCAATGGCTATAATCGAGTTATGAGCGTGTACGTGATCGGCAACCCGGTCCCCACACCGGAAGAGATGGGTGAGATTCTCGGGATTAGCCCCGATCGGGTGAAAGCCGTGCGCCGAATCATGAGCACGCCAGTCCGAGCGAAGAAGTCGGCCGCTTCCGCGAAAACAGTGCGCAAAACAAAGAGATCCTCACCTGCTCGCATGGATCGCGCCGCGACTAATGGATGATGTGGCCCGCGAAAGCCGCATCAAATCGGTCTTTCTCAATATCCCCTACGACGTCGATTTCGAGAATCTATACCTCGCCTACATTGTCGGCCTGACGCAACTTGGCTTGGCGATCAACGCCGCTCTCGCAGTTCCGAGTCAGGGCCGGCTGGGCACGATCATCGAACTAATCGACAAATCCGATTTCTCCATTCACGACTTATCCCGCGTCGAGGTATCCAGGGGCGTTCCGCGGTTCAACATGCCTGTAGAATTGGGTCTCGCCCTCTATCGGTCGCACAGTACCGATGGGCAACACCGAGTCTTCATCTTCGAGCGCAGGCAGTACCGCGCGCAGCGTTCCACCAGCGACGTGAACGGCATCGATCCGCAGATTCACAAAGGAACGATAACAGGGCTCATGGCCGCACTCCGGAACATTTTCCGCCAACCCGAAGATGTGACAACCGTTCCGGAAATGATCGCCAGCTATCGGGCTGTTAAGCGAAAAGTTCCGGAGCTGAGGCGGAATGCCGGCAGCAAATCCCTGTTCGAGGCCGCCATTTTCCAGGACCTTACGGTTGCGGCGCTGGTCGAATCGCAAGAGCGAATCGCGTTACGAACCAGGTGACATCACGCGAGATTTGGAACCACGCCCCGAACCGCCCACACCCGCGCACCGAGCAACAAAGGCGCATTTTCCGCCGGCACTGACAGAACGCGCTTGACCTCCCGACGCAAGGTGAGCAATTGGTCGTGCTTGAGATGACGAACGTAGGCGCCGGCGGGCCCCTGCCCGAGAAGAAATGGTTCCCAATAGTCGGTAAATGACTCGAATTTCATCCTGATATCGATGGGCTGTTCGTGGACATTCTCTAGACCGCCCTGTCTCCACAAAGCGGACAGCTCACCGGCCCGGCAAAGCGGCATGTGCTTCTCATCCAATTTCTCGGCCCCAGGATCTATTCGGACCGCGGCATCCCAGAACGCACGCAGCATTCGCATGCCGGCACCGTAATCCCAAACGGCAGCCGAGACGATGCCCCCCGGCCTGGTCACGCGACGGACTTCCGACAGCGCCTTCTTCGGATCGGGAATGAAGTTGAACACCAGCAGTGAGAGGGCGGCATCGAAGCTCGCATCGGGAAATCGCAACTGCTGCGCATCCCCCACCTCAAAACTGGCCCGATCGGGGAACGGATTCCGGCTCGTAGCATACGCGACGTATTCCTTCGACGGATCGATCCCCAACACGCGCGCCTGGCCCTTGCGTTCACCGATCGCAAACGCCAGGCTTCCCGTTCCTGAGCCGGCGTCGAGCAGCCGGCCTCTCTCCGGCAAACCCGTGAGGTCCACTAACTGCGGCGCGACCAGACGGCTCCAGCGGCCCATGAATCGCTCGTATGCCTCAGCGTCCCCAAACATTTTAGGTTTTCGGTCCTGTCCCCAGAGAACCGAGATAACGGGCGCGGCGAGGAAGGCCCTTCGCAACAGCATCCCTAAAGTCTAGTGCCGGAAAGGCCGCCCGGCAAACCACTCGCTCTCGGGAGGTGCTATGGCCCAGCCTGCAATCGTGATCGACAAGGAAGTCATGAATGGAACCCCTTGCTTCCGCGGGACGCGCGTTCCGTTCAACAACCTTATCGACTACTTGGAGTGTGGTCATTCGCTGGGCGAGTTCCTTCGCCAGTTCCCCACCGTTCCGCGCGAATTAGCAGTCCAGGCCCTCGAAGAAGCTAAGGAGTCCTTAGAAGCCCGGATCGTATGAGGATTCTGCTGGTCGTCAGCTTCCGAGAAACTCATCGAAAACGGCGCTACGGAATGTGGCCAGCCGGAACCAGATCAAAGCACGCGTACCCCGGACGGGAGGGCAGCAACCTGTCGCGTAACGCCCGTGTCGGACTTTGATTGATCCGGGGCAACCGGTTAGAATGGCCGAAGGAAGCTGAATGCCGGCAATCCATAGCTCACTGCTGCAGCGGATCACAACCGATCCCGACGTGCGGTTCGGCAAGCCGTGCATTCGCGGCCATCGGATCACCGTTCAGGAGATTCTGGAATGGCTTTCCGGTGGTGCGTCCCAGGAGCAAATCCTGGCCGACTACCCCCAACTTGAGCCGGATGATTTCCTTGCCGTTTATGCGTATGCCGCCGAATTGGCGGCGGGGACCAAAGCCTCCAGGGGATGAAGCTCCTCTTCGATGAAAGCCTGTCGCCACGGCTGGTGCAGTTATTAGGAGACCTGTTCCCTGAATCCGAAAGCGCTCTTCGGAATGGGCTCGCCCGTATTGGCGATCGAAGGATTCTGGAATACACCGCAGCGTACGATTTCGTCCTAGTCTCGACGGACAGCGATTTTGAGCGTTTGTTGAACCAGTTTCCCAGCGCTAGAGTCGTCATTCTCCGTTCCTGCGATTATCCGACTGAGGTCGCGGCAGCCGTGCTTCGGCGCAATGCGATCCGCATCGCTGAATTAGCCACATCGCAGAATCGATTGATCCTTCTCGACCGGTAGTTTCCGCTCCGAGATGGTCTGGCGCAGACATGCAAGCCGGCCACTTGGCCGTCTCACGCCCGACTCGCAGATGTGCCGAGTTGCCGGAGCCGGTTCCGCGCGACGATGCCCTTCCCTCTACTCAACTGTCGCACCGGTCAGACCCAACGGCGAGCAAAATCTCAGAGACGGATTCGCGGATTTTGCGCGCTAGAAACTACCGATACGCTTCACGCCGATTGCGGACGCCGGTGCGCGGCGGCTTGAGCTTCTTAACATCACCGGCGCGGTCGGCCAAATATCGGTCAATGCGGGCTTCCGCTGACCAAACACAATCGCGATCCGCTCAGGCGCGGTGCTCATTCACTCAGCCCGAACTCGCGCAGGACCTCTTCGTGCGAGATGCCTTCGCCGCGGGCCAGCGACGCACGGGCCCGATCGATCGCCGCGGCGGTTTCGGCCGTGATCTCCTCTTCTTCTACCGGCGCAAAGGCGAGGGAGCGGGATAGTGGCTCCACCATTACCTCGAGCAGGTTTGTCACGGCATTCAGCTTGGCGGCAGTCAACAGATCCAGCAGCGCGTGCGCCTGCCGGCGTTGCTGATCCAGGTTCATTTCCATTGTGCCTCCTCATCGGCTAACTACATTATGACCGCCTCCCACCTGAGAATCCCCAAGCCCCGCCACCACTCCCTCACGTGAACACGACCGCCGACCTACGCACCCTCTCTCGCGAAGAAGAACTCCACTGGCTCGCCCTCCGCCTCGTCCCCGGCCTCGGCACCCGCAAGTCGGTCCGTATCATCGAGCGCCTCCACTCCCCCCTCGCCGTATTCCGCGCCAGCCGCTCCGAACTCGAAGGCCAAGGGCTCTCGGGCGCCATCGCCCAAACCATCGCCAGCGGCTGCACCTTCGACGACGCCGTCCTCCAGCAGGAGCGCATGGCCGAAACCGGCACCACCCTCGTCCCCTGCACCCACCCCGCCTACCCTGAACGCCTCCGCGCCATCTACGACCCGCCCATGGTCCTGTTCGCCCGCGGAAACATCGCCCTCCTCGACTCCCTCATGATCGCCGTCGTCGGCACTCGCCGTCCCACCGCCTATGGGAATGCCGCCACCGACCGCCTCGCCTCCGATCTCGCCACCGCCGGACTCACCATCGTCAGCGGCATGGCCCGCGGCATCGACACCACTGCCCATCGAGCCGCCCTCAACGTCGGAGGAAACACCGTCGCGGTCTTCGGCTGCGGCGTCGACAGCGTCTATCCCGCCGAGAACCGCAAACTCGCCGATACCATCGCAGAAAAGGGACTCCTCGTCTCCGAGTTCCCCATGCGTTCCCCCGCCTACCCGCAGAACTTCCCCGTCCGCAACCGGGTTGTCAGCGGCATGAGCATCGGAGTCCTCGTCGTCGAAGGCGCCCAGTACAGCGGATCCGCCATCACCGCCCGCCTGGCGCTCGATCAGGGCCGCGACGTCTTCGCCGTTCCGGGCAACATCACCAACCGTATGAGCTGGGGGCCTAACCTATTAATTAAGCAGGGTGCCAAACTCATTCAGGAATGGAACGACGTCGTGGTGGAACTCGCACCGGAGCACCGCCGCCGCCTGGCTGCCGCCGGACAGTCGGAACTCGGAATCAATCCCGATGAATCCTCCGGCCCCGAACCCGCATCTTTACCAGACGGGCCGGCCGGCGAGACTTGCCGGGCGCTTTTAGCTATGCTGAAGGTGGATCAGGCAACCCAGTTGGACACGTTGATCGAATCCTCCGACAGTTACTCATCATCCGAATTGATAGCGGCACTGTTCGAACTGGAATTGCTTGGACTGGTGCGGCAGCTCCCCGGAAAGAACTTCGTGAAGACGTGGTACGGCAACGGTCGGCCCTGATTGCGCTCGTCCAGAATCTGCGTGGTAAGATTTTCGGTGTCCTCATCGGTATTACGACCGTAAGTAATCGTACTAAATCATATGTCGAAGAATCTCGTGATCGTCGAGTCGCCCGCTAAGGCTAAAACGATCGGTAAATATCTCGGTAAGCAATACATCGTCAAGGCGTCGCTCGGCCATGTCAAGGATCTCCCCAAGAAGGATCTTGCCGTCGACGTGAACCATGGCTTCGCGCCCAAATACGAAGTGATCGAGGGCAAGAAGAAGCTGATGCAGGAACTGCGGACCGCCGCCAAGGGCGTTGACGCCGTCTACCTCGCGGCTGACCCGGATCGCGAAGGCGAAGCCATCTGCTTTCACCTGCAGGAAGAACTGCAAAATAAAACAAACTCCACGAAAATGTTTCGGGTGATGTTCAACGAAATCACCAAGAACGCCATCCAGAAGGCCTTCGAAAAGCCCCTTGCCGTCAACATCCATCTAGTGGAGGCGCAGCAGGCGCGCCGCGTTCTCGATCGCCTGGTCGGCTACAAAATCTCCCCGCTGCTGTGGGACAAGGTGCGCCGCGGACTCTCCGCCGGCCGCGTCCAGACCGTCGCCCTCCGCCTGATTGTGGAGCGCGAGCGCGAAATCCGCGCCTTCGTCAAACGCGAGTATTGGACCATCGACGCGCTGCTGAACGCCAAGAAACCGCCCGTCCTCAGCGCCCGATTCACCAAGCGCAACGACGAGTCCATCGAGGTCGCCGGCGAGGCAACGGCCCGCAACCTCGTCGATCAGGTCAGCGACTCGGAGTTCACGGTTCAATCCGTGACCAACCGAGAGAAGAAGCGCAACGCGGTGCCGCCGTTCATCACTTCTACCCTGCAGCAGGAATCCGCCCGCAAGCTGCGATTCAGCGTCAAGCGCACCATGGGTCTCGCGCAGCGATTATATGAAGGTGTGGAACTCGGCGAAGAGGGCCTCGTTGGACTCATCAGCTACATGCGTACCGATTCGACGCGCGTCTCCAACGACGCCATCGTGGAAGTGCGCGGCTTCATCGAAGAGAGGTTCGGCAAGGAGTACGTCCCAGAATCGCCGAATGTCTACAAGAGTAAAAAGGATGCGCAGGACGCGCACGAAGCCGTCCGGCCCACCTCAGCCCTTCGGACTCCCGACGCGATGGCGAGTTTCCTCGCCGAAGACGAATTGAAGCTGTACCGCCTCATCTGGATGCGCTTCGTCGCGTCGCAAATCCGGCCGGCGGTGTTCGATCAGACCACCATCGATGTGGCCGCCAAAGGCAAGGACGGAGCGAAGTATGTGTTCCGCGCCACCGGCAGCGTTCAGAAGTTCGATGGCTTCCTCAAAGTCTACGAGGAAGGCAAGGATCAGAAGGACGAAGAGGACGAGGAACTCAAGCACAAACTGCCCGCGGTGACGCAGGGCGAGGTTCTGCGGCTGAAGTCTCTCGAGCCCGAACAGCATTTCACCGAACCGCCGCCCCGCTTCACCGAAGCCACCCTGGTGAAGGAACTCGAAGCCGACGGCGTCGGCCGCCCATCCACATACGCGTCCATCCTGTCCACCATTCAGGAGCGCGAGTACGTGAAGAAGGAAGGAGGCAAGTTCTCGCCCACCGAACTGGGCACCGTCGTCACCGATCTCCTGCTCGAATCCTTCAACGACTTGTTCGCGGTCTCCTACACCGCTCGCATGGAGCAGGAACTCGATCAGATCGAAGAAGGCAAAATCGACTGGCGGCAGGCCATGGCGGAGTTCTACGAGCGTTTCGAAAAGGACCTCGAGAACGCAGAACGCACGATGACCGACATCAAGCGCATGGAGCGTCCCACGGACCTGCTCTGCGAAAAATGCGGCAGGCCGATGGTCATCAAGTGGGGTAAGCACGGCAGTTTCGTCGCCTGCACTGGCTATCCCGAGTGCACCAACACACGGGAAATCGAACTGGAAGTGCCCGACGGCGACAAGGCCGCCCTCGGCGAGCAGGACGCGCAGGAATATTGCGAGAACTGCGGCCGTCCCATGGTCCTGAAGAAGGGTCGCTTCGGCCAGTTCTACGCCTGCTCGGGTTACCCGGACTGCAAGACCACCAAACAAATTGGTGGCACTCAGAAGCAGGCCGATGTTCCCCTCGAAGAGAAATGTCCGCAATGCGGCAATCACCTGGTGGTGAAGAACGGACGATTCGGCGAGTTCACTGCCTGCAGCAACTACCCGACCTGCAAGTTCATCAAGCAGAAGACCATCGGGGTGCAGTGCCCCAACTGCTCGAAAGGCGAAATCATCGAGCGGCGGTCCAAGCGCGGCAAGACCTTCTACGGCTGCAATCGATATCCCGAGTGCGACTTTGTCGCCTGGGGCAAACCGATTCTCGAAAAATGTCCCGAGTGTGGTTCCAGTTATCTGGTGGAGAAATACTTAAAGGCAGGGGCGGTGGCACAGTGTCCGAACGGCGAGTGCAAGTTCAAGAAGCCGCTCGCAGTTGAACCGGTTAACGTCTGATGGCCGCCACCGCTGCTGTACCCGACTACGGAATCGACGCTCCCATTCACGTGCGCCGCTGGCTCAACCGCGGCATCAGTCTGATTGTTCTGGGTGCGGCCGTCTACATCATGAACCGGAGCAACGCGCCTCGTGCCGGTGCCGCCGTCTGCGCGGCGCTCGCAATTGTGGGCGCGGCGTTCGTTGCCGGAGCGATCGTGATGCGCTGGTCCAGCCGCAATGCGAAGCCGCTGCTGCGCGACCAGATGCTCGACGCTCTACCCTGGCGTGGCGATGAGAAGGTGCTCGATGTGGGCTGCGGCCGCGGGCTGTTGCTGATTGGCGCGGCGAAGCGCCTGACCTCGGGCAAAGCCACCGGCGTCGACGTCTGGAACAAAGAAGATCTCAGCGGCAACACCGCCGAGGCTGCCGCGGCCAATGCGAAAGCGGAATCGGTGATCGGTCGCGTTCGCATCGAGAATGGCGATGCGCTACGCCTGTCCTATCAAACCGCTTCCTATGACATCGTGATGTCGAGCCTGGTTCTCCACAACCTCGCCGAGGCCCAGGAGCGCGAAAAAGCGCTCGGTGAAATGCTGCGAGTCCTGAAACCGGGCGGGCATCTGGCCATCCTCGACACTATCTACACCGGAGATTACATCGAGTTCGTCGAAAAGAACGGCGCGGAGTTAGTGAAGGACTCCGGACGATCGTTCTACTGGTGCGTGCCGACACGATGGTTCATCGCGCGCAAGCGGTAGTCCTCGCCGTTGTATTGGCGGGCTGCACTCCATCGCTCGAATATCCTCCGCCACGTCAGAAAACGATGCCGCAGGGAGCGGATCCCTCCGTGGCGATCCCCCTCGCGCGCATTAGCGATCCCGGCGTCGATGCCGTCATCGCCGGTGACGTGCTGCCCGACCGCCCCGGCTCCCCGTGGCGTTGGACCAATCAACACCCCCGCGTAAAGCTGTCTCTCGACTCGGTCGACAATCAGGAGTTCTACGCGCGATTCACAGTCGCCGGAGCGGTGTTGAAGGAAGTCGGCCCGGTAACCGTCCACATGATCGTCAACGATCGCGAGATCGGCGTCAAGCGCTTCGATCGTGAAGGCCTCGTCGAGTACCGTCATCCGGTTCCCGCCTCGTTGCTCGGCGACGGTAACTCCGTCATTGCCGGACTCGACATCGATCCGGTACTCGTCTCCAAGCGCGACGGCGTGAAGTTAGGAGTGCTGTTGGAAGCGATAGGCTTCGAGCGGGCACGACGGTGAAGGCAGTGGTCTACATCGTCCTGGCCGCCGCGCTGACGTACGGCGTTTCGTATTCGCTCGGCATGCTGCTCCTGCGTAAACTCCAAGTCAAACTCTACCGGTCCGAGCAACACTTCTTCGCATTCATCGCCGGCAGCGCGCTGTTCAGCACACTGATTTTCGTGCTGACCGCCGGCGGACTAGCCTACAAATCGGTGTTCTACGGCGTCAGCGTGATCATACTCGCGGCCGGTGTTTGGAAGTGGCGTCCCAACAGCGATTCCCTGCCCCCTGTCCCGCGCCCGTGGAGTTATGCGTTCTGGGCTATCTTCGCGGCATTCACGTTCTTCTATCTGCCGAACGCGCTTGGACCCGAAGTCAGCGCGGACCCCATCTCGTATCATGTCGCGCTGGTCGCCCGATATGCGAGCGTGCACCACTTCCCGATCATCACGAACAACATCTACGCGAGTCTGACTGAAGGCATCGAGATGCTGTTCCTGTATGCGTTCACCATCGGGAAACACTCGGCGCCGGCGATGTGCGAGTTTCTGTTCCTCCTCGTGCTGCCGTTCGGGATTCTCTCCTATGCCCGGCGGATCGGGCGGCCGGTTGCGGGCGTGGTGGCGGCGGTGCTGGTCTATGCATCGCCGGTGTTCGGCCGCGTCGGCACCATCGCGCATAACGACGTTGCCGGTGCCGCGGTCGTGTTCGCACTGTTCTACGCCTTGCAAATCGCCGAGCCGCGAATGGTATGGATCGCAGCACTGCTGGCGGGGTTCGCGTTCGCCGTGAAGTACACGTTGGGCATCGCGGTCGTATACGCGGTCGTCATGGTCGCCGTGCGATCGTGGCGGCGAGCCGTCCCAGTAGCCGCGATCGCCTTCGCGATGATGGCGCCGTGGTTGATCAAGAACGCAGTCGAAGTATCCAATCCCGTATCGCCATTCTTCAACCGCGTGTTCCCGAATCCGTATGTCTCGGTGGCTTTCGAAAAAGAGTACAGCGCGGCGATGAGCCACTTCAACGGCGTCGCGTGGCGCGACATCCCGATGGAGGTGACAGTTCGCGGCGAGCGTTTGCAGAGCGTGCTCGGCCCCGTTTTCCTGCTCGCACCCCTCGCATTGATTGCCCTTCGATGGCCCGCCGGCCGGCAGTTACTCATCGCGGCGGCAGTGTTCCTAATTCCGTATTTCGGCAATATCGGCACACGATTTCTGATGCCATCAGTGCCATTTGTGGCGCTTGGTCTCGGAATGGCACTCGAGTTATGGCTACCGGCAGCCGTCCTAGTCATCGTGGCGCATGCCGTGCTCTCGTGGCCCGCGGTCATCCCGCGCTATTCCGGCCAGTACGCATGGCGCCTGGAACACATGAACTGGAAGGCCGCGCTGCGACGGATACCCGAATCGGAATTCCTGCGGAGCGTGGTCCCCGATTACGAAATGGGACTCATCCTGGACCAGAAAGTGTCGCCCAGCGAGCCCGTGCTGTCGCCGTCGATGGGTAACCAGACCTATCACTCGCGCGAAATTCTAGTTCCCTACGAATCGGTATTCAACAACCAGTTATACGACGTGCTATTTCGCGCCGTATCTCCGGGCATGGAGACCACGGCCCGGCACTGGTACACATTTCCGGAGCGCCGAACCCGCCATCTGCGACTGGTACTCGATCGGTCCGGCGGCCAATGGGTAATCGGAGAGATTCGCGTTTATAGCCGCGGTCACGAGTTGCCGCGCGATCCACGCTGGCGTCTCCGAGCCTCGGTCAATCCATGGTATGTGCAGCGCGCGTTCGACAACAGTCCGATCACCGTCTGGAAGAGCGACCACGAAGCACAGCGCGGCATGTACATCGACATCGACCTTGGCCGCGACGAACAAGTGGATCAGGTCGCCGTCGATTCACAGCGTGATGGCTCCCCCATCCCAATGCACCTCGATGGCATCGATGCTTCCTTCCGGTTCGAGGAAACGAAGTGGCCGCCCCGCATGCGCCAGGCCGCCACCAATGAGTTAAACGCAAACGGCGTTCACTGGATCGTGATCAAAGACGGCGACCAACTAGCGGACGACCTGTTGCAGCGTCACGTACAATGGGGCATCCGCCAGGAAGCCTGGAGTAACGGATTCCGCCTCTGGCATCTCAGATAACCAAAACTCCCGCCGCGCCTCCCCAGTTGGCTGGTCCTAAATGATCGGGCCGAGTGACGGGGATTGCGCCCCGTCACCCTCCCACACCACCGGACGTGCGGTTTTCCGCATCCGGCGGTTGAAACAAGCGATCTTAACTGCTCGCCGATCTGATGGCATTAGAAAGCCATCAGGTTCTCGTACATCGCTTTCTGTCAGAAGTTCCGCCTAGGGATCGCCGATGCCGGGCTCAAGCTTATGGAGGAGCGCTACCGCCAGCATTCCACCAATAATCGTCGAACGTTTCTGGCCGTGACGCGTGGAGACGACTTGGTAAAATAAATTCGGCTCTCCGCGAGAATTCGTGAAGAGTGGCATTTCATGCGGCTTTTCTGATCTTCTGAAAGGCGACGTATTCGGTATTGGACCACTGCTGTGCAAATTAGCCGACCTGCCTCTGACAGTCGTTGCGAACATTGAAGAAAAGGTGGGCATCGGCTTCCTACTGGAAACCTGGTTGGCCTGACACTGGGGGCGGGTGTTAGTGGCAGTGATGAACCTGCTGTCCAAGTTGAGATCGTTGATCAGCGCATTTGTCGGTGTTTTCAGATTATGCCTTTCTTTCTGCTGTCCAACTTATATGCCGAGTGTCAGTTGCTCGGTCGGCGCCGGCAGCGGGGCGTCGTGGTAGGGGTCGTTAAGCCAAGTCCAAAGGTCGCGGGGCACGAGCAGTTGTTGCCGTAGGATGGCGATCAGCGCTGTCCAGATCTGAATCTGCACGGCGTTCTCGCTGGTGCCGACAAAGGTCTTGATTTTGAGCCCCTGCTTCAAGGCCTTGAAGAAGAGTTGTCGGGTAAGGGACTGGCGCGGTGCGCGGATGCCCGGCCCGTTTCCAGCCCCTCCCCATAGGAACTGCTCGTGAAGTTTTCCCTCAAGCAGCTCGCCCAGTGAGTTTCGTCCAAAGGGTTATGGGTCCTGTGGATCGACGGCCACTTTCACGTCCCTTTACCAACGCCGGGCAGCGGCTGGATCTTCCAGTCCCAATACAGTCCCAGCACGTCATA
This sequence comes from Bryobacterales bacterium, assembly GCA_038322675.1. Taxonomy (GTDB): domain Bacteria; phylum Acidobacteriota; class Terriglobia; order Bryobacterales; family Bryobacteraceae; genus TMP-7. The sequence continues at coordinate 43,015 of JBBQGE010000046.1, forward strand.
AAGGTACTCGTTACTCCATCGCCGCCAACCCACACTCCGCTTTCGCCGCCTTTTCCGCCGCGTCAGCGGTGTCCGGACCTTCATCTCCACATAGTCGCGGACCTCGCTAAAGGCCGTAAGCGTCTCGTGAACCGCTCTTGCTGAGGTACCGCCAGGGGTGCATTGTGGTGTCATGAGCGACACTGTCAACGAGGGGAGGCCGGCCAACCAGAAAGCAGACGAGTGGGCCGAACGAATCGCTGCACAACAGCGCAG
>JBBQGE010000047.1:0-43236 GCA_038322675.1 Bryobacterales bacterium
GGAATTGTCCTGAATATTGCTTTCCAGGCCGATGCGGATGGCGTTGACGTCGCCACGTGCGACCACGCCAGGCCATAGGCTGGAGCGTTCGCCGACAACTACGTCTCCAATGACCTGCGCGCTGGGATCGATGTAAGCGGATGCGGCAATTCTGGGAACTACGCCGCGATAAGCACGAATCATGCTACGGTTAACCACTTCATCGTAACATTGAAATTCCGGAGACTTTATGGGCCGAGTGACTGCGTTTGCCGCGTGCGCACTCGCATTGCAGACTGTGACCATGGCTGCGGATGCCCGTGTGGAAGCCTTACTGAAGAAGATGACGCTCGACGAGAAGATTGGGCAATTGACACAGATCGGCGGGGTCGCGTTCACGCCTGACATGCCGAAGCCGGACGAGTTCGTCCGCAAGGGGCAGGCGGGCTCGGTGCTATGGCTCTCCGATCCAGTGGCCATCAACCGCATTCAGAAGATTGCGATGGAAGAGAGCCGGCTGAAGATTCCGCTGATCTTCGGGTTGGATGTGATCCACGGCTTTCGCACGCTGTTCCCGATGCCGCTGGCGATGGCGGCGTCGTGGGATCCCGCGATGATCGAGCGCGTGCAATCGGTGGCCGCGAAGGAAGCGCGGGCATCGGGGATTTCGTGGACGTTCGCGCCGATGCTGGACATTGCGCGCGATCCGCGATGGGGGCGGCTGATCGAGGGCGCGGGCGAGGATCCATACCTTGGGTCGGCGGTGGCGCGGGCGCAGGTGCGCGGATTTCAGGGCGCCGATCTGAGCCAACCGGACCGGATGCTGGCGTGCGCGAAGCACTTCGCCGGGTACGGCGCGGCGGAGGGTGGGCGCGATTACGACGCGGTGAATCTGTCCGAGGCGCAGTTGTGGAATGTGTACCTGCCGCCGTTCCATGCGGCGCTGGAAGCGGGAGTTGGCACATTCATGTCGGCTTACATGGATCTGAACGATGTGCCCGCCACCGCGAATAGTTTCCTGCTGCAGAACGTGCTGCGTAAGACCTGGAACTTCCAGGGATTCGTGGTCAGTGACGCGAATTCCGTGCGGGATCTGGTGACGCACGGGTTCGCGAAGGATGGCGCCGACGCGGCGTATCGCGCGCTGACGGCGGGCGTAAATATGGACATGGCCAGCCGCACCTATCTCACCAACCTGCCCGAGTTGGTCCACAACGGCAAGATCGCCGAATCGCTGATTGACGATCGCGTCCGCCCGATTCTCGCGGCGAAATTCGCGCTCGGATTGTTCGAGCATCCGTACGCGGATGTCGAGCGGGCACGGCAGGTGATCGGGACGGCGGAGAACCGGCAGGCGGCGCGGATGGCTGCGCAGCGCTCGGCGGTTCTGCTGCGGAATCAAGGGAATCTGCTGCCGCTGGCCAAGAGCTTGAAATCGGTGGCGGTGATCGGGCCGCTCGCCGATTCGAAACGCGACATGCTGACCATGTGGAGCGGCTTCGATGTGGATCCTCGGAGCACGGTGACGGTTCTCGAGGGCATACGGTCGAAACTGGGCTCCGGCGCAACCGTCGAGTATGCGCAGGGAGTGCAGATCGCGAAACGCTACCCGTCGATGTTCGACTTCATCATGTCGCGCGGGCCGGCGCCGAAGCCGTGGACGGAGGAGCAGTCGCGAGACGAATTGGCAAAGGCCGTGGATCTGGCAAAGCGGAGTGACGCGGTGGTGCTGGTGCTGGGCGAGTTGGCGATGATGAGCGGCGAAATGGCATCGCAATCGTCGCTGGATCTGCCGGGCGATCAGCAGCGATTGATGGAGGCCATCGAGGCGACGGGCAAGCCAGTGGTGCTGGTGCTGGTGAATGGACGGCCGCTGGACATCGCCTGGGCCGCGGAGCACGTGCCGGCGATTCTCGAGATCTGGCATTCGGGTGTGGAAGGCGGCAATGCGGCGGCGGACCTGCTGTTCGGCGATGCGACGCCCGGCGGAAAACTTCCGATCACGTGGCCGCGCAATGAGGGGCAAATTCCGGTTTTTTACGCGCATAATCTGACGCATACTCCGGAGACTTCGCCGGGCTTCAAATCGCGGTATTGGGATGAGCTTAGCGCGCCGCTGTTTCCGTTCGGGTATGGGCTGAGTTATGCGGCGTTCGCGATGTCGGACTTGCAGGTGACGCCGGGGGCGACGACGGAGGTCGCGGTAAATGTTCGGAACACCAGCAGGCGGGCGGGGGACGAAGTGGTGCAGTTGTACATCCACCAGCGCTACGGGCGTGCGTCGCGACCGGTTCGCGAGTTGAAGGGATTCGAACGGATTTCGCTGGCGCCGGGGCAATCCGAGACGGTGCGGTTCAAACTGACTCGCGCCGATCTGAGTTACTGGAGCGCGGAGGCGCACGGGGAAGTTCTCGATCCCGGCACTTTCGATGTGTGGGCCGGGAGCGACTCGAATGCGAAGCTGCATGCGACGTTCGACGTGGAGTAGTCAGGCGCTCCCACTATCGGTTCACAAAAATGTGGGGCGACGGACGAACGGCCAGCCAGTTTCTTCGGAATCGTGGTGGCGGCCTGGTCGAGTGCGGCAGGCCGGCTAAAAGGGGGCATGAGCCGGATTGATCGAGTCCCCGAAGGTGGTACAATCCCGATAAAAACGGGGGCCATGTTGTCCAAAGCGGAAATCCTGCTCGAAGAGCGCAGAGCCGCCCTCAAGGCGATTTTGGAATCGAAGGGGTTCTCGCGGGTGCCGGCCCTCGCGAAGCTGCTGACATATCTCTGCGAGAAGAGCTTTGAGGGCCGGGTTCATGAGATCAAGGAATTCAGCATCGCGACGGAGGTCTACGGCCGGAACGAGAGTTTCGGCGAACGGCGGGATTCGGTCGTCCGGGTAGAGGTGTCACGGCTCCGGAAACGATTGCGGAGCTTCTACGAGACCGAGGGTTCGCACCACGATCTCCGCATCGTGATTCCCGCCGGGACTTATCAGCCGGAATTCGAGTGGCGAACGGCACCCTCGCCGATTGCGCCCGCTATTTCGCCGGGCCCGTCAAGACCCTGGAGGAACCGTGTGATCGCCGCATTGATAGCGGCCTCCATCCTGTTGACGGCGGCGGTGCTGGTTATCCGGTTCGCCAATCCGAATTCCAAAGCGACTCCCACGCCAGCCCGGATCTCGCACGAACCCGCTCCCCGCGCGGCCACCGGCTCTCCGCGTCCCGTCCGCATCCTCGCGGGCTCCTCCACGGAACGATCGGTGGATCGCTTCGGAGTGGAATGGCTCGGCGATCGCTATTTTGTGGGTGGCGAACAGAACCACTGGGAATTCGGCGGGAAGGAGATGGGGATTCCGGTTCGAACCATCCGCTGGGCACCGGACCAGTTATATTTTCGAACCTTCCGCTTTGGGAGTTTCTCGTACCGCATCCCTCTGGCAGAGGGGAAGTACGATCTGAGGCTGTATTTCTCTGAAGTGATCTTCCTGCCCACGGAGTTCGGCGACGGTGTCGAGAACCGCAGAATCTTCGATGTCGCGCTGAACGGCGAACCGTTGTTATCATCTTTTGACGTCGCCGCCGATGCGGGCGGCGCGAACACCGCCGATATTCGTGCGTTCACCAACGTCTCGCCGGTCAATGGATTCCTGACCCTGGATTTCCGTCCGATCCTTTCCGGCGCCTGGTTGAACGCCATCGAGATCATTCCGAACGACACAGGCCGTCCACTGCCCATTCGCATCGTCACCCGGAACGCGAACCTCACCGACCACTCCGGGCACCTGTGGGAATTGGACCGCTACTACAACGGCGGCCGGCAAATCTCGGACGGCGAGATCGCCGCCGGTACTCAGGACCCCGACCTCTTCTTGTGGCAACGGTATGGAAACTTCAGTTACCGATTTCCCGTGCCCCCCGGCCGGTACACGCTACGGCTGCTGTTCGCCGAAACCTTCTTCGGTCCCCACAACCGTGGCAAGGGCGGACCCGGCAGCCGCATCTTCAATGTCCACTGTGGCGGTGTAGCTCTACTCCGCAACTTCGAGATATTTAAGGAAGCCGGTGAACGGCGGGCGGTGGAGAAAGTATTTCGCGGACTTGTTCCTAACGCTCAGGGACGAATTGAGGTTACTTTCGAACCAGTAACTCAATATGCCGTCGTAAATGCGATCGAACTGACCCCCGAGAAATGACTGTAACCAATCTCTGCGCCCTGTTGGCGACGTGTAACCAAACTGATTCAAAAAGGCTTAGCTCACTAACCAGATTGCACCCCGCCGTCTAGCCGCGATTGCTTGCGCGTGTGCCGATGTTCCTATACGGTTGGACTCTCAATCACGCGCTGGAGCGCGCAGCGATGGAGGGGGATGCTATGTCGCATGGATGTTTGAAGAATCGCCTATTTCTGGCGGGGTGCTTTCTACTGGGAGCCCCATGGATGTTTGGACAAACACTGGGTTCGATAGCTGGTGAGGCGCGAGACACGAGCGGAGCAACCATTCAGGGTGCCACCATCACGGTGATCAATACCGGTACTAACGCCCAGCGAAACATGCTTACTAATGAGGCGGGCGTCTATGCCTTCCCGTCTCTGCCACCGGGAATCTATACCGTGAAGGCGGAGAGGGCGGGATTCAAGACTACGGTGCGGCCTCAGGTAGAGATCCAGGTTCAACAGAATGCCCGAATCGATTTCGAACTGCAGGTGGGCCAGATTTCCGAATCGGTGGAAGTGGTGGCGAGTTCGGTGATGGTTACTGAGAACGCCACGGTCGGCACGGTAATTGAGAACAAGAGGATAGTCGAACTGCCTCTGAACGGCCGCAACTATCTTCAGTTGGTGTCGCTGGCACCGAACGTCTCCACCGGCTTCTCCACGCAGGGGCAGGCCGGTGCGCGACAGGGCGGCATCCGCGCGGCACAAACCATTTCGGTGGCCGGCCAGCGGACCAATTTTAACCACTACACGCTGGATGGTGTGGAGAACACCGATCCGAACTTCAATACATTCGTGGTGATGCCGTCGGTTGACGCGCTGCAGGAGTTCAAAGTCCAGACGGGGATCTATCCGGCGGAGTTCGGCCGTCAGACCACGCAGATCAACGTGCTGACCAAGTCGGGCACGAACCAATATCACGGAACGGCCTTTGAATTTCTACGCAACGACAAGCTGGACGCCACCAGTTATGCATTTACGGCGCTGCGGCCGGTGAAAGACCCGTTCAAGTGGAATCAGTACGGGTTCACGCTCGGCGGCCCAGTGTGGCTGCCCAAGATCTTCAATGGCCGGGACAAGCTGTTCTTCATGGCGAACTACGAGTCGTTCCGCAAGCGGGGCAGCACCACGGGGCTGTTCTCACTGGCGCCGGCGGCGTTTCAGACCGGGGATTTCTCGGCGCTCTCCAACCGGATTTACGATCCGCTCAGCCGGACCCGCGCGGCCGACGGGAGCCAGACCGGTATGCCTTTTGCGGGCAATATCATTCCGGCGAGCCGGATCAGCCCGATCTCGACGAAGCTGCTCGAGTTCTATCAGGCACCCACGCTGGCGGGTGTAACCAACAACTATGTGCAGGCCCTCGGACGGCCGCAGAATCGGGACCAGTTCATCCTGCGAATGGACTATGTGGAGTCGTCCCAGTCTTCGTGGGCCGGCCGATACAGTTGGGGGGATGAGAACGAATCCAGCCCGGGTCTCAACCAGAATGGCGGCAAGCTGGTCACCAACCTCGAGCAATACATGGGCTCGAACACTCGCGTTCTGTCTCCCACCGCTGTGACGGAAACACGGTTCGGCTACACCCGGTTTTATAACTCGGTGGGAACGCTCCTCGCCTTCCAAAGGAACGTGGTAGACGAGTTGGGAATTCCAGGATTGCAGGGTGGCGATCCTGTTTCCTGGGGCATTCCGTCAGTGGGCATCGCGAATTATCAGGGCATTGGGGACAGCACGGACGGGCCGTTCGAAAACAAGAACAGCACACTGCAGTTTCTCAACAACACCTCCATCACTCGGGGTAAGCATGCGTTCCGCTTCGGGGGCGAAATCCGCAAGGATCAGTTCAACCAGGTAGGAAATCAGTTTGGCCGCGGCAGCTTCGGCTTCTCTGTCACTCCCACGCAGGACCCGGCGGCTCTCACCAAAGGGTCTGGCCTTCCGACGCAGGGAGACGCTTTCGCCTCGTTCCTGTTGGGAAATGTCACGTTAACCGAAGTGGCCGCGCAAATCGCCGCCGCGCAATTCCGTGCCACGACTTTTGCCGTCTATCTGGACGACGTCTGGAAGATCACCCCTAAGTTGACCATCTCCATGGGCTTGCGGTATGAGAATACTCCGCCATGGGAAGACATATCGGGGAATCTGACCACCGTGTTCTTCAACGGGTTCGACAATACTGCCAATGTGGCCGACCAGAGCCGCTATCCGGTCTTTCTCCGCCAGGGCACCGGTTCGGGCGATCCGTATGCCGGCCTGAGAGTGCGTTGGCCGAACGTCCAACTGGTGCAGGACGGGCGCCTCGGCAACCGCCTGGTGAATCGCGACAACAACGATTTCGCGCCGCGACTCGGAATCGCCTGGAGCCCGAGTTCAAAATGGGTAGTCCGCACCGGGGCCGGCATGTTCTACAACCAGGACCAGGGCAATCCCCGCTTCGATGTTGCCAGGAACGCCGCAGGTCGAACCCGCAACGACGACAATCCCGACTCGCCAACGGAAACCTGGCTGAACGGCGCCTCGGCACTGAGCGGTTCGGTGGCCAACATTCTGACGCCGCAGGGCTTCTCGAATAAGTTCGATCGCCGAACGCCGTATTCGATTCAGTGGCTGTTCAACGTTCAGCGCGAACTCGGAAAGGACCTGGTCTTCGAAGCCGGCTATCTCGGATCGGTCAGCCGTCACCTGGAGTCGTATCGCGGAGTCAGCGCGGCGGTGCCGGGACCGGGATCGAATGCGAGCCGGTCGCCTTATCCGAACTGGGGATTGCTGGTGCTGGTAGAGGACGGCGGCCGCGGCAACTACAACGCATTGGGAACCAAGATGACCAAGCGATACTCGAGCGGCCTTACGGCGCTGGTCTCGTACACCTGGTCCAAATCGATCGATACGACCAGTGGCATTCGTACCTCCGACAGCGACACGCTGTTCTCGCAAGACGGACGCTGTATGCTGTGCGACCGCGGCCTGTCGTCCTTCGACAACCGGCACCGGCTGGTGGTGTCGGGCCTGTACGATGTGCCGGTGGGGAGAGGCCGGAGACTGGAGATCCAGAACCGCGTGTTGGATGCCATCGCGGGTGGATGGCAACTGGGCGGCATCACCACCTGGCGCTCCGGATTCCACATCAATCCCAGTGCGGGCATCAACCGTGCCAACACGAATATCAACAGCGATCGTCCGGACGCCACCGGGCAAAGCGTCAGTCTTGATACGCCCACCACGGGCCGCTGGTTCAACACCGGTGCGTTCACTCTCCAGCCAATCTACAATTTCGGGAACGCCGGGCGAAACTCGGTTCCCGGCCCCGCCGGTTTCATGCTCGACTCGAACGTGCAGAAGACGTTCCGCCTTCCCGTGGAGGGTCACGAACTGCAGTTCCGCTGGGAGTCCTACAATTTGCTCAATCATCCGGTTTGGGGGTTCCCGAATGCGAATCTCAGCAGCCCAAGTTTCGGCCGGATCACTTCCACAGCCACGAATATGCGGCAGATGCAGTTTGCCTTGAAGTACGTGTTCTAGTCGACAACTTATGCTGAGTTTCCCGCTCCGGTGCGCTCTCATCCCCGTATTCGCCTGCGGGATGGCGGCGCAGAACGCAAGAAGCTGGGGCGAGCCCTTTCCTGCGCATCGCATTGCCGGCAACCTCTATTACGTCGGCACGCGGGGGCTCGCCTCGTACCTGATCACAACCCCGGAAGGGCACATCCTGATCAACAGCGGTCTCGAAAGTTCGGTGCCGCTGATCGAGGCGAGCATTACCTCGCTCGGCTTCCGGCTTTCCGATGTAAAGATCCTTCTAATCAGCCATGCCCATTGGGATCACAATGCAGGTAGTGCGCTGATCAAGGAACGGACCGGCGCCAAATACATGGTGATGGAGCCGGACGTGGCTGTTACCGAAGACGGCGGCCGGTCGGATTTCTTCTATGGCAAGTCGCCGGGGTCTCATTACCGGCCCACTCATGTCGATCGGATCCTTCACGACGGAGACCAGGTGAAATTGGGCGGCGTCGTGCTGACCGCCCATCTGACACCCGGGCACACTCGGGGTTGCACCACCTGGACCATGCAGGTGAGTGCGGGAGGCAAAACATACAACGTCGTGATCATGGGGAGCGCCAACGTGAACGCCGGGTTCAAGCTGGTGAACAACACCGCTTACCCCGAGATCGCCGATGACTATCTGCGGACCTTTCGCGTCCTGAAATCACTCCCCTGCGACATCTTCCTGGGGGCCCATGGCGACTACTACGGTTTGGAGAGCAAGTTCGCACGGTTGGCACAGGATGGACCCAACGTTTTCGTCGATCCCGACGGATACCGCAGGTACGTTGCCGATAGAGAGAAGACATTCCTTGCGGAATGGGAACGGCAAAAGCAGCGGTAGGTAACGCGTCCAGGTCCGAACGTGCGATGCTGTAGGGAACGTCGCACTTGTTTACTCAGGATCCGCTGCTACCTGTGACCGCCGAACGTTGGGAAGAAGTCAAAAACCTATTCGAATCGGCGCTGAGCGTCAGCCCCGCCGAGCGTGCGCAGTTCCTCGACCGCGAGTCGAAAGGCGACCACGAATTACGCGATGAAGTGGCGTCGCTGCTCGCGTCTCATGACGAGACCGGGCAGTTCATGGAACAGCCTGTCGCCTCCGTAAAAGCCGTAATCGATGAGCCCTCGAAATCCGACACGCTGGCGGGCGTTCGGATCGGCGCATGGAAACTGGTGCGGGAACTCGGGCGTGGAGGTATGGGGACGGTCTACCTCGCCAATCGCGCCGACAACGAATTCCAGAAGCGCGTCGCCATCAAATTGATCCGCGGGGGCATGGAGAGCGACTTCATCATCAAGCGCTTTCGCAACGAGCGGCAGATTCTGGCGCGGCTGGAGCATCCGAATATCGCGCGCCTGGTGGACGGCGGCACCACCGTGGACGGCCTTCCCTACTTCGTGATGGAGTACGTGGAGGGCGAACCACTCACGCATTATTGCGAATCGGGCAGAGTGCCGTTGCGGGAACGCCTCGACATTTTCCTGCGAGCGTGTTCGGCGGTCCACTATGCCCACCGGCGCATGATCATCCATCGCGATCTGAAGCCCGGCAATATTCTGGTGAAGCAGGACGGCACTCCCAAACTGCTCGACTTCGGCATCGCGAAGCTGCTGGATCCGGATACGTCGGGCGTGATCTCCGACACGACGATGGCCGGATACCGGATCGTCACGCCGGCGTATGCGAGCCCCGAGCAGATGCGCGGCGAGCCGGCTACCGTTCCGAGCGATGTGTACGCGCTGGGCATCGTGCTGTTCGAATTGGTTGCCAGCCGCCGGCCGTCGGTGATGCCCGGTGAGGATCCGCTCGCGCTTCCCAATTTTCCCGACGACGACGACTCCACCCGCCAGTTGCGGCTGCAGCTTCGAGCGATCGTGCATCGCGCCATCCAACCCGATCCGCTGCAGCGCTACGATTCGGTGGAGGCGTTGTCGGCCGATATCCAGCACGCTCTGTCCGGGTTAGCGATTCCCAACTATTCCGCCGCGGTCACGACGCAGGAGACCCTTACGCAGGCGTCTCCGGGATCCGTGGCGGTGCTGCCGTTCCGGCTGCTGGGCACCGACAGTACGTCCGAGGGCTATCTCGGCCTCGGCATCACGGACGCGTTGATCACGAAGCTGAGCAATATCGGGCGGATCTCGGTGAAGTCGACCAGTGCCGTCATGAAGTATGCCGGGGTGGCCGATACGGTGGCCGCGGGGCGCGAACTTGGGGTGGAATTCATTCTCGAAGGGCGGGTGCAAAAGCACGGCGATCGAGTCCGCGTCACGGTCCAACTGGTGCAGGTATTTAACGGCGCGCCGGTGTGGGCGGGCACTTTCGACGAGTCGTTCGAAGACCTTCTGCGCGTCGAAGACTCGATCTCGGAGCAGGTGGCGCAAGCGCTGATTCCGCAGTTGACCGGCGAGGAGCGCGAGCAACTGGGGCGCGCCGGGACCGCCAGCGCGAAGGCGCATCAGGCGTATCTGCGAGGGCGCTGGCACTGGAGCAAGAATACCGACGAATCGCTGGCGCAGGCGCTGCTCGCGTTCATGCAGGCAATCGCCGAGGACCCAGACTACGCGCGGGCGCACGCTGGTGTCGCCGACTATTACGTGCAGTTGGGGATTCGCGGGGGGCTTCCACCCAGCGAATCGTTTGCAGCCGCGAAGGAATCGGCGGCCACGGCTCTGCGGATCGACCCGTCGCTGGCGGAAGCGCATGCATCGCTAGGCTTCGCCACATGGGCGTACGATCGGGACCATACGGCGGCGGCGCACCATTTCCAACTCGCCATCGCGCTGAATCCCGACTACGCTCCGGCACACCATTGGCTGGGCTTGTTGAACTCGGCGCGGGGCCGGCCGGAGATGGCGGTGGCGTGTCTGGATCGCGCCCGCAAACTCGACGCGAATCGCGCCGTATATGCGGCGGATCTGGCGTTGTGCCATTACAATGCGCGGCGCTTCGATCGCGCCGTCGAGTGCTGCCTGTCGGCGCTGGAATCGCTGGGCAATAGCCCTGAGTTGTACTCGATCCTGGCGCGATGCTATCTGCAAAACGGCCAGGAACGGAAGGCTGTGGACGCCGCGCGGCGGGCCTCTGAACTGGTTCCCACCGATCTTCTAACCACGGCCATACTCGCCACCGCGGAAGCGGCGAGCGGCGATCGGAACCGGGCTCGCGCGCTGTTGAAGGACGCAGAGGACCGGTCGCAATTTGTGTACGTCTCAGGCTGCATGCTGGCGCTGATGCACGTGGCCTGCCGGCAGCCGGATCAGGCTCTGCATCAAATCGAGCGCTCGTGGCGCGATCGCGACTGGTGGGTTCTGTGGCTGCCGGTCGGACCCGAGTGGGACGAACTACGGAAAGCGCCTCGATTCGCGAAGCTCATAAAAGCCCAACCGCAAGACGTGCCCGCAGTGCCCGTGCGGAAGTCGCGACGGCCGGTTGTCCACGCGCCGTATCTGTCCCGCCGGACAGTCCTGATCGGCGGCGGACTGCTGGTGCTGCTGGTTGCCACACTCCTGCTGTACCGCGCCTTCGCTCCCACACCGATTCCGTTTCAGCATCCAGTGATCACGAAGCTGACCACCAATGGGACGGCGATGCGAGCCACTGTCTCGGCTGACGGCCGCTTCGTCGCTTACACCAGCGGCCAGGAGGGCCGCCCGGTGTTATATGTACGCGAACTCGCCGGCAGCGCCGCCTATCGCATCGGGGGTCCACTGGATGGCCAGGTGCGCTCGCTCGAATTTATCCGCGACGGCAGCGCGGTTAGCTACGTCTCGTACCCGGCCAGCGCCCCGGCCAGCGGTGTTCTCTACGCGGCGCCGATCGGCGGCGGAACGGTGGAAACGCTGATGTCGAACGTGCCAGGACCGGTGAACGTTTCGCCCGACGGGACGCGGATTGCTTTCTACCGGGCGAATCCTCGTGCTGGATCGGATGAGTTGGTGCTGCGCACCACCGCGGATGGGACGGAGCGGGTGATTGCCTCGCGCCGGTATCCGGACCGGTTTTCCTGGAATGCGCCGCCTTCGTTTTCCGACGACGGCCGTAAGATCGCGTGCGCGGTGGAGGGCACCGATGCGAAGGGGTTCTACGTGGGCATTGTCGAGATCGGGCTGAACGGCGGAGTCGACCGTGTGAAGTCGCCGCACTGGCAGTTCGTAGGGCGGATTGCATGGATGGGAAATCAGGGTCTGTTGGTCATCGGCCAGGCACAGAATTCGTCGTTCCAGCAAATCTGGTTCGTGCCGCGCCGAGGTGGTACCGGGACGCGTATCAGCAACGACCTGAACGACTACAACTCGGTGGCCATCAGCGCCGATTCGGCGTCGCTGGTTTCCGTGCAGATGCAGACGTTGACGAACGTCTACGTCCTTCTGCCCAACGATCCTGGTCACGGCGATCAGAAGACTCCCGGCAGCGGCCGCTACTTCGATCTGGGCTGGACCGCCGACGGCAAGATCGTGTACGCGAGCGATGCCAGCGGTTCGGCCGACATCTGGATCATGAATGCCGACGGCAGCGGGCAGCTTCTACTTACGGGAAAATTCGGACGGAGTTACTCGCCCGCCGTATCGCCGGACGGCAGCGAGATTGCATTCCATTCCAATCGGGACGGTAACTGGAATATCTGGAAAATGGATCGGAATTCCGGAAATCCGGTTCAATTGACGCGCGGAACGCGAGATAGCAACTGGCCCGTTTTTTCAGTCGACGGCAAGTGGATCATATATCACCACACGGGTTTGAATGCGATGTTCAACTTGTGGAAGTCGCCGGTGGACGGTGGTTCCGCGGTGCAGTTGACCACGCACCTCAGCATGCATCCCGCGGTGTCGCGCAAGGACGGCCGGATCGCCTGTTGGTACAGCCAGGACGTGGCGAAACCGAATTGGAAGATCGCGATCCTTCCGCCCGAAGGCGGCGAGCCTGAGAAGTTGTTCGACATCCCACCCGGTGCGACGCCGGACACGACCCTGCGATGGACTCCGGATGGAAAAGCCATCGGCTATACCAACGAGGGCGCGGGCGTGCAGAACATCTGGGTTCAACCCATGAATGGACCGGCGCATCCCATTACGGCGTTCGAGTGGGGCCAGGTGTACTCGTTCGACTGGTCGCCGGATGGTAAATTGGTTTACTCTCGTGGAATGAGCACCAGCGATGTGGTGCTCATTCGAGAGTCTCGCAACCAATTACCATGAAGACCCTGGCTGTCGCCTTACTACTGCCCATTGCAGCATTCGCTCAACTGATTCCGAACGGATCGCCGGTTCCGCGCCGCTCCAGTCCGCCTGTCGTATTCATGAATGGATACCAGAACGACTGCGGAGGCTCGAATTTCGCCGGCACCTTTGGGAACGCCGATCAGATCCTACAATCGAACGGACGCGTGTCGCTGTACTTCAACAACTGCAATGCTCCGCAGCGAACGTCCATCGAGAGCCTGGGAAAAGGATTCGGCGATTTCCTCACCGGCTTGAAGTACGATGACGGCCAAGCGGTGGACCAGGTGGACGTGGTGGCGCACAGTATGGGCGGTTTGATTCTGCGGTCGTACCTCAGCGGCAAACAGCCGGATGTCGACGTGTTTCAGCCGCCGGCGGTAACGCACGTTCGTAAGGCCGTATTCCTGGCGACGCCACATTTTGGCAGCGGCATCGCGGTTGGGCTCGGGCTCGATCACCTGACGGAAGAATTGAGCAGCGGCAGTCCGTTCCTGTTCGATCTCGGGTCGTGGAATCAGGGGAGGGACGATCTGCGCGGCGTGGACGCGATGGCGATTGCCGGCAACGCGGGGACCGGCTTCACGGTAGCTCCAGGACTCGATGACGGAGTGGTGGCTCTCACCAGCGCGTCGATTGCGTTTGCGCGACCGGGTAGAACTCGGGTGCTGCCGTTGTGCCACACGCCGGTGGACGGCCTGGTTGCGTTCTTTCATCTTTGCGGCGACACGGCCAAGGGCATTGCACAGCTCACAACGGAGTCGGACGCGAATACCCGCATAGTGCTGTCGTTTCTCAACGGAACAACCGAGTGGATGACTATCGGCACGGCAGCGGAGGACAATGCGTTCCTCTCGCAAAACGGCGGACTCGCGGTAGTGCGGCACGATGCCAATGATGCTCCGCTGCCGATGTCGTCGGCGACGGCCGTTTCCGATTCGGGCACGACCAAGAATCTGAATCTTCCGAATACTGCGGTGGTGGCGTACACCGATTTGTTCCCCGCTGGTCCGTTGACGCTCAAGGCTACCGCGTCCGGTACGGAAGTACAGCGAACCGGCTCTCTGGCCCCGGCGGTTTACTTGACGGCCGTCGTGAAACCGGGACCGCTGATCGCCGGCGTGTTTCCGTCCGCCGCGGCGAACTTCCCGCTGGTGGTTGCTCCCGGGATGTTCGTGTCCATCTATGGGCAGACGCTCGCCGTGGTAACCGCGCAAGCGCCGGCAGTTCCCTATCCCGATCAACTCGGCGGTGCGGTGGTGAAGGTGGATAACACGCCGATTCCGCTGCAGTACGTCTCGGCATCGCAAATCAACGGAGTGTTTCCGGCGGCTTCGAATGGCCTGGTAAAGCTGACGGTGCAGAACGAATCCGGATCGCGGACCGTGAACGTGCTGGTGGATACCGCAGCCCCGGCCATCTTCACCGCCGGCAGTGAGCCCAACGGAATCGCGTCCGCCCTGATCGCACGCAATGGGTCGATCATCACGGCGGCTAACCCGATCAATGCCGGCGAGTACGTCGAGTTGTTCCTGACAGGCCTGGGAGCGACGACAACTCGCGATGGACTTGACTGGGCGAATCAGGTCCCGACTGTGCAGGTCGGCGGAAAAGACTGCGCGGTGAGCTATGCGGGACGCGCGCCGCGATTCCCGGGACTCGACCAGATCAACTGCGTCGTACCAACGGGAGTGACGGGTACCGTAGCCCTGACGGTAACCTCAGGCAGCCGTGCGAGCAATACTGTGAAGCTGCCGGTGCAGTGAGCCAAACCATAGGCGTTTCGACGCATACTTAGAAGTGGAAAGGATGAGTTGCCGATGAGATTCGAAGCGGATCTGGTTCACCGGGACGCGCCGCTGGATATGAGTGCCAGCGAGTTTCGGGAGCTCGGTCATGAACTGATCGACCTCATCAGCGATCTGCTGGCCGGACTCCCGGACCGCCGTGTGACGCCCGGCGAAACTCCCGCCGAGGTGCAATCGGCGTTGGGAGATGCAGGCCTGCCCGAAGAAGGGCTCGACGCCGAAGCATGCCTGGGGCGCGCGTTCGATCTGCTGACCGATCACTCGCTGTTCAACGGCCATCCCCGATTCCTCGGCTACGTCACGTCGTCGGCCGCGCCGATCGGAACGCTGGCCGATCTGCTGGTGTCTGCGGTGAATCCGAACGCCGGTGCCTGGATTCTCAGCCCGATGGCGACCGAGATCGAAGCCCAGACCATCCGCTGGATCGCCGACTTCATCGGGTATCCGACCGAATGCGGCGGCCTGCTGGTAAGCGGCGGCAACATGGCGAACTTCGTCGGACTGCTTGCGGCAAGGCGAGCAAAGGCACCGTGGGATGTTCGCAGCACTGGAACGCGCACCGGGAATTCGCGGCACCTGGTGCTGTATGCGTCCGACCAGACGCACACCTGGGTGAGCAAGGCCGCTGACCTGTTTGGCCTCGGCACCGGCTCGATCCGATTCATCGAGTCGGACTCGCGGTTCCGCATGCGGACGGATTTGCTGCGCGGACAGATCGAGTCGGATCGCGCGGCCGGGCTGCACCCGTTCCTACTGGTAGGGACTGGCGGTACGGTGAGCACGGGTGCCGTCGATCCCCTGCCGGAGATGGCAGCCATCGCGCGCGAGTACGATTTGTGGTTGCATGTGGACGGTGCATACGGCGCGCCCGCCGCGGCCGTCCCTGGTGTGCCATCGGATCTGGCGGGCCTCAGCCTTGCCGATTCAGTGGCGGTGGATCCGCACAAGTGGATGTACGCGCCACTCGAGGCCGGGTGCGTCCTGGTGCGCGATTCGCAAGTTCTGCGGGATACGTTCGAGTACTCACCGCCGTATTATCATTTCGGCGCCGAGGGCAGTGAGCCTCTGAATTACTATTGCTATGGGCCGCAGAATTCGCGGTCGGCACGCGCGGTGAAGGTGTGGCTGGCACTACAGGTGGCGGGACGTCGCGGAATGACACGAATGATCGCCGATGATATTCGCCTGGCCGAGGCCGCTTACCGGATCATCGACTCCTATCCGGGACTAGAAGCGCTAACCTGCGGACTGAGTATCGTGACGTTCCGGTACGTGCCGGCCTACCTCGATGCTGCGGATCCAGGCAACCAGGAGTATCTCAATAAGTTGAACGAGACTCTCGTCGATCGATTGCAGACCGGCGGCGAATTCTTCCTGTCGAACGCGGTGGTGCGAGGCGCTTTCGCGCTGCGGATGTGCATCGTGAATTTCCGGACCACGATGAGCGATATCGGCGCGCTGCCGGCGGCGGTGGTGCTGGCGGGGGCGCAGGTCGATGCGCAGTTGCGGCGGGGGATGACCGAGTCCTCGCGGGTAGGGTAGAACGTGAAACTACGCGTGCCGCAGTAGACCGAAGCCGAGCTGAATGAACTCGCGCATCGAATCGCGCCGGCGTACCGGCGAGCTTTTCAAGGAGGCTGGGACGCCTGGTCACCTATCATGACAGCCTGGCCGCTATGAAGTTTGCACAGACCCGATAACGGGGTGCGCCCGTTGGTTGGAACGCGAGAGTCCATGACGCTCCAAAGTCTGCGCGGGACTCCCGCGAGTACGCCTCTACGGAATGTGGGCCCATCTGGTCCCGCCGAACGCGATACCATCTCTGAACAGGCAATCTTCCATGTCTATTCCAGTTCCGACGAACCCCTCTGTTTCTTCGAGTCACAGCGCCACGAGGCGAAGACTGTTGAAGTGGACGATGCGAAGCGCCGCCGCTGCAGCTGCCGCCGTGCTGATGCCGCCGAACGTCCGGCGGGCGCTCGCGCAGGAGCCACCGAAACGAGGTCTGCTCCGCGATGTCAAACACGTCGTCATCCTCATGCAGGAGAACCGCTCGTTCGACCATTATTTCGGAACGTTATCGGGCGTCCGCGGTTTTGGCGATCCAGATGCCTTGAAGTTGCCTGGCGGACGCTCTGCCTTCCACCAGCCAGATGCAGAAATGCCGGACGGTTACATGCTGCCGTTCCACCTCGATACCGGAGCCAGCAGCGCGCAGAAGATTCCTTCAACGAGTCACGCCTGGGCGGTGCAACACGAAGCATGGAACGGCGGCCGGATGGACCAGTGGCTACCGGCGCATCGCAAGGCGGACGGCGTAAAAGCGCCGTACGTCATGAGCTACTACAAGCGCGAGGACATCCCTTTCCAGTTCGCACTGGCGGAATCCTTCACGATTTGCGATAACTACTACTGCTCAGTGATGGGACCGACCTACCCGAACCGCATGTATCTGATGACTGGAATGATCGATCCTGAAAGCACCGGGGGCGGGCCGATCATTCGAAATGTTGCACCGGAAGGCGGATATACCTGGACCACCTATCCAGAACGGCTGGAAAAGGCCGGCATCAGTTGGAAAGTGTATCAGCAGGAGAACAACTACGGCTGTAATATGCTGGAGAGATTCAGAGCGTTCCAGCAGGCGCCGGCCGGCTCTCCGCTGCACTCGAAAGGAATGGTGCGCGGTCCTGAAGGGCAATTCGAATACGATGCGGCGCACGACAAGTTACCGGCAGTGTCCTGGATTGTGCCCACCAGCCACCAGTCCGAGCATCCCGATTACATGCCGGCCGATGGCGCGGCATTCGTCGCGAGCAAGATCGACGCCATCGCGGCCAATCCCGATGTATGGGCCAAGACCGTCTTCATTCTCAACTACGACGAGAACGACGGCATATTCGATCATGTTGCGCCTCTTGTGGCGCCGCCCGGGACTCCGGCTGAATTTATCGATGGGTTGCCAATCGGCGCCGGCTTTCGCGTTCCATGCATCATCGTTTCACCATGGACAGCCGGCGGATGGGTTTCGAGTGAGCCGTTCGACCATACCTCGGTCCTGCAGTTCCTTGAACATTTCACAGGAGTCCGCGAGCCCAATATCTCGGCATGGCGCCGGCGTACGTTTCAGGATTTGACGTCGCCGTTTCGATTCTCCGGCGCCCGGAGCCGCCCGCCGGTTTTACCCGATACCACCGGCCCGCTCACCGCGGCACGATTCGCATCTGTTCACCTGCCGAAGCCGGCACTGCCCGCTGATAACCAAACCCATCCGGTGCAGGAAAAAGGGGAACGCCGGCGAGGCGCGGCGAACGGGAACTGACGAAATCATCCGTTCGAACTGTTTGTTACGGCTTTACGCCTCCGACCTTGGTGCGTATCCGGTAGACACTCGTGCTGGCCACGATGTACAGGGTTTTACCGTCTTTGTCACCCCATGCCACATTGCCCACCCTCTCGGGAACGGAAATCGTTCCGAGATGTTTACCCGTGGGTGACAGAATCCAAACCCCTCCGGGTCCAGAGCCCCAAACGTTTCCACGCCGATCGACTTTGATGCCATCGGGGCCGCCGACGCCCTTCTCCGCACTGGCATCAAACAAGATTATGCCCTCGCCAACCGTACCGTCGGATTTAACGCTATATTTCATCCATTTCGGCGGGCCGGAATTGCTCACGTAGAGTGCTTTTTCATCCGGTGAAAAAGCGATCCCGTTCGGTCTCGGCAGATCTTTGATGAGCAACTCCAATTGCGAGTGATCCGGCGGCGCACCGGCAGCGTGGTCGCGCGCGCCTCGGATTCGATACACCCCATTCACAGTCAGCTTTTTGTTAGGATCATCATCTCGCTGCGTTCGCAGACCGTAAGGCGGGTCCGTGAAGTAAAGCGAGCCGTCCGACTTGTATACGAGGTCGTTTGGACTATTCAGAGGTTTTCCGTCGAATGTGTCCGCAAGAACTGTGATCGCCGCTTTCGGATCGAGAGTCTCCATCCGCCAAACGTCGCGTTGCGCGTGACCTGCCACCGTCAGACGCCCCTTTGAATCCACTGTCATTCCATTGGAGCCTGGCTCCGGTCCGCCGTATGGCTCCGAACCCTTGTACCCGCTTGGATGCATAAAGACACTGGCCTTCCGACCAGGCCGCCACTGAATGATGCTATTCGCCGGAATCTCGGCGAATAGCAATGTTTGAGCATGCGTCCACACCGGGCCTTCAGTCCACTTATCGAACCCGGTTGCGACACGCTCCACCGCGCCATTCGCGTCTATCAGTTGGTCCATTGCCGGATCCAGCTTTTGGATGCCCTGCGAATATCCCGGCGCGGCCGCCGCTGCCATTGAAACCAGGAGAAGAACTTGGAGTTTGGTCACGGAAAACATTCTATATCGCCTTTAGTCCATAACGCCGGTCATCATTTCCGAGAGTGGCCGCCCGACAGACCCGCTTGGTGTCTCGATGTCAAGCATGGTGGCCAGCGAAGGTGCCAGATCGTTCAAGGCCACAGGGCGCGCGTATCGTCCCGCTATGATACCGGGACCCATGAAGATCAGCGGTATGTGGCTGTCGTACGAATACGGAGAACCATGAGTAGTTCCCGTCGCGCCGCGGACCCAATAAGGATCGAGCAACACCTCGAGATCTCCACATCGCTCGTTATTGAAGCTGCGCATAACCCGCTCACTGAACTTGTCTCCGGGACTCTCCCCCAGCAGCAGCTGTTGCCGGGTGTACACGCGAGCGACGTGCGGTACTTCCGCGAGAGCCGCCGCCGCTACCCGTTGGACTTCGCTATGGTCCAGGCCCTTTTCCCCGATCAATTTCCAGTTCAGATAGGCCGATGAACCCGCGGTGCTCAGAACCCACTCGCCCGCGCCAAAGCGAGCCGTTAAAGCCCGCTGCATCGGATCAAGCAGCATCGCATTGGTCATGCGTCCACCGGGCATTCGATCCTGCTGAAGTTGTTCAGCGACGGGCATCACGCCGTGGTCGGCGGTTAGAACCACAATGATGTGCTGCATTCCGATGACTTGATCGAGAAAGGCGAAAAACTTCCCTAACTCTTGATCCGTCTGAATGCACATGTTGTGCACTCGTGAGGAGTCGGGACCATAGCCATGGCCCACAGCGTCATTTGAAGAAAAACTGACCGTTAACAAGTCGGTGGAATCGCGCTGACCGAGTTTTTCCTGACGGACAGCCTCTTCAGCAAACTGTTCCAGAAGGTCGTTTCCAAATGGGCTGGAGTAAACTGCCGCCGAGAGCTTCGCGCCAGGTTCTGCCGGCATTCGAAACACCCCGGCAGGCGTAGTTGCGTCGAATCTCCAGTCTCGCCCTGCGTAAGAATTCGTTGTACGGCGCTTGTTGAATGCTTGCACCCAACCAGGCAAATCCTGGAAATAATAAGTACTGCTCACAAAGTCACCTGTTTTGTTGTCGTACCAGTAGGCCGCATCCGCCATATGGCCAGAGGGGAGGATCGCCGAGCGATCTTTGAGCGATAGCCCAATTATCTTCGTGTGATCTCGATGAGCGCGCTTCATCTCATCGCCGACCGTGCTTACCAATAGACGGTGAGGAGATGCCCCGATACCGGAGCCGCCGATAATCCGCGTCGATGTATCAGAAACACTCGTTACGACGCTGCCCGATTCCCGGTCATACCAGTCGTTTCCCACTATTCCGCTGGTCTTCGGTGTTGCGCCGGTCAACATCGTCGAGTGCCCTATCGCCGTGACCGTCGGATAGTGCTCCAAGTTAGCATTGACAAAGTTGGCGCCGCTTCTCAATAGTCGATCGAATCCGCCTTTGTATTCGCTACGGAAGCGCGTCAGGTAATCGTAGCGAAACTGATCGATCGCAATCAGCAGCACCAGCCGCGGTTCTTTGCCGGGTACTTCCTGAGACGGTAGCTGGCGCGGCACCACGGCTACCACGAACGCGATCACGATAATCCAAACGGCCGCTGCTTTCCAACGAGTATTCATCATCACTTCCCTCTGCCGTCCGAAGACCGAGAGGCGAGAATTGAATCTTGCTCGACAACTCTATCATGATCGCGTCCTCCCATCAACGCGCCCGTGCGGCCGCATCCGACGCATCGTTAGCGGTGGCTTTCATTGCGGAGCCGCAGGTCTCCTCTCCAATTCGGCGACAATATGGGCGTGACCACGCTGATGCAGAGGGCGATCGGCCTCGCAATCGACAACGTTCGATCAGGTCGCGGAGGTCCCTTCGGTTGCGTAATCGCGCGCGGGGGCGAAATCGTCAGCGAGTCGGCCAACCAGGTAACCGCCACCACCGATCCCACGGCGCACGCCGAAATTGTCGCCATCCGCAAGGCAGCGCTCGCGCTCGGAACCTTCGATTTAGCGGGTTGCGAATTGTACACAAGCTGCGAGCCCTGCCCGATGTGTATGGGCGCGATCTACTGGGCTCACCTGGATCGTGTCTTCTATGCCGCAAGCGCGGACGACGCCACTGCCGCGGGATTCGACGACCGGCGAATCTATCAGGAACTGGCGAAGAGTCCGAGCGAACGAAGCATCCCCATGATTAACCTGATGCGGGACGAGTCGTTGGCCGCGTTCGAGGCCTGGTGCCAGAGCCAGTCGAGAATCCCGTATTGACCGGCGCACTGGATGCACGATTGCTCTGACTCACTCCAAGTACCCGGCTGCGTCACTCTGGCAGGATTTTCGGGTCTCGTTGCGCATGGTTGCGAAGAATCCCGCAGCCACCACTCTGTCGGTGTTGTCCATCGCGTTTGGAATCGGCTTCGCTACCGCGATGTTCAGCTTCGCCGACGCAGCGTATCTCAGACCCTTCCCCTTCCACCATCCCGAGCAGGTGCTGCAACTCACATCGTTCGGCGACGACGGCAGGCCCTTCCTCTACGGTTGGCCCGATTCGGAGGACCTGACCCGCGCCGGGACCAGAATCGCCGAACTCACCACCTACCAGCGCCGCGGCGTTCTGCTGGAGCGCGACGACGAACTCGAAGTTCTCACCGCCTGTATCATCACGCCGAATCACTTCGCGTTCCTCGGCGTACGGCCCGCGCTCGGCACCGCATCGGTGGATCCGATGGACGGCCGCCCCGCCATCGTGCTGGGTGATCGAATCTGGCGACGCCGCTTCGGCGCCGACCCGGCCATCACCGGCAAGACGGTCATCCTGACGCGGCACGCGTTCGTTGTCGCCGGCGTGATGCCGCCCGAATTCACCGGCATCGAGCGCGGAGTCCGAAATGATGTGTCGGCGACAAGCCGCGCCAGATCACAGGCATCGCCGAAGACGGTCCCACCAGCGATCCCACGGTGCATGAGCCACCGGCACCCTACCTCTATTTGCCCTTCGCGCAGGCGCCCTCCGACGACATAACGCTCCTGGTAGAGACCTTTGGCGATCTCGCGGTTCTTGGCCCAACGATCCGCCGCGAATTGAAGAAGTTCGATCCGGGAGCTATGATTTACTCCTCGACGACGCTTCAACATCACATGGAACAGGCGTTGTTTCTCGACCGTGTGGCCGTCGGGCTATCGACAGGGCTGGGAGTGGTCGGATTTCTGCTAACTGCGGCGGGGCTGTTCGGTGTCGGGCAATACGCGGTGAACCGGCGGACGCGGGAGATCGGCGTGAGGGTGGCTCTCGGTGCGCGGCCGGGCGAGATCCAGCGCATGGTGCTGCTGGAATCGCTGCGTATGGCTGCCTGGGGGATTCCGATCGGACTGCTGGCGTTGGCCGCCACGGCGCGCGCCGCGCAATCGCAACTGCCGGGCGTCAGCGCGCTCGACCCGATGACGTACGCAGCCGGCGCTTCGGCAGCGGTAGTAATCGCGGTGGCGACAGCGGGCTTACCCGCCATGCGCGCCGCACGAATCGATGCGATGTGCGCGTTACGATCGGAGTGATGTGAGAACGGGTGGGAGGGTGGCGGGCCACCGGGTAGGCGACCCGCCGCGACAAACTACTTCACTTCGACGGACGCGCCGACATCGACGAACTTCTTCTTGATCGCCTCGGCTTCGTCCTTGTTCACGCCTTCCTTGATCGGCTTCGGAGCGCCGTCCACCAGATCCTTGGCTTCCTTGAGACCCAGGCTGGTGACTTCGCGCACGGCCTTGATGACGTTGATCTTGTTGGCGCCCGCCGCAGTGAGAACCACGGTGAACTCGGTCTGCTCTTCCACCGGAGCCGCAGCCGCCGCGCCGGCAGCCGGTGCTGCTGCCACGGTCGCCGCCGCAGCCGACACGCCGAAAGCCTCTTCCATTTTCTTGACGAGCTCAGCCGCTTCCAGCAGCGTGAGCTGTTTGATCTGATCCAGAATCGCGTTTACATCCGCCATTTTGCTATTCCCTTTATCCTTGATTGAAACTCACTAGCCGCCAGTCTCTAGCAACTAGCTGCTGAACTTGTTCTCTTTGGCGGCCTGGTCGACCACCACTGCAATATTCCGGGAGAGTCCGTTGAGGGCCACTGCCATCCGCTGCGCCGAGGCATTGATCAGCCACATGATCTTGCCGATCAGCTCGTCCTTGGACGGCATGTTCGCCAGGTCCTGGATCTGCTTGATGTCGATTACGCGGCCTTCCACCATGCCGGCCTTGAACGTAAATGCGGGCACGATCTTGGCATACGTGGTAAGCGCCTTCGCCAGCGCCACCGGATCCCCCGAGGTGTAGGCCATCGAGGTCATTCCGGCCAGATCCTTCATCAGATCGCGCGCCGCGGTTCCATCGGAAGCCTTGTCGGCGATATTGTTCTTGATGACTTTGTAGTTGCCGCCCGCGCCGCGAATGGTCTTACGTAACTCGAAGTCCTGCTGCACGGTCATTTTCTCGTAGCCGGTGAGGAATACGTGCTTGGCCTTTTCGAGCTCCGCATGCAGCGCATCGAGATCCTTCTTCTTTTGATTCTTATCCTTCATGATTTTCTCCGGCGAGCTATGCGGGTTTCGCGTTGAGAGATGTGACGTCCAGCGGAACTCCGGGTCCCATAGTGGAACACACAGTGGCTGTACGCACGTACTTGCCCTTGGCTGCCGACGGTTTGGCGCGAACCACCGCCTGAATCAGCGTGTTGGCATTCTCCACCAGTTTCAAATTGTCGAAACCGACTTTGCCGACGGGCGCGTGAATGACACCGGTTTTGTCCACGCGGAACTCAACTTTACCGGCTTTGATTTCCTTGATCGCCTGCGCGACGTCGTTGGTGACGGTGCCGGTCTTCGGGTTAGGCATGAGTCCACGCGGACCGAGGACCTTTCCGAGACGGCCGACTGAGCGCATCATGTCGGGGGTCGCGATGACAGCGTCGAAGTCGGTCCAGCCCTGGGTCTGGATGCGCTGGACGATCTCTTCGCCGCCGACGATATCCGCACCCGCGGCTTCCGCTTCGCGCAGTTTGTCGCCGGATGTGATGACCAGAACTTTCTTCGACCGGCCGAGTCCGTTCGGCAGCACCACCGTGCCGCGAACCATCTGGTCGGCGTGTTTCGGATCGACGCCCAGGCGCATGTGCACCTCGACGGTCTCATCGAACTTGGTGAATTTGATTTTTTGAACGAGAGTGACGGCTTCGTCGAGCGGATAAAGGCGCGCTTGAACCTGCGCCGCCGCAGCCTGATACTTCTTACCTGGTTTTCTTGCCATTGAACCTCACTGGTACAAGCGGCCAGCCCTGGAGCTAGCCTCCCATTGTGGACCCTACAACCTGATCTGGAGTGGATGGAGAGCCTGCGCTATTACGAACGCAATTGCCAGGATAGCAGAGTCCCCGGGGTCGTGTAAAGCTGCTCAGTTACCGTCGCTACCGAAGATCTCCTCAGTCGAAATCTCAACCGGCAGCGCTCGACTTAGAAATCGGCCCATATGGCGGATTGCCTCGGCACCCGTATGCACAACGACGCTTCGCGTTTTGTCGTAAACGATCCAAACTTCGCTGGCGCCGCTCGCAAGGTATAGGTCCTTCTTCCATTCGAGTTGGTCCGGCGTATTTCCGCGTGAGGCAACCTCAATGGCGACGAAAGGAGCTCCACTGAACCAGCCTCGCTCCGTCGCCTGATCCGGGTGACTTACGGCCACATCGGGTTGTGGACAGTGAGGACCGATGAGAAATCCTGTTTCGGTCCAGACCCGGGCTCCAGGAAGGTGGCGCTCGAGAATCTTCGCGATTCGTTTCACCAACTCGCTGTGACGCAGCTTGGGAGGCGGCATCTCAACGACGACTCCATCCAGAAGTTCCTGGATCCCGTCGTGCCGGGCCAGTTGTTCGAACTCGTCGATCGTCAGCGAAGTTGCTAATGGAAAGACGCCCACCCCTAGCCTCCACCTTCATAATAAGTCACGGACCGGATGCCGGGTGCGCTAACCACTATATATCGCGCGCTGTTCCGGGTGCGATGGGCCAATTCGATTCATCAACTGCGCGTGCCACTTCGACTTATTCGCCAGCCCGGCCAACACGGATTCGAGCAGTGCGACGTTACCCGGCGCGGTGGCGCGATCCATATTCGAGGTGATCAGGCAAACCACAGTCGTGGCGATACGGCTTCGATTGAAGGCATCGCTTTGTACGATGACACAGGGATGCCGCTCGGCCGGCGCCGAACCCGAAGAAGGTCCCAAGTCGAGCCAATAGACGTCACCTTGGCGGATCTCTTTCACCACCGGTCCTGGACGGGCAGTTTCGTTCTCAGTTTCCGGACTAACCGGAGTTCATCCTCGCTGGTGACATTCGGGTAGGCCTTGTTCAACTGTTCGGTAATCCGCGTTCGCCGCCGTTTGCGCAGATACTCGCGCAATGCATCGGCGATCAGTCCACTGCGACTCAACCCCAGATCCCGAGCGGCCTGGTCGGCCTGTTCCATCAGCGCATCGTCCACCGAGATTGCCTTCTTCATACGCTAGAATCCATCCAGCATCGACTCCAGCACCAGCACGATACTCCCCGACCCACGAAATGCCCCCAGCAGTTTCGCCGCCTGCTCCGGGTGCGATGGGCGAATTCGATCCACCGTCTCCTGCGCGTGCCAGTACCACTCCACCGTATTCCGCTGCTGAGCGTTCGAGTTCTTGAGAAAATCGACAAACGACGCGATCACTTTGTCACTGGTCTCGCCGGGTGGCGTTAACTCCAACAGCGCCTCGTACACGATCGCCTTCTCGTGGTAATAGTCCGACTCCGATGCTTCCGATCCAGGCCCCCACGAGCCGAGCGAGCTTAGGAAATCAGCAAGCTGGCGGCGCCACTCAGGCGAGTTCCGCACCGCCTCACTGATGGGCATGCCCTTGTCCCGCCGGAGTTTCAGACACTCCTCAAAAACACGCTGCGCCTCGTCGCTCTCCCAGTAGCGATCGATCTTCATTTCGCCTTCACGCACTTCGGGAGTCATCTCTTCCGTCGTCAGCGGCGGCAGTTCGCCTCGGACCGCGTCGCCAAACAGGCGCTTCCCCGCCATGCCCGTCACAAAGCCACCGGCGGGACGAACTACGTCGGCGCAACTCCGCCCCTTGAGTTGATTGACCAGAAACGCCCGGTAGGCTTCCGCCAATGGCATCGACGGCGCTCCAAATGCACGCGCGCGCGCTACCAGCGCGGTCATCGCCTGTTCGATATCATCTGAGAAGAAATGGAATGAGCGGCTGTCGAGCGGCATTCCCTGGAGCCGTGAGATCAGCGCGCCGGTCGCGATCTCGAACTGTGGACGGCTCTCGACGCCCGTCACCAGTTGAGCCGCCGGTGCAATTTCCGCGATGGAAGCGATGCGCCCGACCGCGGTGGTGAGGAACGCCACGTGCTCGGATTGCGCGTGCTCCTTGGCCGTAAACCCCTTCTGCGCGATTGTCGCCAGCGTCTGGTAATACGGCGACACGTCCGGCAGCAGCGGATCCTCGCATTTCGCGACCGCAGGAGTTGGCTTGGGAATGCGCTGGAACAGTTCGCGAGCCCGCGCCGGGTCGATGGGCAACAGCAGATCGACCACCTGCGTTTCGAGCGACAGCGCATCCAGCCGCAACAGCATCGCCTTCGACAGATAGCCGCTACGCGTATCGATATTCGACCCGGGGATCGCCTGCAGCCGCACCGGAATGTGCGCGCCGGACGCGAGGTTGAAAGCCATCTCGAGTAGCTCGACCCGCAGGTCCCGGTCTTGCACGCGGCCGGAAATGCGAATCAGCGCGCTGGCTCCGAATTCGGGTGGAGCCGCCATCGCCAGGTTGAAAATCGCCTCGAGATCGGGCGGCAGTTTCGCGCGCTCTTTCGGCTGAGCCATCAGCGCAAGCACTGTACAAAGAACAAGAACCGCCGCCCGCTTGATCATTGATAATTGACGATGCTCGCGAAGCTCTTCGGATCGAGGCTCGCGCCGCCCACCAGGACGCCGTCGATCTCGGGTTCCCCCATCAGAATCTTCACGTTGTCCGGCTTCACGCTGCCGCCATACAGAATTCGCACCATATCGGCCGCCTCCGTCCCAAACTTCTGCCGCGCCTGCGATCGCAGGAACAGGTGCGCCTCGTTGGCGATTTGCGGGGTCGCCGTGCGGCCGGTCCCGATCGCCCACACGGGCTCATAAGCAATGACGATGCGGCTGAACTGATCGTTGGTAAGCCCGCCGATTCCGCCAAGAAATTGTGCTTGCAGGACTTCTTCGGTGGCCCCCGATTCGCGGTGCGCGAGCAGTTCGCCTACGCAGACGATTGGTTTCAGTCCAGCATCGAGCGCCGCCACAGTTTTCTTGAGAACGCTCTCCTCGGTCTCGCCGAAATACTGACGGCGTTCGCTGTGGCCGATGATCACCCACCCGGCGCCGGCCGACTTGATCATCGGGCCCGACACTTCGCCCGTGTAGGCGCCTTCGGTGGCCCAAAACATGTTCTGGGCGCCGATGCCGATATTCGAGTCACGAGTGCTATGGATAGCCGCGGCCAGATCCACAAAAGGAGGACAGATCACGATTTCGCAGTGCTTCGC
The DNA here is from genome assembly GCA_038322675.1 of Bryobacterales bacterium. GTDB lineage: Bacteria > Acidobacteriota > Terriglobia > Bryobacterales > Bryobacteraceae > TMP-7. Next base: position 27,744 of record JBBQGE010000047.1, read on the forward strand.
CTGCGCAACCTGGGATTTGAAAGATTCAAAGAACGCTGCGGTTTCATCTGGATTCTTGTACATCTTCCAGTTGCCCGCCATTACAGGCTTTCGCATGATGATTCCAGCATAGCCTGATAAGCTGGACTTTCGAATTCACATGGCTTCTCCGGCAGTCTCTCTCAACGCTCGCCGCGCCTACGCCGAACTGATCAGCGGTGCCGGCGCGCGCCCCTGGTGGAATGCAGTGGTGCTGACCGCGAGTTCCAGCCGCCAGGCCGATCGCTACATGGACGAAATCCGCCGGCGCCAGCATCAGGGCAAGATCCCGCCCGCACTGTATCTCGCGGTTCCCGATACCGGCGGACGGCGGATCGGCAGCGGTGGCGCGACCCTGAATGCGCTGCGGGAACTTGAGGGCCGGCTCGGCGCGGGGTGGGCCGATTCGCGGGTCCTAATCATTCACTCCGGCGGCGACTCGCGCCGTCTGCCGCAGTATTCGCTATCGGGCAAGCTGTTCGGCGCGCTTCCGGTCACCACGGTTTGGGGCGAAGTCAGCACGGTGTTCGACGAGTTTCTGGCGCTCTCGTCGAGTTGGGCCGCGCGGCTGCCTTCGGGCCTGGTGGTGGCATCGGGCGACGTCGTGCTGACGTTCGATTCCACCGATCTCGATTGGTCGCGGCCGGGCGCCACCGGCGTCGCTCTCCGCCAACCCGTCGAGGTCGGGTCGCAGCACGGAGTCTACATCGCCGATTCCGAAGGGCGCGTGTATGCGTTCCTGCAGAAGCCGTCGGCGGCTGAAGTATCCGCGGCCGGAGGTCTGTTGCCCGGCGGTCTCGTTGCCGTCGACACCGGTTTGATCCGGTTCGATGCGGCGCTGGCCCGTCAACTTGCGGCCATCGGCTCCAGGGCCGGCGACGCCGTTCCGTTCATCGACCTATACCGCCACTTCACGATGGCGCTCACCGGGCAGTGGAAGCAGAGCGAAGACGAGCATGCCACATTGCGCGAACTGCACAACGTGCTGGCCGGTCAGCCGTTCTGGTGCTCCGTCCTCGACGGCGACTTCACGCACGTGGGCACCACGCGATCGTTTCATAAGCTGGTGACCGAGGAGACGAACTTCTCCCGGCTGTACGATGCGCGGCAGCGCCTGGAGATGGTGACACCAGAGGGTGTGCGTTCAGCAGGCGTGATCATCGACAGCGTGCTCGCGCCAGGCAGCGAACTCGAGACGGCCTCCATCGCGATTGAGTGCGACCTGAATGTGCCGGTGACGCTCGGGCGCGGGTCGATCCTGCACGGCGCTAACGGGCTCAATCGAGCGGTCGACGTGCCGGATGGGATGGTGGTGCACCAGGTTCCCGTATCCGTTCCGAACGATGGCTCGGGCACGGTGTTGCGCATCTACGGCGTGGAGGACGATCCCAAGGCCGGAGTATGGCTGGGCCAGCCGATCGCCGACGTTCTGGAGCGGCTCGGCATCGACGCCGGCGAGGTTTGGCCAGGGTTGCCGGATTTGGAACAGATCCTCTGGAACGCCGAATTGTTCCCGGTGGTCGCGGTGGCGGATGCGTGGCAAGCTGCGCGATGGCTGGTCGGCCTGCCTTGCGATTTCACCCGCGAACGATGGAGGGCGTCCCGACGGTTGTCACTCGCAACCAGTACGCAATTCGCCGACATGCAGCGACTGGCGGAGTTGCACGTCCGGCGAATGCAATCGGCGTGGGAGCGGACGGCCATCGCACTGGTGCGGAGCGGCACCGACATTCAACCGCTGCTGGCCAATGCGCCCGGAATCGCGGCGCTGGAAAAGGCGGGCCGCGCGATTGAGGCCGAAGCTGTCCGAAGCACGAGCGCCGATCCAGCCGCAGCCGCGAGCCAACATTATCGCGCCTCGATGTTTTTCGCCAAGGCAGGACTGGTGGACGAAGCCGAGCGCTCGCGGGCCGTGGCGTTCGATCGCGTGTCGGCCGCGGTGCAGGGCGGCATCGTCGACCATGGACACTGGGCCGGGTTGGGCGAATGGCGATGGCAGGAAGTCCGCGTATCCGCGCCGCCGCGGATCGATCTGGGCGGCGGGTGGTCGGATACCCCTCCGTTCTGCCTCGATTGGGGAGGCACGGTTCTGAACATCGCGGTGGAGTTGAATGGCACGTGCCCCATTCGCGCCACCATTCGCCGCATTGAAGAACCGGTGATCCGATGCGTCGCCGGCGATGCTGCTGAACCAGTCGTGTTTTCGACCTCCGAGCAGGTGCTCGCTCCACCCGATCCGGGCTCGCCGTTCGCGATTGCCCGGTTGGCCATCACGCTGGCTGGGATCGTGAAGCCGGGCCAGGAACTTCGGCGAACGATGCGCGCCCATGGCGGTGGACTCGAGATTGCGACGGAGGTGGATCTGCCGATCGGGTCGGGGCTTGGGACCAGCAGCATTCTCGCAGCCTGCGTCGTGCGGGGGTTGGCGGAGATGGGCGGCATTCCGATTGATGAGGCCTCACTCGCCGACGAAGTAATGCGGCTGGAACAACTCATGACCACTGGCGGCGGCTGGCAGGATCAGGTGGGCGGCATTCATCCTGGCGCGAAGATCGTCACGTCGGGACCTGGACTGCGGCAGCGGTTGCGAGTGGACCCGGTACGCTGGACTCCCGAGCGCGAGCGGGAGTTTTCCGAACGGCTGGTGCTGCACAGTACGGGCCTGCAAAGAATGGCGAAGAATCTGTTGCGCCAGGTGGTGGGCAGTTACCTGGCTCGCGAGTTAGCCACCGTGCAGGTTCTTCATGGAATCAAGACGCTGGCTCACGAGATGGGATTCGCGATGCGCGAGGGCGAGTGGGAACACTTGGGCGAATTGATCGATCGCCACTGGCAATTGAATCAAATTCTGGATCCCCATACGACGAATGCTCCGATTAATAACTTGCTGGCTCGAGCGCGGCCCTATATCTCGGGCGGGAAACTCGCCGGTGCGGGGGGCGGCGGATATCTGATTCTGCTGGCGCACGACCCGGATGCGGCGGCCCGATTGCGCGCCGAGTTAGGGACTACGGAATCGGTGACGATTGCCCGCAGGGGGATTCGCGCGGAGTTTCGTTAGCGTAGAATGACGGGATGCAGAAAACAGTCGCGGTCCTGGGAGGCGGCGTCGCGGGCCTGAGCGCAACTCACGAACTCGCCGAACGCGGTTTTCACGTCCACGTCTACGAGCGCAAGTCCGCGCTGGGCGGCAAAGCTCGGAGTATCACGGTTCCCAACTCCGGCCAGAATGGGCGCCTTCCTCTACCCGGTGAACACGGCTTCCGGTTCTTCCCCGGCTTCTACCGGCACGTAACGGACACGATGCACCGCATTCCGTACGGCGCCCACGGAAACACCTTCGATAACCTGACCGTCGCCACCCGCATGCTGCTGGCGCGGGCCGGGCAGACCGAAATGACGTGGGTCGCCCGCCGTCCCACCAACCTGGAGGAATTCCGGCTCTTTCTGATGGAATTGCTGACTCCGTTCGGAGTGCCGTTGGATGAGTTGAACTATTTCGTCAGCCGTGTGCTGATTGTCGCCACCAGTTGTCCGGAACGCCGCCTTGCGGAATACGAGAACATCCCCTGGTGGGACTTCATCGGCGCCGCGCATCGTTCGAAAACCTACCAGGCCTATCTCGGACAGGGGATGACGCGCTCACTGGTCGCCATGCGGGCCGAAGAGAGCAGCACCCGGAGCGTCGGCACAATTCAACTGCAGTTACTCACCGGACTTATCTCGCCCGATCGCGTCTTCGACCGTCTGCTCGCCGGACCGACTAACGACGTCTGGATCCATCCCTGGACGCAATACCTGGAGAAACTCGGCGTCGAATTCCACACCGGAACGCGAGTTACCGAAATTCACACGAATGGTGGTCGAGTTACTGGGGTAGCCGCCACCACCGGCGAAATCACGGCCGATTTCTATATCGCTGCCGTCCCGGTGGAAGTTATGACCGCGCTGACTACGCCCGCTTTGAAATCCGCCGCACCTTCCCTTGCAAACCTCGACAAACTCCAGACCCGGTGGATGAACGGCATTCAGTTCTATCTCGCCAAGGACGAGCCGCTGGTGAGCGGCCATGCCATCTATCTCGACTCGCCCTGGGCTCTCACATCCATCTCCCAGCGCCAGTTCTGGGCCAACGTCGATCTATCGCAGTACGGAGACGGCCAGATCCGCGGTATCCTGTCCGTCGATATTTCGGACTGGGATGCGCCCGGCGTGGTGTTTGGAAAGCCCGCGCGCGAGTGTACTGCGGAGGAGATCGAACAGGAGGTCTGGGTTCAACTTCAGCAGCATCTGAACGACAGCGGCGCCACTCTGATCGACGACGCGAATCTGAAAAGCTGGTTCCTTGATCCGGATATCGAATTTCCAAACCCGGGTGCAGCGACCAATGCCGAGCCTCTGCTGATCAACACGGCCGGCTCGCTGAAATACCGTCCAGAAGCGCAGATCGAGTTGGAGAATTTCTTCCTGGCATCCGACTATGTCCGCACGTACACCGATCTGGCCTGCATGGAGGCAGCCAACGAGGCTGCGCGCCGAGCGGTGAATTGTCTGCTTCTTGCCTGCGGCTCCACCGCCTCACCCGCCCAACTCTGGCCCTTGGAGGAACCGGCCTTCCTGCAGCCGCTCCAGGAAATCGACCGTATTCGGCTGAAACTCGGGCTGCCCAATCACATCGCCGCGATTTCTGCGCGGATCGCGCCGTTTACCGCCGGCGGAGGCGGGCTAACTCCCGCTTGATGTCCGGCCGGAATTCGTACCAGTAGCTCCGTACCGCGTATTGCGATAACACGACTGCGGTCCCCACCCAGACATTCTGCGAATCGGTGCGCCAGGGGTGCCAGTTCGAAGTTACCCAGCTAGTCCCGAGAGCCGCCGCGATTCGAGGAAATGCTAACTCCTCGCCGCCTCGTCCCTTGACGAATAGCGAGTGGTACAAGGCAGACCGCATCCGGCGTCCCAGCGCCTCCTCTCCTGATGTCTGGAACGTCTCGTCCTGCTGCAAAGCGGCGCCAACCGCGAACTCGATTGTCTGTTGCATCGTGCGCCGGACGATCGCCGCCTCCATTCGGTTCGCATACCGTTCCCTGCCCGCGCCCCATTCGGGGGCACTACTCAGCATTCCGCGTGCGAACCCGGAGAACGCGGAGCCTGCAAAGGCACCGGGGCCGAAAGTCTCCTTGTAGTAAGTCCGGAAATGCTCGCGAAGATCGTAGCCGGAGGAGGGATGTCCGATTCCCCGCGACGCTTCATCAGACCTCGATACACCTCGTACTCCGACGTCCTGCCAAACGTCAACCGGTTGCGCACCACCTCTCCGAAGTGCCCCATGGGATTGTGGGGACCGTGAAGATCGAAGTGAATCCGCGTCTCTCGAGTGCCGTCCGCAAGGGGAACGGAAACGACGTGCATACTCGGACTCGCGTACTCTCGGCAACTCGTACTCGTCGCCGCATGCCGGTGTGCCAGGCGGAATAACATCCGATCCTGAGCCCAGGTCAAGGAATGGTCGCGGCACTCGTCGAGCAACGCCTCGCCGCCCTCCGCAATGCGCAGAGTCCGTGTATGGTTGAATGCGCCAGGAACCAGATCGCCCAGATCGCCCTGCGTCAACCGGTATTGCAAGTTAGTAACTAATGTATGCGATTGGCCGTAAGCAGATATCCAACTTACCACCACATAAAGACACGTATATCCTAGCCTCAGTGGGTCCTGATTTCAACCGGGTCCTATAGTCGCAGCTTCTCCACGCGCCGAACGCAAGACGAGAGACTGTTGATCTGTCGATAGTGTGGCGAGTATTTCACAACCGGACGGCAATGTCCAGTGAATTATCACTCACGATTGTTCCTTCATCCGCCCAGACTCTCCAGCCACGCCACCACTCGATCCGCACCACTGCGCCGGGCCGCCCCCAACCCTGTCAACCCGTCGTGGCCCACCCACTTCACATCCGCGCCGCGCTCCACCAGGAATTGAGCCGCCTCCAACTGTCCCCCGTGGCACGAGCACCAGAACGCATTCGTCACATCTAAGGCGCCGGGCACTGGATCTGCCGCGAAATACGCCTCCACCCGATCCATCAAACCTAATGCCGCGGCTTGCCAAAGGTTGGCACGCGCCCCGCATTGCACCAACCGGCGAGCCGCGTTCCACTGCCCGAACGCAACAGCATCCGCCAAGGCCGTACCGCCTCCGATCACCGAGCCTGGCGACTCGAGATCCGCACCCGCGTCAATCAAGGCGTCCATCACGTCCACGTCGTCACTACTCGCGGCCCAATGCAGAGGTGTCTCGGCATGCGCTGGGCCCGCGAACGCAACGTTGACGTCCGCGCCATTCGCGACTAACTCCTTTACGATTTCGATATTGTTCGGAAAATGTCCCGGCCAATCCGTAGCAATGTGCAGCAATGATCGTGGCCCGATCCGCGCATTCGCCAGCCCGGCATTTTCCTGGAGCAATCGGCGTAACGGTGCGACCTCCCCACCTCGGATAGCCGCCGATGCCGCAACCGCCAGCGGATGGTCCCGTGCTAACTCCAGCACCGCGCCGCCTCTGACCGGATGCCGCGCATGTACTCGGCCGCTAACTCGGCATTCTTATCCACGAAATCAAGTCCAACGGTCTGCCCATCTACAACCGGCAGCGGGTGGCATAACTCGTAACCCGCATAGCCCGAGTAACCGATGTCCATCAACCCCAGCATCTCGCCCATGCACTTCTCGTCGCCTTTTAGCTCGATGGTGTCGGGACCTCGATCGTACTCCCCGCCGTAGTGCCACAACACTTGGCGCGATCCAATTTCATTCACCGCCGCCCGTACACCCGCTTCGTCCAGCCCGTGCTCGAGCCGGGCATCGAAACAGATTTCCACGTATGGCGACGCGACTTCCTTCACCATCCGCAACGTATCCGCATACCCTCGGATCACCGGCGCGTGGTTTTGCAGGGTCAGCACCACGCCTTCTTCGCCCGCCAGGCGCGCGGCTTCCGACAGTCCCTTCCGGCACCACTCCCACGTCTGCTCTTCTGAAAATTCATTGTGCGCCGCGGCCCATACCGACTTCGCGACGTCGTATCGCCCTCCCCCGTCCGGCCGAAGTGTGACTCCCGGCCACGCCAGGAACACCCGCAACAGTCCTGCCCCGAGATTCGCCGCCATCCGCATCAACTCGCGCAGATATACCAATTGCGATTCGCGATGTTCGGGAATCGGGCTGCTGAAATCGTTGTTCGCGGCGACGGCATAGATCTCGATGCCCTGGTCCGCCGCCCTCTTGCGGAGTTCGTCGCACCGGCTCTTTGGCATGTCCAGCGGATTCCCATGCGGGCGCTTGCCGTCGATTTCCACGCCCTCATACCCGAACCGCTTCGCCCGCCAGATCACTTCCTCGACGGTCAGCGCTTCCCCGCGATACCACACGCCCCCGTAGGTGATGCTGTACAACCCGATCTTCACGCTCACTTCGTCCAGCTCCTTCGCTCACCCAGTGTAGACCCCGCGAGGGGAGCGGGACTGCCGGCGAGGGTCAAGGCCACGCCGGCCGCCGCCTACTGAACAACTTTGATATCGTCCGCGAAATTGAACCGGGCGCTGGTTGGAAGCCGGTCAAAATACGTCTTGCGTGTGCTGTCGATCCATGTCTTCAACATCTTCTTCAGGGCCGCGGAGTCGCGGATCTCCGGCGGGCAGCAGGTCTCCGTGATATTGACGTATCCGTCATACCAGGACCTGCCGTTAAAGGCACCCGCACCCCATAGTGTAACTCCCTGCTGGACGACAGCACGATTGGTATCGATCGACTGCGCGGCGGAGCTATAATTCTTGACAATATCCGACAATTTCACTTCCAGGCTGGCCTCGAGAGACTTGGGGAGATTCAGACTCAACAGGTAGTTGTGAGCGGCGTTGTACTCATTCGTGTACTCCGAACTGGAAACAAAGTGAAAGCCGGCCGGCTGTGATGAGACTGTGGTCATAAATTTTCCCGCGGCGCTCTTGTCCACTCGCTGATAGTTCGTGATCATCCAGCAGGTGTCGACGCCCTCTACCGCATTGAAAGGCCCGAATTGTTTGTTCTTGGCTTCATTCTTACCAGTAAACATCGTGAAGAACAGCACATCGCGGCTTCGAGTCTCCCCGAGTTGGCAGCAGCTCGCGGACGCTGTCTTCGGATAGATCTTCCCACTAGCCTGAACCAGATTCGCGTTGACCGCCGCTGTCGCAGCCGCCATTTCAACCGCCGGATTGACCGCGGTAGTTAGTTGTGCCGGTATCCGCATCTGCGGAGACTGGGCCTGTAAGCCAGGTGCGATCGACACCCAGAGTGCGAATGCCACACACCCGGCCAATATGGAGTTAGCGTTTAGTTTGTTCATGGTTGATCCTGTTGCCGCTACTACCGGCTTTGTTTCACCACCCAAGTTCCTTCCCGTAATCACATGCGTAGAAAAGGCACAAAGGGGGCCACCGATGTAGGCGCGGCATTCCAGCCGTCTGACTAGTAGTGAAGGAGCAGCAGAGATTGTTACGAGGATTATGCGTCGAGATTTTCGAGGTACCGCTCCACGTCGATGGCCGCCATACATCCGGCGCCGGCCGCGGTCACAGCCTGGCGATAGGTGCGATCCTGCACGTCGCCGGCATGGAACACGCCCTCCACGTTGGTGCGCGCGCCGCCCTTGGAGACAATGTACCCGTCGGCGTCCAGGTCGATCTGTCCGATGAACGGGGCCGTATTCGGCACGTGCCCGATGGCGACGAAGAAACCGTCCACATCGCGCTCCCAAGTCTCGCCGGTAACGACGTTGCGGAGCTTCACCCCGGTGACCACTCCGTGATTCACGTCGTAAACATCCTCGACGGTCGTGTTCATCAGTAGCTTGATCTTGGGATTCTCCCTCGCGCGAGCCACCATGATCTTCGAAGCCCGGAACTGATCGCGGCGATGCACCAGAACCACTTCCGATCCGAAACGAGTTAGAAAAATCGCCTCTTCCAACGCGGAATCCCCACCACCGATCACCATAATTTTCTTCTGGCGATAGAAGAATCCATCACAAGTGGCGCACGAACTGACGCCGTGCCCGATCAGCTTCTTCTCATTCGGCAGACCCAGCCAGCGCGCCGACGCCCCCGAGGCGATGATGACCGTCCGCGTCTCGTGCCACTCATTGTCGATCAGCAACCGGAACGGACGCACAGCAAGATCCACCTCCACAACCGACCCATGAAGGTATTTCGCGCCGAAGTGCTCCGCTTGCTGCTTCATATTCTCAACCAGCTCGGGCCCGTTGATCCCGTGCGGGAAGCCGGGAAAATTCTCGACCATGCTGGTGAGTGAGAGTTGCCCTCCCGCCTCGTGACCGGCCACTACCAGCGGTGAGAGATTCGCACGGGCAGCATAGATGGCAGCCGTATTTCCAGCGCAGCCGGAGCCGATGATGATGACGTTTCGCATGTTTGGCGTTTTGAATCCACCATGCTAACACGCGGTCACACGGCAGACGTTCCGCGCCGGCGGCGCATCAGGCCAAGGAATACCAACCCGCCGCCGATCAGCACCGTGCTGACCGGCTCGGGCGTCGCGAGCGAGATCACGTCGTTGCCGCACGTCGCGGATGCCCACTGGAAGGAGAACCCGGGGGAGTTGAACGCCGATAGAAACTCGGGGGTAGCCAGGAACGTGACGTCGGCGTGAATGCGGCCCGCTGTAACGCCGTCCCCATTGGTGGACACAATTTGAGTCCCGCCCGTACCGGTGAGTTCGGTCAGCGATCCGCCCTGGTTGCGCAGCCAGACGGGCGCCGCCGGCCGGTACTCGGCGTTCGGGTAATTGAGAACCTGCCCGGCCGTCAGAATCCCGCTGCCGTTGTTGATCTGGTACAGATGACCAGCCTCCACCGTGCCGCTCGACGGTCCGCCATTCGGCGATCCCGCGTGCGCCTCCACGGGGACGCCGTACAGCCACTGCCCGTCCTCGCCGAACAGCAGGTCGCCGATGTTCAACGTGATACCGGATACCTTGAAGGGCGACAGCGTGTCGTTGCCATAGTTGAGGAACACCGCTGCCGTCACCATATTGCTATCGGTTTCGTAGCTGAGAACCACTTTCTGGATGTCGAACGAATTCCGGTTCCCGACCACATCGCAGGTCGCGTTACCGCACTCGTCGCCAGGGTGGAAGGTGTCGTTGATGAACACCGTCGTGGCCGTCGCCGACGTGGCGGCCACGAAGAAGATACCGGAGTAGAGTAGAGATCGCAGGCTTGTCACGGATACAGTTTGCGATCTCAACCAAAGTAGGCCAAGAGGCTCAGTAGTACCAGACGTACTGAGAATCACCCGTGACTCAGGTTGGGACTACTCAACTGCCCGTGACGGCCTATGGCTCCTCGCGCTTCAGTTCCTTCAGCATCTTCCGAATCTCGGTCAATTCGGTCGAGATTTGAAAGATCTTGTACACGCCGATGCACAGAAGCGTATAAGCAAACACGGTGGTCACAGACCCGATCAGCGCCGCTATCAAGCTCACGATCCTGCTATCGGCGGTTCAGCTTCGTTTCTTTAGCCCTACGCCGTCACCGCCCGCTGCTTGCCCGCATCCCACCGCATATACTTCCGCTTACGGTACGACAGATTCCCCATCGCCGTCGCCACCACTCCGTAGTACCCCAGCATGTGATCGCACCGGATCGCCTCGTTCTTGCGAATCGCGTTGAACAGATTCCGATGATGCAGGTCGAGTGCCTCGGCGCCCGTCTTCTTGTAGTCCACCGGCTGCATATCCTTCGCGTACTGCCGCTGGGGCTGAATCGTGAAGCCCGTCCGCGTGAATTCGAGAGTCGCCTTATGGCCGCGAATGAAATGGTGAATCGGCGTCTCGTTGGCCATCGACGAGACTAACTGCATCGTTAGCCCTTCCGGATACTCAATCAGCATATTCAGCGTGTCTGGAATTTCCGCCTTGCTGTCTTTAAACTCGAACTTCCCGCCGCTGCCCACCGCCATCGATGGGAACGTCAAACCCACCGATTTGATAATCCGCGTCGCGCGATGCACAAACAGGTCGCTCGCGATCCCGCCCGAGTAATCCCAATAACGGCGCCAGCTAAAGAACCGGTCGGGATCGAACGGCCGCTTCTTGGCCGGTCCGAGAAACGCGTTCCAATCCAGATTCTCGCCGGGCCGGACATCCGGATCCATCTCATACTCCCAAAAATCGTTCATGTGGTTGCGCGAATAATCGATCTGCGCCAGCACCACCTTGCCCAGCGCGCCTTCGCGAATATAGCGGTTCGCCGTCTCGTAGGAGTCGTCCGACATGCCCTGCACGCCCACCTGCATCTTGACCTTGGCATGCTGCATCTTCGCCGCAACGCGACGCGCCTGGTCGATGGTGTACGTCATCGGCTTCTCACAGTAGATGTTCTTGCCCGCGTCGATCGCGTCGATGGTCATCTGGTAGTGCCAGTGCTCCGGTGTCGCGATCAGGACGTAGTCGATATCGCGATTGTCCAGCAGACGCCGGTAGTCCTTCACGATCTTGCCGCCCGTCAGTTGCGACGCGGCTTCGGCGCGCTTGTCGTAGACGTCGCACACCTCCAGCAATTCGATGTTGTCGGACTCGCGCATCTTCACGAGCGCGTGCATGTGGCCGGTGGCTTGGCCTCCGCATCCGATAATTCCAATGTGGATGCGATCGTTCGCTCCCTGCACCTGCGAATAGGCTCGTGCTGTGGCAACGGTTGCGGCGGCGATGAAGCCGCGCCGGGTGATTTCAGACATTTGAAGCTATTGTATCGGCGTTACCTGCCACGCTGCACTCGCGATGGCCAGCGCAGCGATCGCGGCCGTCTCAGCACGAAGGATCTGCGTCCCGAGACTCACCGCCGTCCAACCCGCCTCGATGAATCGTTCCCGCTCCTCATCTGTCCATCCGCCTTCCGGACCAATCAGGATCGAAACCTCGTCATCCGCCCGGCGAACGGCCGGCACTGCCTGCAGCAGCGGTGGTGGTGCGCCCGGATTCTCATCGCACGCATAACGGTACTCGGTCCCGGCGCCGATCGCCTCTTCGAACGCAGCTAGCTCCCCGATCTCGGGCAGCGTGTCGCGCCGGCACTGTTGCGAAGCTTCCACCGCGATTCTCCGCCAGCGTTCCCCCCGCTTCCCAGCCGCCTGCTCCAGACCGCGCTCGGTCCGCATCGCCCGCACCGGCACGATTCGCTCCACGCCCAGTTCAGTCGCCTTCTCCACGATCCACTCGAAGTGGTCGAACTTGATCAAAGCGGAGTAGAGATACATCCGCACCGGCGGTGGATGCAGCGGCACCTTCTCAATAGTCCGAAACATAACCAGACTCTTGCGTGCGCTGGTGATCTCGGCCAGCCATACCGTTCGATTGTCGGAGATCTCGTAGCGTTGTCCCGGCTCCACTCGGAGGACCCGAGTCAGGTGCTGCGCTTCATCGCCCTCGATGGCTGCCTCGCCGCCGCGGACTTCGGATACAAAGAATCGGCGTCTGGCCATGTATTCTGATTCTGTATGATCGCGCATGTCCGCGGCATTGTTCTCGAGAAACATCCCAACCAGGTCATCGTCGACGTGCAGGGCGTAGGCTACGACCTGACCATCCCGGTCTCCACCTTCACGGCTCTTCCCGACGCGGGCCAGGAAGTGCGCCTCCGCGTCCACACGCACGTCCGGGAAGATGCGTTGACCCTCTTCGGATTCTCCACCGCCGAGGAAAAAACGCTGTTTGAGAAGCTGATCTCGGTCAGCGGCATTGGACCCAAACTCGCCGTGACCATCCTGTCGGGCATGGCCGCCACCGAACTGGTGACGGCGATTCGCAAGGGCGACCTGCAGATGCTGGTGCGAATCCCCGGCATCGGCAAGAAGACGGCCGAGCGTATGGTGTTAGAACTTCGCGAGAAGCTCGACATGCTGACCGGCGCAGTCACGTCGTCAACTGTCGCGGGGAAGCCGAAGTCGTCGTTCACCGCCGACGAGGAAGATGTGCTTTCGGCGCTCATGAACATCGGCGCCACTCGAGCGTCGGCTGAGTCGGCAGTGTTGAAAGCCAAGAGCGAAACTCAGGCGGTGGATTTCGAGTCGCTCTTCCGCGTCGCTCTTCGCCTGTTACGTTAGCGCCGGTGAAGTTTCTTCGGCGGCGCGCTCTGCCGTGCCACCGCTGCCTCCACCACCTGCTCACACCGCGAATCCGGCTCAAACGCCCGAGTCAGATAATCCTGCTTTAGCTTCAGCGCCCGGCCGTCGGTCCGAATGATCCACAGCGATTCATCGTCAAACCGCACACGAACCGCCTTGCCAACCAGCGGTTTCATTTTCGAAGGATGGTAATGCCAGTGCAACCGCTTCGCATAGCCCATCACAAGGCGGTCCGGATTGCGCACGGACACGCACAGATACGACCGGTGCGAACTGCCGTACTCAAAATCGGCATACTGAAGCAGTACCGCGTCTCTGTATTTTGTCTCGGCGGCGGCGAATGGCAGCATCAGCAGGAGCCCAACAAGTAACCGCTGCATATCTCCAGTTTGCGCGATTGCGATCAGCCGCACCGTATCATGAGACATGCGCGCTGTCGCCGTCTTCCCCGATCAGAAACAATTCCGGGTCATTGACCATCCGGAACCAACCCTCACTGAGCCAACCCAGGCCAAACTCAAAATTCTCGATGTCGGAATTTGCGGGACCGACAAGGAGATAGTCTCGTTCGAATACGGAACTCCTCCCGAGGGCAGCGACTATCTGATCATCGGGCACGAATCGCTCGGCGAAGTAGTGGAAGTGGGCGCGGCGGTCACGCACCTGCGACCCGGCGATCTCGTCGTTACCTCCGTGCGTCGGCCATGCCCCGATCCCAACTGCATCGCGTGCCGCGCCGGACGCCAGGACTTCTGCTACACCGGAGCCTTCACCGAACGCGGCATCAAGCAGCGCCACGGATTCATGACCGAGTTCGTCGTCGACCAGGCTTCGTACATGTCGGCCGTGCCTCGCGGTCTGCGCGATGTCGGAGTTCTCGTCGAACCTCTCACCATCGCCGAAAAAGGCGTGACGCAGCTCTGGGAGGTGCAGCAGCGCTTGCCATGGGCGTGTCCCGTGGAGCCTGGACGTCCAGGCGCGTTTTGCCATAAGGCCGTCGTGCTGGGCGCTGGTCCGGTGGGATTGCTCGGCGCGATGAAACTCGTGCTGGAGGGCTTCGAAACCTACGTATATTCCCGATCCGGTGCAGGCGATCACCGGCAGGAGATTGTCGACGCAATCGGCGCGAAGTTCATACCGGCTGAGGACAACACGGTCGAGCAGATGGCCGCTCAGATCGGTAACATCGACGTCGTGTATGAGGCCGTGGGCGCCTCCCAACTCGCGTTTGAGGTAATGAAATTTCTTGGGACGAACGCGGTCTTTATCCTGACCGGAGTGCCGGGCCGTAAAGCCCCCATCAGCGTCGATACCGATCTCATCATGCGCGATCTGGTACTGAAGAATCAGATGCTGTACGGCACCGTCAACGCCAGCCTGACTAGTTTTCAAGATGCCATTCGCGATCTCGGAGTGTTTGCCGACCGCTGGCCCCAGGCGGTGCGCTCTATCATCAGTGCGCGCTATCCCATCGAGAACGTCGACCAGCCGCTGTCGGGCAAGACGGGCGGAATCAAGAACGTGATCGCCGTCAGCGCATGAGCGGCTGGATCGATGTTTCCGTATCATTGGACTCGCAGTTAGTCCGATGGCCCGGTGATGCTCCGTTCGAATTGCACCGCGACTGCGCAATCGGCGCAGGCGCCGCCTGCAATCTCTCCTCATTCTCCATGTCGGCGCACCTCGGCACGCATCTCGATTCGCCGCTTCACTATCTCCCCGGCGGCGCCTCGATGGATGCATTGCCGTTCGATGCCGTCATCGGGCCCGCACGTGTGCTGAGCCTTGATGAGGCAGCCACCATCCGGCGAGGTCAGCGCGTGCTATTTAAAACGTCCAACTCGAATCGCGACTGGCCACACCAGCCGTTCGATCCCGCGTACACGGCGCTCACACCCGACATCGCGCGGACACTCGCTGCCATCCGCCCGGCGCTCGTGGGCATCGATTATCTGTCCATCGGGACCCCCGACTCCGACGGCGAAGAAACCCACCGCATTTTGCTGGGCGCAGGCATCTGGATCGTCGAGTCGCTCGATCTGCACCGAATCGAACCCGGCGAATACCATCTGATTTGCTTACCATTAAAGATTGCGGGCGCCGAAGGAGCGCCCGCGCGAGTTCTACTCAGGAGACGCCAGTGCTGAAGCACACCATCTTTCGCGAATACGACATTCGCGGCATCGCCGATACCGAACTGCAGAGCGACGGAATCGAACTGCTGGGAAAGGGATTCGGCACCTTCCTCCAGCGCAAGATCGGACGCCGGATCAACGTCGGCTGCGACTGCCGCCTGAG
>JBBQGE010000048.1:0-42929 GCA_038322675.1 Bryobacterales bacterium
GGCCGACCTGGCCGAAACCGGCGAGACCCGTCACGACATCGACCTGTTCAAGGCGACGCGATTTGGGCACACACCCCGCTAGCCGCCCGCCCGCCCGGCCGCATAGGATGGAGCAGGAGACAGATCGGGTCAGGAGATGATGACGCTTGACAATGCGGGCGTGGCCGGGCAGCCCCTACCCCCTGGGGGCGACCTGGGATGGCTCAGGGGTGAACTTCGCGTTGTTCTCGGAGGGGGCCAGCGGAGTCGAGTTGTGCCTGTACGACGGGCCACAGGGCTCGCGCGAGCTGGCGCGGGTCCCCGTCCTCGAGCAGACGGACCAGGTCTGGCATGTCTACCTGCCGGAGGTGCGGCCGGGGCAGCGGTACGGCTACCGTGTCAGCGGCCCCTATCGGCCGCGAGAAGGCAAGCGCTTCAACCCGGCCAAGCTGCTGCTCGATCCTTACGCCAAGGCGGTTGACGGGACGATCCGCTGGAGCGACGCGATGTTCGGCTACCGGGTGGGCCACCCGGACGCCGATCTGAGCATCGACCGTCGCGACAGCGCGGCCGGCGTGCCGAAATCGGTGGTCATCGATTCGGCTTTCACCTGGGGCGACGATCGGCCGCCACGCGTCTCCTGGAAGAACACCGTCATCTACGAGGTCCATACCAAGGGCTTCACGGCGCGCCACCCGGACGTGCCGAAGCTGCTCCGCGGGACCTACGCCGGGTTGGCCAGCCAGCCGGCGCTCGAGTATTTTCGCCACCTGGGCATCACGGCGCTCGAGCTGCTGCCGATCCACCATTTCGTCTCCGACAAGCACCTGGTCGACAAGGGGCTGACCAACTACTGGGGCTACAACTCGATCGGGTTTTTCGCGCCGGATGCGCGCTACTCCAGCAGCGGAGCGCTCGGCCAACAGGTGACCGAGTTCAAGACAACGGTCAAGACGCTGCACGAGGCCGGGATCGAGGTCATCCTCGACGTTGTCTACAACCACACCGGCGAGGGCAACCAGCTCGGTCCGACGCTCTGCTTCCGTGGCCTCGACAACGCGGCCTACTACCGTCTGGGGCCGGACGACCGGCGCTTCTACATGGACTACACCGGCACCGGCAACACGCTCAACATGACCCATCCGCGCACCCTGCAGCTCATCATGGACAGCCTGCGCTACTGGATTCTGGAGATGCACGTCGACGGTTTCCGCTTCGACCTGGCCACCGTCCTCGGTCGCACCCGGGGAGGCTTCTCGGCCGAGGCACCGCTCTTCGCGGCGATTCAGGCCGACCCGCGGCTGGCGGGACTCAAGCTGATCGCCGAGCCCTGGGACGTTGGCGAGGGCGGTTACCAGGTCGGCAATTTTCCGGTCCTCTGGGCCGAGTGGAACGGCGTCTACCGCGACGAGGTGCGGGCGTTCTGGAAGGGCGACGAGGGCCAGGCCGGCGCGATGGCCTACCGCTTGACCGGCAGCAGCGACCTCTACGGACGGGGCGGCCGCAGCCCATTCGCCAGCATCAACTTCGTGACCGCCCACGACGGTTTCACGTTGAACGACCTCGTGAGCTACAACGAGAAGCACAACCAGGCCAACGGCGAGGACAACCGCGACGGCGAGAGCCACAACCAGAGCTGGAACTGCGGCGTCGAGGGGCCGACCGACGACCCGGAGATCGTGGCGCTGCGCGAGCGGCAGAGGCGGAATTTCCTGGCGACGCTGCTACTTTCGCAGGGCGTGCCGATGATCTGCGGCGGCGACGAGATCAGCCGCTCGCAAGGCGGGAACAACAACGCATACTGCCAGGACACCGAGATCAGTTGGTACAACTGGACTCTCGACGAGCGGCAGCGGGCATTGCTCGAATTCACGCGCGAACTGATCCGGATGCGGAAAGAGCACCCGAATCTGCGGCGCAGAAAATTCTTCCAGGACCGTCCCATCAATCCCGCGCACAAACAACAACGCGAAATCGCGGGCGGCAAGAAAGTGGAAGATATCGACTGGTACCGCCCCGACGGGGAGGAGATGACCGAAGAAGAATGGAATGCCGGATGGGTGCGTTGCCTAGGGTTGCAGCTATCGGGAAAGACGCTCGATACGCTCGATGAGTTCGGGCAGCAGATCACCGACGACACGTTCCTATTCATGATGAATCCCCATCACGAGTCAATCGATTTTTATATGCCGAAGAGCGACGATATAGCGGGATGGGAGTTACTGATCGATTCCCGCGGAGAGAATTCGGAAGAGATACGAGTCGGAACGGGAGAGAGTTATGAGTTGGTTCCGTATTCGGCTGCCTTGTTCCGGGCCCTGGAATCGGACTAACCGAGCGGCGCCAGACGGATCCCGTACAGGCGCAGCAGGGACGCGACTGCCGCGGCGATAGCCGGTGCCCCGGGCGTGTCGCCATGGATGCAAATGGTATCGGCCAGCCCCTGTTGCGCCATGGAGAGCGCCTGCGCCGCCGCCTCCTGTGGATCGCGGATCAGCGCGTCGGCGAACTTGCGCGATCGCAGCGTGCCATCCGGCTCATAGCGCCGGTCGGCGAATGCTTCGGCTGCTACCGCGAAACCGGCGTCGCGAAAAACGTCGAGCATCGGGGACGCTGCGAGTCCCACCAGCACGAGCCGGCGGTCGAATCGAGCCACACCGTCGGCGATCACTCGCGCCAGCGCGTGGTTCCGCACGGCCTGATTGTAGAGAGCGCCGTGGGGCTTCACGTGAACCAGCGGCGCAATCGCAGCGAGCGCAGCTACTTGCCGGCAGATGCTCTCCGCCAGTTCGCCGGCCGGCACGTTCAGTTCAATGCGGCCGAAATTCGCGCGATCCTCATAGCCCGGGTGAGCCCCGATGGCGAGTCCGTGACGTAGTGCCTGTTCCACGGTGGTGCGCATCGTCTGCTGGTCACCGGCATGGCCGCCGCAGGCAATGTTGACCGAGGTGAGATTCGGCATCAGCGATTCCTGCGTGCCGTCCGCAATCGCATCCGGCAGTTCACCCATGTCGCAATTGATGTCGATGCGAATCATCCTAACTCCTCTCCTTTCGTTTCGGGCAACAGCAACACCAGCAAGCCGCCCGCGGCAAAGAACGCCGAAGTGATAGCGAGTCCTGCACCAATGCCGCGCACGTCCGCAATCGCGCCGATGGCCACGGGAGCCAGTGCACTGATGGCTCGTCCGAAGTTATAGCAAAGCCCTTGGGCGGTAGCGCGGATCTGCGTGGGAAATAACTCGGCCAGCATCGCGCCGAATACGCTGAAGTATCCGTGCCCGAAGAAGCCGATCAATGGACCCAGCGCCAGCAGCACGGCCGGTGTGCGGTTGGGCTGAGCGTACACGGGTACGAGCACCGCTGCTGCGAGCGTGAACAGCATGAATGAGGGCCGGCGGCCGATGCGATCGGAGATGAATCCGAACAGCGTGTACCCGAGAAAAGCACCCACTTGCACCGCGACAATCCAGCCGGACGACCGCACGATCCCGAGTCCTGCGCCGCCCCTTGAAGCCGGGCTCGCGAGGTATGCGGGCATCCAGGTGAACAGCCCCCAGTAGGCAAAGAGCACGAGCGAGCAAACGGATGTGGCGACCAGCACTCGTCCGAGCAGCGGCGGCTTCAGTAGCACGCGCAGGTCGATCTTCCGGGGCGCGCGAGTCCACACCTCCGGCTCCTTGATTCCACGCCGGATCCAAAACGTCAGCAGCGCGGGAGCCGCCCCTGCGAGAAACAGGGCGCGCCATCCGAATCGCGGCAGTATCAAGGCCGCGAGCACAGCGGCCAGCATGTAGCCGATGGCCCATCCTGCTTGCATGAAGCCGATGGCTTTGCCTCGATGCCGCGCGGGCCACGTCTCCGCTACCAGCACCGATCCCGCTGACCACTCCGCGCCCAGTCCGATGCCGACCAGCGCCCGCCAGAGCGCGAGTTCCCATAGCGTGTGGGACGTCGCCGTAAGTCCGGTAAAGATGGAGTAAATGAGGATGCTCCAGGCCAGTACGCGGGCACGTCCGAAGCGGTCGGCATAATAGCCCGCGAGAGCGCCGCCGAAAGCCGACGTCAGCAGAGTGTAGGACGCCAGTGCGCCCGCCATCGCCGACGACAGCCCGAAGTCGCGCTGAATGGTCGTGAGCGCGAACGCGTATAGCATCACGTCCATGCCGTCGAGCATCCACCCCAGTTGTGCCGCGAACAGCGTCTTCCACTCGCGCGCGCCAACACCGGTCATGGAAGGATGCCTCGCATCAACGACTCCTGCTCGCGAAGTAGCGCGACCGCAGTCTCAATCGAAACCCACTCGAACCGGGTCTCATCGCCAGGCCGTAACTGGCCAACGCTGGGCAGATCGGCGGCGATCACATTCGCGATTTTCGGATAGCCACCCGTGGTTTGCTGCTCAACGAACAGGATGATGGGCTGCCCGCTCGATGGCACCTGAACCGCGCCCAGCGCGACTCCCTCGGTGATCATCGTCGCCGCGGTTGTCGACGGAATGGCCGTCCCTTCCAGCCGGAGTCCCATTCGATTCGCCTCCTGCGTCACGCAATAAGGCGTAGTCACAAATAGCGCGCGATGCTCGTCGGTGAAGCAGTCCGACTGTAGCCCGTGAGTCACCCGAATGCATTTGCGCGGTGCCAGCCGGGCAGCCATTTCACGGCTGATCGAAATCGGCGGCGCGTGCTTCTGCCGCGGGCCGACCGGCAGGCTGTCGCCCTTGCGTAACGCGCGTCCTTCGAATCCACCGATTCCTGTCAGGAGGTGCGTGGAAGCGCTGCCCAGAAACGGTGCCACCTGAATGCCGCCCGAGACGCACAGATACGAGCGAACGCCATCCTTCGACGATCCGATCTCCACGACGGCACCGGCTGCGACATCCAGCGCACGGCCATGCTCAACCGGAGCGCCCTCCACTTTCGCTGCCATCGCAGCGCCCGTAATCGCGATCACCACCGGCGTTTGAAGTCGGTATCGTCCGCCCACCAGTGTCATCTCGAGCGCGGCGGTTCCCTCTCGATTTCCAACCAGAGCATTGCCGATTCGAAGCGACAGCGGATCGGCGGCGCCGGAAGCCGAGATCCCTTGCGGACCGTATCCCGGCCGTCCCAGATCCTGCACGGTGGTCTGCAGTCCTGGCGATTCGACGAGAATCACGCGTGCTCCGAGACCCGCACGAAGCGCACCCGGTCGCCGATCTCAATCAGACTCATCGGAGTCCGCGACGCGTCGAACATCAGAAGCGGCGTGCGGCCGATCAATCTCCAACCGCCCGGCGTCGCAAATGGATACACGCCCGTTTGCGCGCCCGCGATGCCGACGCTTCCGGCCGGCACACTGGGTCGCGGAGTCGAGAGGCGGGGTGTCGCGAGTTCTGGGGGCAGTCCGGCCAGGTACGCGAATGCAGGCACGAATCCAACGAATGCCGCCACGTACTGGGCGCTGGAGTGGAGTTCGACGACTCGATCGGCCGTCAGCCCGTGCGCGGAGGCGACGTCATCGAGATCGGGTCCATCGCTGCCGCCATATCGGACCGGGACCTCCACCACTCGAGTCTCGGGCAGGGAAGCATGTGACGCACGGTCCCACCGCTCTATCACCGCGGCACACACCGCATCGTGAGTCGACAGGAGGGGATCGAACACCACCAGCACCGAACAGTATGCAGGGTGGATGTTTAAAACACCAGGTATGGGATCTGTTTGAACTGCCCGCGACAGCGCTAATACCCGGCGATGCGTGTCCAGCGAGATTCCGGAGCCGAGCGACACCAGCAGTGACCGATCGCTCGCCGCTGCGAATTGCGGGATCATGATCGGTGAGTATACGCTGTCCCGCGCCCCCGCCGTTTGGCGCCGGTTCTACCGAAACACTTGAGCAACACTGGAATTGAACCAGAGAAGACAATGCAACCGGACCGCAACCTTCCGCCCATCGACGACCCCTTGTGGTTCAAAGACGCCATCCTTTACAAACTGCCCGTCCGCGCCTTCCACGATTCGACCGGCGACGGAATGCGCGACTTCCGCGGCCTGACGCAGAAGCTCGACTATCTGCAGGACCTCGGCGTCACCGCGCGCTGGCCGCACGGTCCGCGCCGTTGGAGCAGGCGCTGCCGTCGATGAGTCCACAAGTGGCCCCGCTGCGCGGCAGATGCTGTCCCGGGTGGAAGAGATCCGCGCCCGATTCCGGCCGGTTCGCGACCGCCGGTTCGATACGCAGCGGATCCGCATTCACGGCGATTTGAACTTGCGGGAGGTGCTCTACCGCGGGAAGGATTTCGCCATTATCGATTTCGAGGGGGAGCCATCGCGCCCCTACGGCGAGCGCCGGATCAAGCGATCGCTGATGCGGGATGTCGCGGGCATGCTGCGCTCGTTCCAATACGCGGCGTACGCTGTGCTGTTTGGATTGGTGCCGGGCATTACGCCGAAGCCCGAGTCGATGGCGGCTTTCGAGCGCTGGGCTGCATTCTGGTCGTCGTGGGCAGGGTCGAAATTCCTGGCGGAGACGGCGACGGAACTCTTGGACCGTCCGGATTGGGTGATTATTCCTTTGCGGGGGATCCAGACGATCCTGTTTGGGTAATGCCTTTCCAAGCGCGCACCCGCAAGATACAACCCGGCAGATCTTCTCGTAACTCGTAAACCCAAAAACGCATCACATCCCAACCTAAGTCGGCAAGCGACCGCGTGCGGATCTGGTCACGACGGCATAACTCGCCATCCCAATTACGATGGTAATTTTCGCCGTCTATCTCGATATCTAACTTCCGGTCGCCGTCAAAGAGCGCAAAGTCGAGGATGTACAGCGCCTCGTTGTACTGCGGAACGGGCCGCAGTTCCGCCGAATAGAGCGCCTCATAGAACATTCGCTCCCAGTCGGATACCAGTTCGGGGTGGGCCACCGCGGGATATTGGGGACCGGCATCCATCGGAGCGGCGATGGCCGGTTGTCCGGCTAAATCCTCCGAATACTCGGCAAAACTCGCGAGATAGGAAACTCCTGAGCCAAGCGAAGCCTGACGGTCGCCCACGACGATCAGTTGCGACCGCGCTCGAGTAATCGCGACATTGAACAGATTGCCGTGACTCTTCAGAAATCGTAGCGTGCTTTCGCCGACCCCGCGCGACACCACCGGCGAGAAGAGGATCACATCCCGCTCATCGCCCTGGAATCCGTGAACGGTGTCTACGACAAACTGCAGTGCCGCGCATTGTTTCGCCAACTCGGCGTCCTGGTGCACCATTGCCCGGATCCGATTCGCCTGAGCGCGGAATGGCGTCACCACTCCGACGGCCCCCTCGTAACCCTGCTCCACCACCAGCGCTCGTAACTCGGCGACTACCGCTTCCGCTTCGATCACGTTCATCGCGCCGCCGCGAGGAGGGCGGATGACTTTACCCTGCACATCCACCCACGACACCGCGGGGCCGCTTCCCGACGGGCGCTTCAAGGCATCATGGTCGGTCGCGACTCGAAGCCCGCCGCGATAGAAGTGCCGGTTCGAAAAATTAATAATGTCCCGATGCGACCGGTGATGATCGCGCAGGTTCACTATGTCCTCATGCCGGCACAAACTGCGCGCAAGGTCGAACAGCGAATTCACCGAGTAGGCCCAGGCAGCATGGCCTTCCTCCAGACCGTGCGCCCCCAGGATCATCCGGTCCTGCTGTGGTGCGACGGTGCTGACGTGCTTCAACTGCAGCGGATCGCCGATGATCACTGCCCGCTTGGCCCGGAATAGGAGTGGCAGCGCCGACGCGATGTCGCACTGGCTGGCTTCGTCGATCACCACCAGGTCGAAGAGCGCCGTCTCGAACGGCAGCCGTCCGCGAGCCGATAGCGATGTCACCGCCCAGCATGGCAGCAGCTTCGTGACAGCCGGGAATACTTGATAGTAACGACGGAACACCTTGCGCCCGGCGCCCTCATCATAGCGATCGCCGCTGGCGATCATCTGCAGCAACGACAGATATTCCCCGAGCAGTTTGCGATCGCCGGGCGTCCAGTGGCTGGGCCACATCCGCATCCAGCATTGCCATAAGTCGAGCGAATCGCGTCCAGACTCGTCGGCGATGCGGGATAACTCACGAGCTAACTCTTCCAGAGGCGCGGCGGATCGCAACTCGTCGAAAGCCCGCCAATACGCCTGGCCACGCGCCGCCCATTCCAGTCGCCCCGCCAGCGCACGGTGGAAATCCTGCCATTGCTCCACGGACTCGCCCGGTGGAACCGCGACGCCCAACAGATCCGCATCCGCCTCCGACTCGCGACCTGCGTCGGCGATGCGTTTTGCCCGGCGCCCTTGCATCAGCCGCGCGATCGTCGATTCGCCCGCGATCTCCAACTCCGCCGCCAGCGCCTGAACACGCGCTCTCATGGCGCCTATCTCCAGAGACCGAAGCTCAGCAAACCGCCCGGCGCCGAACAACGCCCGAGCCGGCTCCGTCTCCCGCTCTAACTCGTCCACGCGGTTGCGGCACTTCACTACCGCCGCGATCCCGGCCTGCACCGCCGCGAAGCGCGCCCGAGTCTGATCGTGGGCTCGAGTCAGACTCTCAAACCGTGCGGCGTCATCCCGTGTGGACGATTCCGCCAGGGTCGCGGTGAGGTGCTGAGCCAATCGAGCATGGTGCTCTTCCTTGCCCAGCCGCAGCAACAGCGGATGTGAGCTAAGCCCGTTCACTCGCGACTCCACCACATCCACCGCGTGATTATTCTTACTCGCGAACAACACGCTGCCGCCTTGCCAGGCCATGTTCGCGAGCAGCGAAATCACTACTTGGGACTTTCCCGTTCCGGGCGGACCGGTGACGACGGTCAATGGCGCGTGCAATCCCTGCACGACAGCCTGCCTCTGCTCGGTATTCAGCGGCAGAAGTTCGATGATCGGACGGTCGGGAATCGCGGAGGAGGCGATCGATTCGCCGCTCAACCATTGCCCCAGCGCGCTGCCGCGTACCTCGTCTAACTGCGCGAGTTTTCGTAACTCGATCTCGAGTCCGTACGTGAATGGAGAACGTGAAGCCGCAAACAGGACAGCGCGGTTGTAAATCCCCGGCTTACTCAACTCGTGGAGCGGACATCCGTCGGACAGCGTGTAGGGGTTCAGACTCTCGCGCCATTCCCAATCGGGCCGGCAATGCTGCAGCCGCAGGATCACCTCGTCCCACTGCGGCAATTCCTCCTCGGCGTTTGCGAGTCCTAACTCGTCGGACAGATGAATGGCTTCATCCATGACATTCCCGCTATCGACGGATTGCAGACTGCGGAGTACTTCGAGATTGAACTGGGGGATCGCGCCGGCAGGACGCAATAGCTCGGCGGGAATTTCGGGTGTGTCTTCGACGGGATAGAGCAGCACGGGCTCAATTCGCGTCTCCTCCTCCATGCCCAGCGTCGCAATACGAAGCCGGATCGCGTAACCGATGTAGAGCGTGAGTTGGCCCCGCTCCTGGCGAACCTTGCGGATCAGTTTTCTGACGGCGCGCTCGTTTGCCTCCGCCGCGCCTGTAAACGGGAGTTGGGACAGCGCCACGTACTCGGAATCCCGCGCCTCGGCCGGAATGCTGATGGCCGAACCGCTCTCGGCGCCGAGGCACTCCAGGTAATAGCGGGCCAATCGCGCGAGCAGCGTCCGCGGGGCAGCATCCGGCATCTCGGGCCCGCCCGATTTCGGCCACCAGCGGTAGGCGCTATCCTGGACGATCTCGCCCCCGATTGAATGCAGGGCGGCAGCGACGTGAGTCCGGTCCAGCCCCAATTCGGCTGCGATTTGCTGCGCTTTCAATCCGGGCTTCTGGGCGAGGAGTTGCTGGATAGTGTCCGTGAGGCTCATAACGAGCTACAAAAATTGATAACAGTATCGCATGCGGCCAATCCTGCGCCGGATTTTGCGCAATAATGGAAAGAGTGCCCGGGCTCAGGCCCGAGAACTTCGTGACGGGGGACGTGCGTTCGCGCGCGTTTGACACTTCCGTCACCTGATCGCTACACTGGTAGCACTGTAAGTCTCGAACGGAGAAGGTCTGTCTAGATGAAAACCGAATTTCCGTCCAAGAACGCGATCGTGCGCAACTGGCACGTCATCGATGCCGATGGCGCCGTCCTCGGTCGCGTGGCGAGCCAAGCCGCGATGGTATTGATGGGCAAGAACAAGCCCACGTACGCTCCGTTCCTGGACACAGGCGATCACGTGGTCGTGATCAATGCAGAAAAGATCCGGCTCACTGGCCGGAAAGAAGACCAGAAATTGTATCGCCGGCACACCGGGTATCCCGGCGGGCTGATCGAAACGCAGGCTCGCAAGGTGCGGCAAACCCGCCCTGCGAAAATGATCGAAGACGCGATCGCCGGAATGCTGCCCAAGACAAAACTGGGCAAGCAGATGTACCGGAAACTGAAGGTTTACGCCGGAGATCGTCATCCCCATCAGGCACAGAAGCCGGTGGCCATGACGATCGAAATAAGGTAAGCGAGGAACAGTGGCAGGTTTGGTGCAATATTTGGGAACGGGCCGGCGCAAGACGTCGGTCGCTCGTATTTTTCTGCGCCCTGGCAAGGGCCAGATCCAGGTCAACGGCCGGACGTTCGACAACTACTTCATGAACGAGACCGCCCGCAGCATCGTGCGCCAGCCGCTGCTCGCGACAGAAATGGCCGACCGGTTCGATGTCCTGATTCTTGCGGACGGCGGCGGCCTGACCGGTCAGGCGGGTGCTGCGCGTCTCGGCATTGCCCGGGCATTGATCGAGTTCAATTCAGAACTTCGCGGGAAACTGAAGCAGCTCGGATTCCTGACTCGCGATCCGCGTGCCCACGAACGGAAGAAATACGGTCAGAAGGGCGCACGCAAGCGGTTCCAGTTCTCCAAACGCTAATGGCGTCGGAACGTACTCCGCTGTTTCCTTCCTCCACCGGCTGTGCATGTTGTCAGTTTGGGTGGTAGCGCTGGCCAGCCGTCCCGGCCCGTTCGCGGCCGGGGGCCATCTACCCTCCGCACCCCTTAACCACCCTGCAATCAAATCTCGTTTGGACCGTTTGCGGGGACCTGAACGTATCAAGGAGGCTTTTTGCCATCAATCAGCATGAAGGAATTGCTCGAGGCGGGCGTTCACTTCGGGCACCAGACCAAGCGCTGGAATCCAAAGATGAAGGAATACATCTTTGGCGAACGCAACGGGATCTACATCATCGACCTGCAGAAGACGCTGAAACTGTTCAAGGAAGCGATGGGCTTCGTGGGCAAGATGGCGGCCGAGGGCAAGTCGGTTCTGTTTGTGGGAACCAAGCGCCAGGCGCAGGACGCTGTGGCCGAAGAGGCGACCCGCTGCAACCAGTACTATGTCAACCAGCGCTGGCTGGGTGGGCTGCTCACCAATATGACGACCGTGCAGCGGTCGATCAAGCGGCTCAAGGAACTCGACGTGATGGCCACTGAAGGCCAGTACGAAGGCCGCGCTAAGAAGGAAGTCGGGCGACTCGAGCGTGAGCGCAAGCACTTGCAGCAGAACCTGGCGGGTATCCGCGACATGCCCGGGCTGCCGGATCTGTTGTTCGTGATCGACTCGAACAAGGAAGCGATTGCCGTTAAGGAAGCCCGCAAACTCGGGATTCCGGTGGTCGCGGTGGTCGACACGAATTGCGACCCCGACGAAGTGGACTACGTGATTCCCGGCAACGACGATGCGTTGCGCGCCATCCGTTTGTTTACGACGAAGGTCGCCGATTCGGTGGTCGAAGGCCGCGCGCTGGCGACGGAGCAGGATTTCCCGGCGGAGCGGATCGAAGGCGATGATGCTGCTATCGATATCACCGTCGATGCCCAGTATTTCGATCCCAAATACGCTGAGCAACTGATGTCGGAGAGTCTATCCGACGAAGATTTACCGTCCATGTCGCTTCCGCGCAAGGGTCCCGCTTCGGAGACTCCAGTGTCGCAGGAAGTTACCAGCAACGTCAGCGAGCACTAAGCGTTACAGAGTAATTACTGGCGAACGGAATCAGAACGGGTCTGCTGACGGGACTCGTTCGTCCGCTGGCCGGACACGATGAGAGACTATGGCAGAAATAAGCGCAGCACTAGTGAAAGAGCTCCGCGAGCGCACCGGCGCCGGAATGATGGAGTGCAAGAAAGCCCTCGTGGAAGCGAACGGCAGTCTGGCGGAGGCCGACGTGATTCTTCGGAAGAAGGGAATCGCTGCCGCGGCTAAGAAGTCGAGCCGCTCCACCAAACAGGGGATGATCGGAACCTACATCCACTCGGGCAACCAGTTGGGTGTCATGGTGGAGGTGAACTGCGAGTCCGACTTTGTGGCGCGCACCGAGGATTTTCAAGATCTCGTGCACGACATCGCGATGCAGATCGCGGCCGCCGATCCTACGTTTGTCCGCAAGGAAGATGTGACCGAGGCGGCGCTCGAACGCGAGAAGGACATCCAGAAGGCTCGGGCGCGGAACGAGGGCAAGCCGGAGAAGATGCTCGAAAAGATCATCGAAGGCCGCATGCAGAAGTTCTACGAGGAAGTCTGTTTGTTGGAGCAGCCGTTCATCAAAGACAACAGCATGACCATCGGCGATCTGGTTCGCGCCAGAATCGCGAAGCTCGGTGAGAACATCAGCGTCTCCCGTTTCGTTCGAATGAAGGTCGGGGATGCAGGCCAACCAGCCCCGGCGGAAACGGCCGAGACACCGGAACCGGCACAACCGTAATCAGCAGCGAGTTCGAAAGGGCGCCCCCCGGATGGGCGCCTCGTTTTTGTGCGCCCACATGCCCAAGTATCAACGGATTCTGCTCAAGCTCAGCGGCGAGGTGATGGCCGGCAAGGAATCGTTCGGCATCGATCCGGACCGCGTTGTGGCGCTGGCTTCCGATGTCGCGGCCGTCGCGCAGACGGGAGTCCAACTCGGCCTGGTGGTCGGCGGAGGCAACTTCTTTCGCGGGGTTGCGGCGGCAGCGCGCAATCTGGAGCGCGTCACCGCGGATCACATGGGGATGCTCGCCACGGTGATCAACGCCCTGGCGCTGCAGGATGCGCTCGAAAAGCAGGGAGTTCCCACGCGTGTCCAGACTGCGATCGAGATGAATCAGGTGGCCGAGCCGTACATCCGCCGCCGTGCGATCCGCCACATGGAAAAGGGCCGTATCGTGATTTTCGCGGCCGGCACATCGAATCCCTATTTCTCCACCGACACCGCCGCGGTGCTTCGGGCACTGGAGATTCACGCCGATATTATCGCGAAAGCCACTCGCGTCGACGGCGTCTACGATAAGGATCCGATGCTGCATAGCGACGCGGTTTTGTACAAGGAAATCACGTATCTCGAAGTGCTCACCAAGGCTCTGCGCGTGATGGATGCCTCGGCCGTGGCGATGTGCCGGGATAATCAACTTCCGATTATCGTTTTCAACTTGAACGTTCCGGGCAATATAATGCGAATGTCGACGGGCGAACCCGTCGGCACCAGGATCCATTAAGAGACAGCTTATGAAAAACGAACCGACTGCTACCGCTCATGCGTTTCAGTCCGTGAAGGAAGTGGAAGCGAGCGCCAAAACGCGGATGGACAAAGTGCTCTCCGACCTTCAGCACGACATGGCGAGTGTCCGGACCGGCCGCGCCAACATTTCGCTGTTTGACGGTGTGCGCGTCGATTATTACGGCACACCCACCCCGCTGAGTCAGGTGGCGACACTCCACGTTCCCGAACCATCGATGATTACCATTCAACCGTGGGATGCTTCGCAACTGGGGCCGATCGAGAAGGCAATCCGCAGTTCAGACCTGGGCCTGAACCCCTCCAACGACGGCAAAATCATCCGCGTTCCCATTCCGGCACTCACCGAAGAGCGCCGCAAGGAGATCGTCAAGCGGCTGCATCATGTCGTGGAAGACCATCGCGTCGCCGCCCGGAACATCCGTCGCGATGCGAATGAGAGCGTAAAGAAGTTGCTGAAGGACAAGACGATCAGCGAAGACGAGGAGCGCCGGGCACTCGATGAGATCCAGAAGTTGACCGACGGGGGCATCCAGAAACTGGATCAGGCGGCGAAGACGAAAGAGAAGGAGATCCTCGAGTTTAGGTAGCCGTTCCGCGGGATCTACGGGCCGGTTCGGGCATGCGCCTGGGCCGGCCTTTTCCTTGTGTGCTTACTGAACCATGCGACTGCGGTTAGCGCAACCCGAGGACGCGATGGGGGTCGCCGAGGTGCACGTTCGCTCCTGGCAGGCCGCATACCGTACGCTATTGTCCGACGCATACCTCGACCAGTTCCGTCCTGAGGACCGGGCGCAGAAGTATAACTTCACCAATCTTGACCCGATGCAGCCGTCGACCCTGGTGGCGGACGAATCCGGCATCATTCTCGGGTTCGCTACTACGGCGGCGGGTAGTGGCGAACTGGCCGCCCTCCATGTCGATCCCGATTCGTGGGGCTGCGGAATCGGGAAGGCACTCGTGGGCGCGGCTCGGGGCCGGCTTTTCGATCTCGGATTCCGCAGCGCGATTCTCTGGGTGCTGGCGGGCAACCGTCGTGCGGAGCGGTTCTATCAAGCCGATGGATGGGCGCCGGATGGCCAGCGCCGATCGGCGGTGGTCTGGGGCGTGACGGTCGACGAGATCCGGTATCAGCGCTCTCTCGAGGACGATTCACTTTACCTTCAGCACCTCGACACCCCTGGGCGGTAGCACGATCTGGCTCGCCGCCGGTCCGCCCTCGAGGACTCTGGTCATCGGCTGCGGAAGGGCCACAGTTTTGGGCTCCTTGGTGTGATTCACCAGCACGAGCACTGACTTGCTCGCCGAAGACCGGCGACAGACCTCGACGCCGTTGGGCACAGTGCCCAGTGCGGGTTTGACACCGCTGATCTTCAGCATCCACTCCGCGGCGGCGCGCATCGTGGGCTCGTCAAGCCATGCGCCGATGTACGTGATCCGGCCTTTTCCCACCTTGCGGGAAACCGCCGCGGGTTGCCCGTCGAGCCACCCGTTGCTCTTGCCGTACTTCAGCAGGATGTCCGCGCCGGGCTTCACGGAACCGAGTTGCTCAGCCCAGATTTCGGCTGTGCCGGATCCCCATGTCCCACTCACTGGCACCTTCTCGTCGAGCGCGTAGAACTGCTCCACGCGCATGCCTGCCATGGGTTCCAGCGGGCCAGGCTGCCGCATCGGCCAAAGTGCGTTCCAGGCGTCCTTCATTCCGGATCGCGGTCCCAGCACCAGGTGACCGCCCTGCTCGACATATTCCATCAGGTGCTTGCCCATTTCTTCCGGAATCACGTTCAGCCCCGGCGCCACCACGAGTTTGTAGCCGTCGAGCGGAGCCATCGGATTCACCACATCCATCTGTTGCGCGATGGTTCGCAGCGGCCGGTACCACTGCTGCAGCAGCGCCACCGGATCGAAATTGCGATTGTGCCGCTGATTATCAATGGCCCAGCGGCTGTCGTAGGAATGCAGCATCGCGACTTGCGAGTCCGGCGACGTCCCGGACAGCGTATCCGCGGCCTTCGCAAACTCGCGCCCGATGCCGGCTACCTCTTCGTAGAGCGGCACCGGCGTGCCGTCGGCGCCAACCAGCGTCCCATGGTACTGCTCCTGCCCACTCAAGGCGCTACGCCATTGCCAATAACTCACCGTATCGGCACCATGTCCGATCGCATGCCACGCCATCTCGCGCACTTCCCCGCGATCCAGCGCGTTGTTCACCGGCGCCCAGTTCACGAAGCCGGGCTGCGTTTCCATCACCCAGAAATTCTTGCGCTTCAGACCGCGTGTAAGGTCATGCACAAGTCCGTTGTCGAGCGGCTTGAGATGCCCGCTGCCGACATAGTTATCCCAAGAGGCCAGGTCTAACTCCTCCGAGAGTACGTAGTGGTCGAATGCGTTGTACCAACCCATGAAGTTGCTGGTAATGAATTGGCGGGGATCGGCAACCGACCGGATAGCTTCGATCTGGTTGTGCTGGTAATCTTTGTAGATATCAGTTACAAAGCGGCGGAAATCGAGCATGAGTCCGGGATTATTACCCGGCGTGCCGAGCGGGATCTGGGTCCAAGCGCTGTAGGTCTCGCTCCAATAGGCGGTGGTCCAGTGGTTGTTCAATTCGTCGAGGGTGTCGTACTTGGCGCGCAGCCATTGCTGCCAGTCGCGACGGGTGATGTCGTCCCACGAGACCTCTCCATACTCGTTGTCGATCTGCCATCCGACGACGTTCGGATTGTGTCCGAAGTGAGTGGCCATCGCTGCGGCAATCCGATGACAGAAGTCGCGATAATGGCGGCTGGTGAACGAGTACTGCGCGCGTCCGCCGTGCGTGGCTTTGCGGCCGTCCATGTACGTTTTCAACGTGTCGGGATACCGCTGCGTCATCCACGCGGGCGGAGCCGCGGTCGGCGTTCCGAGCACCGTCACGATTTCGTGTTTCGCCGCGAGGGCGACGGCGCGTTCCAGCCAGTCGAATCGAAACTGCCCCTCTGTGGGCTCCATCGTACTCCAGGCAAACTCGCCGACGCGGACCATGCGGATACCGGCGTCCTGCATGAGTTGGAGATCCTGATCCCAGCGTTCTTCAGGCCACTGCTCGGGATACCAGGCGGTACCGAGGAGGATCGCAGGCGGATTCGCGGCGGAAAGTGTGAGGGCAGCGAGGGCGATCAGGACGATCTTGCGTAATAAGGGCACGCATGAGTCATATCGCAGTTCGGCGCTGAATCGCAAACAGGGCTAACGGGCGCCGTATTGAATAGAGGCCCCATTCTTCTGATTCCACGTCATGGTGCCGCCCCCAAATCCCTGCCGGTGAACGAACCCGGCCTCCGACACTTCTTCGTCGGTGGTTGGAAAACCGAGGCGCGAGTGCTCGCCCCCGTCGTTTAGCCACGCCTGCAGGATGGGTCCGAGAATGGCATGCGCTCCATGATCGCTGGTCCAGTAGATGGCGCCGCGGTCGTAAAACCGGACCGTCGCCCGGCCGTCGGCAGTGGGTTGATGGGGCCCACGCGGGCGGCCCAGCGCTCCCGGTTCCGATCCCATTCGGGTGTATTCGCTGTCCACGGCGTCCGAACCGGCGACCAGAGTAACTGGACCCGTACTGGCCACGGGAGCAGTCATAAACGGCTTCGGCGCTGGCGGTTCGGAGCGTTGCTCCGGCGCGGGTGTCGAGGAGGCGGCGGGGGCTGGTCCGGACGTCCCCCGGTCTGCTTCCATCGAGCGGATTGCCGGCGCGGGCTTGCCTCCCACCTCTACGCGCTCGATGTCGGCGGCCCGAAAGGTCAACACCTTGCGATTTGTTGTCCGGAACTTCACTTGCCGTCCGTTGCCGTCCAGGAGTGTCCCTCGGTATTCTTTACCGTTCTTCAGAACGATCCGGTCGGCGAACACGTTGGAAGATAACAGCAAGAGCAGGACGACGATCGAGCGCATATACACTCCGGCCCAGCTAGTGCAAGCCGCTGGCCAACCTACAGCAGCCGGAAATTGATCTCGATCACCACCGAGTAGGGCACGGGCCGCCCGTCGGCCATCGCCGGGCGGAATCGCCAGAGGCTCGCTGCCTCGACGGCCTTTTCGTCAAGTCCCAATCCGAGGGCACGCGCGACGTGCAGTTTCCGCGTCCGGCCGTCCGGTCCGACCTCGGCCGACACCACGACCACACCCTGGAATTTTGCCTTTCGCGCCTCGTCCGAATATTCCGGCTCCACTTTATAAACGAGCAACGGCGGACTGAGATGCCGCTTCGCGGGTCGCGGAGGCGGCGGGAGTCCGTCGAGCCCCGGACCATTCCCGCTGCCGACTCCACAACACCCGCCGTCGCCGATACCGCCCGGACCGCCACGACCGCCCGATAGCGGCCCGACGACGCCCATCGGATCGCCGATCACGCCGGGTTGCACTTCGTAAGTCGGGGCGTCCAGCACCATCGCTTGCTGCACCGGGAGTCGTGGATGGTGATTCAGGATATCGGCCGTAGGCGGCGTGAAGACGCGCGTCTTGGCCCGTGGAGGCAGAACGCCCTTACTCGCCGGAAGCGCCTCCCGCTGGCCGCCGCCGGACTCGTGCAGCCACCGGACCGGTGATCGCACCAGCTGGACATACGAAACACGTGATGGTTTCGGCTCCGGCGTGAGTTCTCCGGATTGAAACAGGAATAACAGGCTGAGTACTGCGGCACCATGCAGCACCGCGGAAGTAGTTGCGGCTGACGGTCGCATGCAGCGGAGAGTGCAATCGCGGCGCCAATGCGGAATAGCTTGGTTATCGAGTTAGTTCGGAGTTATCCGATGTAGCGCGTTCAGATCCGGTGTGAAGAACGTGGCTCACCTGATATCCTGATTGGCAAACCAATGACATTAGCGAAAGGGATGGCGCTGATCTTCGACATGGACGGCGTCATCGTCGACTCCATGCCCGCGCATACCGAAGCCTGGCAGGTCTACCTGCACCGCCTGGGCATCGAATGCCCTGACCTCGAACGGCGCATGCACGGCCGGCGGAACGACGAGATCGTGGCGGATTTCATCGGCAGCGACTTGCCCCCGGATCGCGTCTTCCAGCACGGCGCCGCAAAGGAAGTGCTATACCGGAAGTTGATGGCCGCCCAATTGGAGTCCAGGCTGGTACCCGGAATTCGCGAGTTTCTTGAGGATTTTCAGAGCGTTCCCATGGGCGTGGCCTCCAATGCTGAACCCGCTAATGTCGATTTCGTGCTGGACCGGGCAAATTTACGGCCGTACTTTCAGGTGATTGTCGACGGAATGCAAGTAGAAAATCCGAAGCCGCATCCGGATGTTTACCTGAAAGCTGCCGATGAGTTAATGGTGCATGCTGGAGATTGCATAATACTCGAGGATTCTCCGGCGGGCGTAGAAGCCGCTCGACGGGCTGGTGCGCGCGTGATCGGGGTCGAGACGCACAGCCCTCTGGAGGGCGTCGATCTTCGCATCCGCGATTTCCTCGATCCGTCGCTAAGGCCATGGCTTTCCAAGCAGGTTCGGCACAATTGAGATCTCCGTTTCTGTTGTTGTGGTTGGTTCTTGCCGCGCTTTCCGTGCACGGGCAGGTGCCGTTGACGCTCGAGCAGGCGCAGATCCGGTCGGGTCCGGATCGGGCGCCTGCGCGGAAAGGTATCGAGGCACGGCTGTCGGGAACGGTTTCGTCGGCGCCGGTTTGGGATCTTCAGTCGTATTACCTGCCCATCCAGGATGAGACGGCACACGGGATCTGGCTCGAAGGTTCGGCCCGGCAGTTCGCTGGCTTCGTCCCGGGTGATCGGGTGGAGGCAACCGGTGTAATCGTGCAGCACGCGGGAATGGCGGTATTGAGCCCGGCTCGAATAGTCCGCCTCAGTCACGGTGCACCGCCGGAACCCCAGCCTCTAAGGGTCGCCGAAGCCATCGGAATGCGATACCTCGGCGTTCTGGTGAGTGTGGAGGGACGCATCTCAGGCCGGCAAAGGGGTCAAACCGGCAGCCGGTTGAAGGTAGCTGGCGGGACAGCGAAGATATCGGTTTTCCTGCCTCAAACCAGCAGCGACGCTTCACCTGACCCGCTGGATCACTTTCACCAGGCCGACCGCGTGCGAGTCACCGGGATTGCCAGCCAGTTCTGCCCTTTGCCGCCATTTGATAAGTCGTTCCAGATTTTGATTGGCAGCCCCAGTGCGGTCCAGATGCTGCAACCAGGCGAACTGATTCCCTCTTTGCTGGTGTTGACGGGGGTTGTTGCGATTGCCTTGATCCTGTCGGTCTGGTGGATGCGGGAGCATCGAGCGGGAGTTCAGAGGAGGGCCATTCGCACTCTGAATGCCGTCGGCGAGGAAATTCTGGCGTCGCACTCGCCTGAGGAGATCGTCACCCGCCTCATCGAAACGGTACCACTGGCGGGAGGCAGCGGCGCGCGCCTGTTCCTCTACAACGGCCGGACGAAATGCCTCGATCGAGTCTCCGGCGGCGACCAAGCGGGGCCGGTCAGCATCAGCATCGATGCCACCAGCGGGGCATTACCGGCTGGTGCGGCGCTCGCATTTCGAAATAGGGCTCTGTTGAGCGTTTCCGACATCGTCCGCAGTCCCTTTTTCAAACCCGGCCAGGCAGATGAAACCCCGAGGTCGGCGATGTTCGTGCCGGTGTTGGTGCCCAACGACATCCTTGGTGTTCTGGAGGTTTACCACACCGCTGGCGTCCGGCATTTCTCTCCCGCCGATCAGGGCGTCGCAAGGCAACTGGCGAACTTCGCGGCGGCCGCGCTCAAACTGCAGGAAGAGCAGGCAGTCCGCGAGAAACTGGATCGTACGGAGCGTATGGCCGCCACCGGACAGTTGATCTCCGGTATCGCCCACGATCTCCGCCCGTCCATGGAGCACATTCTCAGCATCTCGAAAAAGCTCGCCCTCGGTACTCACGCCCCCGCCGTCCAGCGGGATCTCCGGACTCTGGCGGTGGAAGCCGAGCGCGCGGCGGAGGTGCTGGCCCGCGTCATCGCTTATAGCCGGGCTGGAAGCCCCGAGCCCAAAGCGGTTGAACTGAACGCGATAGTGGCCTCGCTGATTCGATCGCGCGAGAAGGAATGGAAAACGCTCGGCATCGAAGGACACAACCGCTTGTCCCGCGAACCGCTGTACACGACGGGTTCGGTGGCCCAACTGGAGCAGGTGCTATTCGGAATGCTCATGCAGGCGGAGCAATGTGCCGCCGCCGCGGCGGAGCGTTTTCTGGATGTGTCCAGCCGTAGTTCGGGGCGTCAGGCGATGATCCGGTTCGAGTTCGGATGCTCGCCGGATGCGCTTCTGCCAGCGCCCGCGGCCGAAATTCGGGTGTTGCGGCCGTCGCAGTGGGTGGCCCAACTCGAAATCGAGTTCCCGCTTTGGGATGAAGTGCCTCCGGCGGCCGAGCCTAGTGAGCAGTACCAGCGTCCCCGCTCTCTGACAGTGCTGGTAGTCGAACCCGATCCCGGACACCAGCGGAGGATGGTTACCGATCTAAGCCAGCGCGGCTATCGTGTGGTACCGGTTTCGACGGCCGAAGAAGGCCTCGACCTGGTGCAGCGGGTTCGATTCGAGATCGTCTTCTGCGCGGCGAGGCTTCCAGGTCTCAACTGGATGGAACTCACGGATCGAGCCCGGAATGAAATGGGCGCATTCGTGCTGATGGAGGAGGTCTTCAGCGACCGAACGCTCGCCTTCGGCGCGGGCGATTTCATCCTCTATAAACCGGCGTATGAATCTGACCTGGACCGCGTGATTGGCCTGGCGGAGATGTTTCTGGATCGCGAAACCCTTGCCGAGCGGTGAGCGCTGCCCAACGCGCGGTGGGCGAGACCGCGCAGTTCGAACCGCAACATCCTCAAATATCAATGAGTTGCAAGCGGCATCCGAATTGCAGTCAATTCATTGATGCCCGAGAATGCCCCCGATGGCCGCAAACGAAATCATAAGGTCCCACGGCAGGTGCTGCCCGTCCGCGATCCCTCGGAACGCGCAACCAACCACGAGGAAGTCGCGCTTGGGTTCGATGCCGAGCAGGCGCGGACCGAGGCTCTTCGCTGCCTGCAATGCCGCGATCCGAAGTGCGCGCAGTCCTGCCCGATTCAAACCGACATCCGCGCTTTTATCACCGAGGTCGCCAATGGTGACTTCGAACGCGCATTCGAGGTGATCGAGACCACCAATCCGTTTCCGGGAATCTGCGGACGAGTCTGCCAGCACGAACTCTACTGCGAGAAGACGTGTCTGCTCGATAAGAAATTCGAGTCTGTAGCCATCGGGTCGCTCGAGCGGTTCGTCGCGGATCACCACCACGCCAACTGCAACGAATCGAAACCGGAAGTGCCGGCTCCCAACGGACTGCGGATCGCGCTGGTGGGCAGCGGTCCGGCCTCGCTGATCTGTGCCAACGACCTTGCTCGGAAGGGCTACAAGGTCACCGTGTTCGAGGCGCTACACGAACTCGGTGGTGTGCTCGCGTACGGAATTCCGCCTTTCCGCCTCCCGCGCGAGATCATCGCTCAGGAAATCGAGCGACTGCGGGAGTTCGGCGTCGAATTCTACACCGACTACATCATCGGCAAGACCATCACCATTGAAGAACTCTTCGAACAGGGCTACGCTGCCATATTCGCCGGTACCGGAGCGGGACTCCCGCACATGATGGGCATCCCCGGCGAGAACCTGATCGGCGTCTACACCGCCAACGAGTTTCTGACCCGGCTGAACCTGATGCAGGCCTACGAGCCCGATTCCGAGACACCGGTGCGAATCGGCCAGCGCGTTGTGGTCATCGGCGGCGGCAATTCCGCGATGGATGCCGCGCGTTGGGCGCGTCGTATGGGCGCCGAATCGATCGTTCAATTCCGCCGCGGACGCCAGGAAATGCGCGCCCGTCTGGAGGAAATCGAACATGCCGAAGAAGAGGGCATCATCTTCCAATACCTCGCGGCGCCGGTACGCCTGATTGGCGACGATCGCGGCGTGCTCGGCGAGATGGAGTGCATCCGGATGGAACTCGGTCCAATCGACGATTCGGGCCGGGCGTCTCCGATTCCCATCGAAGGGTCCGAGTACCGGATCCCGGTGGACACGGTGGTGATGGCGATCGGCCAGAGTCCGAATCCCACGTTACAGCAGTCGAGCCCGCAACTCGTCACGAAACGCGGCAAGATCGTCGTGGACGATAGCGGCAAAACCACCATGGATCGGGTCTACGCGGGCGGCGACGTGGTGCGCGGCGGATCGACGGTGATCCTCGCGATGCAGGACGGCCGCCGGGCCGCACAGGCAATCGATGAGACACTGCGCGACGAACGCCCGGAAAACTTCGTGGCCGGCACTGCCGTCGAACCGGCGGTACGATTCCGGGTTCTCGAAAACAAGACCGTTTCGAACAACATCGTCTCCTTGTGGATCGAGGCTCCTGCGATCGCGTCGCGCTGGAAACCCGGACAGTTCGTCATCGTGCGGCCCGCCGCCGGTAGCGAGCGAATCCCATTGACACTGGTGGAAGGAAACGCCGAAACGGGCGCCATCCGCCTGGTGGTGCAAATCGCGGGTAAGACCACCGGCGTCCTGGCCGGCATTCAGGCCGGAGATGCGGTGGCCGACGTGCTCGGTCCGTTGGGACGGCCCGCCCACACCGACAAACTCGGCACGGTCGTGTGCGCCGGGGGCGGCGTCGGCATTGCGGAACTCCTGCCCGTCGCGCGCGCGTTCCGGGAAGCCGGAAACCGTGTGATCGCCGCCTGCGGGGCCCGATCGGAATCGCTCCGGATCCTCACGGAGGAACTCCGCGATGTCGCGGACGAAGTCTGGTGGGCCACCGACGACGGCTCGTTCGGATTCCACGGCAATGTAGTTCAGATGCTTCGCCAGCGCCGGGAAGAAGCCGGGTTTATGCCGGATGCGGTCCACGTAATCGGCCCCATTCCGATGATGCGGGCGGCCGCCGACCTCACGCGAGAGTGGGGAGTTCGCACTTTCGCCAGTCTGAATCCGATCATGGTGGACGGAACGGGGATGTGCGGCGGATGCCGGGTGTCGGTGGGCGGCAAATCGCTGTTCGCCTGTGTTGACGGACCCGAGTTCGACGCTCATGAAATCGACTTCGACGAACTCGCTCGCCGCAATCGCGCCTACACCGACCACGAGCGCCGTGCCAAAGAATCGCACGACTGCCTCATCGGATTGGGATAGAAGAGGATACTCTGAACTTATGACACCTGGTGAGACTCCGGCCCCCGAAGTGACCGCCGTTGCCGACCCGTTGCTGGTGACCACGCTGGCCGATGGAACAAAGGTGAAACGGCGCATGCTGCGGATGCGCGCCTGCAATGAGAAAAACGAGAAGGGGAAACTGTGCGCCGGGCATTTGAAACGGTGGTACTTCTTTGGCCCCGAACTGACCGCGAAGTTCGGTAAGAATGCCGAAATCTATCGCTGCGAACATTGTAAGACGCTGTACCTGCCCAATCCGGAAGAGGCGCCGCGCACGGGTACGCTCGCATACTAAAAAAGAAGAAAGAGACACCGTTCCGGAGGTGTTAATCTGAAATCGGCATGCCCTCAGGTTATATTCCAATTTTCCTGTTCC
Source organism: Bryobacterales bacterium (assembly GCA_038322675.1). Taxonomy (GTDB): domain Bacteria; phylum Acidobacteriota; class Terriglobia; order Bryobacterales; family Bryobacteraceae; genus TMP-7. Next base: position 24,062 of record JBBQGE010000048.1, read on the forward strand.
TGGTTTTCTCCATTTTGTTCCCGGTCGCCACAATCCTTGTGGCAAAATTGGTCCGTCCGTCCGCACCGTCGCTAACAAAACTAGAAGCTTACGAGTGTGGCATCAAAGCTGCTTCCAATTCCCGCGGACGGTACACGGTCAGGTTCTACATCATTGCAATTCTGTTCGTGATCTTCGATGTGGAAACGATATTCCTATTCCCGTGGGCGATCCGGTACAAGCAGCTCGGGTGGTTCGGCGTTGCCGAGGTGGGGGTGTTCCTTGCCTTTCTGGTCGTCGGCTACCTATGGGCGTATAAAAAGGGAGCATTGGAGTGGATTTGAGGGTTCGAGTATTACTAGTTAGCTCACTCATCCTTCTGGCCTCATCATCGCTGTTCGGCGCCGGCAAATTGCGGCTCGAAACTACCGCGGTCGGGCCTTTATCAGTTGCCACCGGGTCCAATGGACCCACTCAGACTATCAACGCATTGAATGGCGGCGACGCGCCGCTGAGCCTGTCGGCCACATCGTCCGTTTCGTGGCTGGCGCCCACCGTGCAAACGTTTCGCAGTTGCGGCACGCTCGGCAACTGCTATCCGATCCAAATCGCGCTGAATACAGCGGCCCTGGCCAAGGGAACCTACACGGGCGTCGTCACCATTTCGGATCCGAATGCGCTGGATGCGCCGCAAACCATTACTGTCACGGTAGCTGTCGGCGGCGGAGTGCCCGACGCTATCACCATGTACGTCCCGAAGAACGGCACTGAGGTGTCGCGGACGTTTTCCACCGCCAACGCCGTTTCGGCAACGGCCAACAGCCCCGCCAACGGGCCGGCGCTGTCGCTGGTTCTCCCCACCGGAGGCAGTTTCCAGTCGACATACTCCTACACGCTGAAAGCCAAGTCGAATCCGGGCGTCAATGAAGGCACGTACAATGGATCGCTCGTGATTGCCGGGTCCACCGTTCCCGGCGAGAACAAAACTGTCCCGGTGACTCTGAACGTTACTTCGCAGCCTATTGCATCGCTTTCGACCTCCAGCCTGTCGTACCGCATCGCTCAGGGCGCGGCGGCTCAGACGCAGAACATTCTGCTGACCGATGCGGCCGGGAGCGGCTATCTCACCCCGGCGGGTGCGACCGTGGCCACCACCAGCGGCGGCAACTTTATCACGACTACTACGGGAACTGGATATGTCTCCGTTGTCGCCGATCCCGCGGGACTGCAACCCGGCACCTACGCGGGAACGGTGACGATCGCCACGGGAGCCGCCAATGGGTCCGTAGACGTACCGGTTACCCTGAACGTTGTGGCAACCGCGGCCCCGTTCGTTCGGGCCGGATCGGTAGTCAATAACGCCACATTCACCAGCGACACCCTGGCCCAAGGCGATTTCCCAGCCGTCTTCGGCGAACAGTTCACCGCGGGCGGACTGCTGGTGGCATCGAACGTCCCCTATCCGACGACGCTCGGCGGCGCCAGCGTTTATATCAACGATCAGCCCGTGCCACTGTACTTCGTCTCGGCGAACCAGATCAACTTTCTGGTCCCGTTCAATGCGAAGACGGGCGACGGCACGCTACGCGTCGATCGTGACGGCCAGCGCGGCAACTCGGTCTCAATCCGGATCGCGGAAAGGTCGCCGAAGATTCTCGTGGCGACGGATCAGGCCGGCAAGAAGGTCTCGGACGCGCTCGCGGGTGCCTTGGCGACAGTTCACACCGGCGATTACATTACCATCTACGCATTCGGCTTCGGTGCGGTAATTCCCCCCGTGCCATCAAACTCGGTGTCACCCGCCAACCCTCTTTCGGTTGTTCCGGGCACTAACACCGTGTACTTCGGACAGGGCGGGCTGTTCAGCAAGCCGGTGCCGCAAACGCCGCAATTCATCGGACTATCGCCGAACTTCATCAGCCATTTCTATCAGATCAACGTTCAGATCCCGGCAAACGCGCCGAAAGGCAACAACATCCCGGTTTACATCCAGGGTGACGCGGGCACAACGAACGTTATGCTGTTCAATATTCAGTGATCGCTACTGACAGGTTGTACTACAGGGATCCATACCTGCGCCGGTTCACGGCGCAGGTCACCGGGTCCGACGGGAATCGCGTCTATCTCGACCGGAGTGCGTTCTATCCTACATCTGGCGGTCAGCCGTTTGACGTAGGTGCGATCGGAGGAACTCCGGTCGTGGACGTGATCGACGAGGAGGCCCGGATCGCACATGTGCTGTCCGGGCCGATTCCGTCCGGAACGGTGGAGGCCGAGATCGACTGGACCCGCCGCTTCGATCACATGCAGCAGCACACGGGTCAGCACCTGCTCTCCGCCGTGCTCGTGGAATTATTCGGAGTTCAGACGGTCAGCTTCCACCTGGGCACCGACTCGTCCACGATTGACGTCGATGCTCCATCGCTCGACACCGCCAAACTCGATCGGGCCGCCGAGCGAGCCAACGAGATCGTTTTCGAAAATCGGCCCGTCTCGATCTCATTCGCTTCCTCCGGTGACGATCTGGGACTACGCAAAGCCTCGGATCGCGAAGGCGAACTCCGAATCATCTCGATCGACGGACTGGACCGCAGCGCCTGCGGCGGTACCCACGTCCTCTCGACTGCGGAGATCGGACCGGTCGCGATTCGCAAACTCGACAAGATCCGCGGCAATGTCCGTATCGAATTTCTGTGCGGCCAGCGAGCCATCCGCCGCGCGCGCGCCGATTTCGCCGCCCTGTCGGCCGTCGCGCGACTCTTCTCCTCGCCGCTCGACGATGCACCAGCGCTCGCGGCCGCACAAGCTCAACGGATCGAAGAGATCGAGAAGGCTCATCGAAAGCTATCGGTTGAGGCTGCGGTCCGCGAAGGGCGGGATCTGTATCAGGCGACGGAACCCGCGTCCGACGGCACCCGGCGTGCGATCCGCTTCAACGCAATCACCGACGCCACCCGAGCCCTCGCGCAAGGCTTCACGGCCTCGCCGCGCGCCGTATTCATCGCGATATCGGAGAATCCTCCGTCGGTGCTCGTTGCCGCTTCGAAGGACTCAGGCGTTCACGCAGGCGAACTGGTGAAGTCGGCGGTCACTGCGAATGGCGGCAGGGGAGGCGGGAGTCCCGTGCTGGGGCAGGGAAGCGTCCCCGATGTCGTGTCGCTCGAGCGCGTGAAGCAACGGCTCAGCAACCCATTCTAGCGGTGCGCATACCGCGGCGCGATGGCCACCAGCCCCAGGCCGACAACAAACAGGATCAGCATCAGCGCCAGCATCGTACGAACTCGCGGAGTCGCGCCGGCGAACTCCTTCCACACCAGCAATCCCCACAACGCGCTCACCAGCGTCGCGCCCTGTCCTATGGCATAACTGACCGCCGGACCCACTTGGACCGAGGGCGGCGTCGAAGATGCGACGAAGTTCGAAATTGCTCCAGTGCACCAGATCAGCCCGCCTGCCACGCCCAACAGATGCTGCTTCAGGTTCCCCCGAAAATACTCCGGCACCGATACGGGTTCGCCGTGCACCGGCATCATCATGAAAAAGAAGTTGAACAGGAATGTGGACAAGAAAACGCCGATGCTGAACAACAGCGCATCCGCATACGGCTGGATTCCATCTTCGCCCGACCTTGCAATCTGCACCAGCGGATAGAACGATCCCATCAGAACACCGCTGATCAAGCTGATCACGATACCCTTTGCGGCACTCGGCGGTCCCGCGGGCGCCTTTGGAGCGGACCGATGGGAACTACCCCGCCGCGACGGCGATTCCCGATGCGACACCTTCGGGGCCGCTGCAACACCGGCGATGGGCGTTATCTCGCCTCGCGACGATGGCTGCAGTTTCGCCTTCTTTGCGTTGTGCCAGCGATACGCGATGGCATCCACGACGATCGCCACCGCCACCAGGCCCGCCCCGCCAAACAGGAGCGTCGGATTTCCTTGTGGATTCAGCCAGTAGTTCCATCCCACCCCGATCACCAACGCCAACCCGATGCCAATCGGAAACGCGACTGACAACCCCGAAAGCGAAATGGCTGCCACCAGCAGCATGTTCGCCAGATTGAATACCACTCCGCCCGCGAAGGCCCAGGCCATTTTCCGCTTCGCCGTCAGCGCAAGCGTGTCCATCACGGTCAGTTCCTGGGAATGCAACGATCCGAATGTCGCGGCTGCAATCACTGCGCAGAGCAGCACGCCGAATGCGTAGTCGAAGTAAAACAACTCGAAGCGCCACTTCCCGGTCAACTTCTGGGTATTCGCCCACGACCCCCAGCAGACCATCGATAACAGCGAGAGTAGCAGCGCGGCAATGTAGGTAGATGGCAGGAACATAATTCTAGGGAAACCGCCAGAATTGTATCACGGAGCGGCTTGCGCGGACTCTGCGCCGCTGGAGAATAAGTGGAAAGCTTCGGACTTTAGTGGCCCGGAGCGGGAACCTGTTCCTTGGCGGCAAGCGGAAAATGCGCTCCTTGCGGGATGGGAGCTAACATCTGCTCCTTCCGGTAAACCAGCGTCGACGTGTTGTAGCTCGCGATTTCGAAGCCGTGACCGTGCGTGATCGCGTCGGTAGGACACGCTTCGACGCAGTACCCGCAGAAGATGCAGCGGCTGTAGTCGATGTTATAGACTTCCGCGTACCGCTCTCCGCCGCTGATGCGCAACTCGTCCTTATTCTCTTGGGCCTCGATGTAGATGCACTCCACGGGGCACGCGGCCGCGCACAGGAAACAAGCCACGCACTTCTCCAGACCGTTTTCGTCGCGCTGGAGCACATGGACGCCGCGGTATCGCTCCTGAAAAATCGGAGGCGCGTCCGGATACTCGTCCGTCAGCGTGGGCTGCATCATCTCCTTAAAGGTGACGCCCATCCCCTTCGCTATTGCCGCGGCCGATCCTAGAACTTCAGAAATTTTCCCAGGCATGCTTCTCTTTCAGGTTATCCTACTTCGCGAGCCCCGCACGGAGGCTCAATTCTTCGAGCTTCAACCACCCCTGAACTCCGGAATCTTCTCGCCGGCCCGGAACGGCTCCACGCCCGCGATCTTCCCTAACGCCTCCAGGTCGCACCGGGCGAATCCCTCCCCGGCCAGCGCGATCTCGCCACCCGGTTCCACCAGAAACAGCGATGGCACCGTGCCGATCCCGTAATCGTTGCTGGCTGGATACCCTCGCTTGGCATCATCCAGCAAGGTGAGAAATGTAATCCCGTAAGCTGCCCGGAATTTGGCAGTCGCTTTGTTGTCGTCCTGCGAAACGCCGATCACCTCCAGCGTATCGCTCTGAGACAGCCGCTCCAGAAACGGCAGCGTGAACTGACATACCGGGCAACTCACCTTGAAGAACGCGAACAGAGCCGGTTTTGTGCGCGCAAAATCGCTCAGCGTCTTCTCGTGGCCGTGAATGTCGATCAATTTGAAATCGGGAGAAGTATCGCCGGCGGCAAGCATACCCTCTATGGTACTAACTCGGGGGCTCAAGTCCAGGAAAGAAGCGGCTACACCGCGAGGTAGGCCACGTACCCCAATAGAGCGCCGATGGAGCTCCCCACCACCACGTCGCTCAGGAAGTGCATGCCTAGCATAATCCGCGAAATCGCTACGCTGACCGCACAGAACAGTAAACCCGGCATCAGGCTCGGATAGAACAGTCCCAGACTCACCGCGACGGCGAATGCCGTGATGGAATGCCCCGATGGAAACGAAAACTGATCGGGCGGCAGCAGATCGGCCCAGCAATGGTACACGCACGGTCGAGGCCTCTTGAACACCTGCTTCAACGCGATGAACAGGGCCACCCCGACACCCGCCGCAGCGCCGGCCATTGCCGACGCTAGCACGCCGGACCAGCCGCCGAACAGCAGCAGGAACAACCCCATCGTGTACCACAGCCAGCCATCGCCGCCCCGGGTGGCACACAGCATCCACACGCGGAACCACCGCGGCGGACGCCACCCGTTCACCCGTGTCATCACCCTGTGATCCCGGGCTGCTAGAAATTGGAGTACAGCTCGCGGAGCTTGCGCGCCCGACCTTACCATCGTCGCGGCTCGTCCCATAGTTTAAGTGTCACACGAGTTCGATTACAGAGAAATGACGCCCCGGCGAAACGTCCATGAATCGGAATGCTTAAATAGGGTGTGCCCGCAATCGATCTCATCTATTTTGATGCTGGGGGCGGGCATCGCGCCGCAGCGAATGCGCTCAGCGCCGTTTGCCGCGATCAGAATCGTCCCTGGGAGGTGCGCCTGGTCAACCTTCAGGAACTGCTCGATTCGCTCGATATTTTCCGTAAAATCACCGGAGTACGGCTGGAGGATCTCTACAACCGCATGCTCGCCAAAGGCTGGACCCTCGGCGCTGCACAGATACTCAAAGTCGTTCACGGGGTTATCCGCCTGCACCACGACCCGGCCGTCCGCATTCTCAAGAACCACTGGACTGCCACCGGGCCCGACCTCGTCGTCTCCGTCGTCCCCAACTTCAACCGCATCCTCTTCGACGGCCTTCGCGCCGCCTGCCCCACCACCCCCTATGTCACCATCCTCACCGACATAGCCGACTACCCGCCCAACTTCTGGATCGAACGCCAGCCGCAGAGCTTCATTTGCGGTTCCGATCGCGCCGTCCAGCAGGCGCGAGAGCTTGGTCACCCCGAAGATCGCATTTTTCGCGCTTCCGGCATGATCCTCCGCCCGAAGTTCTACCAACCCGTCGACGTCGACCAGGCTGCGGAACGCCGCCGCCTTGGCCTCGAACCCGGCCTGCCCACCGCGCTCATCATGTTCGGTGGGGAAGGCTCCGCGGCCATGCTCGACATCGCCTCCCGCCTCGACTCCTGCGGTCTCCCGCTCCAGCAGGTCCTGATTTGCGGCCGCAATCGCACGCTTGCCGCAAAGCTTCGCGCGCAGTCCCGCACGCAACCCCGGTTCGTCGAGGAGTTCACATCCGAAGTTCCCTACTACATGCGGCTCGCTGACTTCTTCATCGGCAAACCCGGCCCGGGAAGCATCAGCGAAGCCGTCGCCATGCATCTGCCGGTCATCGTCGAACGGAATATCTGGACCCTCCCGCAGGAGCGCTACAACGCCGACTGGGTTTTGGAAAACGAGGTGGGATTCGTCGTCGGCTCCTTCCGCGAGATCGAGTCCGCCATCCGCCAACTGCTTGCGGCCCTCGACACGTACCGCGACAACACAGCCCGTATCCAAAACCGCGCCGTGTTCGAAATCCCGGATATCCTCGAGCGGATTCTCGCCACAGCAGCACCGACTGCTGCCGCACGATAATAAGCGGATGGAATCATTTCAGCCGACGCCGCGCACCACCCTTCGACGGTTACCGAAGCGCGGCGTCTACGACCGCGCCGCCGTGCACGCAATTCTTGACGAGGGCTTCATCTGTCACGCCGGATTCGTACACGAAGGCGCGCCGGTGGTTATCCCGACGGCATACGGCCGTGATGGCGAGCAGTTGTATCTGCATGGCTCCGCCGCCAGTCGCATGCTGAGAACGCTGGCGGGCGGCGTCTCCGTCTCCATTGCCGTGACGCTCGTAGACGGGCTCGTGATGGCGCGATCGGCGTTTCATCATTCGATCAACTACCGGTCAGTGGTCCTGTTCGGCGAGGCGCGCCTGGTGTCCGGCGCCGACGAGAAACGGGAAGCCCTGCGCGTGATCTCCGAGCATCTGGCGCGGGGGCGTTGGGACGAAGTGCGTCCACCCACGCCAAAGGAACTGGCCGCGACCATGGCACTCGCCGTGCCGCTCGAAGAGGTATCCGCCAAGGTTCGGACCGGTCCGCCGATCGATGACGAAGAGGATTACGACCTGCCTGTCTGGGCGGGAGTGTTGCCCTTGTCGATCACGCGTGGGGAGCCGCTTGCCGACGAGCGGTTGAAGGATGGCGTCGAGGTCTCGCCGTCGGTAGTTCACTGGACGCGCCGTTGAGCGAATAGAATGGCTCTGTGCCAATCCGCAATTTTGTCCTACTGCTGACGGCTTGCGCAGGCCTGTTCGCGCAGCCGTCCATTGAATATTCCGAGGCGAGGAAAGTGTGGCTGCTGCATACGAATACGAGCAGCTATGCGATGGGCGTCAACGAGCGCGGCGAGTTGCAAACGCTGTATTGGGGCGGTCCCCTGTGGCGTATCGACGACCTTCCAGCGGCGCGTGCCGGGCGCGAGATATCGTCGTTCGATCCGTCGCAGTCCACAACCAACGAGGAGTATGTCGGCTGGGGCGGTTCGCGATATTTCGAGCCGTCGTTGAAGATCTCACGTGCCAATGGTGTGCGCGATCTGGTGCTGCATTATGCTTCACACACGATTGATGGCGACAATCTGCATATCACGCTGAAGGACATTCGCGACGATTTGACTGTAACGCTGAACTATCTCGTGTATCCGCACGAGGGCGTGATTCGAAAATCGGCAGTATTTCGCAACGGAACGAAGGATCCGGTAACGGTGGAAAGTTTTCAGTCGGGGGTGTGGTCGGTCCCGCACGGCGAGGGTTATCGGGCGAGTTACCTCACAGGCAGATGGGCGGCCGAGACACAATTGACTCGCGAGGAAATTCATACGGGGTCGAAGGTGATTGAGAGCCGCAAGGGACACACGAGTCACAACGCGAATCCGTGGTTCGCGATCGACGACGGCGCGGCCACCGAAGAGAACGGCCGTGTCTGGTTCGGTGCGCTGGGTTGGAGCGGTAACTGGCGAATCACCATCGAACAGACTCCGTACTCGCAGGTACGTGTGACGGGCGGATGGAATCCTTTCGACTTCGAATACATGGTGAAGCCTGGTGACTCGTTGGAGACGCCGCCGTTTTATGGTGGATTTTCGACTGAAGGCTTCGGCGGCGCGTCGCGCTTATTGCATCGATTCGAATTGACGGACATTCTGCCGCATGGTGTGAATGCGCGGCTGCGGCCGGTGCTGTATAACTCGTGGGAGGCCACCACGTTCGCGGTCAATGAACCCGGGCAGAAGGCGCTGGCGGAGAAGGCCGCGAAACTCGGCGTCGAGTTATTCGTGATGGACGACGGGTGGTTCGGCAAGCGCAACAACGATCGCGCGGGGCTCGGCGACTGGGTGGTGAATCCGGCGAAATTCCCGCAGGGATTGGTGCCACTCGCAAATTACGTTAAGTCGCTCGGGATGGATTTCGGTTTGTGGGTCGAACCCGAGATGGTGAATCCTGACAGCGATCTGTATCGGGCGCACCCGGATTGGGCGATGCATTTCCCGGACCGGCCGCGCACGGAGTTACGCCACCAGTTAGTGCTGAATATGGCTCGGGATGACGTGAAGGAGTATATTTTCGGCGTGCTGGATAAACTCGCAACGGAATATCCGATTCGTTACTTCAAGTGGGATATGAACCGGCCGTTTGCCGAGCCGGGTTGGGAGGGTGTTCCCGAGCAGAAGGAGTTATGGGTGAAATACGTGCGCAACGTCTATGAGATTTTCGACCGGCTGCGCGCAAAGCATCCGAACCTTGAGATCGAGTCGTGTTCGGGCGGCGGCGGCCGCATCGATTTGGGAATCCTGCGGCGAGTGGACGAAGTCTGGACGTCGGACAACACCGAAGCATTCGACCGGCTGCGAATCCAGGAAGGATTCTCGCAAGCCTACGCGCCGAAGATCATGTCGGCCTGGGTGACGGACGTGCCGAACATGAACGGGCGCAGCACTCCGCTGAAGTACCGGTTCCTGGTAGCGATGCAGGGGGCGCTGGGTATCGGCGCGAATCTGAATAAGTGGACAGCGGAGGATTCGGCGCTCGCGACGCAAATGGTGGCTTACTACAAGAAGATTCGCGGCACGGTTCAGGAGGGCGGGTTGTACCGGCTGATGTCGCCTCGGGAAGGCGAGATAACCGCGAACCAGTATGTGTCGCGGGACGGAAAGCAGTCCGTCGTATTCGCGTTTCTGCACTCGCAGCAATATAGCCAGCCGGCTCCTGCGCTGCGGCTGCGGGGGCTGGATTCGAAGGCTCTTTATCGCGTCGAGATACTCGGGTCCGCCGCATCGCAGACCCTGAGCGGGGCGTATCTCATGGACGAGGGTGTCGCGGTGCGGCTGACAGGCGATTACGACAGCACGTCGGTGCTGCTTGAGCGCGCCGAGTAGGCGATTAGGCGAGCGTGTTTTTCGGCCAAGGAGCGTGTCGCGGAACGAACAACAACAACGTGAGCCGCTCCGCGCTTCAGCGAGCATGATCAACCCGGTCCCTGGCAGCGATGCAGGGAGCGCTGGGTATCTGCGCGAATCTGAGTCAGTGGGTCGCGTTTCTGCACTCGCAGCAGTATAGCCAGCCGCATCACAGACTCTGAGCGGGGCGTATCTCATCGACCACGGTGGCGCGGTGCGGCTGACGGGCGATTACGATAGCACTTCGGTGCTGCTGGAGCGCGTCGAGTAGGCGCCCTTGGACGCGAGTTGCTCGATGGTGGCATAGAGTTGGGCTGGATCGAACGGCTTCACGATAATTGAGTCCATCCCCGCTGCAAGGCACCGCTCGCGGGCCTGGTTCATCGCGTGTGCCGTGAGGGCGACGATCGGAACGTGGACTCCGCGGTGCCGGTCGCGTTCTCGAATTTGACGGGTCGCGCTCCAGCCATCGACCTCTGGCATTTGCAGATCCATCAGGATGATGTCGAACGTCTCCTGGTTCGTTCTCTCGACGGCGAGGCGCCCGTTCGAGACCACCTCGACGATGTGACCCCTCTTTCCGAGTAGGCTGGCGGCAACTCTCTGATTCACGATATTGTCCTCAGCCACTAGAACCCGCAACGGCCGCTCCGGAAGAGTTAGTTCGACCGCGTGGTTGGTGTCGTCGTCCGGGCGGCGCGCCAGCCGGGTTGGGATGTGAAACCGGAAGACGCTGCCCGATCCGAGTTGACTCTCGACTTCGATTTGACCACCCAACAGTTCCACAAGTCTCGCCGAGATGGTCAGGCCGAGGCCCGTGCCGCCGTAGGTGCGAGACGTCGATCCGTCGGCTTGGCGGAAAGCGTCGAAGATGAACCCGCGCGCTTCCGCGGAGATTCCGATACCCGTGTCGGCGACGGCGACTTCGAGTTCCCTCCGATCGTCCGCGCCGGCCCGGGCGGTGGCCGATACACGCACGCTGCCCCGTTCCGTGAACTTGACGGCATTGCCAACCAGGTTGAGCAATACCTGCCGGACGCGCGCGCCATCACACTCCAGCCAGTCGGGAACGCCGGCATCCACTTGCCATTCGAGGTGGATCCCCTTCTCGGCGGCACTCGCGGCAAAGGTGGAGCAGGCGCCGCGAATCACCTCCGCGGGCTGGAATGGAGCGGGCGAAATCTCCAATTTCCCTGCTTCGATTTTTGAGAAGTCGAGAATGTCGTTCAGAATCCCGAGCAGCGATTGTGCGCACGCGTTGACGGTTTCCAGAATCTGCTGCTGGTCGGGCCGCAACTCGGTGGCAAGAGCGAGATTGATCATTCCGAAAATCCCGTTGATCGGCGTCCGTATCTCGTGGCTCATGTTGGCCAGAAACTCGTCCTTAAACTCGCTTGCCCGTTTCGCCTGTTCGAGCAGTTGCTCAATTTCGGAGTTTTGCCGTTCGATGCGCTGCTGCTCAATCCGGAGTTGTGTTGTGCGCTCCTCAACGGCGGCTTCGAGTTGAGCGTGTGCCGCGAGCAAACGGCGGGTGCGCCACCGGATCAGAAGGGTGACCAGGGCCACCAGCGACAGCAGGACGACACACAGGAACCACCACGTCCGCCACCACGGCGGGAGAATTCGAAACTCAATGCGAGCGGGTGATGGGCTCCAGTGGCCCGCGGCACTGCGGCCGACCGCCTCCAGAATGAAAGTGCCGGCCGGCAGATTCGAAAACCGGATTTCGCGCTGCTTCGTTTCCACCCACTTGTCATCGAGTCCACGGAGCCGGTAGCGGCAGAGTACTTGGTTTTCGGCGAGATAGGTGAGCACTGAGACCCGTGCCGTCAGGGAACGGTTGCGATAGGGTTCCTTAATCTCCCCTTTGCCATCCGCTACGTGGTCGCCAAGTTGAAAATGCGTGAACTCAACGCGGGGACCGGCGGCCGGGGACTCCTCAGCAGAAGGACGAAAATGCGCCAACCCGCGGCTGGTGCCGATCCAGACGCTGCCATCCGCATCCTCAAGGAATGCATCAGTATTACAGTCGTCCCAGATGAGACCATCGTTCTGGCCGTAGTGATGCCACTTGCCGCCGCGGAGGACGTCGACGCCCTGGTCGGTTCCAAACCACACCCACCCACGCCGGTCGACGTTCACGAAGATAGCCTGGTTCGATGTGAGTCCTGACTCTTGATTGTAGGTCTCGACCAGGAGGCGGTCGCCATCCACTTCGATTCTCGACAGCCCCGTCCGGTCACGGTACCCGAGCCAGATGCTCTCATCCGAACCCTCGGCCAGGAAACCGGCGGACTTGCTGGGCAGCCCGTCGGTCTCAGTGAATCGCTTCCAGACTCCGCGCTCGCGCCGCAACAATCCGCGTGTGCCCGCCACCCAGAGCCGTCCGTGCCGGTCCTCGAGAAAGTCGGAAATCGTCTCTGCCGCATCGCCCTGTGGCAACTCCTGCCTCTCGAAATGCGGCGGCCGTCCGGGTAAGGAAAAGAACAGCCCGCCCCGGGTGCAAACCCAGAGTGTGCCGGTCCGATCGAATCCGATGTGCCAGATCCGGTCGTGACCTGGACTGCTCGGCAACGAGTACCGGTTGATCACGCCCGTTTTCGGATCGATTCTCGAAATACCACCCGGCGAACTCCCGGTCCAGATGGATCCATCCGGACCCAACGTGATGGTGCGCGTTTTGTTTCCCGCCAGGCCATTTCGCTCGGTCCACGCTCTCCAAACGGAATGGCCGCTTCGCGGGTCCGTATGGAGTTGATTCACGCCGTTCTCGGTTGCCACCCACAGATCCCCATGGGGATCGCGGGCCATCTTCCAGACGTGTTCACCGCTCAATCCTTCGGCACGTGTCCAGCCTTCCCACTGATTCCTGCCGACCCAGCGCGCCATGCCGGTGCCCCACAGCCCAATCCAGATGGACCCCTCCTGATCCTGCAGCACTGCGCTGACTGCGCCGGTAATCAACCCGCTTGCCGGTCCGATGGCACGCCAACGTCCAGCCGTGAGTTCCCAGACCCCATCGTCGGTCGGAACAAAGAGCGACCCGTCGCGTCCGAGGCTGAGGGTTGCGTAATCCCCCCTGGTTGGGATTTTCACCCCAGGGGATTCGAAGCCTGTACCACCGCGGGGCATGCGGAGCAGACGGTTTGAACTGCGGATCCACACCGCACCCGCGCCGTCCGCCGTAATCCCATCCCAACGGTCGGTCGGGACTCCCTGAGCCGGCCCGAACGTGTTGATGACCGCCCCCGATTTCCGGCAGATCGCCGACCCGCAGGCAAACCAGACAACGCCCTTGGAATCGACATGGACTCCATACGCCGGACCCGCCGGCTGGCCTGGGACGCGTGTGAATTCGCGGGTCTGGGGGAGAGACTCGAACAGCCCGTCGATCGTGCTGAGATACAATCGCCCGCCGGCATCCGAGGCGAGCCCGAACCGGCTTGAACTATGAAACCGCCTGGTGTACTGTAGGGGCTCGAAGCGATTCCCTCGCCGGACTGCCAGGCCGCGCGGCGTGGCAACCCACAACTCACCCCCAGGTGTCTCAACCAGTGTTTCGATGGATGAACTCGGCAGTCCGTCCGCCTCGCCGAAAGCACTGAAAACAGCACCGTCGTAGCGAAAGAGCCCGTTCTGCGTTCCCACCCACAGATATCCCGCCCGGTCCTGCAGCAGGCATTCGGTGGCGAGATTGGAAAGCCCTTGCTCCTGGCCGTAATACCGGAACGACTGCCGTTGCGCCACGGCCGGAATCGCGAGGAGCCATGGTACGAGGACGGATACCACGGCCGCCCGACTGTGAATTTCGGAACTGATGTGCCACCTCGGATTCTGCTTGAACCAGATGGCAGTGGTCGACCCGGCCGCGGGCAACTCCACGCGACATCAGCGTCTGAATATCATATCGGCTCGACGGCGAAGAACTGTAACGCCACGGCGACTAAAGGGGCTTCTCACCGATGGCCATGATCGTCTCAAAATGCGGTGCGTCTTCTTCCCGATCCACCACCGAAACGTCGACGCGGCGGAATCGCGCATTCCGGAGCAGCGTCATCAGTTCGGCCTGGGAGAAGCCCAGCCACACGTCCGCGTACAGCTCGCGTGCATCGTCGAACCCGTGCTTCAACAGATCGAGCACAACGATCCGGCCGCCCGGCTTCAACACCCTCCACGCTTCCTCGACGGCTTTCGCGGGATGCAGCGCGTGGTGCAGGCTCTGGTGGAACATCGCCAGATCCGCCTCCGCATCGTCGATCGGCAATTCCTCCAGGTCCCCCAGCCGGTATTCCAAATTCTTTACGGCGTGTTTCCGCGCGACTTCCGCTCCGTACTCCACCATCTTCTGCGAGTTATCCACGGCGATTACGCGCTCAGCCCTCTGAGCCAGCAGCAGCGACAGCGTGCCCTCGCCTGCTCCGAGATCGGCGATCACCAGCGGCGGCATCAAACGCAGCAGGGTCTCCGCCAAACCCTTCCAACTCCGGCCCGGCAGATACTTCCGCCCAAATCGCCCGGCTAACTCGTCGAAATAGCCCCGCAATTTGTCCTTGCGCTTCCGCAAAATGAGCCGCAGCGCCGCATCGTCCTGCCCGGCCTCGGCGATTTCCTGGCCCGATCGCCGCAGCATCTCGGTCAGGATCGCCTGCTCGGCCGCCGGGGCCGTGAAGCGGTACAGGCTCTTCTGCCCGGACCGGCGGACCTCGACGAGCCCCGCCTGCTTCAATTGCGACAACTGCATCGAGATGCGGCTCTGCCCCATGCCGAGGATCTCCTGCAGTTCGGCGACGCTCAGTTCTTCCTTATCCAGCAGCCGCAGGATTCGCAAGCGCCCTTCGTCGCCCAACAGCCGCACCGCTTTCAGAAATCCCGCCACGGTTACAGTCTATCAATAAATCATGATTGATTGATGGATGATCTGTGCTATCCTGGAACCCGGAGCAAGCATGAGCACTGTCATTCAACCTGCCACGACCGAATACAAGGTCGCAGACATCACGCTGGCCGACTGGGGCCGTAAAGAAATCTCCATCGCCGAGCACGAGATGCCCGGCCTGATGGCCATCCGCAACAAATACGCAACAGACAAACCGCTCGCAGGCGTGCGCATCACAGGCTCGCTGCACATGACCATCCAGACGGCGGTGCTGATCGAGACCCTGGTGGATCTGGGCGCCATCGTCCGCTGGGCGAGTTGCAACATCTTCTCGACGCAGGATCACGCCGCCGCCGCCATCGCCGCCGCCGGTGTTCCGGTATTCGCCTGGAAGGGCGAATCGCTGGAAGACTACTGGTGGTGCACGTTCCAGGCGGTGAGCCATCCTGACGGCAAGGGTCCGCAACTCGTGGTCGACGACGGCGGCGATCTGACGCTGCTCATCCACCGAGGCTACGAACTGGAGCAGGGTAGCGGCTGGGTGAATACGCCTTCCGGCAGTCACGAAGAGAAGGTCATCAAGGATCTGCTGAAGAAGGTATACGCCGAAAATCCGCGGCACTGGCATGCGCTGGTGGCCGAGTGGCGCGGCGTCTCCGAAGAGACGACGACGGGCGTTCACCGGCTTTACAAGATGCAGCAGGAAGGCAAACTGCTGGTGCCCGCGATCAACGTGAACGACTCGGTGACGAAGTCGAAGTTCGATAACCTGTACGGTTGCCGCGAGTCGCTGGCCGATGGAATCAAGCGCGCCACCGACGTGATGATGGCGGGCAAGGTTGCGGTCATCTGCGGGTACGGCGATGTCGGCAAGGGCTCGGCACAGTCGCTGCGTGGAATGGGTGCTCGGGTGATCATCACCGAAATCGATCCGATCAACGCGCTCCAGGCCGCCATGGAAGGCTACCAGGTCGCGACGGTCGAGGATACCCTAGGCCTCGGCGATATCTATGTCACCTGCACCGGCAACCTCGATATCATCACACTCGACCATATGAAGCACATGAAGGATCAGGCCATCGTGTGCAATATCGGACACTTCGATAACGAGATTCAAGTGGATCCGCTGAACTCCGAGCCGGGCGTCGAGCGGCTGAACATCAAGCCGCAGGTGGATAAGTACACGTTCCCCGATGGGCACGCGATTTTCCTGCTGGCGGAGGGACGCCTGGTGAATCTCGGTTGCGCCACAGGCCATCCGAGTTTTGTGATGTCGAATAGCTTCGCCAACCAGACGCTCGCGCAGTTGGATCTTTGGAAGAACAAGGACGTGTATAAGATCGGCGTCTACACGCTGCCGAAGCATCTGGATGAAGAAGTCGCACGGCTGCACCTGGAAAAGATCGGCGCGAAGTTAACGACGCTGACATCGAAGCAGGCGGATTACATCGGCGTGCCGGTCGAGGGTCCGTTCAAGCCGGATACCTACCGGTACTGACACGTACTGGACGGCCGGTCCGTGGAAGGTGCTCGTCGCTCTATTCGGCGCCAGCGGATATGGAATTCTTCGAGTTGCGGGCTGCGGCCAGGGTGTCACAGCCCGCTGCCATCTACTCGACTGGGGTTGTTGGCAAGGTGGCTGGCTCTACGATCTGCGCTTCGGCCGGCGGCGCTCCCTGCTGAGTTGCCAGCGAACCGATCGAATTCATGAGCCGGTAGACGACTCGTTGGGCTCGCGCCGGATCGCGGTCTACAAAACTGATCCGCATCGCGATTCCCTTGCATCCGCGGCGGGAGGCAGCACCGGCGCGAACCAGATCGCGCGCCGCATCTCGGACGCCAGACTTTTCCATACCGGTCTTTCCGGGATACCCATATAGCTCCTCTTGCTGGATGATTGGAGCGAGACTCTGGGTCGAGCTAGCATTATTCAGAATGGTTGAGACGGAGGTCTGCGTGGCTCCGGGGCTGCTCACGTCCAGCCCTGCCAGTCGCAAGCGGCTGGTGCCAGGTGATTCTGGCCCCCTTGCTGAAACCAAACCGTTTAGTCTTACCAGACCTATCTAGCGATCAACTGTAACGGTTCGGTACCGACGGAACTGAGACGGTATTTTGCGCTTGGATTCTTCCCGCCTCTTCATGGCTTTCACTGGGTCTGATAGCTCGGCTGGGATCACTTCGTTGATATAGTTCTTCTGGCAAACAGTGATTTTCTTCTCGTAATCTGGCCCGTACTTCTGACGGTACAGATCCCGAAAAGCGTCCGCTAGATCTCTATCAGCAAAACCCTGCGTATCGGTCCATTCAGGACCTGGATCCCCCAACAACAAAGCGTAGGCCACAGTGTTATACTCACTTGCGATCCGGCGAAGGCCGCTCAGCTTATCCGTCGTGTAGGCGGTGGTGTTGATCGCCAGCTCCACGCAGCCGCCGTCTACCCAGACGAAATAGTCTGTCTTGAGGTTCTGCTCCTTCCCCATGTAGTAGACGAAATGTTTCACCGGAACTCCCAACATCTGGGTGTCCTCAACAAATGTCTCCCGGGGAGTTGTGCATCCATTCTCTACGTCCCTAACAGACCAAGAGGTCACCCGATCCAGCGTGTAGAGCGTCTGTTTGGTACGCAGTGGTACCGAAACAGTATCGACTCGCCCCTCTTCCCCGGGAAAGAAGATCTTTCGATAGTCGTAGAGTGGAGTATCACCACCAGGGAACAACCCGTGAGTGTTGAGTGCTTCGAATCGGAGGCCGTTTGGCATCTCCCCGAACACGCTGACGTCTGGTTGACGCTCATGCCGGATTCCCTCCGGGGTAATGACGGCCCCACTAATCTGGTACTTCACAAGGAAACCCTGGCCCCGATAATCCCCGGCGAACAGGCCCCCCACGGATAGCAGCAACAGCAATGTTATGGTTCTCATACTTCTTCTCCCTTCTGGCTCTACTGGGCAGGCTCCGGGATCTCGACCCAATAGGGGGCCACGTCCCACACCCACTCCGTTCCGTTGTGATCATTTCTACAGACCTTTGACCGGAGCACAAATTGGTTTCCAGACGGGTCTGTTCTGTTGGATTCTTTCGCATCGACCTCGATGGACCTGAAAACACTGCCGAAGAAGATCAACTCCCCGGGCTCACTTATGCCATTCATGTTCTGGTCGTGCCAGAGCAGTAACCGGGCGAAATCCGGATCCCGGGAGTCCAGCACCCCATCATGGTTCAGGTCCAAGTCCGCCAGGGCTCGGAACCCGTTTTTCTGACCCCGAGGGGCACTCTGTGGAGTCCGATCTCCGAACAACTCCGCTCCGGACGTAATCTTACCATCTCGGTCCCGGTCCATAGCTAACCAAGCGTTTCCGCCCTCTGCTGTCGGCCAGGACGTCTCAACAGGGACCTTTGGGGCCAGTTCAAACGTCACAAGATGGTCGTGATCCGTCATGTGATATCCTCCACCCGTTACATCCACCAAGATCGGGGTAAGTGGTTGCCCGCACCCACAAAAGGCGCTGCAGTTGTTAGCCCCATTGCAACCCACTCCGCCACGTGGTTCGGGTGAATAACAATCGGAGGAAGCCTGCCCGCCATCGCAATCCCACGCTGACTTGGAACCGTCTGGCTTAGTACAGGTGTGTCCCATACAATTCATGTAGTTGGGGCAATCCATAGTCCAGCAGATCCCATCGTGTAGGTTGTCTGGCCCTCCAAAAAAACAATGATTCGTCCGCAAAATCGGTGGGTCAGTCGTAGCTCCAGAGGGCTTTGAAGGGTTTGTGGATTGACCCGTAAGCCGTCCCGTTTCAATGCATTCCGGGTGCTCTTAACATGTTAAGACCTTCTCCTTTGAGGGCTGGC
>JBBQGE010000049.1:0-42399 GCA_038322675.1 Bryobacterales bacterium
GCGAAGAAGTATTTCAACGGGCAGAATCCAGTGGGGCGCTCCTTCAGCGAGGTGAAGGATAAGAAGACCGTCTCAACGCCGATCATAGGGTACGTTCGCGACGCACGGTATCGCGACATGCGCGAGGCGATCCGGCCGACCGTCTATGTGCCGTTTGCGGAGCGGGGCAAGGGCTCGGATTGGGGGACATTCGTGGTGTATGTCGCGCCGGGGGCTCCACCGGATTTGCCGTCGCGGTTGCGACAGCAGGTGCACCGGAGCCGGCCCGAGTTTCGAGCGAGCAATGTGGAGACGCAGGGCGATCTGGTGCGGCAGCACACGGTGCGCGAGCGGTTGTTGGCAACGTTATCGCTGTTCTTCGCAGTGGTGGCGTTGTTACTGGCGGGCATCGGGCTCTACGGCGTGCTGCACTACTCGGTATTGCAGCGGCGGCGCGAGATCGGGATTCGCATGGCATTGGGAGCTGCGGCGGTGGATATGGCACGGCGAGTGATGACGGAGGTATTCGCGATGCTGGTGGTGGGCGCGGGGCTCGGGTTGGCGTCGGGGATGGCGATGGCGCGGTATCTCGACACGCTGTTGTACCAGGTGAAGGGCACGGACGTGATGATACTCGCGTTTCCGGCAGTGACGATTTTTGTGGCGGCGATGATTGCGGCGGTGCCGTCCGTGGTGGAGGCGGTGCGAGTGGATCCGGCGTCGGCGTTGCGAGTCGATTAAACTTTTTCGCCAGCTTGTGTCGATTTCAGGCGACCTCATTCGTTATGAACACGAAAGGAGTCGCGATGAAGACATTGCTGACCACTACTCTGCTGCTGGTTACCGTCGGGGCATTCGCCACCGACCGGAAGCCCGCGGCCGCTATTGACGCCACGGCTGCGTATTCCCGTTTGAAAAACCTGACGGGTAACTGGGAGGCCGATACCGGCAACGGGAAGGTGCGCATCACTTACTCGGTGATTGCGGGCGGCACCGCCGTCGTGGAACGGGAAGTGGGCGAGAAGATGCCTGAGATGCTGACCGTCTACTATATGAACGGTAAGCGTCTGCTGTTGACCCACTACTGCATGGCGGGCAATCAGCCGCGCATGGAGGCGAAGTCGTACGATCCGGCAACGGGCAATCTGAAATTCGAGTTTCTGGATGCGACCAATCTGGCGCCCGGCGCCGGACATATGCACAATGGCGCGGTCCGGTTCGTCGATAATGACCACTTGGCTTCCGACTGGCAGTTCTTTGAAAGCGGCCGGTTGAAGATGCAGGAATCAGCACAATTCACGCGTGTACGATAAAGGAGAAACTACCATGGCGCAATTCATGTTACTGCTCTACGAAGATCCTTCCGGCTGGCAGAAATTCAGCCCTGAGGAAATGCAGAAGGCGCTCGAGAAATATATGGCGTGGGCGCAGAAGCCATTCAATGCCGGCAGCCAACGGCTGGCCGAGGACACCGGACGCATCATACGATCGCAGAACGGCACGCCGCGGGCGATGGACGGTCCGTACAGCGAAACCAAGGAAGTGCTCGGCGGTTATTACACCATCGAAGCCGCTAACTACGATGAGGCCGTGCAAATCGCGATGACGCATCCGCACGTTGAGTACGGGCAAACCGTCGAGGTTCGACAAGTCTGGGGAGCGTGAACGCCGCGGGCGAGACAGGTGTTCTGCTCGACCATCTATTCCGGCGGCAGGCCGGCCGGATGGTGGCACACCTGACTCGCCTGCTCGGCCCATCGAATTTGGATCTGGCCGAAGAGACCGTGCAGGAAGTCATGCTGAAGGCGGTGCAATCCTGGCCCTACCAGGGTGTGCCGGAGAATCCCGAGGCATGGCTTTTTCGCGTTGCGCATAACTCGGCGATTGATGCGGTGCGGCGGCGCCGCTTCAGCGTGAGCGAGGAGGCCGAGACGATCGCCGATATCGCCGGTGCCGCCGATTCCCTTCCCGACCGGCCCGATCTGGATGAGCATCTTCGCGACGAGGAGTTGCGCATGATCTTCATGTGCTGCCATCCGGATCTGGCGCGGGATTCGAGTGTGGCGCTGAGTCTGAAGACAGTCGGCGGTTTCAGCGTTCGAGAGATCGCGCGTGCGTTCCTGGCCGATGACGCGGCTATCGCGCAGAGACTGGTGCGGGCCAAGCGGCAGATTCGCGAACAAGGAGTTACGCTCGAATTGCCGGGCGGCTCCGAGTTACAGAAGCGGCTGGATGCCGTGCTCGATACGATTTACTTCATCTTCAACGAAGGCTACGCGGCGCATGAGGGAGATGCGCTGATTCGTCACGATCTGTGCGGCGAGGCCTTGCGATTGGCGCGGTTGATTGCCGATTCGCCGATCTCCGAACCACGCGCCGATGCGCTGGTGGCATTACTCGCGTTTCAATCGTCGCGGGCTCCGGCGCGAGTGGATCCGCTGGGGGATTTGATTTTACTGGAGGATCAGGACCGGAGCCGTTGGGATAGCGGGTTGATCGCGCTCGGGTTTCATTACTTCACGCGATCCGTCGCGGGCAAACAGGTTTCGAAGTATCACGCACAAGCGGCGATTGCGGCGACGTACGCGCGGTCGGCAACGGGTGCGCCTACGAATTGGGCGACCATCCTGGAGTTATACGAGGGGCTTGTGGCCATCGATCCATCGCCTGTCGTGGTGATGAATCGCGCCGTGGTGGTGGCCAAGGTTCGCGGCGCAGCGGCCGGGTTGCAGGCCATCGAACATCTGGACGGCCGGCGGGAACTGGCATCGTATTATCTGCTGCTGGCGCTACGCGGTCATCTGCTGCTGGAACTCGGGCGAGGTGCTGAGGCAGCGGATAGCTTTCGTTCTTCGTTAGACTGCCGGTGTTCGGAGCCGGAACGCCGGTTCCTGAAACGGAAGCTCGAGCAATGCGAATCATCGTATCCGGCGCTGGAATCGCGGGCCTGACATTCGCGTACTGCCTGAATCGGGCCGGGGTGGAGTGCGTCGTCGTGGAGAAGTCGGCCTCGCTGCGCGGCGAAGGATACATGATCGACTTCTTCGGATCGGGTTACGATGCGGCGGAGCGACTGGGTCTGCTGTCCGATCTCGAGCAGATTCACTATCCAATCGACCGCCTGCGATTCCTGAAGCCGTCGGCGCAACAGAAGTACTCGGTGCCTTATCGGTCCGTCCGTCAGTTGTTCGATGGCCGCCACTTCAATTTCCTTCGCAGCGACTTGGAGCAGGTGCTGTATTCGACGGTCCGGAGCCGTGTCGAGATCCGGTTCGGCACAGAAATCGAAAGCGTGGAGCAAAACGCAAGCGGCGTGCTTGTTCGATTATCCGATGGAGGCGCACTCGCGGGCGACCTGTTAGTGGGCGCCGACGGAATTCATTCGGAAATCCGGCGATTGTGCTTCGGGCCCGAATCGGAGTACTCGCGATATCTCGGCTGCGATACCGCGGCGTACATTATCGAACAGCCGCCGGCCAAACTACTCGAGCCTGCGGATGCGTTCTCGATGCTGACCGTATCGGGACGGCAGGTGAGCGCGTATCCGATTCGAGGCGGCAAGGTGGCGACTTTCTTCGTCCATCGCACGCAAGGACCTTCGTGCGAATGGCACGGGGAAGCGGCGGTGGAGGAACTGCGCACGCGGTATCGCGACATGGGCTGGATCGTGCCGGAGTTGCTTTCGTATGCCGATCCGCGGACCTTGTACTTCGACTCCGTGTCGCAGATCGTGATGCCGCGTTGGGTGAAGGGGCGAGTGGTGTTGATCGGGGATGCCGCGCATTGCGTATCGCTGGTGGCAGGTCAAGGAGCGTCGCTCGCGATGGCGGGGGCGTACATTCTGGCGGAAGAGATCGGGCGCACGCCGCGCGATTTAGGATTGGCGGCAATGCGATATGAGGAGCGCTTGCGGCCATCGGTGGAATCGAAGCAGGCCGCCGGGCGTAAAATGGTGGATTGGTTCCTTCCGGACAACGCGATCCGATTATGGGTACGCGACACGGTCATGCGTTTATCCGCATTGCCAGTGGCTCGCGCACTCGTGAAACGGGCCGTCGCGCCGGAGAGCGTCTTTTTGCACGAGTAGACTCAATGAAAAAAATCACCTTCTTCTTCGCCATGATGTCACTTACCACGTTCGGCGCCGATCGCGTGACCACGGCCAATGGCACCCTCGAGGGGACCATGAGCAACGGCGTTCGCATGTTCAAGGGAATCCAGTATGGGCAGCCTCCGGTGGGCGACCTTCGTTGGAAGCCGCCGCAGCCCGTCGAGAACTGGAGCGGTGTGCGGCAGGCCGCGCAGTTTGGACCGCGTTGTATGCAGGCATCGATTTTCGGAGATATGAATTTCCGCTCGAACGGTATGAGCGAAGACTGCTTGTATCTCAACGTGTGGACTCCCGCTAAGTCGATGAAGGAGAAACTGCCGGTGCTGGTGTATTATTACGGCGGCGGATTTATCGCGGGCGATGGTTCGGAGCCGCGGTACGACGGCGAGAACATGGCGCGTAGCGGGATTGTCGCGCTGACGGTCAACTACCGGCTGGGAGCTTTCGGATTCTTTGCGCATCCGGAACTGGTGGAGGAATCGCCGCATCATGCCGCGGGTAACTACGGTCTGCTGGATCAAGTGGCGGCGCTGGAGTGGGTGAAGAAGAACATCGCCGCTTTCGGCGGAGATCCGAACCGGATCACGATCGCTGGGGAATCGGCGGGATCGGTTTCGGTGAGTGCGTTGATGACTTCGCCGTTGTCGCGGGATTTGATCGCTGGTGCGATCGGCGAAAGCGGGTCGTTATTTGGGACGCTGTCGACAATTCCGCTCGACAAAGCCGAGGCGGCTGGTGTGGCGTTTGCCAAGAGTATCGATGCACCGTCGCTGTCCGCATTGCGCGCAATACCAGGGGAGAAGTTACTGGAGAGCAGCAGTAAGCGGCAGATGGGTACCTTCTCGGTAACTGTGGATGGCTATCTCTTCCCTGAGCCTCCGCTGTCGATCTATCTCGCAGGAAAAGAAGCGAAGGTCCCGATGCTGGCCGGGTGGAACTCCGAGGAGATGACTTACCGCATGCTGTTCGGCATGAACGAGGCAACGCCGGAGAATTATCGGAAGATCGTCGAGAAGCAATTCGGTAATCGGGCAAGCGAAATACTGAAGCTCTACCCGGGCGATACGAAGGAGCAGGTGATCGAGTCTGCTACTGACCTGGCGAGCGACCGGTTCATCGCATACAGCACATGGAAATGGATCGACATGCAGGCGAAGTCCGGCGGCAAGCCCGTCTTTGCGTATTTGTACGCCCGCGCGCGTCCGGAGATGCGCAAGGAAATGGGCGATGCGGCACCGGGTCTGGCCGGTGGTGTGGTGAGAGGGACGCAGGCCAAGACCGCTATGGCGATGCCTCCGGCCAAAGGCGCCGTGCATTCGTCCGAGATCGAATACGCGATGGGGAATCTGGATACGAACAAGGTGTACGCCTGGACTCCGAACGACCATCAGGTCTCGAAGACCATGCATGCGTATTTCGCCAATTTCATCAAGAAGGGCGATCCGAATGGCCCTGGCGTTCCGAAGTGGCCGGCGATCAACCGCGGGGGAATGCGTCAGATGATGCGGATCGATGTCGAGAGCAAAGCGATACCGGAGCCGCACCGGGCACGCCACGTTTTGCTGGACGAGATTGCCAGGTAATCGGGGTCTCACGGCATGGATGTCCGCTCGTCTCCGCGAGATTTTTGAGAGGCGGTGAGCAGACGGCTGCTGCGATCCAGCGGCAAGGTGCCCTCCAGCTGGGAGAATCTTTAACACCTGCAAGTTGCCGTGCAAATCGGCGAGGAAATGTTTGATGTCGATTTCCTTGGCTGTCATGCGATTGCGTGGCATTTGAGGGGCAACCGTAACGCTCCCTGGCGGCGAAGTGTAAAATAGCGAGGACTATGGTGGACCTCGACATCCGCACCGACGATTTCGGCCGTCTCATGTGTACGTTGTCCGACGGCAACGTCACCGCGACGGCCACAGCGTCCAACATTCCTGACGCCGCGGCGGACCTGCTCTCGGCCGTGGATCAAGCCGCGCTGAACGGCATTGGCGAATGCTTCTGGCTGCGCACCTCGGGGGTGTTTCGCTGGTTGTTGCGGCGCGAGCAGGATTCGGCGCGGCTGGTGGTGCTGTGGAGCGCCGGCACCGTCACCGGTTGGGAGCACGTGTTCGGCGCCGAATGCGACTGGCACAGTTTGCAGCGCATGATACGGCAGCAGATCGACCGCTACGAGGTTTCGCTCGGACGGCCGGGGTCGGCGCGCGCGAATGTTCGCGACGTCTGAAGGAGGTACTGGAACCACATGCGGCACGGCACGGGGCCGGGCCCTCTATAATATGGAGAGTCCCGAGCCGATAAGACAAATAGCTGCATGCTGCTATCCATTCTCATCCCCGTTTACAACGAGCGGACCGTAATCGACCGAAGTCTGGCCAACATCCTGGCGGCACCGCTGCCGGAGAATATGCAGCGCGAACTGATCATCGTCGACGATTGCTCCACCGACGGCACCTGGGCGATTCTGCAGCGCTGGGCCGAACGCGAGCCGAGCATTCGCCTGTTCCGGCACGAGAAGAACCGCGGAAAGGGTTCGGGAGTGCGAACGTGTATTGAGCACGCTCGCGGCGATTTCGCGCTGGTGCAGGACGCCGACCTCGAATACGACCCCAAGGAATACCCGAAGCTTCTGCAGCCAATGCTGGACGGCCATGCCGACGCCGTTTTTGGATCGCGCTACATGGCGGGCGAACAGACGCGCGTCCTGCCGTTCTGGCACTCGATGATGAACAAGGGTCTCACGCTGATCTCCAACATGTTCTGCAATCTGAACCTGACGGATATGGAGACCTGCTACAAGGTGTTCCGCACCGATCTGCTGAAGAGCATCCCGATCCGCTCGGACCGTTTTGGATTCGAGCCTGAGATCACGATGAAATGCTCGAAGCGGAAATTCCGGATTTACGAGGTGCCGATCAGCTACCACGGCCGCACCTATGAAGAGGGCAAGAAGATCGGCTGGAAGGACGGCGTGAAGGCGCTGGGAGTCATCGTGCACTTTTGGCTGATCGACGACCTGTACGCTGAACCCTACGGCCGCGCGTTCCTCAACAACATGACCGGGACGCCGCAGTATCTGAGTTGGGTGGCGGGCACGATTCGCAAGCATCTGGGCGACAGCATCATCGAGATTGGCGCGGGAATCGGGAATATCACGGGCCGGCTGATGGGGCGCCGGTTGCAGTACGTGGCGGCGGAGCGTGATCCGTTGTATCTGCACGCCTTGCGGAACCGATTTCTGCGGACGCCGAACGTGACGGTGCAGCCGCTCGATCCGGGCCGGCCGGAGGAGTTTCAGCAGTACCGGGATACGTTTGAAACGGCTCTGTGCCTGAATGTTCTCGAGTATGCGGAGGACCCGCGGTCGGTGATTCAATCCCTGGCGGACTCGCTGAAGATGGATGGGCTGATGGTAGTTCTCGTACCGCAGAGCCCGTCGCTGTATGGATCGGTGGACGAGACGCTGGGACATCTGCGGCGATTCTCGCGCGAGGAGATTGTGCAGTTGCTCGAATCCGAGGGACTGTCGGTGGAGCGCCTGTACGACTTCAACAAGATCGGCAAGCCGGCGTGGTGGTTATTCAGCCGTATCCTCCGGCGCAAGCGGGTCAACAAGATCACGTTGAAGCTGTTCGACAAATCGGTCTGGCTCTGGCGCCGTGCAGATCCACTGCTGCCCTGGAAAGGGGTGTCGGTGATTGCCGTGGCGCGGAAACGCCAGGCGCGGCCGGCGAGTCCGCCGACTCCGGCAAGAGAGCTGAATGCGGTCGGTCGTCCTTGATATCGAGCACCGCCGGCTGGAGAGCCGCGACGTCGCGGAACCTGCGATCGCCGATCCAGGCGAAGTCCTGTTCCGAGTGCATGAGGTAGGCGTATGCGGCACGGACCGCGAGTTGGTCGCGTTCCGGATGCGGCGTCCACCGAACGACGTTCCGTTTCTCATCATCGGGCACGAGGCGCTTGGCCAGGTGGTGGAGGTAGGACCCGGCGTCGATTCGCTGCGGCGCGGCGACTGGGTGGTTCCGATGATCCGGCGCGCATGCGTACCGCCGTGCCGGTCGTGCCAGCGGGGGCGGACGGATCTTTGCCTCACCTATCGCTATACCGAACGCGGCATTTTCGGCGCGGACGGCTACTTCACGGAGTTCGCGGTGGATTCGGTGCGCGACCTGGTTCGGATCCCGGAGCGATTCGTACCCTTCGCCGTACTGATGGAGCCGTTGAGCGTGGTTGAGAAGGCGCTTGGCCGGGCGATCGCGATACGGCAGACGGACGAGAATTCGGCCCTGGTGCTGGGGCTCGGTCCGGTTGGGATGCTCTCGGCGCTCGTGCTGGCGCAGCGCGGATATCAGGTTCAAGTGTATTCGTTGGAACCCGAGGATCATCCACGCGTGGCCTCGCTGCGGGCACAAGGGATCGGCTACACGAGGTCGCTCGGCGGAACATGGGACCTGATCGTGGAGGCGGCAGGAGCGGCGGACCTCGCGCTGGCGTCGTTGAAACTGCTGGCGCCGGCGGGGATCTTCGTGGCCCTGGGCGCGCGCAAAACCGAGGGCCCGATTTCGTTCATCGATCTGATCGTCGGCAATCAAACGATCATCGGGAGCGTGAATTCGAATCGGGAATCGTTCGAGGCAGCGGTGCGGGATCTGGAGAATCTGCCGGGCGAGGCGCTCAGCGCGATGATCCGCCGGTTCGCGTTCGACGACTATCCGCGGACCCTGACGGACCATGCGGGAATCGAACCGAAATTTGTCCATGTTATCGGGTCGTGAGTAGACTGGGAGTTCATGCCTTTCTCCTTTCACCAAGCCATCTGCAATGAAGTCTTTCAGGGATGGCCGTTCCATGAGGCCTGCCGGAGGATCCGCGCCATCGGCTATGAGGGTATCGAAATTGCGCCTTTCACCCTCTCGGAGACCCCGGCCGCCATTTCGGTGGACCAGCGGCGCCAATACCGGGGAATCATGGCTTCGGAGGGTCTGCGATTCGTAGGGCTGCACTGGCTGATGGTGGCGCCGAAAGGGCTGCACGTGACGACGCCGGATGTCGCGCTGCGCGAGCGAAGCTGGCAGCACATTCGCGACCTGGTGGACTTGTGCGCGGATCTGGGCGGAGGCGTGATGGTATTCGGGTCGCCGAAGCAGCGCTGCACCACCGGAGGCTCGACCGTCGCGGAAGCCCGGGCGCGATTTCAGGACGGACTGTCTGAGGTGTCGGAGCATGCCATGGAATCGGAAGTCACCCTCCTGGTGGAAGCGCTTCCTGCCGATCAATCGGATGTGGTGGAGACACTGGCCGAGGCGGTCGAGATCGTCAAGGCGATTGGCAGCCCGGCGATTCGAACCATGTTCGATACGCATAACGCCGTGGACGAGAAGGAACCGCATGCGGTGCTGGTGGATCGCTACTTCGAGTACATCTCGCACGTTCACGTCAACGAGATGAACGGCGGCCATCCCGGCACGGCGGACTACGATTTCAAACCCGTACTGGAAGTACTGAAACGGCGCGGATACTGCGGATGGGTGTCGCTGGAGGCATTCAACTTTGAGCCGGGCGCGGAGAAGATCGCGTCGGAGTCGCTGGCATACTTAGAATCGGAGATTTCAAAAATACCTGCATGAAGCGATATATCGTAACTGGGGGCGCTGGATTTATTGGATCGACGCTGGTCCGTTCGCTGCTGGCGGAGGGCGATTGCGAAGTTGAAGTCATTGATAATCTGCTGACCGGACATCGAAAGAATCTGGCGGAGGTGGAGTCGAAGGTGCGGCTGCACGAGGCCGACATCCGCGATTTCGCCAGCATCGCTCCGCTGATGCGCGGAGCCGATGTCGTGTTTCACCTGGCGGCGATTCCGTCGGTACCGCGATCGATCCACGAGCCGGTACCGTCGCACGAAGTCAATATCGACGGCACATTCAATGTGCTGCGGGCTGCATCGGAGGCAGGCGTGATGCGTGTAGTCTACGCAGCCTCGTCGTCGGTCTACGGCGATACGCCGGTGCTTCCGAAGGTGGAAACCATGAGGCCGAATCCGAAATCGCCTTATGCGGCCCAGAAGCTGATGGGCGAGTATTACTGTTCGGTGTTCGCGTCGTGCTACGGGCTGGAGACCGTGTCGGTGCGATTCTTTAACGTGTACGGGCCGCGGCAGGATCCGGGCAGTGCCTATTCAGGAGTGCTGTCGCTGTTCATGAAATGCCTGATCGAGCGGCGGGCGCCTACGATTTTCGGCGATGGGGAGCAGACTCGCGACTTCACGTATGTCGAGGATGTCGCGGAGTTGGTGATCAAGGCATCGCGGGCGGCCGGGGTTTCGGGAAACGTGTACAACGGCGGAAATGGCGATCGAATCTCGCTGAACTCGGTTTGGAAGCTGCTGCAGGGGATCGAAGGAGTCGAGATTGCGCCGCAGTTCGGACCTCCGCGAGAGGGCGACGTTCGGGATTCACAGGCGGATACGACTGCCGCGGTGCGGGATCTCGGGCATGCTCCGCGGTTCAGCATCGAAGAGGGATTGCGCCGTACGCTGGCCTGGTACAAGCAGGATGTCGGGGCGGCACCCGCGCTTGCTGCGAATTAGTCCCCCATCAGTTGCGCGGATGGATGCGTCGAATGGCGACGATTTCCGGCGAGGTGCCTGCGCCAGCGACACTCGTGGACCGGATAACCGCCTCAAAGAAAGGCAGTAGGGATCCGGTATATGGACCCAATCGGGCAATGAGCGAGTGGAACCGGTCCTGGTTCAGTACTAGTTCGGCAGCCGCCTCCGTGCCTTCCATGTTTGTGCCTGAAACGACGAGAATGACTCCGGTGCCATCCAGGTTCGGCACATAGGACAGAAGTCCGAACGCCTCACCGGGGCGGCCGCCGACGGCCGTCGCGCGGAAGGTCGATGGCTCGCCGCTGCGCGGATTCCGGTTGTGAATGAATCCCCGCGGAGGCTGCCCCTCGTAATCCACCTGGAAATCGAGTTGATTCTTCAGCAGGTCGACCCACGCATTGGAACGAGCGCTGCCGAGGAGAACGGCATTATGCGCTTTCAGGTCCCGGACATTGATGCTACGCGCCGCGCGAACTACCGCACGCCCTCCAACAAGATTGTTGATGGCGCCAAGCCGGAATGCAATGGACGCATCTGCGACGCTGGTGTACTGTCGGCCGATCAGCCGCCGCTCGAGTTCGTTGGATTGGGAGCCAGAAACCGCATCCGGCGTCGAACCCGGTTGTCCGAGGTATTGATCCAGAGTCAAGGACTTACCGCTCAAATCCTGCAGTAAACCGAAGCCTGCATCGGCGACCACCAGATACGCCTCGCGCTCGGGAGGGAACAGGCCGCGCCA
Organism: Bryobacterales bacterium; assembly: GCA_038322675.1. GTDB lineage: Bacteria > Acidobacteriota > Terriglobia > Bryobacterales > Bryobacteraceae > TMP-7. The sequence goes on from JBBQGE010000049.1 coordinate 11,431, forward strand.
GAAACTCTGATAAGAGCGCGAGGGACGGACGGCGCCGCCCGGCCAGAACCAGACCACCAGGAGGAGAGCTACTACGAGTCCAGCGGCGACGCCCGATATTATCCAGCGGCGGCGTCGCTGCGCGGTAGAGTCAGTCGAAACCGGAGGAACGGCGGCCGGGGCTAACGGCGCAACCATCTCCTCACGATGCCGAAACTCCACCACATATCGTCCCTTCGGAATGAGTATGACGGACCGCTCACTGACGCCTTCGGCTGCGAAGTACTGTTCCAGTTTCTTGCGCAATTGGAACACGCTGACACGGACGACATTGTCCGATCCCGTATCGTAGCCCGACGGCCGCCCGAATACTTCGGCGCCGATCGCCGATTCACGCAAATCTCCGGCTTCGCCGCTTAATGTATGCTGGCACAGGTACACGAACAGTTCACGGAGCCTCGGCGATTTCCGAAGTTGGCCGCTGGAGGCAACGCGACCGATCAAGTCGCGAGTGGCGGCGTCCGGCTGAGGGGGCTGTTTATCTTCAATTACTTCCATGGGGCGGTTAACCGGTTAAGGGCCTGAAACAAACCGTAAATTTACTTAAATGTTAGCAAATGAAGCAGGACAATGATCGAGTAGCGGTAAAGGAGAATACATGAACGCCCTCGTCCGGCGGATCGCCCTCATCGGCGCGAGTGCTGCCGCCCTGTGCCTCGGTCAGATTGCACCTACATCGAGCCTGGAAGGCACCATCACGGATACCTCCGGCGCGGTGGTAACAACGGCAAATGTGATATTACGAAACGTGGAGACCGGTCTGGAGCGGCAGGCCACCAGCTCGGCGTTAGGGAAGTACATCTTCAATGCCGTGCCCGTCGGATTGTACTCACTTCAAGTGGAGGTCTCCGGATTCCAAACGTACCGGCAGACCGGCATCCGGCTGAACGTGAATACGCCGGCGACGGTAGACGTTCTCCTGTCGGTGGGCGCAACCACGGAACAGGTGACGGTCACCGCGGACGCCACGATGGTGAACACGCAAACCGGCACGCTGAGCCAGGTGGTACAGCGGCGCTATATCGAGGACCTCCCGCTGAATGGCCGAAACGCGGCGACGCTGATCCGCATGGTGCCGGGGACCGTCTCCGGCGTCGGGACCACGACGGCGGGTTACGCCAACACCAGCGATACGCTCGCGTTCAGCGTCAACGGAAGCCGGGGTAACGAGGTGAATTTCCGCCTCGATGGCGCCACGCATATGGATAACGTGACGAACCTCAACGCCGCCTATCCCAACCCCGATGCGTTGCAGGAGTTCGCGGTCCAGACCAGCAACTACAGCGCGCAGTACGGAAATTTCGGCGGCGCCGTGGTGAATGTGGTCACGCGATCGGGAAGCAACGCGATCCACGGGAGCCTGTTTGAGTTTCTACGCAATGGCGCTATGAATGCACGCAACTTCTTTGCGGCACAGAGCGACAATCTGAAGCGCAATCAGTATGGCGGCACGATCGGCGGGCCGGTACTCCGCGATCGCCTCTTTTATTTCGGCAGTTATCAGGGCACATCGATCCACAACACGTCTTTTACCAATACGGCATTCGTCCCGAGTGTGGAACTGCGGCAAGGCGATTTCTCATCCATCAGCAAAGCCATTATCGACCCTGAAACCAAGAAGCAATTCCCTGGAAACCGAATTCCGCAGGATCGCATTCTGCCGATCGTGACCAACATCCTGAGCAAGGTTCCATTCAGCAACGCGCCGAACGGGCTGTTGCGATACGCCCGCCCAGACCAATCCGAGAATCACCAGTACCTGGGGAAGGGCGATTTTTATTGGGGGAATCATACTCTATCCGGGTCGGTGTTCTACGTCCGGTACAACGATCCGGGCTGGGATGGCGGCGGGACGCTGTTGACTGCGAGAATCGGTCAACTGCAGACCACTCGCACATTCCACTTTCAAGACACTTGGACGGTACGCCCGAACTTGATCAACTCGGTCAATACGTCCGGGCTGCTGCTCGACTCATATAACACTCGCACCTCATCTTTCTCACTCACCGACTTTGGCGATATCCAGTTCTCTCAGCCTCAAGCGGAAGACCGCGAACTCGAATTGGGAGTGACCGGGTACAGCGGATGGGGAAGCGTGACGAATTCGCCTCCCGGGAAATGGATCCGCCGGAACGTGGAGATCAACGACTCGCTGATGTGGGTAAAAGGCCGGCACACGTTAAACGTGGGAGGCGAATATACGCCGTTCATCGTTTTCGACAGCAACACCCGTTACCAGCAAAGCGGGAACATGGCCTTCTCGGGCCAGATTACCGGGAACGGCATCGCCGATTTGCTACTGGGGCAGGTAGCGACGTTTCAGCAGAGCGCCGGTAAATTCAAACAGACCCGTGGCCATCAGCTCAGCCTTTACGGGGAGGATCAGTTCCGGGCGTCGCGCGACCTGACACTGACCTTCGGAGTGCGTTGGGATCCGTTCTTACCATACACGGACAAACTCGGCCAGGTGGCGGGGTATCAGCCGGGAGCAGTTTCGCAGCGCTTTAACAACGCGCCTCCGGGTGCGATCTTCCCCGGTGATCCGGGCTTCCCGGACGCCGGCATGAATAACGACCTGAATAATGTGTCGCCGCGGTTCGGGTTCGCGTGGTCGCCACACTTGTTCGCGCGTACTTCGTCGGTGCGCGGCGGATATGGCATGTTCTTCCTGCGGCCGTTCCCGAGGCTGTACAACAACTTCGTCGAATCGGCACCGTTCAGCCCAACTATCGTGCTCAACAGCGTGGATATGCGGGATCCGTATGGCTCGGCGGGGGTCAAAAATCCGTTCCCGCCATATGCGCCGGTATCGCTCGATCCGAATGCTCCGTTTGTGTTCCCTATACCGTATGCCTTCTTCCAGCGGGACTGGGGCGTAGGCTATCTGCAATCGTGGAATCTCACATTAGAACAGCAAGTCGGCGGCGATTGGCTGGTCCGTGCCGCTTACGTGGGCAATAAGGGGACTCACCTGCAGAGCTTCCTGGAACGTAATGCGGCCGTGTATCAAACAGGTGCGACCATCGGCAATACGAACGCGAGACGGCCTCTGGCGCCTTACTTTGCTTCCATGCGCGAATTGGTGAATACGGGAAATTCGGTTTATCATTCGATGCAACTGACGTTGGAAAAGCGATTCAGCAAAGGCTTCTCGGTCCTGGCGTTTTATACCTTCTCGAAGTCGATCGATGATGAATCGAACAACGCGCAGTTCACGTTTTCTAATCCGAATCCCTACGATCAACGGTTCAACCGCGGCGTCTCGGATTTCGACATCCGGCACAACTTCCGAGCCAGCTTCGTTTACGAGATGCCACGACTAGCCACACAACATGCGCTTGTGAGAATGGTGCTCGGCGGTTGGAACCTCTCGTCGATCATTGACGTGCGTTCGGGCTTGCCGTTCTCGCTCACCTCGGGGCGAGACAACAGCTTTAGCGGCATGGGGCTTGACCGGGCCGACATAACCGGCAACCCCGCTCTGCCTTCCGATCGTCCGAAATCGGAACAGATCGCGCGGTACTTCGACACTGCGATGGTGCAACCGAATGCGGTCGGGACATTCGGGAACTCGCCTCGCAATTTCCTGCGCGGACCCGGCGCCTTTAACATCGACTCCTCGCTGATGAAGAATTTCCGCATCACAGAGCGTTGGAAGCTGCAAATCCGCGGCGAGTTCTTCAACCTGCTCAACCACGCCAATTTCAACCTGCCGGGGACCAATCTGGCATCGACAAGCAACTTCGGCGTTATCACCAGCGCCGACAATCCCCGTATTCTGCAGGTAGGTGCTCGAATCAGTTTCTAATATGCGAATACAGCGGCTGCTTTTGTGTCTGGCGTCGTCCCTGCTGTGGAGCGCATTCGGCGCGCCGCAGCAGGGGACCGGCGATACGTTCTTTTTCCTGCAAATGTCGGATCCGCAGTTCGGCATGTACACGAAGGATCGCGATTTCAAACAGGAGACGACTAACTACGAATTCGCGATTGCCACGGCGAACCGGCTGCGGCCGCGGTTTGTGATCGTCTGCGGCGACCTGGTGAACAAGGCCGGCGACGCGACGGAAATTGCCGAATACAAGCGAATCTCCGCGAAGCTGGATCCGTCGATTCACCTCTATCACGTTGCGGGCAATCACGATGTGGGGAACGAGCCCACGCTCGAAGCGCTTGCCGCCTACCGTGAGCAATTCGGCCGCGATTACTATAGCTTCCGTGAAGGACCGATCTATGGGATCGTGCTGAACTCGAGCCTCATTCATTCGCCGGATAATGCGCCCGATGAGTATCGCAAGCAGAATGAATGGCTGAAGTCGGAACTCGAAAAGGCCAAAGCTTCGGGCGCACCGGATATCATCGTTTTTCAGCATCATCCGTTCTTCCTCGAGCGCGGTGACGAGCCGGACCAATACTTCAATATTCCGCTGGCTCGCCGTACGCCGATGCTGGAACTGTTCCGGCAGGCGGGAGTGCGGCACATTTTTGGTGGTCATTACCATCGCAATGCTCTCGGGCACGACGGCGACATCGAGATGGTGACGACGGGTCCGGTGGGCATGCCGCTGGGTGGAGCGCGGTCGGGATTTCGAGTGGTGTGGGTGAACGGTCGCGACGTCAAGAACCAGTATTTCGAATTCGGAGCGATGCCGAATCAGGCAATGGAAGCACCGAAGTAGGCTGGCCGCTCGCAATTCGCCAGCCTCGTCGTTTGACTTGCGAGATGCCGTCGCCACGCAGTAGCATCGCAATTGCGTGCGTCTACTCCTTCTCAACCTGCTCCTCGCCATTCCCTGCCTCTCTCAGGGAAACGTTTACATAGCCGTGCTCGGTGGTATCGCGACGCTTTCCGGCGACACGCGAACACCCGCTGCCGGCCCGGTTGGCGTTGCGTTTTACGAGCCGCGCATCGGTGCGGCCTGGAACCTGGCGGCCGGCTTTCACATCAATGACTGGTTCAGCGTACAGGCCAATTACATCGGAAACCGGAACCGGCTGGGGTGGACCTATTTCGGAGACAATCTACGAACATTGTTACCGTATCAAACTGCCCAGCACGCCGCCGTAGCGGACCTGCTCCTGTACTTTCGTGACCGCCAGAACTGGGTTCGTCCCTATTTGTCGGCCGGACTGGGCGTCGCTCATACTCGAAGCGAGCTACTTGTGCCGGAGCACCAACAGCCGGAAACATCCAACAACCTATTGCTGCGTTCCGCCGTCGGAGTGGATCTGCGGTTAACGCAGAATCTGCGTTTTCGTTACAGCTTCAGTGAGAGCATCTCCGGAAATCCGTTCGCCGGGCCTGTACCGTCCAAGAAGTCGTTCATGAATTTTCAAAATCTGTTCGGGGTAGCTTTGTATTTCTAACGGTTCTGAAATCGCACATAGGGGCAGTTCGGCCACCAAATGGGAGCGCCTTCCACACGCTCGCCAAGCACACGCGCGTGACAGACGCGGCACGGATTGCGCGACTTCATGGCTTCTCCAACGGGTGCTATCTGCACCAGCTTTTCGAAAACGCAGAGGCGTCCACCGCCGGCCGCCGTTTGCGTGAGGCTTCGCAACGGCCCGGTGCCGGACTGCTCCTGCTGCAGGGCGGAATAGATCCGCGATTTCAGTGTCGAAGGTGCGCGCACCGGCTCAGGCGCTTCTGCGATTAGCATCAGGTGCTGAACAAACTCCTCGTTGCTCACAGAGTCTCCTTCCACAATTCGCTGAACTGGCGCCGGGCACGAGCCAGCGCGCGTTCCACGGCCTTATCGCTCTTTTGCGTAAGTGCAGCCATCTCCGCAGTCGACTTGTTCTCCCAGTACCGCCACCGCAGAAGCACGCTATAGTCCTGTCTCATCCGGTTGAGAACCCGCTCAGTCCTCTCCCGCTGCCGCTCATCGTCGATACGCTCCGGCAAATTGTCGTTGACGGTCACGCCGGTGACCCCTGTGTCCTCCAGTGATGCTTCTTTCAGGCTCTGTCGATAATGATCCTGAACCGCGTGTCGCGCGATTCCGAGAAGCCAGTAACGAATGCTCGATGTACCGCGATACCCATCGATGCTGCGCAATGCAGCAACGAATACTTCCTGTGTCAGGTCCTCCGCGTGTGTTTTGTTGGGCTGCAAACGGTGCGCGATGTACGCATACACCGCATCGGCATGCAGTGCCACCAGATCCGAAGTGGCCTTGCGATCTTTCTGGCGAACGAGTTCCGCCAACTGCAGATCGGAGGACTCCACCGCTGCGCCCGGCTCCGGGCTCGCCGCCATGTGTGGCTGGTTCGACGGATCCAAGTGCTATTGTCGCTGCTCGGCGCGAATCCCCCCGTTGTCACCGTTTCGATAGGGGGATTTCTCAGACGTCTCCGACTCTACCGCTGATACACGTTGTACAAACTTCACCAAGGAGGAGTTGGAATGTTCTTGCCTCGAGTTTCAGTTTTGATTGCGGCTTGCATGGTTGCCGGTTTCGCGGTGCCGTCGAACGCAGCCCCGATTACGGTCCAGGTTACGATTACCAACCTTGCCCCGGCAGGGGGGAATTTCCTGACGCCGGTTTGGGTAGGTTTCCACGACGGAACCTTTGATCTCTACAATTTGGGTTCACCTGCTTCGGCCGCTCTTGAGCGCCTGGCCGAAGACGGGAACACCGCGCCTATATCCACCCTCTTCTCGGGCAGCGGCGCAGGCTCGATTCAGGGCACGATCTTCGGCCCTGTGATTCCGCCGATTGGACCAGGGGAATCCACGAGCATGACGTTTCTGCTGGATACGAACTCAGCCATGGACCGCTATTTCAGCTACGCCAGCATGGTAATTCCCAGCAATGACGCGTTCATCGCCAACGGCGATCCGACATTTTTCCCAGTGTTCGATGCGATGGGTGGATTTCTCGGCGGCAGTTTTATCGTATCCGGCGGAATGGTGCTCGACGCAGGGACAGAGGTGAATGACGAGAATCCGATGAACACAGCCTTCTTCGGACAGATGGCGCCGAACACCGGTACGACGGAGAACGGAGTGGTGATGATTCACCCCGGGTTCCTGCCACCGGGTAGCGGCGGAATCCTCGATAGCGCAATGTTCGCCAATGCAAACTTCAAGGCTCCGGGATACCAGGTAGCCCACATCACCCTGCAGGCGGTTCCCGAACCCGCTACCTTCGGCCTGGCTGGAGCGGCTTTGTTACTCGCCATGGCAGCCGGAGCCATTCGACGGAAGAAAACCATCGGCTAGCCGGAGAACGGCTCTCGCGGAGTGCGGGAGAAGGCGATCGGCGTGGCACGAGCAACTCAGTCGCGCGCCCGTGCCTGCGCCAATCGATCAGCGAGGATCGGTGGCAGCGACGCTTCGATCTCCGGCGTTATCAGGCCGGCACTGTCCAGATCTTTCACATGCGTCTCGTCTACCGAGCGGAAGCTGGTGAGCTTCATCCGGATCAGGTCCTCGACGGGAATCACTCGGAGTGCTTTCATCGGGCGATAACGTCCCAGGCGAGGCACGGCGTCCGGATATTCGGGCCGGACCTTCTCGCCCGCGAATACCAGGTGGACCGCTCTACGTGCCGAGGGCGCGCCAGACTGCACGAGCATATCGACTCCGGCCACGTGCCGGTATTCGAGTCCGAAGGGCCTGGCTGCCTCCGCGATCTTGTCCAGATCCTCGCGGCGCACAGCAATATCGATGTCCTTGGTTAAACGCCCTGCGTCCGGTTCGGCCTCTTCGATGTACAAATAGGCCGCCAGTCCTCCGACGATGCGATATTCGAGGTTGGCGGTTGCGAACATTCGCTCCACGCGCGCGGCCAGATCGAACAGTTGTTCCACGCGTTCCTCGAAGAAAGTATTGACGAACATCGCGCTATGGCTTCACTTCAAAACCGATCATTGTAACGATAACGCCTAAATCGCGTACATCCTGTGCAGTGCCCGGCATGTATTTGTCCAGCGTGAATTCGACGGTCGCACTCTCGCCTTGCAGTGCGCTAGCCGGGATGTCGCGCGAGTAAGTGTACTCGCCGGACTTCGGGTAGGTCTCAGGCGTGAGCTTCTGGCCGTTCACCGATGCCGAGAGCGTCACTGCGCCTACCTTCTGCGTCACCACTTCCGGCACGGTAAACTTCAACTCGAGCATCGCGCCTTTCTGCGCCGCCGTCGAGGGTGTTCGCAGTTTTGCGGCGAAACTTGGGCCAGTCCATCGCCAGGCATTCTGCTCCACATCATAGAATCCGCGGACTAACTGCGCCGACGTGCGCGCATCCGCCGCGTTCACCATGGTGGCGAGTCCGGCGGGCTGGTCGTCCGCCTGTGCGTGCTTCTTCCGCTTACACCCAACTGGCGCGAGAAGCGCCAACATCAGAGTTACAAAAACTAATCGCCGCATTTTTCCACTTCGACCAGACAACTATAAAACACCGGACCTCCGCCGATGTCGGTCAGCCGGTCACTCGTGAGCGCGTTGGCATTCTGTCGATCCGGCGCCCGCTTGTTCCAGCGCACCGACGGCGCGCGAACAACACCGGGACGGACCGCGCCGTTCACTTCGGCCGTCAGGACAAGAGATCCGCGATCGTTAAATGCGCGAACCCGATCCCCGTTGCCGATGCCTCGCGCGTTGGCATCCGTCGTGTGCATCTGCATGACGCTGGTCTGCCGGTCCACTGAATCGCGATTCCCGAAAGTCGAGTTCATGCTGTCGTCGTTTTTCGACGAGACACACTCCAGCGGGAATCGACGCCGCAGTGGTTCGGAGCCCAGCCGCGATTCAGCCGGCGGCTGATAGTCCAATGACGCGGCCCCGAACTCGCATTTGCCCGACGGAGTCCCGAATCCGCCATTGGCGAACGGCAGGAACGGCTCGTCCCCAGCCGCGACCTTCAACCGCACCGAACGCTCGCGATCCAAACGCTCGAGCGTGATTCCCTCCAGGAACGGATGGCCCGAATCGAGCAGCGTGCGAATCATGTCGTCTTCGGAATCGGCGAAGCACGCGTCGTCGAAACCCATGCGTTCGGCGAGCAGGCGGAAGATCTCGACATTCGATTTGCACTCGCCCGGCGCCGGCAGGGCGGGCCGCGCCAGTTGCAGGTGATAATGCCCGTAGGCGAGATACACGTCGGTATGCTCCAGGAACGTCGTCACCGGCAGGACGATGTCGGCGTAGTCGGCCGTGTCGGTCTGAAACTGCTCCAGCACCACTGTGAACAGATCGTCGCGGCGCATGCCTTTAAGGACCAGATTCTGATTCGGAGCAATCGCCGCCGGGTTCGAGTTATAGACAACCATCGCCTTCACCGGCGGGCTGTCGAGGCTCGTGAGCGCCTTGCCTAACTCCGTCATGTTGACGATGCGGGCTTCGCGGCCCAGGGGCGATACGTTCTGCAGATCGGGGCGCTCCAGACCCGAGCGATTGAACTGAAACGCCTGCGACGTGGATAGCTGCAGACCGCCGCCAACTTCCTTCCACGACCCGATCAGCGCCGGCAGCGCAGCGATGGCCCGCACCGCCGATCCACCACGCTCGCTGCGCTGAATGCCGTAGTTGAGACGGATGACCGCAGGTCTGGTCGTGGCATACTCGCGGGCCAGTGCGACTACGTCTTCCGCGGCGATACCCGTCAATCCGGCGACTCGCGAAGGCGGATATTCCGCGGCCAGAGCCGTCAACTCATCGAACCCCGACGTGTGTGCCGCGATGTAGGCGCGGTCATGCAGCTTCTCGCCGACGATGACGTGAATCAGGCCGAGAGCGAGGGCGAGGTCGCTTCCAGGGTAGATGGGAAGATGCTCGTCGGCGATTTTCGCGACGCGCGTCGTGACGGGATCGATCACCACCAATCGCGCGCCCTGCCGCCGGGCTTCGAGGATGAATGGCCACAGGTGGACATTCGTGCCGAAGATGTTTGCACCCCAGGCGATGATCAACTTCGACTCGCGAAACTGCTCGGGCTCGGTGCCGTAGCGAAATCCGAGTGTCGCCATCAAGCCGGCCGATCCCGCCGCCGAACAGATAGTGCGATCGAGCCTGGATGCGCCGAGCCGGTGAAAGAAACGCCGGTCCATGCCGGACCCGTTCAGCATTCCCATGGTTCCCGCATAGCTGTACGGCAGCACCGATTCCGGGCCGAACTCGCTGCTGATGCCTGCCAGGCGATCCGCAATGGTGTCCAGCGCCTGATCCCAGGTGATCCGCTCGAAACGGCCCTCGCCCTTTCGTCCGGTCCGCTTCATGGGATAGAGCAGACGATCGGGCGAGTACTCGCGGTCGAGATATTGCGCTACTTTGCCGCACAGGAAACCGCGCGTGACGGGATGATCCGGATCACCGCGAAGCCGCGAGCCGACGCCGTTATCGACGTTGATCAGCAGGCTGCAAGTGTCCGGACAATCGAGCGCGCAAACGGAGTGTCGAATACCGTCCGCCATCTGCCTATTATCGCCCGTCCGGATTCGGCTCCGACGCGGAGATGTAAATGATTAGAAGGGAATCCATCTTCGGTCGCCCGCACCCGCTATCGAGTGGCACCCGGCGTCATCGGAGACGGGGAGCCGGCGGGACGCGCGGCTCATGCTCCCTCGCTTCGGAAACGGCCACGTCCTGGATGTCCACGGCGATCATGTCTAGTGCCGCGCCGTACACTTCCTCGGGATCGTGATGCGCGCCCGAATGAATGGCGTGATCGATCACACGCTAATGCCCGGGCTTGAGTTCGATGGTCATGGGTAGTCCTGCAAGTCGGCGGACGCTCCGCTCGCCCCACCGTACCGCCCAGCCGTGGTTCGGTCAACTGAGCCCTGGCCAACAGAAAGAGCCCGCGATCGCTTTGTGGATCAGTAGGTCCCACGTTCCCGGCAACAGATCGGATGGTTCCGACAACCGCGTCGACTATCGAAAGCATCCGCGCTGCAGCTGGCGAACGCTGTCACCGTTACGTCCGACATCTCCGGACGGCGGCGAGCATCGCACTCCCGAATGAAGATACCCTGCGATGAAGTCATGACCAAGCGCGTCCGGGCCTGCACACCGGATCAATCCGCTCTCGAGATCGCGCAGATGCTGGCAGACGAGCACGTCGGATCAGTGCCCGTCGTGGAGAGCTTCGACAATCCGAAACTCCTCGGCGTAATCACGGACCGCGATCTGGTGCTGCGGGTGATGGCCAAGGGTCTGGATCCGCTACAGACTCACGCGGCCGGCGTGATGAGCAAGGATCTGGTGACCTGTTTACCTAGCGACGATGTGGACGAAGCAGCGGACCGCATGATGCGCAATCAGGTTCGCCGGATCTATATCGCGGGCCGCGACGGCCGTCTGCACGGCGTCATTGCGCAGGCCGACCTGGCCAGCCGTACCGATGACCGGAATCGCACAGCGCAGGTACTGGAACGCATATCGCAGCCAGATGCTCCGCATCCCCCACAAAACCCCTAATCAATTAAGGGCTTGACTTCATCGGCATCCTGACTAGAATAAGGGAATATCTGCAATTGATATGCCCTCTTGCGATCATAAGAAAACCGAGATGCTGGCAAGGCGCGACGGTATTGAATACGTGCGCTGCCTTGAATGTGGTCAGGTCTTCGAGGCCGAAGATCTGGAACCCGTGAGCGTTTACGACGAAGAAGAACAAGCCTAAGTTCTATTCCGCGCCAGACCATTCGTTTCTCCTAGCACGTGGGGATTGGTGCGTCCGTACTAACGAAAAACAGGACTCCACATCAGCGTCGAATCGTGCGATGCTATCACTGACGCAAGAGAGAGTATGCCCCTGAAAACGTGGACACATGGAGAGCCTCTGAAAATTGTCGCAATCGGCGGCGGCACCGGATTGTCAACCTTGCTCAGGGGACTCAAGCGATACGCCCCTCCTAGCGGAGATCTCGAACCGCAGGTCGAGATTACAGCGGTGGTGACAGTCACCGATGACGGCGGGAGTTCCGGCCGACTTCGCCGAGATTTCGACATGCTTCCGCCCGGCGACATCCGGAACTGCATGGTGGCCCTGTCGGAAGACGAAGCTCTGCTTTCGCGTCTTTTTCAGTACCGTTTCGCCAGTGGCCGAGGCCTGAAGGGTCACAGTTTCGGAAATTTGTTTCTAACTGCGCTGAAGGATCTCACCGGGGATTTCGCGGAGGCAGTAAAAGTATCCTCGGAAATTCTTGCCAGCGTGGGCCGCATTTTCCCGGCGACGGCAGCAAAGGTAACCCTCGAGGCGGTGCTCGAAGATGGTTCGTTGGTTCGGGGAGAAACCAGAATCAGCAAGAGCAAATCGAGAATCAGAACCATTCAACTGGATCCGCCGAACTGCGAACCGCTGCGTGATACCCTGCAGGCCATCGCCGCGGCCGATGTCATCACATTTGGTCCGGGCTCTCTGTTCACCAGTGTGATTCCAAACGTACTGGTGAAGGGAATTCCCGAAGCAATCGCATCCTCGAACGCGGTTCGCGCTTACTATTGCAATCTCATGTGGCAACCCGGTGAGACAACAGGTTTTCAGGCGTCCGATCACGCACGAGCGATCATCGACCATGCTGGTGCGAAAGTCCTCGATTACGTTATCGTAAATTCCGCCGAGATCGGCAAACAGGTGCTGCGGAAATATGAACGAAACCGCGCGCTGCCGGTGGTGAACGACGTTGAGAATCTGGAAGGGATGGGATTGCAGGTGGTAGCGGCGCCGGTGGCTTGCGAGCGCGAGAAGGTGCGCCACGATCCCGGCCGAAGCGCAGCCATCGCCGTGCAGTTAGCGATGGAAGGGCGTACCCGCGCCCAGTCGCTGCAAGGCCGCCGCAAGGCTCGCGCCAGTTAAATCCTGGAATCATGCAAACGAATGTAGTCATTTTGGCCGCGGGTCTCGGAACGCGGATGAAATCGAAGCGCGCCAAGGTTCTGCATCGCGCGGGCGGACTCAGCCTGGTAGAGCATGTCGTGAACGCCGCACTCGGAGTGACGACGCCCGAACGCATCGTTGTGGTGGTAGGGCATCAGGCCGAACAGGTTCGCGCGGCTCTCGAACACACTGGCGTGCGATTCGCGACACAGACGGAACAGAAAGGAACCGGGCACGCTTTGCAGATGTGCCGGGATGCGGTACCGTACGACGGTTTGCTGCTGGTGGGGTATGGCGACACGCCGCTGTTATCGGCCGCGACGTTCCGCGCGGTTGTCGACGCACAGGCGCAGTCGTCTCACGCAGCCACTCTCATCACGACACGGCTCGCCGATCCCACCGGCTACGGCCGGGTGCTGCTCGATGAGCGGCGCAATGTAACGGCGATTGTCGAACAGAAGGCCGCCACGCCCGAACAACTGTTAGTGGACCTGATCAATTCCGGAATCTACTGCTTCCGTTCGGACCTGCTGTGGGAGCACATCGGAAGCATCGAGCCGAACAACGCCGCCGGCGAATACTACCTCACCGACCTGGCCGAAATTTTGAACCGCGCTGGGCACACTGTGGGGAATCTGGAAATCGCCGACCCCACCGAGTTACTCGGAATCAACACGCGGTTGGAACTCGCGGAAGTGGATGCGATTCTCCGCACGCGCAAAGTGCGGCAGTTGATGCTGGACGGCGTGACCATCGAGAAGCCGGAGACCGTGACGGTGGACGCCGAGGTAGCCGTGGGCCGCGATACCGTGCTGGAGCCATTCACGCGCCTGACTGGCAAGACGACCATCGGCGAAGACTGCGTAATTGGTTCGTGCTCGGTGATCGCCAATTCGACGCTCGGCGATGACGTCAAGATCGCGCCGTTCACCAGCATCGACTCGTCTACGGTGGAAACTCGAGCGGAGGTCGGTCCATTCGCGCGGCTTCGAATGGGTGCGCAGGTGGAGGGCGCGGCGTACATCGGTAATTTTGTGGAGTTGAAAAAGACGCGACTGGGCCGCGGTTCCAAGGCGAGCCACCTGACGTACCTCGGCGATGCGACGATCGGCGAGAGAGTGAACATCGGCGCCGGGACCATCACGTGCAACTACGACGGTTCGAAAAAGCACCCGACGAAAATCGGAGCGGGTGCGTTCGTGGGGAGCAACTCGACGCTGGTGGCGCCTGTGGAAATCGGCGAGAACAGCTACATCGGAGCGGGATCGGTGATAACGGAGGCGGTGCCGCCCGAGGCGCTGGCCTTGGGACGCGGCCGTCAGGTGATCAAAGAGGGCTGGGTCCGCAATCGCAAGAAAAGCTGATCACTTGCCGTTCTTGCCCTCGCGCACAAGAATCGACACCGCGACGTCGCCGTCTTCGCCGCTCTGATAGCGAACGGTCACCCGGCTCTTGTTCTTCATCTTGCCCTCCACCTTCGTATCCGCGGTGAGAGCGAAGGTGCGTTTTACCGGGGGCTTGCCCAGCGTTGTGCGGCTGACGATCACATGATCCGGCGCCATCTCCACGACGTTCCCGGAAAAGAATCCGTCCGCGGCCGGCGCGGTTTCCTGCTGCGCGGCGACAGGAATCAGCAGGACGGGGGCAGGCGTGATCAGCGCGAGCACGGCGATGGCGGTGAGAGTAAGCACTTGTTAACACCATACCTGAGCCGAATGAAGACGGGCTAAAGAGGCGGTTAAAGTTTCTTCATTCCGCGTGCTGGAACACCAGAATCGGGTGATAGACATTCGGCATCCGAACCTCGCCGATCGCGATGAGTTCGCCGTCCGAAGTCACGGCTTTGACGTATCGCTTTCCTTCCCGAGAGCGAAATGGCGAGACCCGGAAATCGCGGCCCTGGCGGATCTGGCCGGCCGTGAACATATCCACGAGTTCTTTGGGAAAGCCGGGCAGGAGTTCGGACGCGGAGGTGACAGCCTCGGCGAATCGCGATTCGGAGGCCAGTTGCTCCAGTTCCGGAATGGTATGCGCATCCTCGACGCGAAATTCGCCGGAAGCGGTGCGGCGGAGCGAATCGAGGAATGCGCCGCAGCCGAGCATCTGCCCGAGGTCGTGCGCGATGCTGCGGAGGTAGGTGCCGGCGGAGCAGACCACGCGGACGGATACGGTCTCGCCGTCGAAGTCGCGGACTTCCAGGCTGTGAACCGTGACTTCCACGGGCTCGAGTACCACGGGTTGATTCCTACGCGCGAGACGGTAGGCGGGTGTACCCGCGATCTTCTTCGCCGACACGGGCGGAGGTACCTGCGGGAACGTGCCGCGGAAGTGGCTCAGCGCCGCTTCGAACTGCTCGG
This sequence comes from Bryobacterales bacterium, assembly GCA_038322675.1. GTDB lineage: Bacteria > Acidobacteriota > Terriglobia > Bryobacterales > Bryobacteraceae > TMP-7. The sequence goes on from JBBQGE010000049.1 coordinate 26,648, forward strand.
GAGTGATGGACGGCCGTACCGGTTCCGAGATCGGGGTACCTTCGCGATCATAAGTATTGGTGGAGTAGCCGAAGCGGATGACGCCTTCGTAAACCTTCTGATCACGCCCGAAAAACTGCGCGAGACGAGTCGCGTGTCCGAGAACAAGGGGCAATACGCCGGTCGCCATCGGGTCCAACGTACCCAGATGACCGACTCTTTTCATCCCGGCAAGCCGGCGAACTTTCGCAACGACATCATGCGAAGTCCAGCCCGCCGGCTTGTCGATAATTAGAGCACCATCCACGCCCCCCAGGGTAACAAACGCGAGTTTTGTTACTCGTAGCGGAGAGCGTCGATGGGGTCGAGAAACGCCGCTTTACGGGCCGGGTAGTATCCGAAGAAGATCCCGACCAGCGCGGAGAATACGAAGGCTAGCGCCACCGCCGGTGCACTGATCAGAGTGCTCCAACCGGCGAAGTGCGAAATCAGGATCGATGCGACGCTGCCTAGCACAATGCCGATGATGCCTCCCAGCACCGAGAGCGTGACCGCTTCCACGAGGAACTGCGCGAGGATGTCCTTAGTCTTCGCACCAACTGCCTGCCGCAGTCCAATTTCCTTGGTCCGCTCGGTCACCGACACCAGCATGATGTTCATGATGCCAATCCCGCCCACGATCAGCGATACCGAAGCGATCGCCGCCAGCAGAATCGACATCACTCGCGCCGAAGTCTCCTGCGCCGAGAACACCTCTTCCAAGTTGCGGACCGTGAAGTCGTCATCCTGACCAGGTTGCAGGCGGTGCCGCTGCCGCAACAGCGAGCGGACTTCCTGCTCGGCGGCAGTCATCATCGCCGGACCACGCGCCTGAACCATGATGGACCCGACCGAATCGGCATTCGCCTGGCTCGAGCCCAGCACCTTCTTCTTCGCCGTAGTGATCGGGATCAGCACGACGTCATCCTGGTCTTGCCCGCTGGGCGACTGGCCCTTGGCCACCAGCGTACCGGCCACCGTGAACGGCACGTTCTTGATCCGGATGCTCTGTCCCACCGGGTCCATGCTTCCGAACAGGTTTGTCACCACCGTCTGGCCGAGCAGCGCGACGTTGGTGGAACCCTCGACGTCCTGGTCTGTGAACGCTTCGCCCGACGCGATCTGAATGTCGCGAATCTCCAGATATCCGGGGGTCGTGCCTTGGATGCTGGTGCCCCAGTTCGCATTTCCGTAGATGACCTGAGCGCCGCCGCGGCTGACCGGCGCGACCTCAGCCACGGCCTGCGCCTCACGGCGAATCGCGGTGGCATCGTCCATCGTAAGCGAGACGGCATTGCCGCTGCCCAGCCGGATGCCCGAGCTGGTAATGCTGCCCGGGATTACCACGATCAGATTGCTGCCGATGGACGCGATCTGCTCCTGAATCCTCGCCGTGGCACCGGTACCGATTGCGACCATCGCGATGACGGCCGCGACGCCGATCACAATGCCAAGCATCGTCAGGGCCGACCGCATCTTGTTAATCCGCAGCGCGCGGAATGCGATTTTGACGCTGGGAATGATCCGGTTCATGCGAACACCTCTTCTTCTTCCAGCTCGGGAAGTTGCTCCACCTCGCGGGCGGCATCCCGAGGCTGCTCGATCACCCGATCGCTCTTCACGCGACCGTCCTTGAACACGATGATCCGATCGGCATACTGCGCGATGTCGGGCTCATGCGTCACCACCACGACGGTGATCTGCTGCTCGCGATTCAACTTCTGAAAGATCGCCATGATCTCCACGCTGGTCCGCGAGTCCAGGGCGCCAGTCGGCTCGTCGGCCATGATGATCCGCGGATCATTGACCAGCGCCCGCGCAATCGCGACACGCTGCTGCTGCCCGCCCGAAAGCTGATTCGGGTGATGATCCTCGCGCCCGGCGAGTCCTACGGCGTGCAGCGCCCGGGTCGCCCGTTCACGATGATCGCGATGCGGGCGCCCGTTGTAGAGCAGCGGCAGTTCCACGTTCTCCAGCGCGCTGGTTCGCGCCAGCAGGTTGAAGTTCTGGAACACGAATCCGATCTTGCGATTCCGGATTTCCGCAAGCTGGTCGCGATCGAGTCCGGCGACCGTTGTTCCATCGAGCTCGTACCGGCCGGAGGTGGGCTTGTCGAGGCATCCAAGGATGTTCATGAACGTCGACTTGCCCGATCCGGACGGTCCCATGATGGCCACGAAGGTTCCCTTCGCGATGGACAGCGTGACGCCGCGCAGCGCGTGCACTACGACGTCGCCCATCTGGTACGTCTTCACGACATTTTCGACTTCAATGATTTCAGCCATGGCTTAGAACCCCGGTCCTCTCATACGCGGTGCGCCGGACGCCGGACTGGCCTTAGCCGTTGCCGCACCTTTCGCCAACTCGCCCGTAATCACCTGATCGCCCTCGTGCAGATCGCCGCTGCGAACTGCCGTATAGACACCATCGCTGATGCCGGTCTGGACAGGGATCGCTCGGGGTTTGCGATCGGCACCGAGCACCCACACGACTGTCGGCTGACGATTTCCGCGCCCGGCCGCGTGCACTTCCGAGTTGTTCGTCAGCAGCGCTTCCGAAGGCCGGTATCGCAGAGCACCGTTCGGTATCTGCAACACGCCGCTGGCCTGGTCCACCAGCACCTTCACGTTCGCGGTCATGCCGGGGAACAGCTTCAGGTCGGGATTCGGCACGGCCACGACGGCGTCGTACGTAACGACGTTCTGGACGTTGATCGGCGCCTTCCGGATCTGCGTCACCTCGCCTTCAAACGTACGCCCAGGGTAGGCGTCCACCGTGAACTTCACCGGCTGGCCGGTTTTCACCTTGCCGATATCCGCCTCGTCGACGTTCGTGTCCACCTGCATCTTCGTGAGATCCTGCGCGATTGTAAAAATTGTCGGAGCCTGGAACGAGGCCGCGACCGTCTGGCCCACGTCCATCTGCCGCGCGATTACAGTGCCGTCCACGGGCGCAACGATCTTCGTATGCTCGAGATCCAACGCCGCCTGCTCGAGCGCAGCCGCCATTTGTTTTACCTGAGCTTGCGCCCCGCTGATCTGGGCCCGGCCCACGTCGCGCTGCGCCTGCGCCGATTGCACCTGCTTCTGTGCCGCTTCGACCTGCGCCTGAGCGGCGTCAAACTGCGCTACCGCCTGATCGTATGTGGCCTGCGCCGTATCCACGTCGTCGCGCGCCAGGATGCCTTCCTTGCCGAGTTCGGCCCGGCGGTCGAGTTTCACCTTCGCGTCGCTCGCGACCGATTTGGCGTGCGCCAGATTGGCACGAGCGGTGGAGACACTGGCTTGCGCATTCGCGATGTCGGCCTCGTTCTTCTGCACCACGGCTTGCGCGTTGATGACGCCTGCCCGGGCGCTGTCGAGATTCGCGCGAGCCTGATCGACGCGAGCCTGGAATGCCTGCGGATCGATTTCGGCGACGAGTTGCCCCTTCTTCACCTTGGTGTTGAAGTCGGCGTACAGGGCTTTGATGTTTCCCGAAACAAGGCTGCCCACCTGGACGGTCACCACCGCGTTGGTGTTGCCCGTCGCCGAGATGCTCGACTGAATGTCGTCGCGCCGGATGGGCGCCGTCTGGAATGCGACCTTGGTGCCGTTCTGCTGGAACCACCACAGTCCGGCGGACAGCGCCAGTACCGTTCCCGCTCCGCTCAGAATCACTGTTCGTTTCGACATTGCCTTGTTCCTCTACTTACCGGGACGACCGGTTACCGTTCGAAATTACTCTCGCTTTGTTAGATCTTGTAAAGTCTTGCGGCGCCGCACGCGCATTGTAAGTTCTGGTAACGAATCGGAACTGGAAAGTGGTCAGATGACCAGTTAGACTGAAGACATGAAGAACCGGGTGGTCAGCGTGACCGAGTTCAAGGCCAAGTGCCTGACGATGTTGAACGACGTGGATCAGGGCGAGACGACAATCACGCTCACCAAACGCGGCCGCCCGATTGCAACCATTCAGAAGCCCAAGCACAGGAAGCGCTACAAGTCGCCCGAGGGCATGCTCGCTCACTTGTTCACGGAAGCGGACATTGAAGCCTTTGAGGCCATCAACGTCGGCGACATGATCCGCAAGGAAATCGAAGGCGAAGCAGATCTGTACGAATGATTCGCTTCCTTCTCGACACTCACATCGTAATCCACTGGCTCAGCACATCGGCCAAGTTGAGTCGTGATCAATCCCGCGTAATTCGTCAAGCGGTTCAGAGCGGCGACCGGTTGGGCGTGAGTACGATAACCCTCCTCGAAATCGCGAATAAATTTGGCGGGGGCCGGCGAACCGACGCACTGGCTACCGAGGCTCTTCGCGCCATCGAATCTAGCCCGGTGTTCCTGATCATCAGCTATACGGTCGAAATGGCACAAGAGACCTCACGGCTCTTGCCACTGCTCCGTGATCCCATGGATGCCGCGATCGTAGCCACCGCGCGCATCGAGGGACTCCGTCTGGTCACCTCCGATACCCGCATCCTCGAATCGAAGCTTGTCTCCGTGATCTAAACTGAAGTAAGAATGGCAAAAAATAGTTTTGGCGCGCTTTCAGTGCTGAAAGCCGGCGACCAGCAGTATCAAATCTACCGATTAGAAACTCTCGAAAAATCCGGAATGAACGTCCACCGGATTCCGTACTGTATCAAGGTCCTTCTGGAAAACCTCCTCCGCTTCGAAGACGATCGGACCGTGAAAGCGCAGGACATCGAGTACGTCGCGCGCTGGACCGTGGGTGGTCCCGCACGCGAGATCCAATTCCGCCCCGCCCGGGTGCTGCTGCAGGACTTCACCGGCGTGCCGTGCATCGTCGACCTCGCGGCCATGCGCGACGCGCTCCAGGCCATGGGCGCCGATCCGAAACTCGCGAATCCGCTGATCCCCGCCGACCTCGTCATCGACCATTCCGTCCAGGTCGATCAATTCGGTACGAAGGACGCCTTCAGCATCAATGCGCTGCTCGAATTTCAGCGCAACCAGGAACGCTACGCGCTGCTGCGCTGGGGCCAGACCTCGTTCCAAAACTTCAAGGTCGTGCCGCCCGACACCGGCATCGTGCACCAGGTGAATCTCGAATACCTCGCGCGCGTCGTGTTCGCCGAGGGCGGCAACGGCATGCCCGTCGCTTATCCCGATACCGTGATGGGCACCGACTCGCACACGACAATGATCAACGGTCTTGGCGTGGTCGGTTGGGGCGTGGGCGGTATCGAAGCCGAGGCCTGCATGCTCGGCCAGCCGATTTCGATGCTGCTGCCCAGCGTCGTGGGATTCAAATTCACCGGCAAACTCCCGCCTGGCGCGACGGCGACCGACCTGGTGCTCACCGTCACGCAGATGCTGCGCAAGAAAGGCGTGGTCGGCGAATTCGTCGAGTACTACGGCGATGGCGTGAAAGCGCTCAGCCTCGCGGATCGCGCGACCATCGCCAACATGGCTCCCGAGTACGGCGCCACCATCGGCTTCTTCCCCATCGATGAAGCCTCTCTCGATTACTTGCGCCTGACCAACCGGCCAGAGCAGACCGTGCGTCTCGTGGAATGCTACACGAAGGAGCAGGGACTGTTCCTGACAGCCGGCGCACCCGATCCCGAGTACTCCGACACGCTGTCGCTGGACCTCAGCGACGTAGTGCCTTCGCTCGCCGGACCAAAGCGGCCGCAGGATCGCATCAATCTGCCGGATGTGAAGAAGAATTTTCTTACGACGCTTGGTGAGAAGCAGCGCACCGCGACTGTCGGCCAGAACGACGATTCATACAGCATTCAAGACGGCGCGGTGGTCATTGCAGCCATCACGAGTTGCACAAACACTTCGAATCCGTCGGTGATGCTCGCCGCGGGTTTGCTGGCGAAGAAGGCCGTCGAACGCGGCCTCAAGGTGAAGCCGTGGGTGAAGACGAGCCTCGCGCCCGGATCCAAGGTCGTGATGGAATACTACGACGCTGCCGGACTCACTCAGTATCTCGACGCGCTCGGATTCAATCTCGTCGGGTATGGCTGCACAACGTGTATCGGCAACAGCGGACCTTTGCCCGAAGCGGTAGCCGCGGCTGTGCAGAAAGAGGAACTCGTGGTCGCCGCTGTGTTGAGCGGCAATCGTAATTTCGAAGGCCGCATCAATCCGCTGGTGCGCGCGAATTATCTCGCCTCGCCACCGCTGGTGGTGGCCTACGCCCTGGCCGGCAACATGGATGTGGATCTCGCGCACGATCCCATCGGTACCGATTCGGAAGGGAAGGATGTGTATCTCGAAGAGCTCTGGCCGAGCCGGACCGAAGTGGAAGCCCTGCTGCTATCGTCGGTTCGCGGCGAAATGTTCCAGAGGCAGTACGCATCCGTGTTCGAGGGCGATGCGAACTGGCGCGGCATGAAGGTGCCGACCGGCGATAGCTTCGCTTGGGATTCTAACTCGACGTACATCAAGCGGCCGCCCTACTTTGACGCGATGGTGGATCCAGCCACCTCGGTCAAGGACTTCAGCGGTCTGCGCGTGCTTGCGCTGCTCGGCGACTCCGTCACTACCGATCACATCTCGCCCGCCGGCAACATCCCCGTCGATAGTCCCGCGGGCAAGTATCTGATGGAGCGCGGCGTCAAACCGGGCGACTTCAACTCCTACGGTTCGCGCCGAGGCAACGATGAGGTGATGGTTCGCGGAACGCTCGCGAATATCCGGTTGCGCAACCTGCTCGCGCTCGGCACCGAAGGCGGATGGACTACACACGTCCCATCCAACGAGAAGATGTTCATCTACGACGCCGCGATGAAGTACGCCGATGCGGGAACGCCGCTGATGATCATCGCGGGCAAGGAGTATGGCTCAGGATCGTCGCGCGACTGGGCTGCGAAAGGCGTGCTGCTGCTCGGCGTCCGCGTGGTGATTGCGGAAAGCTTCGAACGCATCCATCGATCGAATCTCGTCGGAATGGGCGTTCTTCCGCTGCAGTTTCTGCCGGGCCAGAGCCGCGATTCGTTGGGGCTCACCGGCTTTGAAACCTACAATGTGAAGGGTGTTCCGAGTGCGATCGCCTCCGGCGGCAAGGTCCAGATCACCGCGACAGCGCAGGACGGGACTACTAAAGCGTTCGAAGCCGGCGTTCGCATCGATACACCGCAGGAAGTGGAATACTACCGCAACGGCGGAATTCTGCCGTACGTGCTACGTCAACTGGCGGGCGCGGCGACCGCGGCGAAGGGCTGATCGACGCGCCAGCAAATACGCGTTGACGTGCGCGATCGAAGCGAAGTGCCCGGCGAACGTCGGTGAAGTTACGGGCGGTGGGCGGCGATTCCGTCGGAAGTCGGCTGGCCGGAACAGGTCGGTTTCCGAAAGGATCGCGACGCCCATCGCCCGGTACTCATAGGTGCCCGCGGCAATCGCGAGTTCGGGTTCCATCCAGAGTGCAAATCCCATAAAGAGACCGGATAAACAAAGCATGGCAGAATCTCCCATCACCGCGCGCGGCAAGGATTTCGCGACGTGGTATCAGGACGTGGTGTTGCAGGGCGACATGGCGGAACCCGCCGAGATCGTCAAAGGCTGCATGGTAATCAAGCCCAACGGGTACGCCGTCTGGGAATCGCTGCAGCGCGAGTTGGACAGCCGGTTCAAAGCCACCGGCCATCAGAACGTGTACCTTCCGCTGCTGATCCCCAAGAGTTTCCTGGAGAAGGAGGCGGAGCACGTCGAAGGTTTTTCGCCGGAACTCGCGGTGGTGACCATCGCCGGCGGCAAAGAGTTGGAAGAACCGTACGTGATCCGTCCGACTTCGGAGACCATCGTCGGCCACTTCTTCTCCAAGTGGATTCAGAGCTATCGCGATCTGCCGCTGTTGCTGAATCAGTGGGCCAACGTGATCCGCTGGGAGTTGCGGACTCGGATGTTTCTGCGCACGACGGAGTTTCTCTGGCAGGAAGGACACACCGCGCACGCGTCGCATGAAGAGGCGCTCGAAGAAGCATTGCGCATGCTGGATGTGTACGCCGATGTCGCGGAGAACGTCATGGCGATGCCCGTGATCAAGGGCGTGAAAACAGGCGCCGAGAAATTCGCGGGTGCGCTGAAATCGTATTCCATCGAGGCGATGATGCAGAACGGACTCGCGCTGCAAGCTGGCACGAGTCACGATCTGGGTCAGAACTTCGGGCATGCGTTCGATGTCCAGTTTCAGAGCGCCGAAGGAAAGCTCGAGTATGTGTGGCAGACCAGTTGGGGCGTGAGCACTCGTCTGATCGGCGGACTCATCATGACGCATTCCGACGATAAAGGACTCGTGCTGCCGCCGGCGGTGGCGCCTCGCAAATCGGTACTGGTGCCCATCTTCCGCAAGGAAGAAGAGCGCGCAGCGGTGATGGAGGTGGCATCGAAACTGGCGTCCGAACTGGGCGCCCACATCGACACCCGCGAAGGCCAGAGTCCCGGTGCGAAGTTCTTTCATTGGGAGCGGCGCGGCATCCCGGTCGTGTTGGAGTTGGGCCCGCGCGATGTCGCCAGCGGCAACATCGTGCTGAAGCGCCGCGACACTGGGACGAAGGAAGTGATCCTACAGACGGCCGCGAAACAGCGCCTGACCGAGACGTTGGAGGCAATGCAGCGCGATCTGTTGGCGCGGGCCAAACAGCGCCTGAAGGACAACACCGTGCTCGCGGATTCCATCGAAGAAGTGGAGTCGATCCTCCGCGATGTGACGGCCGAAAAGGGCGGCGGCAAGTTCGTGATGGCCCATCTCAAAGACGATCCGGCTCACGACGCGCGTATCAAGGAGTTCAAAGCGAGCGTCCGCAACATCCCACTGACCGACGAATTCGACGGCCCCGGCAAGTGCATCCTCAGCGGCGAGACGGTGGACCGGCGCGTGGTGATCGCGAAGGCCTACTGAAGCCGGATGCCGCCAAGATCGTACCAGCCATCCGCTTGACGCCCTTCAATCGCCAGCTTGATTGCGGGCTCGAGCGTGCGTGCGTCCAGCAGAGCCACGCGGAACCGGTAGTCGCCGGCAGGCAGCGTATACGGCACCGCCACGGTACTCTCAAAGATCGCATCGCCGGGCATCCATTTGCGAATGTCGGCGGGCGTCCGAATCACAGCGGACCCACCGGTGCCTTTGAGTTGAATCGCCATCACGTAATCGGCATATACCGGCGCGACGCCCGCATTCAGCCACCAAATGTTCACCGGCATCATCGACCCGCGCCGCACCGCAGCCGGATACTCCAGCTTCCGCAGAATGAATCGATACCCGAGCTTCTTCTGAAACTCGTCGAATTTCGCCTTCCACTCCGAGGGAATCGCAGTCGACTTGATATTGACCGTCGAAGCGTGCCAGCGCAGTGCCTGCTCTATCGCGTAATCCACCTGCGCGCCCGTGTAGTGCCACTGCTGCTTCCAACCGGCCGGAGTGCCGCACGTCTCCAACGACACCGGACTCCGCTGCCACACATCCTGCGCCCCGGCACGAACCACCTGCTGCGGGTACAGATCGAACATGTGCATGAAAGTCTTGTCGCGCCCGCCGAGGTCGCCCCAACAATCCAGCCGCCACCCGGCGCCGCGCTCAGTGCCATATCGCAGAGCCTCGAGCGCGTCGAAATTCATGACCAGAGGCGTCCGATGGAAGGCAACAAAATACGCGTCGATGAGTTCCTTCTGCACCTGCCACACCGGCAAGTAAGGACCCCATCCCTCGCCCCAATACCCCACCGTCGAGACATCGACGCTGTCCAGATACGGATGGCCGTCGTACCGCAGACCCGCAGTGGCAACCACAGCATTCCAGAGCTTCGTGTACATCGGGTCGTCGCCGTCCGGCTGCCAGATTTTCTGGTCCTCGGACTTGTTACTGGTGATGCGCCGCGCACCCGAATGCTGATACCACTCGGGCATTGGATGCCCCTGGTCATAGGGCATGATGCGGATCATCAGTTTCTGATTGTGCTCGCGGGCCGCGTCGAGCGCGTTATCGATGATGTCCCACCGGTACTTCCCGCGCTCCGGCTCAATCTGCGACCAGAACCAACGGATGTAGGAGACGGAGCTGTCCGGAAAATCGGGCTTTCCAGCGGCCGCAGGCAGCTTCGCTTCAGGACCCACTTCGGACCATCGCGTGCCCGGATTGATCGCGTCGCCGTTGAATCGCTGGAACGTCTGGATGCCCATGCCGGGATTCACCAGAACATCCGGAAGCTCCGCGGGACGAATCACCACCATTTCCGGCTGCGCGAACGCCATCCCGGCGGCCGCCACGACTAACAAACTGGTCCGCATTCAATGCCCCCTTACTGGCGATCCACTAACTTCTGATCCCGCATCCAATCGAGCAGACGATCGGGCCACGACGCCACCGGCAGCGCGGACGCCCGCATCCCAAAGCCGTGCCCGCCGCTGGCGTAGATGTGCATCTCCGATGGCACGTTGTTCCGCTCGAGATCGAGATATAGATTCGCCGTCGTCACCACGTGCGAGCGGTCGTTGTCGGCGCAAACCAGAAACGTCGGCGGCGAGTCCTTCGACGCGGTGACCATGCCTTCGCGCCAGCCCGGATAGACCACCACCGCGAAATCGGGTCGCGAACTCGCGCGCTCGATGGGATCGGCCGCCGCCCGGTTCCCTCGATCGAACTTCGTCTCGGCCAAAGCGGCCACTGCGCCACCGGCCGAGAATCCCATGATCCCTATGCGTGCCGGATCCACATGGAACTCCTCCGCGCGACTTCGAACCATTCGGATGGCGCGTGAACTATCGGCCCAGGCATCGCCTTCAACAGTGTAATGCGATCCGGGTGCCCGAGCCAGGCGGTACTTCAGAACAAACGCGGCAATGCCGTGCTGATTCGCCCAATCCGCGATGTCCCAGCCTTCCTTGTCGATCACCAACTGCGAGTGCCCGCCACCCGGCGCCACCACGATGGCCATTCCGTTCGCTTTCTCGCGCGGCGGCAGAAAGACGTAGATGGATGGCTGGTGTACCACCGTGAAGCGCTTCGGCAATCCGTTCGGACCTGGCTCGAAGACCTCCTTCGAGTTGGCCTCGGCCTCTGAACCCGGAGCATTTCCAGACCACAAATGGATCTCGGTGCCACGGTCCGCCGCGCTCGCCATCGCCATCGCTGCACAGAACAAAACAAATTTTCTTTTCATCGCCGGTGCGCGCCAGTCTAACACATACGCTTGTATGCGGAACTATCGTGGTGTAGATTCGATTAGATCTATTTTAGAGGAGGCTCAAATGGCGGACGACTTATTCGAAAAGGCAACTGACTTTCTAAAAGGGAACCGGCCGTGGTACACATTGCCCAAACTGCTGGCTGTACCCAAGCTCATCCAGATGCGCAATGACCTGCGCCAGAAGAATCTGCACGACACCGAGGAGCCACCGATGCCGTTGCGCGGCCCATCGGATCCGATCCCGCCCGAGGTCCTGAACTCGCGCACCTACGATGGCACGTGGAACGATCTGGGATGTCCGCACATGGGCGCGGCGGGACGGCGATTCGGCCGCAATTTCCCGCTGGAACACACGCATCCGGATACGGCGAATCTGATGACTCCGAATCCGCGCGACGTCAGCCTGAAGCTTCTCACGCGCACCGAGTTCCAGCCTGTGACGATTCTGAATCTGCTGGCCGCCGCGTGGATTCAGTTCATGGTCCACGACTGGTTTGCCCACAAGACATCGCCGACCGAGACGCTGGATGTTCCGCTCGCCGGGACCGATCCGTGGCCCGACCATCCGATGAAAATCCCAGCCACGGTGCCCGATCCGGCTCCCGCGGGGTCCACGCACCCGCCGGCGTATACGAATGAGAACAGCCACTGGTGGGACGGGTCGCAGATCTACGGCGATGTGCCGGAGGTTGCGGCGAAGTTGCGCACGGGCGTGGATGGAAAGCTCAAGTTGTCGAGCACTGGCCAATTGCTGGTGGACGCGCAGACCGGGCTCGAGTTGACCGGCTTCAACGACAATCTGTGGATCGGTCTCAACATCCTGCACGCGCTGTTCACCGCCGAACACAACGCGATCTGCGACATGCTGAAGACGCACTACCCGTCGTGGACCGACGAGCAGTTGTTTGATAAGGCGCGGCTGATCAACGCGGCCCTGCTCGCCAAGATTCACACCGTCGAGTGGACCCCCGCCATCCTGCCCCATCCCACCATCCAGCTCGCGATGCACACGAACTGGTACGGGCTGGTTGGTGACGACGTGCAGGACGTGCTCGAGGTTTTGAACGAGAGCGAATTGCTGGGCGGCATCGTGGGGTCGCCCACCGATCATCACACCGCTCCGTACTCGCTCACCGAGGAGTTCGTGTCCGTCTACCGCATGCACGCGCTCATCCCCGATGAGTTCACGTTCCGGTCGTGGAAGACCGGCGAGGTGTTGGGGACGTACGAACTGCCCGAGGTTTCCGGCCGGGCTGTGCTGCCGCTGCTCGACAAAATCAGCCCAGCCGATCTGCTCTACTCGTTCGGCGTCATGCACCCGGGCGCCATCTGCCTGCATAACTATCCGAAACATCTGCAGGCACTGCACAAGGACGATGGGACGCGATTGGATCTCGCGGCACTGGACGTCCTGCGCGATCGCGAGCGTGGTGTCCCCCGATATAACGAGTTCCGCCGGCTGTTGCGAAAGGAGCCGGTGAAGTCGTTTGAGGAGTTAACGGACAACCCCCAATGGCGCGAGGAGATCCGCGAGTTGTACGGCAACGACCTCGAGAAGGTGGACCTGATGATCGGGCTTTATTGCGAGCCGTTGCCGGAAGGCTTTGGATTCAGCGAGACCGCATTTCGCATCTTCGTGCTGATGGCCTCGCGGCGGTTGAAGAGCGACCGCTTCTTCACCAACGATTTCCGTTCCGAGGTCTACACTCCGGAAGGCTTCGAATACATCCGCCAGAACGGATTCGCCAGCATCGTTCAGCGGCATCATCCCGAGGTCGCCGCGGCGCTGGAGGGAGTCGCGAATCCGTTTGCGCCCTGGAAGGCGGTAGCTGGGGCGAAGAGCAAGGGCGCCGGTTCGGCGTAGATCGAGCAAAGTTGAATCACGGCTGCGGCGGGAATCGGCGTACCTCGTAGACGACCGCCGCAAGCATCAAGCATAGAGTCAGGATTGTAATCGCAGCCGACCACATGAACACGGCTGGAGCGTATCGGAACGTTACGACATGTTTCCCGGCAGGCACGGCCAATCCGCGGAACGCGACGTCATGCCGAGAGCAAAACTCAGAAGCGCGAACCAGCGGATCGTTAGCTTGTGTCTGAGACGAACGACGCACAACCAGCAGAGTGGCATCCAGGCCATCGCTTCCACCCGGCCGATATCCTGCACATTCGGCGGGAAGTAGCACCCCAGTGAAAATACCGCGCCCGCTAGAATCGCAGGCGGAACCGCCAGGCCGATTCGCCGGGCGAGAAGGAAGGTGAAAACACCAGCCAGAAAAACGTGAAAAATGATTTCGAGTTCGAGCCGGAACAGCAGCGCCGGAGGCGAGAGCTGACCAAGCAGGAGTGTGGGCCAGCGAAGAGGATAAAAGACCTGAGTTTGAATGTTGGAACTAAACGGCGTGCCGGCATACGTGTAGGGATCCCACAGTGGAAGAGAGCCTTGGCGGAGGGACTCCGACGCGAACGTGGCCTGTGGCAGATGCCAGCCTGGAAGGTCGAACGGTCTGTAGGCGTTGGAAAAGAGCAGAGAGCGATAGAAACACAGAACCATGAGCAAAATCAGCGTATACGGCGCCAGTTTGCGAATTGTGCCATTTTTCATTTTGTTCGACAGCCACAATATCAGAGTACCGGCGCACGGGAATCAAGTGCCCGGGTGCTATAACTAGGGCGGGAACCCCCACAGCCCGTTAAGCCATTTGCCGCCGTTACGGCGTCGAGCTGCCGACTCACTCGTTGTTTGACGTCGTCCTCGATATCGGCCCGCCACGAGTATCCCCGAGCCCGCAACTTAGACGCTACTGGCCGCCGGTATGGGCGCTATCGCCTTCTCTCGCCGAGCAAAGCGCTGAGGCGAATTAGAGACTCCTCCGGCCAACAACGATCTATGGCAGGGCTGCGGACGGCAGAAGGTCACGCACTTCCACACGTACCCGTTCGGCGATGCCAAGAGCCCGCCGGGCATCGTCCAACCGCGGTTCGCGCAGATCGTCGGCGTAGCGGACATCCACTGCGTATGGATTCAGCTCGACCAGTTGCTCACGTTGTACTGACAGGCGGTACCCGGCTGGGATCAGTCTCGCAAGCTCATCGACATCGTGGGTTCGCGGAGCCGGAATTCCCGACCATCGTGAGCAGGCATTTCACGTATTTCTCGATGGCTTGCTGGCAATGAAAGCAAGCTGTATCGAAAGGACAGTCTTCCTCAAGGGCCATGATCCGACGTGCGGCTTCCAAACCATGTTCGGCTTTACGCACCCAGTGCCGGACGATCTCCAAAACCTCAGGCGGCACGTTCATAAAGGATTTGGCCTTCGAGTGCGGCCGAATAGTACACCGTATTCACCACGTTCCTGTAGCGTTCAAAGCGAGCAGTCGTGGAAACTACGATGTCCTTCGCTCGATCGCACCCAATCAGCGCAACGTACACTTCCGCCGCCCGTCTTCGCGGGTCGTCTAGCTCCGAAAAGAGCACGAGCAAGTCGATATCGCTGTCTGGCTTGGCGTTCCCGCGCGCTCGAGAGCCAAATAGAATGATCTTGTCCGGAGAGAAACGCTCCGCGAGACGCCGGACAATTTCCTCTGAGACTGTCTCCGTCGCCACTACCTGACTCATCATTGTCATGATACCCAGCGAATGCGGATCCCGCGCATCAGCGCCTTGCGGAGAATCGACGGAAGACCGAAAAAGCAAATGGCCGAACTGGACCGGTCGCATCGGAGAACGTTGCGGCAGGCCGGGCAACGTGGGATCATGATGGACGCGGGGCACATGAACGGCATGCCGAAGGGGTGTCCGGCTTCGATTGGCACAAAAAAGCCGTGAAGAACGTCTGTCTCCAAGCTGTCGTTCCCGTGTTGTTTCCTTTTTTCAGTAGTTTCACACCCTGGACAGGTGGGTGAGTGGTTAATACCAGCAGACTGTAAATCTGCCGCGCAATCGCGCTACGAAGGTTCGAATCCTTCCCTGTCCACCATTTCTCCCCCAATCTTCACCCTCGATTGCGGACCCGTTCCGGATCGCCTACAATAAAAATGATCGGCTAACGCACTAGTGGTTTGCCCCGTTGGGTGGCAGTACTTCCTTCCGGTTCGATTTCCACTTCTTCTTGAATCATGCGTTAGCGTAGGTTCGGGCCGATGTAGCTCAGTTGGTAGAGCGCGTCCTTGGTAAGGACGAGGTCACCAGTTCAATCCTGGTCATCGGCTCCATTAGAGTTTGCCCTTTTCCCTTAGGTAGAACATGGCGAAAGAGAAATTTGATCGCAGCAAGCCGCACGTAAATATCGGCACGATCGGACACATCGATCACGGCAAGACGACGCTGACCGCAGCCATCACCAAGGTGCTGGCCAAGCACAATCCGAAGGTGAAGTTCCGCAGCTTCGATTCGATCGACAACGCGCCGGAAGAAAAGTCCCGCGGAATCACGATCGCCTTGGCCCACGTGGAGTACGAGACCGCCAACCGGCACTACGCCCACGTCGATTGCCCCGGCCACGCCGACTACATCAAGAACATGATCACCGGCGCCGCGCAGATGGACGGCGCGATTCTGGTGGTGGCGGCCACCGACGGCCCC
>JBBQGE010000050.1:0-41433 GCA_038322675.1 Bryobacterales bacterium
TCCGTGCCGCTTGGATCGTCGTGCCGATTTCGACACCACTCCCACACGTTCCCCGCGAGATCAGAGACTCCCTGAAGACTGTCTCCCGTCGGGAAGATCCCCACCGCGGTTGTGTGATGGATGCCAGATTCATACGTGTTCGCGTGCCCGTCCTCCCAGTCTTCCCCCCAGGGGTATGGGTAGCCGGCCTGGCTTTGCGCCGCCCACTGCCATTCCTGCTCGTCCGGCAGACGCACGTCCTTCGCGAGTTTGGAATGCAGCCACCGGCAGAAGGCTGTGGCATCGTACCAGCAGACGTCTGTCACCGGATGATTTGACAGGATGCGTGCCCAGCCGGGGTCGGGCTCCTGTCGGTGCAAACCCCGCCACCAGCGATTGGAGGAGTAGCCATCCGGGTCTTGAACAAAGGCGCGGAACTGGCTTGCGGTAACGGGAAAGGCTGCCAGTCGAAACGGCCTTACCTCGAACGAGCCATGCTTCTCGATTTCGACAGTTCCGCCGGAGATCTCACGCCACAGAATCCCGGGGATACCGTTTTTTTGACCGACACCGGGCCGTGGGTCGCCAAGCTCGGCCAGACGCATCCCGATCTGCCACCGGCGCAGATTGTTGGTGTCCGGAAACTGGAGTTCCTCCAGGATCCACTCGAGCTCCGGCGTCAGCAAGCGCGAGACAACCGGATCTTCCAGCAGACCATCCAAGAGGTTGGCCGATTGCAGACGCTGCCGGATACTGTCCACATACTCGGGAGCGAAGGGGCGGCTGCGGGTCTCGCGCCAATTCCCTCGCATCCATGCGCGCGCCTCGTTCCGCACGCGCTCGGCGAGTTGGAGCTCTTCTTTTTCGGTCTCGATCCAGCGCGCAAGAGTGGGCCACTCGCGGAGCAGCGCTTCGTGGGCCACTTCGATGACGGGATCGCCGGCGTCCACGCGGTCACTTACCAGGAGACGCGCCTCCTGGAACTTGTGAATTGCCGTGCGCGCGCCTTCGTCTTCGGCCCAGGCGGAGAGGCGTTCCCGGCGGCGCGAGGGCGCGTCGTCCGGAGTGACTCTCACGAGCCGGCTGAAGACTCGCTTCAGCACAGCCGGGCCGTCCGTTCCCAGCGACTGCAGAGTCCGATCGGCCCGGCGTCCGATTGCTCCCGGGAGCCTGCCGAATTGGGTGCTATTGTACGTGGCGAGATCGAGGCGGCGAGTGTGCCGGCAGGACTCGTAGAGTTCGCGCAGCGCGAAGGCCATCAGCGCGAGGCCGCCGGGGTGGCGCTCCGCATCGGAGGCAATTGCGGGAGGCAGGCCGGGATCCAGGAACCAAGGCGCGGAGCCTGGCTGATCGCCGATGAGTTCGACTTCCGTTAGCGGACCGCTGACCATCCGCTCCAGAGAGCGGCGATCAGGCAGGCCCAGATGAAATGCGCCCCCATCTCCGTTTAACACGCTCAGCAGCGCCGGTTGCCTGGCGCAGTGGTGATAGAAGTCGGCTCTGAGAGTCGCGACCACCCGGAATCGGGACGGCGGTTGTGTGGCCTGGATCAAGCCCTCGAGGAAGGCCGCGCGGCTATCGTCCGGCTGCGAAAAGAGCTCTTCCATCTGATCGAGGATCAAAAGCCAGTGCGCCTCGGGCGGCGCACCGTCAAGCACGGCTTCGGCGAGGCTGGAAATGGGTGCATCCTTCAGCCGGCGAAGTTCCTGGCGCCAGTCGCACCGGCCGCGGAACGACTCGTGAGTTTGCAGTGCCTGCCGGGTGGAGTCGCGCAATGCGGCCGTGGCATCGTCGTCGGAATCGGTGGGCGTCATGGCGCTGATCAGCCAGTGACGGCTGCCCGGCATCTGCGCTAATTCGCCCTTTTCGAGAGCGGCCCACAATCCGGCCCGTACCAAGGACGACTTTCCAGAGCCGGAGGGGCCGAGCACGACCGCGAATCGCCGCCCCTGTTCCTTGTTCAGGGTTTGGACGAGTTGGTTCAATTCGGATTCGCGGCCGAAGAAGATGGGAGCGTGCTGGCGGTCGAAGTAGGTCAGGCCCAGGTACGGTACGTCATGCCAAACCGCGCGCGGCCGGGGACCGCTGTCGAGTTGGGAGGACAGGAAGTCGATTTCCTCGCGACGAGTGGGATCGGTTCCGAACCGGGCGCGAAGGCCGCTCAGGAGAATGCTGAGGGAGCCGGGGGCCTTGTCGCGGCAGATGCCGATGACGGTGTTCGCCGATACGGCGACGCTGTCGTCGAACTGGAGGTAGTCCCAGACGGGGTGTCCGCCCAGCATGTCGCGGAGGAGGGCCCGGCGGTCGCGCTCCTGTTCCCATTCGGACAGTCCCCGGAGCAGGTGTTCCAGGCGGGCGTACACGTCGTGCGGCGTGCCGCTAGGCGTTGGTGGCATGGCGCGGGTTCCTGCCGGTGATGCCGAAGATCAACTGCTCCATGGGGTCCGGCGGGTTTTTTCGGAAGTCGACCGGGGTGCGTGCGTCGAGGAATGACGGCAGCACGATGTTGTCTGGCGCGCTTTCAAGCATGACCGGGATGACGGGCCGGTTCTTCTCTTTGAATCGCCGGAGGAGGGCGTCAATTTCCTCGTCCTGCCAGGGTCCGATGCCGGAGCCGCCGACCATGACAGCGGCGGATCGGATGGAGTCGATTTGACTTTCGAGTTTCGGGATCCAGCGAAGGCCGGGCTGCAGTTCGTCTTCATCGAGCCAGGGCCGCAAGCCGGCGGTGCGGAGTCGCGCGCTGAGGGCTCGGACCTCGGGCTTGTCTTTGCTGTTATGGCAGAGGAAGACGTCGTACTCGAATTGCCCGCGTTCGACGGCAACGGCCGGGAGGGTGGCATCCTCGCGCGGGGTGTGGCCCGGGTCGACGGCTTCCGCCAGGACGCGTAGCGCGGGGACGCCCGGGGCGATTTCGGTCCATCGAGGAGCCGGAGCAGGTCGTCTGCTACAACCATGGCCGAGCCCTGCCAATTCAGGATTCCAGGATCGAGAGGATCCATACCTGGCGGTCGCGCTCGGTTCGAAACGGGGGAATCGCGCACAACGGATCGCGGAGAGCTTTTCGGTCGGCAGATGAGAATTTGATATTCTTCCGGTCTCCGGGCACAAGGATTTAAGTTGTCAGAATTCCTTACTCAAGGCTTTACTGCCCGGTTTTGAGAGTTACTTGGAGAGTGCGGTATTGATGCGGTAGATCTGCACGTTGAACTGAGCCACATAGGGTACTGGTTCCAGACGCAATGGACCATCTTCTCGAGGCGTTCCGGCCTTAGTGACATCTACACCGACAACGCGGGGCCATCTGATGGCGGCTTCCTTCGTCTGGGCGAGGTGGGTATACGGTAGGCCGAGGCACAAACGCATAGAATTGAGGTGGACGCAAAGTCCAAGCCCATTCCGGGTTTTCTGGATTTGCCAGTACCAGTGCTCGGATCACGCCCACTAAACCGCTAACGCAGCCGGAGAAAGAATGACGACCGAACAAGAGACCACTACTGAAGAAATGTACGATGCTGGCGATAAGTGCGGACGATGCGGATGCGCCCGTCGAGAACACAAACCAGCTTGCGTGTCACATCCGAAATGTAAACACTTTTCAAATCCGAAAGCTCATGTCAAGAAGGTTGCACGAAGACGGTGACGAGACGGATCGCCAGCGGCGACACGGCAATTTCTGGGCCTTCCTTTGAACGAGGGGCGGCGGTGCTTCGCCAACATCATGAAGTACATTGTCATGAGCACCAGTTCCAACTTCGGAAATATGTTCAGCATGGCTGCGGCGACGCTCTTCCTGCCATTCGTCGCTGTTCCGGGCGATAATGTCGATCCGGCCCTGCTGCACAATTCCCCGTCAGGAGCTTTTCTGAATCGCTGCAGATTCTGCGCTTCAGGTGCAGATTTTGCATCTCCGCTACTGGCCGGATGACGGCCTGTTGCGCGATCAGCCTGACCAGTAGTGTCAAGGCCGCACTCTACCTTCATGGAACTCGAAATGCTAGCATAAGCGCAAGGCTTAGAGTTCCTCTTCGGCAGCACGCATCCGTAACACACGAACTTCCAGGGAGAGATTCGAAGATCGCTCGAAGCCACAGGACTGAACTCGTTCGCTGGATGGAGGTTCTCGAAATGTCTACGACTTCGACGTCCCGGCTGGTTTCCGCTTCATTTGCCCTTCTCATGTTGATTGGCTCGCTGACGCCAGCATTGGCACAGACCGCGCCACCACTGGGGACGGCGCAGACCTTCGCGGTCCTGGGCTCCTCGACGGTGACCAATACAGGCTCTACCGCTGTCAACGGAGATCTGGGCGTCAGTCCAGGCACCTCGATTACGGGCTTCCCTCCGGGCGTGGTGATTCTTCCCGGAACGATCCGATCGAGCGCGGCGGCGGCCCAGGCTCAGAATGACGCCAACACGGCGTACAATGCTCTGGCGGCCCAGGCGTGCACCACGGTCTTAACCGGTCAGGATTTGGGTGGAAAGACCCTCGTGCCGGGCGTCTATTGTTTTACCTCGTCGGCACAGTTGTCCGGAGTGCTCAATCTCAACGCTCAGGGCGACCCCAACGCCGTCTTCATTTTCCAGATCGGGAGTACATTCACAACCTCGAGCAACTCGTCCGTGAACGTCGTCAATGCCGGCACGCTTTGCAACGTCTACTGGCAAGTCGGCAGCTCCGCGACTATCGGCACGGGCACGTCGTTAATTGGAAACATCTTCGCGGCTGCGAGCGTGACCTTAAATACCAGCGCAAACGTGTTCGGCAGGGTTGTGGGCCTGGGCGGCGCGGTGACGCTGGACTCCAGCGTTGTTTCGGTCCCTACCTGTAGCGGAGGCGGTCCCCCCACCAGTTTTGTTCAAGTTTGTAAGGCTGCCGGCCTCGGCGTCGCCATAGGCACGAACTTTACCTTCAATGTCGCTGGGACGCCTTTGACGGTTCCGGCCGGTGTCGCGCCGGGCGGTTCGTGCGGCCAACCGATGGTAGTGCCCGCGGGGGCAACGCTGATTACGGAAATGCTGCCTCCGGGTACCGCGCTAACGTCGGTGAACACCGTGCCCGCTGGGTTACTGGTCAGCAGCAATCTGGCCGCAGGCACGGCCACGGTGACGGTGAATGCCGGAGGCCAGACGATCGTCACGTTCCTGAACACGATCGTTCCCGTCGTTCCCACCACGGGTTTCCTTCAGGTCTGTAAAATCGCGGGAGCGGGCGTCGTCCAGGGGACGAACTTCACATTTGACGTTGCTGGAACACCGGTCACGGTTCCGGCCGGCCCCGCGCCAGGCGGTTTGTGCAGTCAGCCGCTAGAGGTGCAGGCAGGTCAGAAAACGATTACGGAAACCCTGCCGGCGGGTACCGCGTTGACGTCGGTGAGCACCGTGCCAAGCAATTCGCTGGTCAGCAGCAATTTGGCAGGGGGGACGGCCACGGTGACAGTCACTGCCGGGAGCCAGACGACCGTCACGTTTCTGAACACGATCATTCCCGTCGTTCCGACCACGGGTTTTCTACAGGTCTGTAAAATTGCCGGCACGGGCGTCGCCCAAGGAACGAACTTCACATTTAATGTTGCTGGAACGCCGGTAACGGTTCCGGCCGGTCCCGCGCCAGGGGGTACTTGCAGTCAGCCTCTGGAAGTGCTTGCCGGGGAGAAGGTGGTAACGGAGACCCTGCCCGCCGGTACTACACTGACGTCGGTGACGACCTTGCCGGCCGGGTTGCTGGTCAGCAGCAATCTGGCGGCGGGCACGGCTACGGTCACGGTCAATGCCGGGGGACAGACAATTGTTACGTTCCTGAATACGGTTATTCCCGTGGTTCCAACCACGGGATTTGTTCAGATCTGCAAAGTCGCCGGCTCGGGCGTCGCCGTGGGAACTCCGTTCACCTTCAATGTTGCTGGAACCCCGGTGACCGTTCCAGCCGGCTCCGCTCCAGGCGGTACATGCAGTCAAGCGTTGGAGGTGCCGGCCGGCGCCACGCCGATTACGGAGACCCTGCCAGCCGGTATCGCGCTGACATCGGTGAGCACCTTGCCGGGCGGATTGCTGGTCAGCAGCAATCTGGCCGCGGGCACGGCTACCATTACAGTAAATGCGGGAAGCCAGACGATCGCTACGTTTCTGAACACGATCGTTCCGGTCCTTCCAACCACAGGTTTCCTTCAGATTTGCAAGATCGCGGGTGCGGGTGTGGCCCTGGGAACGAACTTCAGCTTTGATGTTGCTGGGACCCCAGTCACCATTCCGGCCGGCTCCGCGCCGGGAGGTTCGTGCAGTCAGCCCCTGGAAGTGCAAGCCGGTCAAAGAGTGATTACAGAGACTCTGATATCGGGAACCGCGCTGACATCGGTGAGCACCGTGCCAGGTGAGTTGCTGGTGAGCAGCAACCTGGCGGCGGGAACGGCTACGGTGACAGTCGCAGCCGGGGGACAGACGATCGTTACGTTCCTGAACACGATCATTCCCGTCATTCCCACGACGGGTTTTCTTCAGATCTGCAAGGTCGCCGGCGTGGGAGTTGCCCTGGGAACGAACTTCACATTCAGCGTCGCGGGAACTCCGGTTATCGTTCCGGCCGGGCCCGCACCAGGCGGTTCTTGTAGTCAGCCGCTGGAAGTGCAAGCCGGCGAGAAATCGATTACGGAGATTCTGCCGGCCGGCGTCACGCTGACGTCGGTAAGCACATTGCCGGCGGGGTTGTTGGTCAGCAGCAATTTACCGTCGGGCACGGCTACGGTAACGGTGAATGCCGGCGGTCAGACGATTGTTACGTTCCTGGACACGTTGATTCCCGTGATTCCAACCATGGGATCTCTTCAGATCTGTAAGATCGCCGGAACAGGGATCGCGCCTGGCGGGATGTTCAGCTTCGTGGTGGCGGGCGCCAGTTTGACCGTCCCCGCCGGATCGTGCGCGATAGGCGGGACCTTCCCCATCGGCGCATCCGTCGCGGTTACGGAGATGCCTTCCGGCGGCACCGTCCTGTCCGCCATTGGCGTAATTCCCGTGGAGAGGCAAGGCATCGTCAATCTCGCCGGGCGGACAGTAACGGTGACGGTGGGAACGGGCGTCACCGTGGTGTCCTTCACGAATACAGCCGGCGGATTCGGCCTGCTGAAGGTATGTAAGCTCGCCGGAACGGGCATCGCGCAAGGAACCAACTTCACGTTTACGATGGCTGGATCCAATTTCACGGTTCCGGCGGGATTCTGCGTAAAGAGGGGTTTGTTGCCAGTCGGGACGTCTGTTATCATCTCTGAGATGGTCTCATCGACAACCGCGGTGTCGGCGATCAGTGTCAGTCCAGCGGACCGGCAGGTGACGGTCGACCTAGCCGCGCAGACGGTAACCGCGACTGTCGGAGTGGGCGTGACGGAGGTGAGCTTCACAAATGCCGTCCGGTAATCGGAACGAAGAACTTGTGACTGAAGCTCAAAAGCACGCGAGACGATTGAAGCTTTTGGAGGAGAACAGATGATTTCCCGGTTTTTCTGGAGCGCGGTGGTGTGTGTCAGCCTCTCGATTTCCGCCCATGCAGGTCTCATCGAGATTTGTAAGGACTCCTTTCCGGCCGGCTCGCTAAGTGGTACGTTCAGCTTCACGGTCGCGGGCCAAAGCGGGACGTTCGTAGCGCCGGTTGGGGCCTGCACGGCAGCGTTTTCGCTGCCCGACGGGCCCGCCTTCATTACGGAACTGTCCCAGATTGACGCCACGCTTTTCAGCATCGACACTTTCCCCGCGGATCGGCTGCTCAGCTTTGACCTGGGAGCGGGCACCGCAACCGTGCAGATTGTAGCTGGCGATATATCCCATGAGACAGTACTTACGTTTACGAACGCTCCCGCCGGCGCGATGGTCATCCCCGAGCCGGGGACTGCGTGGCTCCTTGGCTTGGGTGGGCTTGCTTTCTGTGCTGTCCGCAGGCGGCGACGCACCCATTTGAACTGACCACTGTTGGGACATACGCTCCCGGGCGGAAGCTGGGCGCCGGGAAAGGCATGGCGCGATAGGCTGTCTTTCAACCGGCTCACTCTCATGACCTCCGTCCGCGAGAGAGTTGGCTGTCTGTAGCCAAGCCGGTTTTTGTTGTGACGTGACAACCTGCAGTTGCGAACGGTGCGGCTACTGTCCTGCCGGGCGCCACAGCTGCCGTTCACCTGTTTTGGGCGCACCGTTTCTGGTCCTGGTGCAAGTTGTGAAGACCGGGTTTTATCGCCGGCGATCCTCAAATCCCGGCTGAGGCGGTTCCGAACAGGGTTCCGAAGCCCGCCGTCAACGCCATCGCTAGAGCCGACTTCTGGGGAGTAATCCAGGCTTGGGGTACGTTCTTGGCTCGCAGGAGTGCTATCTGTGGCACGGGGGGCGTTCCGTGTACGCCCGACAAACTCACGCCGGTTACGTTTGCTGTATGGAGCGATGAGGCCAGCTTCGCGCCTAGGAAAGCCATGCAGCCCGGCACCTGTCCTACGCTCAATCCGTGGAGCAGGAGCGGCCCTTTGAAGTCATACTTGCGTAACAGGCCCAGGTACCGGTCGTAGTCGAGCACGCCCTGGCCTGCGGGTTTGTGACCCGCTTCTCCGTCGTGGTCGAGATCCTTGGCGTGAGCTAGCACGACGTCCTTGCCCACGAGTGCAAAGGCCTCGTCGAGTATCTCCTTCATGCGGGGCAACTCACCCGCGTGAAAGAGATTCGCAGGATCTATCGTGACTCGTCCAGCAAGCGGCGAGCTTTCCGGGCTGAATCGACCACATTGCTCATTTCAGGCTCGAAGGCCAGGACAACGTTCGCCTGCCGGGCGATGTCGGTCGCCTCGCGCATGCAAGCGGCCATATCCCGCCACGACTCCGGCGAACCGTTGTCCGGATGAGGCCGCCACATGCTGTTCGGGTCACGCGTGCCTGTGCACACATGGATTGAGGATGTGCCCATTTCCCGGCAGGCCTCAGCCAGGACCCGTAGCCTCCGCAGCCCCGTCCGGCAGTGTTCCACATCCGGGTGACACATGTTGAAGGTGCCAGTCAGGCTGGCAATTGCGATCCCGCGAGCCGCGCTTCGCGGCGGATCCTCGCACCGCCGCAAGCAAGACACCACGCCAACCCTCGGTCCGGCACGAAGGACTGTGGAACTGTCCGATTTGCGGGGGACCGATGCAGTTGCTGGAGCGTTTGACTGCGCATCAGGTGCGGCTTCGGTCGCCGCCGTCGCATTCCAAAGCGGTCGTCTCATGAAAGCGCGCCTCAGCAGACCCGCTCGCAAGTCGCTCTCGAATCCATCTTCGGTCCGTTTGCTCGAATACCTGTCCCACCGACAGACCCTGTCGCAGTCGAAACCCCACAGGTACAGCCGACGTAGCGCTTCCTTCAAGTCGCAGTAACAAAAGCGCTCCGGCGCAGTGGGTATATTCCCTTGCATCAGGTGTAGACTTTTCGGGAGTAATCGCCGGCACCGGCGACTGGACGCGTGCACACCCGCCGCCCAAGCAGGTGGTCCCCGCGGGGCTGCAAGGCGGCGCAAGAGCGAAGTTCCGGCGGGACGGTCAACAGGGCCGTTCGAACCGCCGGCTAAATCCGAACGCCGCACATCTCGGCGAACCTTACTTCAGTCGCTCTCACCCGGCCGGCGACAACTCTAAGGACACGGCGGAAGATCTCGAGCCCCAACTCGAGATCGGCACTGCATGCCTCCATGAGGTGCGCACCTTCCAGGCGCAGCGCGGTGGTGTGTTCTCTCGCGCGGACCTGAAAAAGCGTGTCCTGATGATCCAACAGCGCCGACCAGCCGAACACCTGGTCCCTCCCCAGCGCCTCCACACACGCCGCAAAACCGGCAGTATTCAGTTCGACAGAGACGCTTCCCCCGGTAATGAGGTAAAAGAACTGCGAGCGCTCTGCGTTCATCAGAATGACTTCGTCCTCTTCGAACGCGACTTCCGTCACCAGCGGTGCCAGCCGCGCGATTTGCGCGCTCGTGAAACCCCTCGTAAAGGCATGATTTTGAAGCCGCTCGGCCGCTGTCATAATATCCCCGCGTTTACTTTATGCCGCCGGTCTCAGCACTCTGCAGGTCGAGACCCACGCGCTCACCATTGATCAGCACGAAACCCGAATTGATCGTTTGTTGTCCCGTGCAATCGTATTGTTCATAGCAATGCAGGGCAGCGATCCCGAAAATGTACTCGACGGCGATCCCGGCCCCACCCTCGGGCGTCTTTCCGTCCGCGCGGATGCTCGTGCTGAAGTCGATACCGTCAAACGTTGGATCATCCTTGAAGTATGCCATCAACGGCCGGATCAGGCGGGCTACATGTTCATCGAACGCCAGCGCCGCAAGACGATAGCGCGAGTCGCCCGTGTTCGCAAATACCGGTGTTGTGATCGAGAGTTGCAGGTAGGTGCCCTTATGAAAACTGATGAACGCCGGTGGCGCGTAGCCAACAAACCGGGCGGTGCTGTCCAAGTCGCGTACGATTCTGTCCAGCACCGGCTGATAGGTGGCCTGCATGGTATGCAGCGTGTCCGGCGAGGTTGGCCGGGCGCTGGCGACCGGCGTCGCCGGAGGGATAATTGGCTCCTTTGTGACGGTCATGGAGGCCGGCGCCGTTTTCATGGCGACCGGCAACGTGCGATTCACGGCCATTACGGGCTCCGAGCGTGGCCAGAGCTGTGCTTCCTTGCCATTCACCAGGATCGAGGCGCGTTCCACGGCCTCTGTCCGCTCGCCATCACTCGCCGCCGCGAGCAGACCGCGGGCATCCTCCCTGGGCAGCAGCAGGACGACATTCTCTGAACGCTCGGCACTCACACCCAGCGCTTTCTGGCGCACATGGTGCGATACCTCGAGCGCGAAGCTCTGGATGCTTGTCTCCGGCAGCATGCGGGTGGCCGCTGCTTTCAGAATGGGCACCATGACGTCCGTCACCGTCCGCCGGGCGCGATCCTCCTTGTTCATGAGTTCCGCCGAGTACGACGCGAAGTAGTTACCCGTTATCTGCAGGACGATCTGACCCCGAAATCGTCCGAACTGAATGGCACGCTGGTCGGCATTCTTCTCCTGGTCTTCGCTGACATCCAGGGTGCGGCTCAGATAGAAGTGATATGGGAACTGGAGCGAAGAGATATCGGCGGCGACGCTCTTCAAATCATCCAAATGTTTCTGTTGCAGCGCCCGCAACTCCGGATCGCGAATCTCAGACGGTGAGAGAACCTGCGCAACGCACAGCGGAACCATTAAGCCGGCACAGAGTAGCAGTCTAGTTTTTCGCATACATCGCTCCTTTCGAGCGGTATGGGGGATCCGCGACCGCACGGATGTACGCCATCAGGGCCGAAATCTCCGTTTTGTCCAAGGTGTAACCATAGGGCGGCATCTCCGGGGAACGGTTGAGCGCCGGCCCGCCGTGCGAGATGATCGACGCCAGGTCCGCATCGCTCATCGCATTCAGAGTCGTCCCGTCGGTGAACGCGTGAGCCGCGTGCGCCAGGTTGTCATGATTCGAGACGCGCTCGGGTGTGGACTCCGGATTGTGGCATCGTGCGCAGTAAGTGTTGTTGAGTTGGCGGCCTTCCGTTTCCTGGTATCCGAGCGCGATCTCATCCAAACGAAGTGCGATGGTTTTGCCCAACCTGTCGCGAGTGGATGCCACCACCTGGTACCCGCCTGAAGAGCCGCCTAGAGTGACATTGGTACTGAACTGGCCGTCGGCGCCCGTGAGTCCGCCGGCGGGATCCGCGTGCCCATGGCCGCTTACTTGGATCGAGACCAGTGCCCCGGCAACAGCGGCGCCGTGGGCGTCGTTCACCTGCACCACCACGGGTTGATCCAGAGCCGTCCCGATTCCCGCCATCTGCTTGCTTCCGCCGATCTCGACGATCGCCGTCCCGAAGGCCTTCGCCTCCACGGCGGCCGTCTTGTTCGCCTGCCGGCTACAGCCGCCCACCAGGACCAGAACGTATGCGATACAGAGCATTCGTCTCATTTCGCAGCCACCTCGCGGGTCTGCTTCGTCAGGAATGCGGTGAGCGCGCGGGCATCCCCATCGCTCATGTTCCAGTTGGGCTCGATGGCTCCCGGACGCAGCGCCTGCGGACCCTTGAGCCATTGATAGATCCACTCCGCGTTCAGGCGTGCTCCCGCCTGGGTCAGCGTCGGTCCGATATAACCCTTGTCACGATTCGGATCGACGATGTGACAGGACTGGCAATCATACTTGGAGTAGAACAACTGGCGCCCCTGTTCGACGTCCGCTGTGGGAGCGACCGGGGCATCGCGATCGAACTTCGGAGTCTGGTACACCGTCATGATGTAATCGGCGAGCGTCTGGGCTTCGGAGTCCGTCACGTTGAACCGGGGCATACGCCGGATGAGCGTCGGGCGCAGCGTGTTCGGATTCTTCAGGAAACTCACCAGCCATTTGCGCTGGACGGAACTGCCCTCCCAAGTCAAGTCCGGCGCCATGTCTCCCCCGCGGCCATTGATCGGGTGGCAACTGAAACAATTCATGTCCGCCATTAACTCACCCGCCTTTCCCGCCGGCCGGTAGTCCGATTCGCGCCTGCCGGCGATTCGCAGCGCGACAGGCAGATCCGTCGCCCGTTGGGTTTGCGCGAGCAGAGCCGTCACCAGAGCGTCCACCTGCGACGTAGAGAACGTGTATTGGGGCATCTTCGTGGCCGGCCCGAAGGCGTGCGGACGTTGTATCTTCGCCTGCAGGTAGTCGGGAAGGGTATGTGCAACCCCCTCTACGAAGAGGATTTTCGCAAGCGACTGGCTTCCCACCAGTGTCAGCTCCGGCGCAAAATTGTCCGGCTTGTTGACCCCGTTGATCTCATGACACGATGCGCACCCGCGTTCCCTCACCAGCCTGAGGCCGTGCGCGATCTCCGCGGCGGACGCGGGTTCCAACCGCACTTTGGCGAGCAGATCCGAGTCTGTCTTCGCCTCGAGAAAGCCGGCCAGCAGACTCACCTGCTTCTGGTCCAGGCGGTAGTGGGGCATGCGGGTCCGCGGATCGTAAGTCTTGGGATCGCGCAGCCACTCCGTCAACCACTCCGGCTTCACCTTCGATCCGACGTCGGTCAGTTCGGGTCCGACGTTGCCACCCACCACCATGCCGGCGGCATTCACGGTCGCGTGACACGACGAACAGAACGACTCGCCATAGAGGCTGGCACCCGCCTGCGGGTCCGCGCCCGGGGCGGCGGGAGGTGCCGTCGTTTCCGCGGGCGCGGCCCCGGCAGGCGTGCTCTGTGAGATCAGGAATGCCGATATGTCGCGGGCATCCACATCACTCAACTCGAAATTCGGCATCGTGGCCGTGACCGCATACGCCTTCGGGTCCTTAAGCCAGGCGAAAATCCACTCCCGGCTTGTCTTCTGCGCAACGTGAGTCAGCGGAGGCGCAGGATTCGTGGTGACGACGCGTCCCGCGCCGGGAGTCTTGAGGACGTGGCAGGATACGCACCCGTATCGCGCCAGCATCTTCCGACCGAGGTTCAACTGCGGCGTCCCGGCTGGAGTGTCCCAGTGGCACTGCCCGCACCCTGACTCCAGGTAGCGAGCCGGCAGGATCGGCTGCTCCCATGCGAGCGTACTGCTGTGCGCCTCCCGTACACTCGTCGCTACCCCCTGGCCGCGATGGCACATCACGCATCCGAACTCTGTCAGGTTATGCGGGATGTTTGGGTGAGGACGGAAGGGTTGGGTGCTCACGTCGCGCAGCGTGGCTTCCTTCAAGGCGACGTGACATGTATCGCAGCGGTCCACCACCCCGAGTTCCGGGTTCCAGATCTGCTGCAGTCCCCCCTGGTATCTGCGCCGGAGCGTGGCGGAGTCGCCGCGTGTGCTAATCAGACTGAGATACTTCCGCTGATAGCGGCGCCACTCGCGGAAGTGGTCTTTGGCGGGTGTGATGGCGAGGCACACCAGCAGGATTGCGCTCAGCGTGCCGAATGCCCGTGCACTGTCGCCAAACAGGAACTTGCGAATTCTCGTCAGCATCGCTTGCTCAACTCCTCCACGGCCACACCCACGACCAGCCAGGGCCGCGGAAGAAGGTCCCGATCGCCGTCAGCACGACAGCTTGCACCAGGAACCATGTCATCACCCAATAGGACACGGGCTTCGACACGAGCCAGCGGCGGAAGCGCGACGGCGGCTGGGGCGGGCTGGCCGCCGCCAACAGCATTGCGGCCGCGATTAGAAGCGTCGGGATCAACACCGCCCAAACCTGGAACGCCACCATCACGGCGGAGAACGCCACGATCACCAGTCCGAAGATCCGCAGGCGCCGGCCGCGGTTCTTCAGCCAGATGCCTTCCGCTTCGATATTGATGTTGAAGTAGGGAATGACAACCAGCGCGGCCACCACCAGGCCGGGAATCATCACCCCGGCCACCACCGGCGGGAAGTAATGCAATAACTCCTGCAGACCCAGAAAGTACCAGGGCGCTTTGGCTGGATTGGGCGTGTGCATCGGGTCGGCGAGTTGCTCGAGCGGCGCATCCCAGAGCAGCGATATCGCCACCAGCGCGATTGTCAGGATCTGCACCGCCACCACGGCGCGCAGGATCGCCTCCGGATAGGTCATCACTGCCGGGTCGTCATATGTCTTGACTTGCGGCGACGTGCGGCGCGTCACGAATGCCACGCGTAGCGGCGTGCGGCGGCTGTCGGAATCCAGGGCGGCCGCGAGTCTCGGTGCCTGATCACTCATGGGAATCTCCACTGCTTGTGTACAGGCCGCCATCCTTGCGGATGCGCCAGAAATGGATCGCCAGAAAGACGGCGGCGGCGAACGGCAGGATCACGCAGTGCAGCACATAGAAGCGCAGCAGCGCGTTGGCGTTGACGGTGTGGCCGCCCAACATCAGGAAGCGCATCTTCGCCCCGAGCACCGGCACCGCCGACATCAGGTTCGACCCCACCGTGATGGCCCAGAAAGCCAGTTGGTCCCACGGCAGCAGGTAACCCGTATAACTCAGCAGCAAGGTAACCAGTAACAGGATCACGCCGACCACCCAGTTAAACTCCCGCGGAGTGCGATAGGCGCCTCGGTAAAACACCTTGAACATATGCGCGAATACGAGAAACACCATCGCGTGCGCCGACCACCGGTGCAGGTTGCGCAGAAAAACCCCGGCCGACACGACAAACTGCAGGTCCTTCATGTCCGCATACGCTTGCGGCGTGGACGGATGGTAATAGAGCATCAGGAGGATGCCCGTGGCGGCAAGGATCAGGAAGGTACCCAAGCTGAGCGTCCCCAGAAACCACGTGGTTCGAAACGCCAGCGACCGCCGGCTGATCTTCACCGACGCCAGGTGCAGAAATACGTTCTGTTGAACCGCGAGCGAACGGCGCAGATTGTTCGGGCCGCGGCCGCCCCGAAAGACCGACCGCCAGACACGAGTGTCTCTCAAACCGTTCGCATACGCGTCGAGTGTTTTCGCCATTTCAGGTCCTCAGAAACTGTTTGGGAGGAATGGTGGTGGAGCGGTCTACCATCAGGTCGCCCTCATCGCCAACCCACACCCTGAGCCAGGGCAGACCGCGCGGCGCGGGCCCGGCGATCCTGGCGCCCTGTTCGTTGAACTTGCTGCCATGACACGGGCACGCAATGATATTCAGATCCGCCTTCCACACCGTCAGGCATCCAAGATGGGTGCACGTCGCCGAAAGCGAATACATCCCTTCGGGTCCGTGAACCACGTAGATTCCGTTCTGTAAGTCCTGCGTGACGGAGCCGGCCGGGTACCGGTCAGGCTTCCCCACGCTCACCACAGGCGACGGCTCGTACAGCACATTCGGCGAAAGGAAGTCGTAACCGAAGACCGCCGCACCGCAGCCAGCCACGCACGCCGCGCCCACTCCGATCTTCACGAATGCCTCGCGTCTGCTCTCTTCTTTCGACATTTCAAACACTCCTCACCGCGATGCCGGAATCGGCATCGCCGGTATCCCACCAATCCCCCGAATCGAAATCAGTTCCACGGGTTCCTTCGGCGCCACGAAATACGCTTCCATCGTGATGAGTTTCACGGGACAGCGCTCCGCGCACAGCCCGCACCGGATGCACCGAGTTTCGTCCTTGAGCATGGCCGAACCCGCGATGACGCCCAGCTCTTCCGCGGCGACGTCGTCCAGTTCGACTCCGTACAGGTGAGCGTTCTGCTGGATGTGGTCCAGCACCTCCGGCGCCCAATCGATCTGTTCGAGCGGTACCAGCCGGATGCACTGCTCGGGACACACGTCGACGCACCCGCCGCACAGAATGCATTGCGAGCCGTCCGTCGGATTGCCTTCAAACACCGTGTTGATCCAGCACCGCAGGCAGCGCCGCGCCTCCGCCATGGCGGTTTGTTCGTCGAAACCGATCTCGACTTCGGTCACGCCGGTGCGCCGGTCCAGCGGAAGCATCGGCACGTGATGCCGGCTCAGTTCCATGTAATCGGCGGCCATCCTGTGGTGATCCAGAACTTCCACAACTACCTCTGGCTCCGGATGCTTGCGCCCGCTGAGATACTCGTCAATGCCGATGGCGATGCGCTTGCCGTCCCCGACGCTGTCGATAATCAACCGCGGCCCGAATACGCAATCGCCGCCGGCGAACACCCCGTCGGCCGTGGTCATCAGGGTTTTGGGATCCGCGACGATCAAACCTCGCGGGGAGACCCGCACCCCATCCTCCGGACTCAGGAAATCCAGGTTGGGCGCTTGCCCGATCGCCAGGATCACCGTGTCGCACTCGATCACCGTCTCGCTGTTCTCGACAAACGTCGGATTGAATCGTCCTGTGGCGTCGAAAACGGTCTTCGTCCTTACTGCTTCCAGCCCGGTGACCTTCCCGTTCTGTCCCATCACACGGCGCGGCCCGAGACCGTCGTGAAGAACGATTCCCTCCGTCTCCGCTTCTTCAATCTCTTCGAGTGCCGCGGGCATCTCGTGGCGCTTCTCCAGGCAGACGATCCCGACTTCCTGCGCACCCAGACGCAATGCCGACAGCGAAACGTCCACCATCTCGTGCGCCGCCGCCGCCGCGACATTGCTGTCGTCCGGAACCTCACCTTCGCCGGAAGCGTGTTGCTTCAGGACCTCACGAGCGGCGGATCGCGCGACGTCCATGGCCACATTGCCTCCGCCGATCACCACCACTCTCTTGCCGATCGTGAACCGGTATCCGAGATTGGCGTTGAGCAGGAAGTCGATCCCTTTGTGAACCCCGTCGAGGTCCACGCCGGGGATGGAAAGGTCGCGGCTGCGATGGGCCCCCACCGCAATCACCACTGCATCGAAACCCTCTTGCCGCAAGCCGGAGATCGTGAAGTCCTTCCCGGCAGCGTGATTGAGCTTCAGGGTGATGTCGCCCGATTCGAGGATCTCCCGGACCTGAGCATCCACTACGCTGCGCGGCAGCCGGTATTCGGGGATGCCAAGATGCAGCATCCCCCCGGCCACCGGCGCGGCGTCGAAGATCGTGACCGAATACCCCAACAGGCCGAGATCGTGCGCCGCCGAAAGTCCCACCGGCCCGCTTCCAACGACGGCCACGCGGTACGGCTGGCGCTGGACCGGCGGCCGTTCCACTCGCAGCGGACGTCGCGCTTCCGGGCCGTACCGCTCAGTGAGCAGCCGCTTCAGAGCGCGGATCTGGATCGGGCTGTCGATCGCGCCCCGCCGGCAAGCGGTCTCGCAAGGGTGTGCGCATACCCGCCCGCAAATGCTGGCGAGCGGGTTCGGATCGCGGGCGTAGCGATAGGCTTCCTCGAAGCGGCCCTCGGCAATCAGTGCCACGTACCGGCCGGCATTGGTTCCGGCCGGGCATGCCATCATGCAAGGGAAATTGCTGTTCAGCCACGCCCGGTCCACCCTCTTGCCTTCGAAACGGGCTAGCATGTGCGCCTCCGTTTCATGGCCTATTTCGAGAGGCTGAAGTCTTGCGTGGCGTTACCGTTGACGGTCACCGGCATAGTCTGAATCTTCATCCCCTCATGCCACGCCGCGAGCGTATAGCTGCCGTTCGGCACGCCCGTGATCTTGTAATCCCCCTCCGCATCGGTCACTGCAAAATACGGAGTCGGAGTAATAATCACGAATCCCGACATCTCCGGATGGACGTTGCACAACAGCGGTACCACGCCGGGAGTATCGAACTTGAAATTGCGCTTCTCCCCGGTGGGCCAGGTCCCCATGTTGTGACCCAGTTTCTTGTTGCCGTTAATCGAGGGCCAGAAGATGTTGTGCGCCACTTTGTCGCTGTTTAGAAACTCCACCGTCGTGCCCGCCTGCACCACGACGATATGCGGCTGGAACAGGAGCTTTTTCTGATCTATCACGACGTTCTTCGCCGGGGCGGGAAACGTCTTGCCGGGGATCGCTTCCACATATACTACCGACTCGCCTTTTCTAGCGGTCACTTTTCCGGTTATGTCTCCCGCAAACGCCGTTATACAGGCAACTGAAGACACAAATATTGATATCAACGCTAAGCGATTCATTCGAATTCCTATCTCCTAACTTGTAACTTTCTTGACTTAATACACGAACTCGAGCCCGGCCAGGAACGTGTTAACCCGGAATGGATTCAGTGCCTGCAAGGCCGTAGTAACTCCGTCGCCCGACACCTGAATCGTCTGCTGGGGACGGAACTGGTATTCGATGGCGGCTTTGAGGTTGGGGTGGATCAGAAACTGTACCCCCGGCGTGAAGCGGTTGCGTGTGGAGTGGACGGCTCCGAAATACGGCGCATCGGGCGAGAGCAGCAGGCCGTTGATACGGTCCGCGCTCGAATGCACGCCGTCCCAGCGGGCGATGACCATGACCCAGGGCAGAGCCAGATAGTCCGCCTGTACGAATCCGCCGTTGAACTTGGCCGGCACACTCGAAATGAACTTCACGGGGACCGGACTGTTGTCTGCAAAGGGCAGCGGGATCAGCGCTCCCGTCGCATCCACGGGGAGCAGGTTGTTGTCCCGCCCGGCCATATAGACTCCGTATAAATTGAACGTGCGGTAGTTGAAGCTGAAGTCCCCGCCGGCGCGGTAGTACGGCTCACGCGCGCTCAAAAGTGCGCTCGTGCCATCGGGAAGTGCGCCCACCACTCTTTGCAGGGAATTTCCGTGCAGATAAAAGGTCCCCAGGTTGAGATACGTGTGGTCGTGAGGTCCGGTGTTGCCCGCGGCCTGTATGGCGTTCCGGCTGCCACTGTCCCGTTCCAGGTTAAAGCGGTATGCGAAGCGCGCGTAGACGTTCTTCGCGCTCGAATCGGAAGCGAACCCGACGCCGCCGTTGGCTCCGCCGGTAGCGGAGGGTACGTAGGGGTTCACGTTCGCCGATTGGCTCACCCCGCTGGTGTTCTGGTCGAAGATCGTGACCGAGTAATGGTAGCCGCCATACGTGTGTCCGCCGCTCAGTTCGACCCCTCGCGCTGCATCCGAGAAGGCGAACTGGTTGGCCACGTTCTGAGGGGAAACCATCGAACTGATGGACCCGATATTGGCCTCTGCATAGATGTCGTAAGGACTGAGATTAATGCTGCGCGCCTGCGTGAACGGCAGGTCTAGCTCGAACTGCCCGGCGCGCAGGCTCAACGCGTCCTTCGGCAATTTGAGAACACGGCCAAGATTGACGAACTTCAGATAGCCGTCTCCAAGCCCGCCGGCCCCATTGTCACCGGCGACGCTGATGTCGTCATCCACCCAGAAGGCGATGTCGCTGCCGAAATTGCCGGCCATGAAAATACTGAACAGTCCGGTCTCGAAATCCGATACGGGAATATACCCCGGAACGGTTCCGGGACTCGCGAGCGCGGCGAAACGGTTGGGATTACCACTCGTAACCTGGAAAAAATTGTTCATCCGCAGACCGATGGGCGGCATGCCGGGAATCTGCCCCGGCCACACGCTGTGGGGCCAGACATCCTTTTGCGCGGGAGCACCCAACAGCACCGGCGGAATCTTGACGAAATCCTCGTCGTCCTTGGGAAACTTGAAGCCCGCGTCCTTGAATGCCTTACCGAAGTCGTTCAGCTTCGGAAAATCAAGATGACAGGTAGTACACGACGTGCCGTACAGCCGCGAAAACGCAGGAATGGCGTAGGCGTTTGTCCCGACGAGCAGGATAAACAAAACGGCGATCAGGACGGAACCTGATGCAGATAACTTATGCGGGCGATACATCGGCAACTGAGCCTCCCTCTTCGTCCCTCATCTCCAGACCGCTGTGCGATTGGTCCGAAACAGAGCATGTCAAGCTCCAATCGATATCGCCAAGCATATCTTTCGGTTCGACGGTGTAGATATTTTCGGCAGTGGGCGATATGGAACTAGCGAAAGTGCCAAGTCACCCAAATTGGGGCAAACCGACGCTCCGCTCTGCAGGGCGCGCGGACAGTAACCCGGAGCACCCCGCTGGCAGATGGTCTGATTCACGGTGCGGGCGGCGGTGTGGGTACAGATCGCGCAGGCGCTGCGGTGGTGAGGGGGCTTCGATGACGAAGAATCTGGATCGCTGGATCCACTGCCGGCCGTCCTGTCGAGGCGGTTCCGGCGCTTGTTTGTTGAATACCTGGAGCTAGCGTTTCACGGCGGCGCGCTCGAACTGTGGTTTATGCCAAACCACGTTTGGCGGCGCAAGGCAGGCGCTTGAGTATCTGGCCCGAGCGTCTGTTGCGCGTAGAGGATGAGTCCGTCACCTTTCCGATGGAAGGATTACCGGCACAAGGATCGCACGTATCGTCCGGCGAGTTCATCCGGCGGTTTCTCATCCATGTTCTTCCCGATGGTTTTCAGCGGATTCCCCACTTCGGGCTGTTTTCCAACCGCTGCCGCAGAGCGAATCTGGCCGTATGCCGGCAGTTGTTGCTCTCCAACCCGTTGCTGCCCGAACCGTAGCCATGACGGCGTCCGCGTGAATCATGACGGCCAGGACGATTTTCATACGATTACCCGCCTTGAGCCGCGGCCGGACATTCCGGCGGCCGGCATCGTCGTACTCTCGAATTCCAGCCTGATCGCCTCGATGATCTCTGCAGGAAGCCCCGAAGGCCAGCTCTTTGCTCTGGATGACCGTCGTGTGTGACGCCATCGATGGCGTGCGGAACCTCCTGCTTTCTGCGGCGCTGGAGCATCATTTACCGCTGGCGAAAAGTCAGCGAGCTCTTTGAAGAGAATGCCCCACTGTCAAAACGCCGGGACCCGCTCGCGTAGCAGACCTGAAAGGCCCGTCAACTAAGCCATCCCCATTCGAATTCGTGAAGCCGACAGAGATCGTCGTTCCCGATCCGGAATGGTCACGCTGGCGAGATAGGCGACAAACTTCAAAACGGATAGGGAGCCCGCGTCACGTCCGGTCCATGCGATGTTGCAGGTTCGCTCGGTCGAGCATCTGTATCGCTTGTCGGGAGGCACTGTTCATTGATCGATTTCCGTCAGAATCGTGTTATGAGTGCAGGCCAGTTAGATGGAGTCCCCTACATCGACGTTCGGACTGCTCGAGAGGGCGAAGGCCGGCGACGATCAGGCCCTTTCGGCGGCATTCGAGAAATGCCGCCGCCGTCTGGCAGTGCTGATTTACTTCAAGACCGGTCCGCGCGAGCGGTCATTCAACGAGGTGGAAGACCTGGTTCAGGAAACGCTCCTGCGGGCGTTTCGCGATATCGGCGGCTTCTCCTATGAGTCGCCCGGCTGCCTGCTGAGATGGCTCTCCTCCATTGCCGATCACGTGATCCTCGACCGGATAAGATACCGCAATCGGGGCTGCCGCGCTGGAGAGGAAGTCCGCTTTCGCTCCAAGAGCAATCCGCTCGGCCCGGAACCCGCCGATACCCGAACGCCGAGCCGGCTATTTGCGCAGCAGGAAGCCGTCGAACGGCTGCTCTCGCGGCTCGAGGAACTACCCGAGGACTACCGGCAGGCGATCCTCATGGCAAAAATCGAAGGGATCTCCACCTCGGAGATGGCAGAGCAACTGGGCAAATCGCGGGAGGCGGTCGCACTCCTGGTTATCGCGCCGTAAAGCGCTTCCGGGCGATTTGTGAGTCGCGGAAGGCCTGAATGAATGAGGATCGCGAAAAGCAGCGGGCTGAGGCGCTGGCCGACCTGCTCGACCGCCGCACCGCGCGAGGAATCGTGCCCCTCGGAGATTCCGATACGCTCGGCTCCGAGTTGGCGGCGGAACTGGACACGCTGGCGGAGACCGACCGCGCACTGGCGCCTGAGGGTGCGCTTCCGGAGCGGCTCTCGGGGCACAGGATCCTCGAAGAGATAGGCTCCGGGGGTATGGGGCGGGTATTTCTCGCGGTAGATCATTCGCTCGGCCGCAAGGTGACGATTAAGACGCTGGCCGCGCGCTATGCCGATGAACCGGCGCTGCAGGCCCGATTCATGGCCGAAGCGCGAGCTATGGCTCGGGTGAACCATCCGCATGTAGCGCGCATCTACAGTCTGGGTCCCGCCGGGGGCCGCCGCACTTCGTGATGGAATATGTGGCGGGCGCTCCTCTCACGAAGGCCTGCTCGCGGCTCAGCCGCGAGCAGGGGGCCGAGTTGATGCTCAAAGTCGCTCTCGCCGTTCACTTCCTACACGGGCGGGGAATCCTCCACCGCGATTTGAAACCTGCCAACATTGTGGTGGGCCCGGACCTCGAACCAAAGCTGCTGGATTTCGGGCTGGCGCTGGATGTGGGGGAAGCCGAGCGGCTCTCCCGCGCCGGGGAAATCGTTGGCACGCCGAATACCATTCGCCGGAGCAGGCGGCAGGAGCGGCGGCGCTGGATGCCCGGAGCGACGTTTTCTCGCTGGGAGCCGTGCTGTATGAACTGCTGACGGGCGAGCCGCCGTTTCGAGGAGACGGGCTTCACGACCTCTTGCGCTCGATCCGGGAGGACGAGCCCCTGCTGCCCCGGCGCCGCGCTCCCGATATCCTGCGGGATCTGCAGAATATTTGTCTCAAAGCCCCTCGAAAAAGACCCCGCACACCGCTACGCTTCGGCGGGCGAGATGGCCGGCGACCTGCGCCGCTTCCTGGCCCACGAGCCCGTGCTAGCCGACCCCGGGACGTACCGGCGACTGATCACAGAAAAGGTTGCGCAGCACTTGGGCGACCTCGAAAGCTGGAGGCACGATCAAGTCGTCTCGGATGCCGAATATGACGGCATCCGCAAGCGGTACGAACAACTGCTGGACCACGAGGATGCCTGGATCATGGAGGCGCGGCGCCTCACGACGCCCCAGGTAACTCTCTACCTGGGCGCCTGGATCATGGCAGTCGGGACGGCGTTCCTCACTTTCTTCCGATATCCCCAACTCTCCGGAGCGCCGGCCGTGCTGACCGCCTGGGCCGCGGCTGTGCCGGTCGGGTGGATCGGCGTCCGCAACTGGAGGCGCGAATATTACCGCGTGTCAGTGGCGTATCTGCTGGCATTCTGCATGCTGGCGCCGGTGGCCGTGCTGGTCACTCTGGAAGAGGCCCACATCTTTACGGCACTGACGCTGGGGCAGCCGCAACTGGAGCTTTTCCATCGTCTGCAACTCGCCAAGGAGGCGACCAACGCCCAGTTCTGGTGAGCGATCCTGGCGGCGGTTCCCGTGTGCGCGTGGATGCGCCGGTTCACCGGTGCTCCGGTCTTCTCGCTCGGGGTGGCTGTGTCGACGGCAATGCTGTCCATGGCTACGCTGCTGCGCATGGGAATGATCGGCTGGCTCGAACACGATCCAGGGCGGTTCTACTTCCACCTCATCCCGTGCGCGGTGCTGTTCATGGCTGCGGCGTTTGCGCTGGAGCGCCGTGGGTTGCGCGACGACTCCCGCTACTTTTATCCGTTCGCCGTCGCGTTTACGTGGGCCGCGCTCAGCGGCCTTGCGGCATTTCACGAACCTTACGCGGCCTGGCTGAAGCGCGCCGCGCCCTGGACGCGCGGGCAGGTGGAATATCTGTTCATTGTCAACGCGGGCATCTATTTCGTCTTCGACCGCCTTTGCGACCGCGTGCAATCGGCACAGGTGCGCATGGTGGGAAAATCGTTCGCTTCGTGATTCCGGGGCACATAATGACGTCGCTGCTGCTCCTCGGGATCAATGCTTCGAGGCCCCAGGAGGCGCACGCACTCGAATGGCTGCTGCCGGCCACGGCGTGCGTCTTTGTGTTCGCGAGTATCCCGCGCCAGATGAAGAACTTCTTCGCCACCGGGCTGATCTTTTTCGCGATCGGAGTGTTCCGGTTGCAGCAGGACGTGTTTCGCGAACGCGCTATCTGGCCTTTGATTCTGCTGGTGACAGGGATCAGCCTGATGGTGGCCGCGGCCAATTATGCCCCGCTGAAGGTGGGGATTGCGAAACTTCGCAGAATTTCCAAATAAGAAGTGCAATCCTGGCCTTCCCGTGACGCTGTTCCATGGTGGAGGCAAATGGAATGCGAATTTCACTGTTGGCTTTGACCCTTGCCGGAGCGATGGCCTGCTCGAAGATGGCGTCGCTGAATACGTTCGTCATCGAAGACGAAGCTAGAATTGACCCTGCGCCTGCTCGGGGTCTGGCAGGATAAAGACGGCAAAGACACCTACGTGGTGAAGAGGGACGGGAACGCCTACGCAATTACCGGAATTGATAACTCGTCCACGTATAAGTTGGAGGCGCGGCTTCTCGAAACCGGCGATGTGAGGATTCTGGACATAACTGCCAAGGACCAGGCTCCTTGCCAGTTTCCGGTGCACATGCCGCCGCGCATCTGGCTGGAGGGAACCACACTGCGAATGGCCTTCCTCGATTCCGACTGGCTTAGGCAACTGGCGGTGCAGCAACTCGGCGCCCAGAAAACGGAAGGCCTTACCGTTACCGGTGCTTCGGCTGATGCGGTGCGCAGCTTCCTGGTGAGATACGGCGGTGATGCCAGGGCTGAGGGCGAAGAGCAAGTGCTGTTCAGGGCGCAGTGAGGGACTCCAGCGATGGTAAGCAGACGGCTGCGAGATCCGGGGCAGTTCGACCGCAAAGAGGCCCGTCGCAAGTTCAGTTACGAGAAGAACGATTTCAGGCAGATGCGGATCCGGCGCCAACCCTGTCACGGATGGCCGACGAAACCCAGAGCCAGACAACGCTGGCCGCAAGGATTGCGTAGAACGCCGCGATGCTCAACGTCGCGGCGAAAGCCAGTACCGACGCGGCGAAGCCCCAGCACCAGGATTCGGCTTTGAATCCCTCGGCCCACTTGGGCTTCTTTCCGGCCGAAGCGATGCGCGGCCAAGGTGAGAGCCAGAGTCTCGGCACCGAGTGACGATAGGCCTGGTACAGCTTACCCTGGATCGCACTGAGTTCGGCCTCTTCCCGCAGGATGAGCCGGTAACAGAAGACCACCGTCGCCAGCATTGCCACCGGGAACCCGATTCGGTTCATCATGACGCCCAAGCCGGCAGCGATTAACACGTTGCCGAGATACAAAGGATTCCGGACCCTCCGGTACGGTCCATCGGCCACCAGCGACTCCGTTCTCAGGCCGGCTGCGTACACGACCTCCGCGTGCAAGTAGGAAGAGGCCCACGTGCGAAGAAACGCCGCAGTAGCGAGCAGAGCGGCGCCGATAAAGAACAGGATGCGAGACACGAAATGTGTGTTCATCCGCAGCGCGGGGCCAATCCAATTGGCAATGGCCACCGCCGCATTGTGCCGATCGAGCGCGTATAGCGGAAAAGTCAAACCGAAGATCAGTCCGAAGAGCAGCGCCCTGTTCCTGAACTCCCAAGCCGTCGCTTGCACGCCGTTAGTCTAACAGGTAGCGCGGATGATCGCCCCGTCGTTCGCATCCTTGTTTCCACAGAGGTCGTGAAGGCAAACCACGGGGTATCCGCGCCACTGCGGACTGATCGCTTCAGGACTCGCGGCTACACGGCGGAACGTTCAATGGCCAGCATGGATGCGTCGTCGGCAGCGCCCAAGGGCGCTGACCACTCTTCGACGGACCGAATGATCACTGACAGACTCTCTTCGAGCGGCAACTCGCGGTTCCGCATCAGCGTCTCCAGCAGACGATCGACGCCGAACTGCTCTTCGGCAGGATTCTCCGCCTCCAGAATCCCGTCCGTACAGAGATACAGCCGGTCTCCCTTGGACAGCGCGATGGAATGCTCTTCGTAGGCCGCTCCAGGCAGGAGTCCGGCCGGGATCCCGCCGGCCTCGCGAATCCGCGGCGTGACGCCGCAACGAATGTGAATCGGGCTCAAATGTCCAGCCGACACATAGCGAAACTCGGCAGTCTGCGTGTCGAGGATTCCATAGATCATCGTGAAGAACTGCGGAACGATGGAATTATCGGAGAAGCGCCGGTTCAATCGCGTCACCACCTCGACAGGCGTCGCGATGCAATGTTGCCTCGCATCGTCCGGGCATGGCTGGTACAGGAAAGATCGATCCGGTACGGCCGAGAGCATGTGACTGAGCGTGACCGAGAGCAGCGCCGCAGCCGCACCATGGCCCGACACGTCGAGGATATAGACGCCCAGGTGGCGCTCGTCGAGGGTGAGAACATTCAGGCAGTCGCCGCCCACGGCTGTGCAGGGCCGGAACTTGTATGCGAACTGCATGCCCGGAACGCACGGCATCTGGAGTGGCAGGAGCGACCGTTGCACTTCCGCGGCCGCCGCCAGATCACGCCTCATCACCTCACTGGCGGCTTCCAGACGTTCGTTCGCTGTCTGCAACGCTTCCTTTGCCTGCTTCTCCTCGGTTACGTCCGATTGCACGCCGATGAAATGCGTGACTGCGCCCGCGGCATCCCGAACCGGTGTAATCGATAGCCGATTCCAGAAAGGCGTGCCGTCCTTGCGGTAATTGAGTAGAGTCACCGTCACGGCCCGATTATTCCCGATGGCTGTCCGCAGTTCCTCAACCGCTCCAGGATCGGTACCGGGGCCCTGCAAGAAGCGGCAATTGCGTCCGATGACCTCGGCCACGCTATATCCCGTGAGCCTTTCGAAGCCTGCGTTCGCGTAAATAAGAGGGTTGTCCGGCCGGCCGGCATCCGCTATCGTGATCCCTTCGGCGCTGGATGCGAGCGCCCGATCCTTGAGTTCGAGTTGAGCTCGTGCTCGCTTGCTGTCGAGGCTGGCCACTGCCCCGGCTCTCTTGGCGACGGTCATGGGTGTAAATAGTTCCAACACGATTATCGCGCGAAGAGCCCATCGACCGTGCCTTCGTTGTGTGCTGCGCGACCCACCGGAACACCCCGACGCGAAGTTCCACGCACGCGCCGGCCTCGATGCCGCTGCCGGTACGGCCGGTCATGCGTACTGGAGGAAATGCGGGCGACAATAAAGCGAGCGCGTCCGGCCGCTCGTGAAAGCGAAAGACGTCGAAGACCGGAGCGTCGATCGGGACGCTCCTAGCGAAGACAGGCACGCTCTCAGTCTAGTTAAGTTAGTCTAACAGGTGGTGCGGACGATCGTCCCGTCGTTCGCGTCCTTGTTTCCACAGAGGTCGTGAAGCCGGTCAGCATCGTAGCAGGCCAGACCCATTGCCGACAGAAAGCCTTTGACGCCATCGGGCGCGCCACCTCGGCCCCATTCGTATCGCAACGCACTTACAGGGTCGATGCGCGTCGTGCGCCGAGCCGGAATAAAGCGGACCAGAGCCGCGACTGTATAGAGTGTCAAAACCACGCTGATGATGGTCACGGCGTCAATGGGGTTGACACCATAGAGCAGTGCCCCCCGGCAAGCGCCCCAACCCGAGCGAAACGACCAGACTGCCGCCGAGGCCAAGCGCCACGGGAACCGGCAAGATCATCTGCAAGACGTCTGCGTCCCGGGCTCCGAGTGCCATACGGATACCGAGTTCATTGGTGCGCGAGGCCACAGAATAGGAGACGACGCCGTAAATGCCGAGGCTGGCTAGCACCAGGGCCGCAACCGAAAACAGCAGGATCAAACTCATCTGGAACCGCCGCTGAGCCAGGGACTCGTCGACCATCTGTTCCATCGTTTCGAATTGCGGCGGGACCGGCAACTCCGAATCGATATGACGCAGGCTAAACGGAAAATGCACGGGCCAAACCGGTCTTGGTGGACCTCGGCGGCATATCGGCCGAACACCGCTTTGGCCGCCTCGGCCGGCTCAACTTGCGATCTTCCCAACGCCGCGTCGATCTGCAGGTCTTCCAGCACGTGGCAGTCTGCTCGAAAGCAGATGGTGGACTAGGACGCGCGAATTCGAGAGGCACAAGACTCCCGCGGAGGCTTCCGTACGGCATAGCCTCGAGTCGCGCCTGCTCGCCCACCGCGCGCCGTACCGGCAATATGTGATAGGAATCACAAGGAGGCTTCCAGACACGGATCCTTTGACCTGGCGGTACTGGACGGCGTCCACGCATAGCGATGAACCGGAGTCTCACCATACCGGCGTTGAGCCGGGCGCTCGCCGCCGTCGCGCTGCTTCTTGCGCCGTCTGTTTGCGCGCAAGAATCGCAGGCCGTGACGTCGTTCGAGAACGACGAACAGATGCGGTTGATGGTGCCGCGCGACACGCGCATCGAACTGGTGTCGGAGGGAGTCACCGATGGATCACGCGCACTTCTGGTGCACTTCTCCGCCGTGCAGTGGCCCGCCCTCTTCTTCCGGCCTCCCCAGCCTTGGGACCTGCGGTTATGGGGCGAGATAGCCGTCGATGTCACGAATCCCGAGGATCAGCCCGCATCCTTCTATCTGCGTGTCGATGACGACTCTCGGGCCGATGGCACGCGCTATTGCCGCACCGGCAACAGCACGCTGGCGCCCGGTGAAACCCGGACATTCTCCTTTCCCCTGAACGGCGCCAGTCCGCAGGGGTACGGCATGATAGGCCTTCCCGCCT
Organism: Bryobacterales bacterium; assembly: GCA_038322675.1. GTDB lineage: Bacteria > Acidobacteriota > Terriglobia > Bryobacterales > Bryobacteraceae > TMP-7. The sequence goes on from JBBQGE010000050.1 coordinate 28,811, forward strand.
GGCCCGGAACCAGCAGCCTCGGCTCCAACGGCTCCTGGACCCTCGACCTCAGCCACATCGTGCAGTTCCAGGTCTTCATGAGTTCGCCTGGCAGCGAACGCACATTGATCCTCGACAACGTCAGGTTCCGCGCCGGACGTTCGCTCGACAAGATCTTGGACCGTTTCGGCCAATTCACCGGCGACGACTGGCCTGGAAAGCTCTATTCCGAGGATGAATTCGCCGTCCGCCGCGACGCCGAGGTGCAGGATCTCGCCTCTCACCCGCCACCTGCCGGTCGCGACCGCTTCGGGGGCTGGGAGGGCGGACCACGCCTCCCCGCCACCGGCTTCTTCCGTACCGACAAGGTGGACGGGAAATGGTGGCTCGTCACACCGGAGGGCCACTTGTTCTTCTCAACCGGCGTGGATGTGGTGGGCGTCGCTTCGCCCACTTTCATCACCGGTCGCGAATCCATGTTCACCTGGCTGCCTGCCGGCGACGACCCCCTCGCCCGTTTCTTCGGCGCCGCGACTTCCTCCACCGGCCAGCAGGGAACCGCCTACGACTTCCACAGCGCCAACATCGTCCGCAAGGACGGCGATAATTGGACCGGCGCCTGGCGCGATGTCACCCTCGCACGGCTGCGCTCGTGGGGCTTCAACACCGTGGCCAATTGGTCGGATTCCGCTCTGTACTCGCGCGGCGTGCCGTACGTCACCACAACGCACTATTGGGGGACCTACAATACCCTGGGCGCCATGCCCGATCCCTTCGATCCCCGCTTTGGGGCCGCGGTGCAAGCACAGCTTCGGTCGAACCTAAGTGTGGCGCTCGGCGACCCGTGGTGCCTGGGGCATTTCGTGGACAATGAACTGCCCTGGGGTAATGCCTCCTCGGACGGGTCGCACTTCAGCCTGCCGCTTGCCGCGCTGGGGCAAACGCCAGCCCCATCGCCCGCCAGGTCCGCGCTGCTGGACCTGCTGCGGACCAGGTACACGTCCATCTCCGCTCTAAACAGCGCCTGGGGCTCCGCCGCCGCCGGTTGGGATTCTCTGCGCGCCCCCGATGCACCCTTCAACGCTGCCGTGAAGCGCGACCTCAGCGACATGTTGCGGCTCCTCGCCCGCCAGTATTTCTCTACCGTCAACGCCGCCATTAAGGATATCGATCCGGACCATCTCTACCTCGGCAGCCGCTTCAGCGGCAACTATAGCATCGAGGTAGTCGAGGCCGCCGCCGCGTTTGCCGATGTCGTCAGTTTCAACATCTACCAGAACCGCATCGACCCTAGCGCCTGGGATTGGCTCAACGCACTCGACAAGCCCGCCATCATCGGCGAGTTTCACTTCGGCGCACTCGATCGCGGCATGTTCCATCCCGGACTCGTAGCGGCGCCCGATCAGGCCGGCCGCGCCCGCATGTTCCAGGACTACCTCACCAGCGTCCTCGAGCACCCGGCCTTCGTCGGCGCGCACTGGTTCCAATATATGGACGAGCCGGTGGCCGGACGAACGCTCGACGGCGAGAACTACAACATCGGCCTGCTCAGCGTCACCGACACGCCCTACCCCGAATTAATTGACGCCGTGCGCGAAATCCACGCCCGCATGTATGAAGTGAGACAGGCCGCGGGGGAGCAGTCGAGAACCCCTAGATGCCGCGACCCATTCACCCGATCCGGCCGCGTACCCAGAGAGTGTCCACTGTTCGGGGAACGCTGAGGCGGACAGCGGCGACTGGTGATGTTTCCTAATTCGAAGCGGTGCCCTTGGGCGTGATGTGGATCAAGGCTCCGGGACTGGAGTCTTCCAGCATCCACAAGGAGCCATCGGGGGCTTCTTCCACATCGCGGATGCGGCGGTCCACCTTCCAGCGCTCGGCGGCTTTGGCGCCACCGTGGCCGTCGAAGATGATGCGGTTGAGGGTCTGGGTTCCCAGGCCGCTGACAAAGCCGCTGCCATTCCACTGCGGGAAAGTCTTGGAACCACGGTAGAACATCAGATTGCCCGGAGCGATTACCGGGGCCCAATACAGGACCGGCTTCGCCAGGTCGGGCCGGGTGTCAGGCCTGGGAATGGGAACGCCGTTGTAGTTGTTGCCGTAGGAGACGAGCGGCCAGCCATAGTTCTTGCCCCGCTCGATCAGGTTCAATTCGTCGCCTCCGCGCGGCCCGTGCTCGACCTCCCACAATTCGCCGCTGGGCGAAAACGCCAATCCGTAGGGCGTGCGGACGCCGCTGGCCCAGGTTTCTGACGGCGTCAGGTTGGGGCCGGGGAAGGTATAGGTGCTGACTACCTTCGCGGTCTTGGCGGCTTCGGTGTCACGGGGCGGATCGATCAGGGAGATGGTGGCAGCGCCGGTTTTGCCGTAGTTCGGATTGCCGGGGGCGGGCTTGCCATCCAGCGTCAGGCGCAGGATCTTCCCTACTGGCTGGCTTGGATCCTGGGCGGGGGTCATGCGCTGGCGGTCGCCAACCGCGAGGAACAGATACTTGCCGTCAGCCGTGAAAGCAATCGGCCCACCTGCCTGTCCGCCCTTGCCCGTGGGCATCTGGCTCCAGAGAACTTCGAAGTCTTCCAGTTTGGCCGAGGTGGCGGTTGCGTTCAGCTTGGCGCGGGCTAGCGTGAACCCTCCGCCATAATCGCCGGGCGCGACATAGGTGAGATAAATCCTCCGGTCGTCCGCGTAATGAGGCGAGAGGAAGACGCCCATCATGCCGTCCTGGTCATGAAAATAGACTGGGGGCGTATTGGCCACCAGTACCTTCCCTCCCTGCTGGGATACCACCCAAACGGGTCCGGGCTTTTCCGTGATCAGCATGCGGCCATCGGGCAGGAAGGCCAGCCGCCAGGGCAGTTTGAAAGTGGCCACGGTGGTCATGGTGAAAGGCAGGCTGGTCTCAGACTCCTTTTCGCCCACATTGACCTGGGACCAGAGCGTCACCGACGCCAGGGTAAGAAGCAACGGCGCTTTCACGAATGTCATCGTCAATTTTTTCTTGCTCTCCAAACGCGGGGGTGTCTTTGCCAATCGTACACTACTCTCGCGATCGCGGTTCCTGGAGCGCCGATGGCGACGAGTGTCAGCTAGCGACGCGGTGGGTACGCGCTTCAACAGAGGATGGCCTTCCGCATCGAGAATGCCCTCCGTCGAAGGTCTTCCCCTTCGGCGCGCACGCGCTTCTATTGAACCCGGGCCGAACGTATTAATTCAAACTCCGACGGGGCGGGCCGATGAGATCTTTAGGAGTTTGCGTGCTTACAGCCCAAGTTACAGCCCGAGCCGGGAAATATGTGACGTTTCAACTGTCCCGGCAGTATTTCGCGATACGGTCCGACAAGGTCCGTCAGATTTTGCCGGCGTCGGACGTTCGCAAGTCGGCACAACTATCAGCGCCATTTCTCTTTGGATCTGTAGCCGCGAACGGACGATTGATCCCAGTGATCGACATTCGCGACCGGCTCGGACTACCGGCACGCGCGGCTCGTTCCAGCACGTGCGTGATCATCGTAACGCCGGATGGGCCTGCTTCGGTCCCGGCGGTCGGTATCATTGCGGATAAGCTGAGTGAGGTGGTGGATTTCCGATCCACCGAGATTCGCGGTTCCACGGGGCAGTTGCGGATTCAAGGCCGCCCGTACGGCAGGCCAAAAACGCTTCTAGAGCCCGATGAACTATTGGAGCGTGACGAGTGGGTCCAGTTGCGCTCGGTGTTGTTGACTTAGCCCTTCAGTCCATCGAACGCCGCCTCGATTTCCCGCTGGGCGTCCGGTCCGATGGGCGTCAACGGCAACCGCGGCGGTCCGCCATAGTACCCGTTCAGATCCATCGCATATTTCAGGCCGGGCACGCCGTACTTCGTCGTAACCAGTTGCGCGGCCCGAGAGATGCGATTCTGCCAGTCGCGGGCGGCTTCCGTGTCGCGTGTGCGATGCGCCTCCCAGATCGTGATGGTCGCATACGGAGCGGCGTTCGCGAATGCGAGCACGGCTCCGACCGCGCCGACGGCTAACGACGGCCATAGCGTGGGCGCCGATCCGACCAGGACCTGGAATCCAGGCTTCACCTCGCGGATCATCTGCATCACCTTTTCGAGATTCCCCGAACTCTCCTTGATCGCGATGATGTTCGGATGCTCGGAAAGCGCGGCAACGGCTTCCGGCGAGATATCGATTCCGGTGGTCTGCGGCCAGTTGTAGATCATCAGCGGGATCTTCGCCTGGTCGGCGACCGATCGGAAATACAACAACTGCGCGTCGTTCCGGTTCAGCAGACTCTTATAGTAGTGCGGCGTACGGACCATGACGGCCTTATATCCCATGGCCGCCGCGCGATTCGTGAGATCCACCGTTTCCCGAACGCTCTCCATTCCCGTGCCCGCAATCAGCGCCTTTTCCGGTGCGGCGTATTGGGCCACCCACTCCCATAACTGGACCTTCTCGTCCGTACTGAGATAAACGCTCTCGCCGGTCGAGCCGCACACAACGTACCCGGCGAGCGACGTCCGATTCCACTTCTCCACATTGTGCTGAACTTTGGCTTTGTACAGATCGCCTTTGTGGTCGAATGGGGTGGCGATGGGAGGGTAGATGCCTTGGAGTTTCATGGGAGGAAAGGGGCGTACCTTCCGGCACACCCCTCGAACTATCGGATCACACCTTGGTGGTGAACGTGATGACCAGCGTGTACAACGCCAGCGACTCGATCAGCACCAGGCCGAGGATGAGTGCGAATCGGATGGCCGCACTGGCTCCCGGATTTCGCGCCATGGCTTCGGCGGCGCCGGATACCGCACGGCCCTGAGCAAGGCCGCACAATCCCGATGCGAAAGCCATGCCGAGCACGGCGGCTACAGGTTGCCAGTTTGTTGCAGGTGCCATCCCGCCCGGATTCGTCTGAGCGAAGATCGGGGTGGACAACAGGAAAAGGATCGCTAAAAGCAGAGTGAGTTGTTTCGTCACGTCTGACTCCTTTCTAGTAAGTCGCTCTCAGGAGGTGGTTGACCGGGCGCCCTGGGGAACCCCGGCCCTCACACTGGAGCGGAAAATGCCGGATTAATGTTCATGCGCAACCGCGCCACTTACGTAAATCATCGTGAGCAGCGCGAAAATATATGCCTGCAGGAATGATACAAAGACGTGCAGACCCATGAAAACGGCCGGTGCGATCAGAAATGTCAGCTTCAGGAACGCTAGGGTCACCTGCTCGCCGGCAAACATATTGGCGAACAGACGGATGGTGAGCGACATCGGACGTGCCAGATGGCTGACCAGTTCAATGGGCACCATCAGCGGAGCCAATACCGGCATGGGACCGGCAAAATGCTTCAGATAGGGCCAAAGCCCCTGCTCGCGGAATCCCCAAAAGTTGTAGTAAAGAAACACCGCCATCGCGCACCCGGCAGGCACGCACGGCACCATGGTGGGGGACTCAAACGTCGGAATTACGCCGATTAAATTGCAGACCAGAACAAAGAAAAATATAGTCGCGAAAAATGGCAGGAACTTGCCGGGTTGATGCAGGCCCGCATCCTCCGCGGCCTCTTTCAGAAAATTCCACACGACTTCCACCAGGTGCTGCACCTTGCCCGGGTTATCCACCGAAAGGCTGCTGCGCAGAATAGTGACGGCCACCATGATGAGCACCACGACGAGTAACTCCATCGCGAGCCAGTTCTCCCACGGCCGGGCGGGGTTCACGGCGTGCACATTGAACCATCCCAGGATAGTGTTCGCCACCCCGGACAGGTAGTCGTTAAACAGGCGTGTAAGCCAGAGTTCGTGTTCGTGCATTATCGGATAAAGAGCAGTTCGTAGACCATCTCGACCAGAACCGCAGCCACGGAAACCAGCAAACCGGCGAAGATCGCCAGAAAGCTCACCTCAAAGTATTTGATTATAACAAAGCAGATACCGCCCAACAGCAGGTAGCGCACTCCTACCAGGACCGCGGAAATGGTTCGCGGCTTCGCCTCGGGGTGGATGGCTGCGGCGATACCCTTCAAACGCCGCAGATTGTAGACGGAAGCGGCGGCCATGACGGCTGCGGCGAGTCCCGCGCGCCAGCCTTCGACGATCAGGAACACGATCGAGACGCCCGCCCCGAGAACGATGGCAACCCGGTCCAGCCGGTGCAAGGCGCGCGCGTAGAATGCCGCGTCCTCGGTCACGATTCCTTAGTGTCTTTGAGGAGCGTCCGCACCACTTCCACCAGCCCCCCGGCGATGCCGAGCAGCAGGAACACGACGGCGAGGAATGATGTTTTGAAAACTTTGTCGAGCAGGTAGCCGATGATATATCCAGCAAACGCGGCGCTGGGCAAAACAAACGCAAGCGACATGTACTTGCCCACCATCGCCCAGGTGTCGTCGGTTTTCTTGGCCATCAGGCTCGTTTCCTTTCGAGGATTGCCGCGCACTGTTCGGCCGCCTCTTTCACCAGGAAGCCCATCTTCGGGTGCGAGGGCGTCAGGTCGGCGTCGAGTCCAAACTCCTGCAGCGTTTCGGTGGTGGTGGGGCCGATGGAAGCAATCATTATGCGTGAGAGGGCATCCCGGACCTGGTTCTCCAGTCCGAGTTCGCTCGCGATCCGAAACAAGTGCACAACCTGGATCGACGTCGTAAACAGAACGGCGTCGAATTCCGCGGCGGCGAGTCTCCGCGCGGCCTCCCGAAGCGGCCCCGTATCCTCCGGCAGATCCCATTGATACACCCGCACTGGCGTAACCTCCGCACCTCGGGCGCGCAGCGCGTCCAGCAGTTCCGGGTTGCTTTTCCCGTATTCCTGAACGGCGATGAGGCGCTCCGTACGGTCCTCGATCGCGGCCAGCAACTCGTGCCAGGTGTTCGGCTCCGGAACCTGAACCGTCGCGGGCACGTTCATCTCGCGAAGCGCCGCCATTGGCTTGGGTCCGCGGGCCACCACCACCATCTTTCGCAACGCCTCCGCAAAAGCCTGCTCAGGATAGCGGGACGCGAGTACGCGATTGAGCGCGCGAGTTCCGATGCCGGTCAGCAGGATCATCATCTCGAATTCTCCGGCGAACAAGCGTTCGGCAAATTGGAACGCTTCGGTGTTGGACTCGAGCGGCACCTCGCGCATGGAAGGCGCGGCGAACGGCACTCCCGCCTGCCGCCGGATCAGTTCTGCCATCTCGGCGGCGCGGCGGCTCTCCAGAGTCAGCACGTTCAGTCCGTCGAAGGCCATACGTTCAATCTACCAGCGCCGGCGGCCCACACCGAGATGCCCGCCAGCGCGCACGTCGCGATCACATACAACGCCCACAACCCGGAGAACGCAAACGAACCCAACCACTCCGGCTTATTGAAGGCGAGCCGGTCGAACACGACATACGACCACCTCGCAAGCGGAAAAGCGGCCAGGCGGCCCGTGGGCGAGTACGAGATCAGTCCGGTGTAGTAAGGGATCAGAACCACGTGCGAGCCATAGACATCGAGAGTCGCGAACAGAAATCCGGGAATGGCCATTGCGGCCGGGCTGAGGGCGCGGAACCCGTACACCAGGAGCGCACACTCCGCCGCCGCGAGCGCAGCCAGATACCAGCCTGGAGGCAGCGAATTGCCGGTAGCGCGGAACATCGCGACGCCGAACCACGCTATCGCAGCCACGAACATCGCTTGCACCACCAATAGCGCCAGCACGGGATATCCGTTCTGCTTCCAGGACCGGGCCACGCCGAACAGCCCCACCAGAAACATCAGCAGCATGATGTCGTACACCCAGCTCCGAAGTCCGAGAAAGCTCGCATTGCCGAACCATATCTGAGCGTGCCAGGAAAAATCCGCGGCGCGAAGCCAGTCCATCTGCAGGATGGCCTGGAAGAGACTCTGCCCGGAAACCGCGGCGGGTGGACTTGGCAGCAACAGCACCGGAATCACGACTGCGGCCAGTCCGGCGACGATCAGCACCAGCACAGGGCGCCGCTTCCGAAGCCGGACCGCGGTCATCGTCAGCGCGGTGATCAGCACCAGCACCAATGCATCCGGACCAACGTGACTGATGTTGAACATCATCTGTGGAACGGCTGCGAACGCCGCAGTGGCGCAAATCGCGGCGGCATCACTTTGGAGGAGTCTGCGCGCCAGAAGGAACGCGAGCGGCAGCGCCAGTGAGGCAAGCGCGACGTTCAGCGCTCTCAGCACATACACGCGATTCAGTAGTTGCAGCGATCGGCAAGCCGAATAAACCGGTGCCATCATCCACGCGTACAGAGGCAGTTTGGCGACCGGCTGCAGGGATAGAGCGCTGGGCCGGCTTTGCTGCGACTCGGGAATCGCGCGCAGTTCCGATGTAAGCCGGTCGCGATCGGATGGATCCAGTTTCCAAAACTCATCGTGCGTGATGGTGTGGCCGGAGACGAACGACCGCGGCATGGGAACGAACTTCAGCGAGTCCTCCACCTCGCGTGAAAACTTCCGCGAAGGTCCAGGCACCAGATCGCCGTCCGCCACCGCGTGGATAGAGGCGAAATTCGCAGACTCGTCGAAGCCCTCCCAGAGTGGCGTCGCGCCGGCATAGTACAGGCCGCGAACAACGAAGCACAGCCAGAGCAGCAGAACCAGCCGGCGGCGTAGAGGGGCGTCGATCACGGGATCATTTCCAGGCTAGCATCCGGCGGCAACGTATTCATGAGTGCCTGTTCGAGGGTGTAAGCTGATCGTGAAATGAAAGCGGTTTTTCCGGTGCTCTTTTTCCTCCCGATATCCGCAATGGCGCAGAGCGCCACACACGTAGCCGCCTTGCCCGGCGGGGACAACGCGTATTACGTGGGGAACCGAGCGCCGCTCGCGCCGAGTCCGCTGCGGAAGTTGCCGGTCGGAGCGATTCGCCCCGAAGGCTGGCTGCGGCATCAACTCGAACTGATGGCGAACGGATTCTCGGGGCGATTGGAAGAGATCAGTCCGTTCTGCAAGTACAACGGAAATGCGTGGGTCACTCCGGGCGGTCACGGCGAGCGCGGCTGGGAAGAGGTGCCGTACTGGCTGAAGGGCTTCACCGATCTCGGCCTTGTCCTCGGGGACGATCGTCTTCAGGCGCAAGCCCGCAAGTGGCTCGATGCCGTTCTCGCGAACCAGAGCGAGGACGGCTACTTCGGTAATCGGAAAAACCTCGATATCCGGCGCGGCGACCAACCGGAGATGAATACCGACAAGCCGGCGCGCGTTATCGACCTGTGGCCGAACATGATCATGCTGTACCCGCTGCGTTCGCTGTATGAAGCCACTGGCGACAAGCGCGTGTTGCCGTTCATGACGAAGTATTTCGAATGGCAGATGAAACTGCCCGTGAACGAATTTCTTCCGGCAAGCTGGCAGAAGTACCGGGGCGGCGATAATCTCGATAGCATTTACTGGCTCTACAATCGCACCGGCGACGCATGGCTGTTGGATCTGGCAAAGCGCAACCACGAGCGCACGGCGGACTGGATGGACAACATCCCGACCTGGCACGGCGTCAATATCAGTCAAGGCTTCCGCGAACCCGCCGAGTTTTTCCAACAGGCCAAAGACAAGCGATTCATCAAGGCGACCGAGGCCGATTACGATCGCGTGATGCACGAGTACGGGCAGATGCCGGGCGGCATGTTCGCTGCCGACGAGAACGCTCGTAAGGGCTACACTGGTCCGCGTCAGGCCGCCGAAACCTGCTCGATGGCCGAGTACATGTTGAGTCATGAGATGCTGACCGGCATCACCGGCGATCCGAAGTGGGCGGATCGCGCCGAGGATGTCGCATTCAACTCGCTGCCTGCCGCGATGACTCCCGACCTGAGGGGTCTGCACTATCTGACCGCGCCGAACATGATCCAGCTCGATCGTCAAAATAAAGCTCCGATGCTGGAGAACTCGGGCGACATGCTGTCCTACAATCCGTTTCAATACCGGTGCTGCCAGCACAATGTAGCGCACGCGTGGCCGTACTTCGCGGAGCACCTTTGGATGGCGACCGCTGGCAACGGACTGGCGGCCGTGCTGTATTCGTCAAGCGTGGTGACAGCCAAGGTGGGCGATGGGACCCAGGTGCGCATCACCGAGTCCACGGAATACCCGTTCGACGGCACGATTCGATTCGAGATCGCCACGCCGAAGGATGTGAGTTTTCCGCTGGCATTGCGAGTGCCGGCGTGGTCGCAGGCGAACATCGTGAGGTTGAACGGAAGGGAAGTGATGGTGCCGCAGGCGGGGCCTGGCTGGCTGATCCTGAATCACCGGTGGCGCAATGGCGATCGTCTCCAACTCGAGTTGCCCATGCGAGTCACGTTGAAGACCTGGGCGAAGAACGGCAACGGCGTGTCGGTCTATCGCGGCCCGCTCGCTTTCTCCGCCAAGATCGGGGAGCGATGGGAGCAGTACGGCGAACATCCCGATTGGCCGGCCTTCGAGGTGTTTCCGACGACGCCGTGGAATTGGGCCCTCGCGGTCGATCCCAGTAGCGTGTCCCAGCACCTGCTGGTCCGGCGGGTCAATGGTGCGGTGAAGGGGCAGCCGTTCACTCCGGAAAATGCGCCGGTAGAGATCTTCGTACGGGCGCGGCAGGTCCCTCAGTGGACGCAAGAGCCAAACGGAATGCCTGGGCCGCTGCCTGCAAGCCCCGTTGCGACGCGCGAGCGCATCCGAACGATCGCCCTGATCCCGATGGGCTGCGCCCGCCTGCGGATCTCGGTGTTTCCGGTAGCGAAGCACGTTTCGCGCGAACGACAGTAGAGCACAGCCGCGCCACACCTGCGATGGAACGGAGTGCGTGCTGGAGCCCGTGAGTCTGTAGGAGGGGGACCGCCACCGGCGGGCGCATCTGGGTGGAGTCGAAGCCTGGGAAGGGGTCGACCTTCTCGTGCACGTTTTCCGAGTCAATAACCAAATCGAAACCTGAAGAGCTACTCGCCGTCTAATTTGGGTACGCCGGGTTTCAATGAAAACTATAGACTTTGTTCGATCATGGGGCACCATACTACGCGGCCGCATTCCGCTCCTCTCTATCGAGATTACTCGCGAATGCCCATTACATTGTCCGGGATGCTACGCTTACGGCGAATCCCACTTGGGCGACGGCGCGCAGTTAAAAGATCTTTCGGACTATCGTGGAGACGATTTAGTCAACGGAATCCTCCGTTTGGTTGAGCAACATGAACCGTTGCAGCTATCGCTTGTCGGCGGCGAGCCCCTCATCCGTCACCGTGAGTTGAGCCGGGTGCTGCCGGAGTTGAGCCGTCGCGGCACGAACACCATGGTCGTAACCAGCGCCGTCATCCCCATTCCCGAGGAATGGGTTCGTCTGCCAAAGATCACGGTGGCCGTTTCGATCGACGGATTACCGCACCACCATGACGTCCGCCGCGAGCCTGCCACTTATGAGCGGATCCTGAAAAACATCGTGGGCCGTCGTGTGAATATTCACACGACGGTGGTTCGCCAGCACTTACAAGAACCCGGATATCTGGACGAGTTCATGAAATTCTGGAGCGATCGGCCTGAGGTAAATCGTATCTGGATGAGCGTTTACACGCCGCAGCGGGGTGAACAGTCGGAAGAGATGCTGACTCCGGCGGACCGCGAAGCGTTAGCCGCGGATCTGCCCAGACTTTCAAAGCTATTCCCGAAACTCCTGGTGCCCGACGGAATGGCGCGCGCGTTCGCGAAACCTCCGGCGAATCCTTCCGAATGCATCTTCTCGCGAATGTCCACGAACTTCACGGCCGACCTGCGCACACAGGTGCAACCTTGCATCTTCGGCGGCGATCCTGATTGCGAGCAGTGTGGTTGCTCTATCAGCGCGGGACTGCATTGGGTGGGCAGTCTGCGTGCAGTTGGCCCACTCCGGGTCCGGCACCTGGTGTACGGATCGATGGCTGTCGGCGCCGTGGTCAACAAACTGATACCAGCCCGCAGCCAGCCCTCTCGATGGGAGGCTCCTCGAATTCCGCTGGTCAACATCGAACCCGCAAAATAGGCTGCGGATGATAAAATCCGTCCCATGCAGCTATACGAGTGGAGTACTGTGGAGCGCGAGCAACTGAACCCGTCGTTCGGCCGACAGGTGATTCATGGCGACTCGATGACCGTGGCCAGAGTGTATCTAAAGAAGGGATACACGGTGCCGGAGCACAGCCATGCGAATGAACAGATCTCGATGATGGAACAGGGCAGCCTCCGATTCGTACTCGCCGGCGAGCCGGTAGTCGTCAATGCGGGAGACGTTTTGCGGATTCCGCCGAACGTGCCGCACAGCGCGGAGGCCTTGGAAGATTGTGTCGCGGTGGACTTATTCTCGCCCGTTCGCGAGGATTGGCGGAACGGCGACGACGCCTATCTGCGGCGTTGAAGCGGGATTGCGCGGGCCTCGATTTCAGTTGCCCCGACGGTTACGACACGCCCGCCGATGATGAACGCCGTGTGCACACCGGTGGTAGTGCCCATCTGCCGCAGGTGCTCGCCGTCCGCGATGAAGAATAGTCGCGACCCCGGCCCGGCGTTCTCGCCGAGCACTGGAGTTTCTACATTTTCCATCTGGAATGTTTTTGGCGACTGACACGCCACACGCCACAGAAACAGGTCGGTCTACCTATTGTGTGTTGACAGACCGACGTAAGTATGTCATCCTGTTCCTAAGCCCATACTCAGGAGC
>JBBQGE010000051.1:0-40980 GCA_038322675.1 Bryobacterales bacterium
TACTCAACAGTTCTGCGTGGCCCGGTCGTTGCCTCTCGTATAGCGCTCGTTCACCCACCCTCGCGGTAACGCCTTGGCGATCACCCGGATCGCCTGCGGGGACCAAGGAATCGTACGGGCCACTTGGGAGCGCTCTGCCCTTGGTGCAGTTGCAGGAGCGCCACCGCCCTGAGGACAACGCGCACCTGCTGAACACCTCCACTCAGCAACTGCGTCAGCGCCCGCTGGTCTTGGGCTTTCAGATGAAACGGCTTGGGTGGACGCGCCATGCCCAAGTATAGGCCACAACATTTCTAATTAAGAGTGTTTCTAACAAATATCTTCAGGCGGTCAACGGCCTAGCGAGATTGCCTGATCCGGATCATCGATCAGGCATGTGGGCTGACGACGCCGACTGACGGCCCCACCATCGGGGAGATGGTGCTTGCCGTGGCGGTGCAGCGGGCGTGTGCGCCGGCTGGTAAAACCCATTTGCCGGCCTTTCTCGAACCGTGTGTGGCACGGGTCTCGTGCCTGTCGCGGCACGATCCGCGTTACCAAAATCGACGGGAAGCGCCAAGTCGATCGTGCTGAACTCGACAAGGTGATCTCGTCGAGCACGTACTACGAATGTTAGCGCCGGTCGCGGCGGGTCGTCACTGCCCTGACGGCTCACCGCTCGGCTTTTTTCCAAGAAATCTGCCCAGCTTCGCGGCAGCGTCTCTTAGGTCGTCGAAATTGGTGATGTTGTAGCGGTCGAAGACGGCATCCGTCTTATGTCCGCTGAACTCGCGCGAGACCTTCTGGGTTACTCCGGCCCGCCGCCGGTTGCGCACCGCGCTCCGCCGCAAGTCGTGGAACAGCAGTCCTGTCAGCCCCGCCCGAGTGCACGCGTCGTCCCAAACCTTGCGCATCATGTGGTAGTCGAGCGGCTTGCCTTCTGCGTTGAGGAAAACGTGCGACTCCTTCGGCCACTTCTCGTCATGCTCGGCCTTGAGCGCACGCAGAGTGTCCAGCATCTCGCCATCGAGGATGGGAAGCGTTCGGCCGTCATCGTTCTTGGTCTCGCCGGGCCAGAGCGTTAGGACAGGCGGATCACCATTCAGTTCGACGTCAGCCCACTCCATCCGAAGCAGTTCGCCCTTGCGGTTCGCGACGTGATATGCGACACACGTGATCGGCCGCAGATGCGTCGGGAGTTCCGCTATCAACGCTCGGTACTGGTCTGTCGTAACGAAGCCCTTCCGAACGTTGTTCTCCGCGAGTTTCTTGATGGGCGGGATCTTCTCAACCAACTGTGGTTTTCGCTCATACCCGAGCTGATACGCGCGCCGGAGTAGCGAAAGGTCCCGGTTGATGCTGGCGGCTCGGAGCTTCTCGTGACCCCGGCGGACAGATTTGCGGAGACGCTCAGATTCCCGTTACTTTATGTACCGGTCAATGTCATCGCTTGTGCCAGTTTGCCTCGTAGTCCTCGATTACGAGGTCCAGCAGCCGGCCCACCGTCACGGGCTCCGCAATCGGTTTGGTTCTACGCCGTCGTCCCCGCGCCTCTTCGCCAGTTGCCCTCTTGACCACCAGCTTCGCTTCATTGAGACGGTCGGTTTCCGTGCAGGTGTCCTTGCCCCTGTGGCGGAAGTAGTAGTTCGGCAGGGTCATCTTCGTGCCATCCGCCTTCTGCCTCTGGAATCGGAATAGCTGGTAGCCCTTGACGGGGCTCTCTTCCAAGATGCGGTTCTTTATTGGTCCCCCTTGTCGGCTGGGGACCAACTCCGGCATCAAGCAGGCCGACGGTCCCGTCCATATCGCGCGTGGACTGGCGCGTTGAGATAGGACTCAGAAGTCACAGAACAACATAAACTGGGGGACAAGCTGGGGGACCAGAGACGACTTGAACGGCTTCGAATCCGGATAAGTCGTTTTTTTCATGGTGAGCGCGGTAGGAATCGAACCTACAACCTACTGATTAAGAGTCAGTTGCTCTGCCAGTTGAGCTACGCGCCCTCGGTGGGATAAACCCGGCGGGTTCCGGCAATCGGACCATCCCATTGTAGCATCGCCCGGCGGATTCGCAACGTCAGTTGCCAAAGGTACTGTAGCGGTAGCCGGGGAGGACGGCGAGGTTGCGCATCCAGTCGACAGGGTCCGTCCAAGTGACCTGGCGTGGGGCGATGGCTTTGACGAGATCGACCAGATCCCAGGCGGCCACGGCTCCGGGGACGACGGCGTCGTACAGTCCGCGATTCAGGGGATTATTGAACGCGGCGCGGAGGCTGTAAGGGGTCCGGGATAGCTCGATGGATTGAATGCGACTGTCGGCGGCGGCGGCCATAAGGAGCCAGATGCCGGCGGTATCGGCGGCCGTAGCCCGGATTTGGGTGGGATCGACTTCCGGCATTTCGGCGAGGAGGTCGATGCCGCAAAGAATATCGTGGGCGCGCATCGCGGGGAGTACGCGGCCGACCAGGAGGGCGCGGGCGTTGGTGATCCAGTCGCCGGAGAATCGGATGGTTGCTGGGGCGGGAAGTCCGCGGGGGGCGAGGAGTAGGACCGTGTTGCCGGCGGCGGCCAGTTGGGTGGCGTGCTCCGAGGCTTCGAGGTCGGACTGCACGAGAAGGACGGCGGGGTGACGGCCGGCGGTGGCAGCCGGGAGCAGACGCGCGGTGATTTGCAGTCCGGGGTCGGGTTCGAAACTAATCAGATCGCCGGTGCGGTGAATGGCGGACGGAGCATGGTGGCCAATCAGAGTTCGCATGCTAGCGGAGATATCGGACGAGTTAGGAATGGAAGGTAACTCGTCGCGGATAATCTCATATAACTCGCGGCTATCGAAATCCGTCGAGACTTGGCCAGTCTCGCTAACTCGTAACTCGTGATCGGGGTGCAAGTGGATGGGCTGCTCTTTCGCGTCGGCGCCAGGGCGGCCGGGGCCGAGCCAGCGGAGGAACCAATCGTAGACGGCTTCACGGACGACGGGCGGAGTGCCATGGCCGCCGGGTCCAATCACCCATTTGATTCGATCTTCGGCTCCGAGGATCGTATACCAGCGGCGGGCTTCGTCATACACGATTTTGGCGCCGGCGGGCGTGAAGAAATCCTGTTCGGTGGAGGTGATGAGCCAGGGTTTCGGGGCGAATAACTCGACGAAGTCAGTTTGATCCAGGCCGGCCGAGAGGAAGTTCGGGAGGCTTTGTTCGGAGTCGCCAACGGGACCAGCGAAGAGCAACCGGTAGGAGTTCATGTAGCAGGAGGAGACCGCGACTTTGATGCGGGGGTCGAGAGCGGCAATGTAGGTAGTGAGGGTGCCGCCGCCGGAGCAGCCAGTGGCGCCGAGGCGGTCAGGGTCGACTTCGGCACGGCCGGCGAGATAGTCGAGGGCGCGGCGGGTGTCGTGCAGGCGATAGCGAGCGAAGCTCTTGCCTTCGAGGAGGGCGAGCGCGCCGGACTGAATGTGCTGTTCGGTAGCGCCGCCGCCGAGCGAGCTTCCGACGCGCCAGTCGTAGGCCTGGAGTCGCTCGCCTTGGCCGACGGGGTCGAAGGCGAAGACGACGAATCCCTTGAGAGCGAGATTGCCGGCGATCTGCTGGGCGGCGGTTTTGCCTTCGTCCCAGTGGCCCATGGGGACGAGTACGGCGGGGTGGCGGCCGGGCGAGTCGGGCAGGTATAGGTTGCCGGTGACGAAGTAGCGGGGCAGACTCTCGAACACGATTTTCTCGATGCGATAGCCGGATTCCTCAAGGGTGCCGGTGGTGCGGGCGTTCAGGGGGCCGTCGTAGGGGATGAATCCGCCAAGCGAGCGGAGAATGCGGGTGCGGGCTTCGGCGGATCGGGCTTGCGCGGAGGCACGGTCGTGGACGGCGTCGATCTGGGGCTGGCGAGCGTCGAGTTGTGACTGCGCGATGCGGTCGAGCCAGGCCGTGAGGTCGTTGAAAGGGGTGGAGGCGAGCAGGGCGAACGCGGCCAGAGTCAGCATCTAGACATTGTATGCGCGGGCGGCCACCTATCCTGTGGCCGCTGGCGTCACCGGCGCACAGAACCGGAACACGTTGTCAGGATCGTAATGAGCCTTGACCTGCGCGAGCCGGCCGTACTTTTTCGTCGAGAATAACTCGAAGCTCTCGGCGCGATATCTCTCGTGCGATCCCACGAAGTTGAACAGCGGGGCGCCTTCGCGGTAGGGCTCGGCGATGCGGACCAGCGCATCGGTATCGGCGGCAATTTTGGGCCGCATCTCTGGCGCCATCACGGCACCGGTCGCGATCATTGCGTAGCGGGCCGCAGTGCGGGACGCCGCGCTGGCATGCTCGGCGAGTTTCGAGTACGCACCTTCGATATGCCGGAAGCAGATCGTCGCGAGAGACGTTCGCAACCGGTCCGCCGCTGCGTCCACCGTGGACTGAATCAACCCGGCAGGCATGGCCGCTAGATTCTGCGTTCCCACAACACACTCCATTGGCTGCACCGGATCGTTCGCAATGGTTCCGATGTCGCAGTACGGCATCCGGCGAACAGTATCCAGCATGGGTCGCGACTCGCGGAGTGGGGCTAAATGCCCGGCGGCATCAGCGTCGGTGCCCAAATGGCATACCTGCACCGCAACTACGGATTGTCCCCGCAGAGGTTCCGGCACGAACGGGGCCGGCGGTAAGTGCAGGATCGAGATGGCCGACGTGAGGGAATCCGGCAGATCCGCAGTCCACCCGGCGTAGAGATTGAAGATCTCGAGAGCGCGCTCGATGGGGAAGAACATCGTGCCGCCATAGACCGTCGAGACCGGATACAACTGGAACTCCAGGGCGGTGACGGCTCCGAATCCGCCACTGCCTCCACGCAGCGCCCAGAACAGGTCCGGGTTTTCCGATTCCGAAGCGCGAATCTGGCGGCCCTCGCCGGTTACGAGTTCCACCAATACAACCGAGTCGCAAGCATAGCCATACCGGCGCGCGAGCCATCCTGTTCCGCCGCCGAGCGTGTAGCCGACCACACCCACCTCCGGCGAACTCCCGCAGAGTCCCGCGAGTCCGAAGGGCTGGGCAGCCGTCATCACGTCCTTCCAGCGTGCACCGGCCTGAACACGCGCGATACAACGCTCGGCGTCGACCTCCACGCGCCGCATCTGCGAGGTGTTGATCAGCAGACCGCCGTTGCAGCAGAACAGTTGTCCGTGTCCTGTATTCTGCACAGCTACAGGCAACTGGTGACGCCGGGCGAACTGCACTGCGGTTGCAATGTCATTCGCCGATTTCGGCACCACCGCCACTGCAGGATCGTGCCGGGTTCCTAAGTCCCAGGCGGCGGTCGCGGCCCGGAAATTGGCATCGCCCGGCATAACGGCCAAGCCCTGCAGTGCGCTTCGAAGCCGCTCGATGCGCCCTGTGGTTGTCTGCTCATCCATTGTCATCATGGCTACACCCGGATACGCGAGAACGGGGATTGCAAACGGCTCACCTCGCGGCGTAGTAGGATGACGTGTTTGGAGTCAAAGTGAAAATTCGGACAGCTCTCCTTCTCTGTGCCCTCGCGGCGGCAGCGTTTGCGCAGGACCAGTTTCAACTCAAGAGCGGTGATCGCGTCGTCTTCTTCGGCGACAGCATCACCGATCAACGTCTTTACACGACCTTTGTCGAGACCTATGCCGTCACCCGATTCCCCGATCGGAAGATTACGTTCATCCATTCCGGTTGGGGCGGCGATCGAGTTACCGGCGGAGGTGGCGGCGGCATCGATGAGCGCCTGAAGCGCGACGTCGTGGCTTACAACCCGAACGTCGTCACCATCATGCTCGGCATGAACGACGGCCGCTATCGCGCGTTTGACGACCAGATCTTCCGCATCTACTCGAACGGATACAAACAAATCGTCCGCAATTTGAAGCAGCAACTCAATGGAGTCCGGATCACCGCGATTCAGCCGTCGCCCTACGACGACGTGACGCGGACGCCCAACTTCGAGGGCGGTTACAATGCGGTGCTGCTGCGTTATTCCGACTTTCTGCGCGACTTGGCGGCGTCCGAGAAACTCACGCTCGCTGACCTGAATCGCCCTGTGATGGCGATGCTCGAAAAGGCGAACGCCGCAAATGCCGAACTGGCTCCGAAGATTCTGCCCGATCGCGTTCACCCCGGGCCGGCCGGTCATCTGATCATGGCGGAGAATCTGCTGAAGGCGTGGGACGCACCGGCCGTCGTCACAGAGGTCGAGATTGACGCCGCGTCCCGCAAACCTCCGACGATACGAAATGCTATCGTTAGCGACGTCCTGTTCGGCCCCTCCATCAGTTGGACTGAAACCGATCGAGCGTTGCCGATGCCCATCGACCTGACCGATCTGGTAATGGCGCTGGCCGTCAACTCCTCCGATTTTGAGGACGCCATGAACCGCGAGATGCTGAAGGTCACGGGTCTCTCCGGCAAGCACACACTGCGCATCGACGGTGAGGAGATCGGCACCTTCGATGGTTCCGAACTCGCCTCGGGCGTGAATCTCGCACTGTACAAGACGCCGATGTGGGCGCAGGCATCCCGGGTACACGCACTCACACTCCAGCACGCGAACATTCACAACACGCGCTGGCGCAATCTACAGGTGCCGCTCGAAAACGAAAATCCGAGCGGGCTCGAGACGGCGATGAACGCGGTGGACGCCGTGGACGCGGAGTTGATCGCGAAACAGCACGAAGCCGCACAACCGGTTTCGCACCGGTACGAACTCGTACCCGGCGACAGCGCCTTCGAGCCGGTCTTCAACGGCCGCGACCTCACCGGATGGCATATCAGCAAAGTAAATCACCACGGAGATACGCAAGGCTGGAAAGTGGAAGACGGCATGATTACCGGGACGCAGGATAAACCCCGCAACGGCGGCATTCTGCTGACGGACCGCAAGTACAAGAACTTCGAAGTGTCGATGCAGGTGAAGCCCGACTATAGCTGCGACAGCGGTCTGTTCCTGCGCTCGAATGAGAAGGGCGAAGGCTACCAGGTGATGCTCGACTACCTCGACGGCGGCAACATCGGCGGCATCTACGGCGAAGGACTCCAGGGTGTGAACGGAGTCACGGCCGACTGGCGTCCTCACTGGAAGAACAACGACTGGAACGATCTGACGGCTCGCATCGAAGGCGACGTGTCGCACATTCAGGTCTGGCTGAACGGTGTCAAGATCACCGACTGGACTGACACGGCGAATCACCTGACCGGCGGCGCGACCGACGGCATGGTGGCGGTGCAGGTCCATGGAGGCGATCGCTGGATCCCCGGCGGGCATCACCGGTTCCGCAATATCAAGGTTCGCGAGTTAGATTAGTACGAACGCCGGATTTTCGCGACGCGCGAACCCTAAACCCGCGCGTCGCGCAGAAATGCCGCTGCTTCTTCCGGCGGCGTCGGGTTGATATAGAACCCAGTCCCCCATTCAAAACCCGCCACCTTCGTCAAGCGCGGGATCACTTCGATGTGCCAGTGAAAATGACGCATCGCCGGCTCCTGCACCGGGGCCGTGTGGACCATCAGATTATACGCGGGGCGCTCCAGCACTTTCTCCATCTTCCGAACCAATAACCGCGTCATTGCTCCCACGCTCTGGATCGCCGCCACCTCTGAATGCTCGAAATGAGACGCATGATTTCGGGGCAGCATCCACACCTCAAACGGAAATCGGGATGCATACGGTGCTATCGCAATCATCTCGTCGTTCTCCAGAATCACCCGGGTTCCGGAGTCAATCTCCTGGTGAATGATGTCGCACCACACGCAGCGCTCCTTGAACTCGTAGTATCGCCGCGCTCCTTCAATCTCCTCCTGAGCGCGTTTCGGCACCACCGGAAGCGCGATCAACTGCGAGTGCGTGTGCTCGAGCGAGGCCCCAGCCCCCTCTCCGTGATTCTTGAAAAGAATAATGTATTTCAGCCGTTGATCCTTACTGAGGTCGGCCACGCGATCGCGGGCGGCCCAGTACAGATCCTCCACCTGCTTTTCCGTCAGATCTCCCAAAGAGAGAGCGTGCAGCGGGGTTTCGATCAGCACCTCATGAGCGCCGATGCCATTCATGCGGTCGTACATGCCGTCGCCCTGCCGCGAGAGTTCGCCCTCGACACGAAGCGCCGGGAATTTGTTGGGGACCACTCGCAGGCTCCATCCCGGCTTGTTTTTCGCGGTTCCGTTGATACGGTAGGACAACACCTCGGGCGGCGTCTTGAACTCGTGGCCCTCGCAGAACGGACAGTTCGCGGGCCCGCGGATCACGACAG
Source organism: Bryobacterales bacterium (assembly GCA_038322675.1). GTDB lineage: Bacteria > Acidobacteriota > Terriglobia > Bryobacterales > Bryobacteraceae > TMP-7. The sequence continues at coordinate 8,228 of JBBQGE010000051.1, forward strand.
TCTGCCGCACGAAGTCCGTCGGTCGCTTGGCCCGGTCGGTGGCAATAATCACCCATCGGCCTGCAACCGGGTCTCTTCGCAGTTCTGGCAACTAGATCCTCCGGGATGGAATCGAGCGCGTCAGCATCAGCAATTGCTGCAATGACGCAGAATCGTAATTGTATAACGGCCCGGCCTCAGTTAGTATTCGCTACCGATCGGATGGTGAAAACATCGCGAAAATGCGAGACTTTCGGCGGACTCGTGAACAGCACCGTGACGACGTCGAACCGGATTCGGTCGAACGGAATTCCCGCGCGCCCGGCATAATCGATGGCCGCGCGTGCCAGTTTTTCCCGCTTCTGCTGGTCGATCGCACGGTCCGGAGGACCGTACTCCGCGGTGGCCCGGCTCTTCACCTCGATGAATACCAGCGTCTCCGACTCCCAGGCGATCAGGTCCACCTCGGCCGATCCCGAGGGCGTGCGATGGTTCCGCGCCACCACCGTCATGCCCTGCCTCTGCAGAAAGCGATGGGCTATGTCCTCACCCCGGCGGCCGCGGGCTAGATCGGGATCCATGATCCGGCGCCGCCCCAAATCGCGCGCCAGATCCGCCAGTCGAAACAAACGTCCGAGCATAACGCCTCACTCGGGAATTGGCGGTTTCAGCACCTGGAGCTTCCACTCAATCACCTTTCCGCGCACCACGTAGCACAAGTAGTACTCCCAATTGCGCCGGAAATTCGGAAAACGATTCACCAGAAACTCAAAGCCGAGCCACTTCCACAGATTGAGTAGCTTCACCCGCGTAGAACTCTCCGCAAACCGGACAGACGAGTAATAACCATAGCCCGCATTATCCGGCCCGAAATAGCGGAATGAAAAACTATTGAGGTGCCAGCGATGCGTCGGGTCGCAGAAGGAACTGAAGTCGGTGTAGTGGGGTGTGACGATATGGACGTATCCGCCGGGCCGCACCAGGCGGTGGAACTCCTCCATGGTGCGGACCACGTCGGCGACGTGCTCAATCACGTGAATCGCGCGCAGCTCGTCGAACGAGTTATCGGCGAAAGGAAACGGGAAATGATCCAGGTCGCAGAGGACATCGGCGCGGCTGCGCGGATTGACATCCACGCCGATCGCACCGGGATACTTGTTCACCCCGCAGCCGACATCCAGGATTCTCATCGATACTGACGATTGTCAGCGTTGCGCCGGGTGTACGGCAAGCCCTGCCTGGCGCGATCCGCCCGCCGCGACCCGTTCGAAATCCGCACAGGCTTTCTTGAGACCTGCTCGATGAGCCCTCAACCCGGTGATATCTGGCTGGCGGACCTGGGGCTCCCGGCGAAGACGCGCCCTGTCGTCATCGTTTCCAGCCGCGACCCTGACCCACCCCGAGCTCTCGTGTTGTACGTGCCACTCACGACGCAAAGCAGACACAGTCCGTATGAAGTGCCGCCGCGGCTTCCATTCCTTGATCGTGAATCAGTGGCCAATGTTCAAGGATTGGGATCTCTGCCAACCGTGCGTCTCGAACGCAAGATTGTGGGACAGTTATCAAGTCGTCTCCGGTGAGAAGATCATCGGCCAGTGTTGGACTCTACTGCGCAAGTAAAGTTAGCGGCGTCGTTGATATCTCCGGTACCTTTGTAGCGGACGATTTGTGGAAACGGGCAGAGCGGCCGAGTCATCTTTGAGTTACCGGATTTGCCGGTGCCGATGATTTTGGCAGGTGCGACATTCTGAGTCACCCAGCGATCGAGCGCGAGGACGACGTCATGATCCGCGTCCTGCGGCCAGATACTGGAATCGAGAATATCGTCGTTGCCGAAGTGGTTAGGACCGGTACCAGCACCGCAATGGCCCATACCAGGCACCATGAAAAGCCGATAGAAATCGCCCACCGGTTTGGAGGAGTCGCTGCGCGAATCGGGGAACTGCTTCAGGAAGGCTTCCACCTTTTTGTAATACGCGATGGAGTCGCGAGGTGCGATGGCGGCATCGCCCCACCCGTGATACTGGATCAGCTTTCCGCCGTGAGCGCGAAAAGTCCGTAAGTCGGGGTTATAGGAATTCAGAATATGGGCGGTCTTTTCGTTCGCGAACTGGAGATCGCGATCGAAATCCATCGTGTGCCAGTCCCACTTAGGATTCTCAAACACCGCTGACGAGAAGAAGCTATTGCCGAACATGGCTTGGATGGGACCAATGATCCAGGGTCCCCATCCAGCGGGGTCGGCTTCGGTTCCGGGTTCGTAGCCGGGATAGATCTGCTCGCCGGTGCTGGGATTCACTGGGCCGTCGTAGATTTTCCTGACGGCTTCGGCTTGTGCGCGAGTGAGGCAGTCGGGGCCATCGGCCGGCGCCGTGCAGACCAGTTGCATCGGGTCGAAATGGCAGGCCCGCGGATCTTCGAGCAGCGAGTCGGGTACTCCGTCCAGGCGGTCACATGCGGCGAGCGCGGCTTTTTGGATAACCGGTAGCTTTGCGACCGGAAGGATGCCGCCAGGCGCGCCGCCGAGCGCTTTCTCGTTCCAGATGAATCCAGTGAAATGGCGAGTCCAATTGTTGGCGGGAGCGCCCGCGATAATTCCGTTGAAATCCTCGGGAAAGCGCTGCGCTTCCATCATGGCTTCGCGGCCGCCATCGGAGCAGCCATTGAAATACGCGTGGGTGTTTTCTCGGCCGTAGTACGCGCGGAGAATTGCTTTCGACTGACGAGCGGTTTCGTGCACTGCGCGGTACCCGAAATCGATCAGCTTTTCGGGATGGCCGACGGCCCACGACGCATCGGGCATCATGCCGGCGGCCGTGTGGCCGTCGTCAGTGCCGGCGCAGCGTACCCGCGAATCAGTGGACCCACCATCGTAAACGTGGGGACGGTCCCGGCCCATCCGCCATTGCCATGTTGGAGAAACTTCCCATTCCAGGATGAAGCGGGTGGGAGCCACAGTTCGAACTTGATCTCCGAATCGGACGTCGGGCGCGAGATGCCGCGGACATCGCAGTGCGCCGGGACGGTGGTCGGCGGCAACTGAAACCACGGATTTGGGGGCGCTTTGAAAGGGGCGGCATCCACCAGAGTCGCGGACACAACCTCGGCGTGATCGAGATGCATTGATGTGAGGCTTTGGCACGACTGCTGGTCTCGCGTATCGGAACTGGAGGTGCCGGTGGCCAGAAGCAAACAAACTACGACGTAGAGTTCGGTCCGCATCATGATCCGCCTCGTGCAAAACTCCGAGCTATTGACCCTTATAGTTCCACAGTAGCTCGATTTCGTGGCCGCAGCAGGAGTCCAGGTCGTGATAGGCAAAGCGGCCCGATCCGGGTTTGCCTTTGTCGCCCCAGGCTCCGTCCATCACCATCGGGAATCCGAACTGGCTCCACTCGGCAATCGCGGCATCCATGTCGGGTGCGTTGAAGGCAAGGTGGTGGAAACCTTCGGAGTGCCGCTTCATGTGATCGTAGTAGGTGGACGGACCTCGCAGCGGCTGAATCCATTCGAACGGGACCGGCGTGTGACGCTGCCAGCCGAGACGCATGTCATAGGTCCCGGGTTTGCCTCGGTACACGAGCTCGCTGGTGTCGGGGTGCGAGTATGTCATTTCGGGGAATCCGAGTTTGGCCCAGTAGGCCGAGACAGCTTCGATATCGTTCGCAACGAATGCGAATTGCGTCACCCGCCGCGCACTCCGAGTCTCCGCGGCATCGGGGTAGGTGGCCAGAGCGAGCGAATATTTACCCTCACGCGCCGTGTCGAGAAAAAGATAATGAACGCCGGCCCAGTTGACGTCGAGCAGCGGCGCGACTCCGAGTTGCTTCAATCGTGCTGCCTCGGCGCTGAGTTCGGCTTCGTTTGGGAACCGGTGGACCAGCGCAAAACCGCCGCCATGGTGCCGCTGCAAAAAGTCGTGAAGCGGCCCGCGCGTGGCCGGTTCGATCAGGTCCGCCACGACATTCTCGAACGACACGACGGCTCCGCGAGCGGCGTACTTGCCATCGAGTTGATGGACCGCGGATACGGGGACTCCCGTTTTTGACCAGGCGGCTGCTGCCGTGGCGGCACTCGGCACAACGAACACGATTCGCGAGACCTTGTGATACGGTGCGGGCAGCCCAGCGGCCGTACAGGCCAGGGCGGATAGGAGAATAGCGGAGATTAATCTCATTTCGTCCGTAATTCTACACCACTGGCCGGCTGCAGACTCACCACTGCGCATCCCGAGCAGTATTTAGTAGAGAATGGCAAACTCGCCATCGGCGCGTGCGAGGGCGGCTGCGAAACTGAAGGCTGGGATGCCGGGAATCTGGCGGACATCGCCGGATGGCTGCCCGGTCCGGGCGTACATCTGGTAAGCGAGATCGCCGCCGCGCCGGAACCCCGTGCCTTCTGTCCACACCAGCAGGACTTTGCCGTTGCGATTGATGGCGAGTCGCGGATGCTTGCGCCCTTTGCCCTGCCCGGGTGCTGCGACCGGTTCGGCCGGATCGCCTGAACCGGCAACCCGAGTCCAATAGATCTGCCCGCCGGTCTCCCACGCGGTGGCGACGAAGCCTGGGCCTTCGGCGAAGTCCATGCTGGACATGGGACAGGCATTCACTTCCCACTTGTCCAGGAGCCGCCCCTGGAACGTCCGTCCGCCATCGCGAGAGCGCAGCAGATAAATGTCGCGATGGATCGACTCAGTAGCCGACCGGTAGAGCGCATAGACGTCGCCGCCGGAACTGGTAAACAGCTTAAGGCCGCAGCACCCGCAAGCGCCCGTCTGCTCAGACCAAGCCATGTGCTCGGGCGAGAAAGACGCGCCGTTATCGGCCGATTTTGTGATCCAGACGCGACGGCGGGCTTCGCCTTCTCTGCCCGTGCCTTTCGCTTCGGATTCACCGACGCCATGCCAGGCGACATACACGTTGCCATGGGCGTCGGCGGCGACCGAACCTCCGCCGTCGAGTCCGAACGAGTGGTGCATCAGGTTGCGCTGAGGCTCGAACGCCGTGCCGCGCTGTTTTAGACGGGAGTAGAGCATCGGCGCACCGGGCTTGCCGGAGTCGGGGTTGACGGGCCCCCCGGGGACGGCCACGCCGGAGCCATTCCAGGCGACATGCACATGGCCGGACGCGGTGACGGCGAGTTGGCCGCCTCGGATTGTGCCGAGGGCGATCGCGCTTCCCTCCTGGCTATTCACTTGTATCGGGGCAGAAAAAGCGTTCGATTTCGCAGACTGGCGGGTGTAAAAGAGATTCCCCTTGAGCGGATCGCCGTTGTAGTAGAGCAGGTGAATCGCGCCATCGGGCGTCACGACGGTTTGAGGCTGCAGGCCGCCGTCAGGAACCCGGATGAGTGCCACCTCATCAGTCGATTTGGCCCGAAGCGCCGGGATCAATCCCGTGGCTGCGGCTACGCGCGTCAGCGCTTGTCGTCTGGTGATCATCTCTCCTTATGTTAATCGAGCCGGGCGGTACCGGACTCCGCGTCGAGGATCGCGTCGATCGGGGCCCGCGCGGGTAGTGTGCCGAGCGCTCGTCCATGATTTCCGTCGAGGCGAGTGTCGCAGAATGTGTCGGCGGTCGCGTTGGGGCTGAAGCGGACCAGCAGCGATGCCTGAAGCGCCAGGGCCAAGCGCTCCGAGAAACGGCGCGCGGTTGATTCGGTGGCCTCGGCGCGGATGCCGTCGAGGAATCGCTCAATTCTCGGATCACGGGCGAGTCGGATTTCTTCCGTGACGCGGTCCAGAGTCTCGGGTTCCTTGGTGATTGCGCGCAGGACATCGAGGGCGATAACGTTTCCCGAGCCTTCCCAGATGGAGTTGAGCGGGGCCTCGCGATACAACCGCGGCATCGGCGAATCTTCCACGTAGCCGTTGCCGCCGAGACACTCGAGCGCTTCTGCCACCACCGGCGCCGTACGCTTCGCTACCCAGTATTTCGACGCGGAAACGGCGAGGCGGGACAGCGCATGATCGTCTTCATCGAAGGCGCGTGCCAGGCGCATCGCGAGAATCGTGGCGGCTTCCGACTCGATCGCGAGGTCGGCCAGTACGTTTCGCATCAGCGGCTGGTGAATCAGAGCGCGGCCGAAGGCGTGACGGTAGCGGGCGTGGTGCAGGGCTTCCGTGAAAGCGCGCCGCATGAGCGCTGCGGACGCGATGACGCAATCGAGCCGCGTGTGGTGCACCATGTCGATAATGGTCGGGACTCCGCGGCCCTCCTCTCCAAGGCGGCGCGCCCAGGATCCGTCAAACTCCACTTCAGAGGAAGCGTTGGAACGATTGCCGAGCTTGGATTTGAGACGCTGCAGGTGGAAGCCATTGGGGCGGCCGTCGGGAGTCCAACGCGGAAGCAGGAAGCAGGTGAGTCCGCGGGGAGCTTGGGCCAGGATCAGGAATGCGTCGCACATCGGTGCGGAGCAGAACCACTTGTGACCGTTGATGCGATACTCGCCGGGTGTGCCGTCGGGTTCGGCCTGCGTGGTGTTGGCGCGAACGTCGGAGCCGCCCTGTTTTTCGGTCATGCCCATGCCGACGAGGACCCCGCGTTTGGCGGTTGCCGGGAGGTAGGAGGGGTCGTAGCGAGTCGTCACGCGGGGAATCCACTCCGCGGCTGCGGCCTCATTATGGCGGAGCGCGGGAACTGCGGAGTAAGTCATCGAGACGGGGCACATGTGTCCGGCCTCGTTTTGTGAGGCGAGGAATGCGAGTGCCGCGCGGGCGGTGTGCGCTCCAGGTTGAGGCGCTGCCCAGGGCAGGTTGTGAATGCCGTTCTCGACGGCCAGTCGCATCAGTTGGTGCCAGGCGGGATGAAAGTCGACCTCGTCGCGTCGGCGGCCGTAGCGGTCGTGAGTGTGGAGTACAGGCGGGTTCTCGTTGGCCAAGGCGCCCCACGCGATCGCTTCGGGGGACCCGATGGTTTCGCCGTATTTCTGAAGTTGGGGGCAGGCCCACGCGGCCCCTTCGCGGGCGACGGATGCGTGTAGCACGCGATCGGTCGTGAATAGGTTGTAGCCCGCAAGGGGCGGTGGCTGATTCAATACCTCGTGGTTCACGCCGGTATGATAGCTCAGCCGCCGCGCCGTTACTTACTCGCGCATCTGAACTCGCAGGGATCCCGGGCCCAAGGTTCGTCGTGGAGCGCAACACGCACCGTGCAATAAAAAGGCCGCCGGGGAGGGGTCCCGGCGGCGAATTTACCTGACTGTCTGCTGTTAGTCCCCGAACGAACCAACCTCTTCGCGACTCTCGCCGGCTGGTGCGGCTGGGGCTGGTGTAATGCTTCCGATCTGGACAAGTCCGGCGCCGGGTTGCTCTTTGAGAACGTGCTGGCGGTACAGTGCAGCCATTCTTTCGTTCTCGGCCTTCTGCTTCAATTTCTCGTCGCGGGCGCGAGTCTTCTCCTCACGGGCGGTCTTCGCGATGCCCGCCTCGTCCAGGTCCGTCTGGCGCTTACGGTTCACGTCTTCGGCGCGAAGCACCAGCGAGTGATCCGCCGACTTCAGCCCGACGTTCTTGTTACCCGCAAAAATCTCGTGACGCCCACGATCCTCGTACCACTTGGTAAGCGTGGCGGTCATGTGCATTTTCTCGATGATGTTGCGCCAGCCGATCCCGGTGTTATACGCGCAGAATGAGATCTCACCTTCCTGCGTCGCGTATGGGATGATGCACTGTTCGGTGCGCCGGAAATCGTAGTTGAACAGATCCTGGAACCACATGCCCGCGATGAACAGGAAGTTCCAACGATCCTGACGGCGCATTTCGATGTCGGCAACGGTGCGGTCTCCGGTGACCTTGCCGTAATCCTTGCCCGACATGCCGAAGCACTTATCGAACTTCGCGATCAGGTCGGTCATCTTGAAGTGGGTCGGCGATTTGAAGGCGTTGTAGTTCCTAAGCAGCGCCAGCGTCACCCCCAGCACCGAGAACTTCTTGCTCCGGGCGCCGTCGTTGATGCGGGCAATGTCCTTCGCAAGCTGGTCGGCGTGCAGGAACGCAGTGACCGGGACAGCCTCCTTCGTTTCCTTGTCGCACATTACGGCCATACCGATGCCACAATTCGGATGGCAGCCACAGCTCAACTGGCCGAAGTTCGCCTCGGGACCATGCACCAGGTCGGCGAAATCGCTGAAGGTGCTCATGAACGAGATGGGGAACCAGTCCCGCACGGGCTCGCCGATGCCAGTCTGACTCTTCACGTCGTGGGCCAGGTGCGACAGCGTATAACGCTGGGCATGACGGCGTTCGTCGGTAATGGCTTCGTCACGGCCGGTGAACGACACAGGCTGGAAGCTGAGGAACGGAATTTTCTTGGGATTGTCGAGCGCGAAGTGGACCACCGCTCCCACCTGCTCGTTGTTGATCCCGTTGATGATCGTGATGACGGGCACGATGTCCACGCCGGCCTTCCAGAGGTTCTCGATGGCGCGCATCTTCACGTCGAAGAGATTGCCGACCGCGCGATGCGAATTGGCTTCGTTTCCGACGCCGTCGAATTGGAGATAGGCGTAACGGAGACCGGCTTCGGCGGCCTGGCGGCAGAACTCGGGACTCTTGGCAAACTCGATGCCGTTCGTCGCTGCTTGAACGCTGTTATAGCCGACCTTGCGCGAGTAACGGACCGCGTCCAGGAAGTAGGGCGACAGGGTGGGCTCGCCGCCGGAGAACTGCACCGACATCTGGCGGCGCGGTTTGATCGAGATGGCGTTGTCGAGCAGCGTCTTGATGTCGTCCCAGGTGAGTTCATGAACGAACCCAACCTGATTGGCATCCATGAAGCACGGGTCGCACATCATGTTGCAGCGGTTTGTCAGATCGACGGTAAGTACCGATCCGCGCCCATGCGTGATGGTGCTGGAACCATGATCGTGAAGCTTCTCGTCGTTGTGCGCGCGGATGTCGCGGCCCGGGAAGACGTCTTCCAAATGCTTGAAGAACGCCGGATCCATTGACATCAAGTCTTCAAAGCGGCCGTGCTTGGGGCATTCCTTGACCATGAGGATCTGCCCGTCACGCTCGATGATCTGCGCTTTGATTTCGCCGACTTTGTCGGTCTTGAGGATGTCGACCGGGATCTTACCGTCGAGAATCTGCTGCCGCGCTTCGGGGACACATTTCGGGCAAAGCGAATCGGTTTCGCGAGGCCATCCCAGCGGGGGTTTCTGCTTCTCCCACGACTTCAGCAGCGGTTTCTCCGACCATTTGGGCGTAAACGACGGATTCGGGTTGATCTGGTTGAACCGGTCGAACACGAACCATCCCGCATTTGCGGCCAGGCTCACTGCTCTCTCCACGTATTTAATGGGCTTGTGCATGGTCCTCAACTTTCGTGTTTAGTTACCAATAGTTACGTTGATGACGGCAGTACGTGACGGCCTACTGCGATCCTTCTGCAGTATAGATTCCTGCTCGAAGCAGCACTACCAGAATCTGTCCAAGGCGCGGTTTCAGACGCTGTACGGCGATATAGCGGATTGAACGGCATCCCTCGCCGCTTCCGGTCTGAATGCGCATGAAACCAAAGAAGATAACGGATCCGGCCGGCTAGAAGCTCCGTGGCTCCAGAGCCACGATATCGTCCACGCGCATGGTTTCCTTCACCACAAACGGCTCACCGTAGCGGACGCCGATCTGGTTGCCGTAGAACCGCGCGATGGCCGCCAGCCGTTCGCGAATCTCCGCCTGCTGCGGGAACAGGTCCGAGCCATCGTCCTGTGCGCCGTACTGCGAGTTGTACGCAAATAGCGATTCCATGCGGCGATCGAACTGGGCGCTGATGTCCACGACGAACGAAGGAGTGACGTTTGCGTACATCGAGGAGTAGACCACCTTCGACGGCCGGTGCGGTTCAGTGTCTGGATCCAGTTTCTTGAGACCCGCCAGGAAGCAGGCTTCGAACGCCATCTCGCCGGCTTTGTAATGGTCCGGGTGCCGGGCTTCCCAATACGGAATGATCACGGTACGCGGCTTCAAGGTACGGATCTGGCAGGCCATCGTCATCCGGGCCGCGATGGTATTGTCGAGTCGCGCGTCCGGGAATCGAAGATTGCAGCGGAATCCGGCCATGAGAATCCGGGCGGCTTCTTCCGATTCGCGAATGCGGATCTCGGGCGTCCCGCGGGTACCCATATCGCCTGCGGTGAGATCGATGATGCCGGTCCGGTAGCCGGATTGGGCCATTCGAAGCAAAGTGCCGCCGCAGGTCTGTTCCACATCGTCGGGATGGGCGGCGATGGCGAGGAGATCGACTGTTTTCATTTACCAATCCCAGGGACGCTGGCGCTGGCGGGTGCCCATGATGGTGATCAGGAGCATGCCTGCCAGGAATCCGCCGACATGGGCGAACCAGGCGATTCCGCCCGTCGAAACCTGCGAATATCCCACCGACATAAATCCGCTGAAGAACTGGATGACAAACCAGTAGACGAGCAGAAGCACTGCCGGTATTTCGAGAGTCGTCAGGAAGAAGAAGATCGGGACCAGCGTGATGATGCGGGCATGCGGAAACTTGATCAGATACGCCCCCATGACGCCCGCGATGGCCCCACTGGCGCCAATGGTCGGGACTCGGGAATACGGATTAAAGAAGATGTGCACCAGCGCGGCGATCAGTCCGCAAGCGAGATAGAAGGCGAGATAGCGCCCGGAACCTAGAAGGTCCTCCACATTGCGCCCGTAGATCCACAAAAACCACATGTTGCCGAGCACGTGGAGCCATCCGCCATGGAGAAACATGGAGGTGATCAGGCTGCTCCAGGCGAGGCGGTCGGGGACGATTCCGTGGCGCGCGATGAACACGTTCAACTGCCACGGGTCCATTGTGTTTTCGTAGACGAAGATCAGGATGTTGACGACGATCAGGGCGATGGTTACGTAGGCTGTGGAGTAGACACGTTCCGTGGACCGGAGGGGGATCATGCGTGTGTCGCCGACTGGTAGTCGCGGTGAGCTCGCCGTTCGGCCCGGAGCATGAGAGCCTTGGCCTGATCGACGGTTGCAATCCCGCCGCGAGCTCCTAACGCCGTACAGTTCAGGGCTGCCATCGCGTTCGAGAACTGGAGGGTATCGGCCAGCGGCATTCCCTGCAAGACAGCATAACAGAAGGCCCCATGGAAGATGTCGCCGGCGCCGGTTGTATCCACGCAGTTGACCACGAAAGCCGGAGAGTAGACGTATCCTTCGTCAGATAAGGCGAGGGCGCCGTGGGCCCCGAGCGTCATGGCGGCGACGCGCATGTGGTATTCCTCGCGGATTACAGCGAGAGCCTTGAATGGGTCGTTTTCGTTAGTCCATTGCACGGGAAATTCGGAACTGGCCACCAGGTAGTCGATATTAGGCAGTACTTCATCGAAGCCGTGATAGATGGTGTCGACATCGACAGTCACGGGGATATTGTGCTGCCGCGCGATGGCCGCGGCGCGAGCAACGGCCGGAGTATCGTGGCCGTCGATGTGTAGCATGCGGGCGCACGTGATTTTCTCGGGCGTGATGGATTCCGGAGAGAGGCGGAGACAGTCGGGGCGGCTCCACAGGACGGTGCGTTCGCCGGTTGTCTGATCAATCAGGATGTAGGCGGTCTGATTGGGGCAGTTGGCGCGAATCTCAACGTCATCGAGATTGATGCCGCTGCTGCGAAGGCTTTCAATCTGGATGCGGCCGCGCTCGTCGTCGCCGGTGGTGCCGATGTATTTCACGCGCAATCCGAGAGTGGCGCATGCGACCATCGCGCTCGCCACCTGTCCGCCGGGGCTGAGAATCTCGGCTTCAAACGGGACTTTGCCGGCATAGGCCGGGAACTTAGAAAGGATGAGCAGGGTATCGGTGGCGTTCAGGCCGACGCCGACCAAGTCGAATTGGGGCATGTTGTCAGTGGGCTCCTGGGAGTCCGCATTTTTCAGCATCGCACGAGTAGACGGCGGGCGTGGAGGTCAGAAGCCTGCACGAGCTAGAAAATGACGTCGAAATCAACGGTGAAGCGGCGTCCGCGATGGCCGAAGAAGAGGCCGCTGGCTGGATCGCCGAGATTCGCGTGGACCGCTTCGGGATTGAAGTGGTTGGTGAGGTTGAACGAACTGAGGGCCAGGCGAACCGAGTATTTGGGGCTTACCTTGAAATCACGTGAGACACGTGAGTCCACCGAGAAGAAGTTGGGGGCGCTTGTGGAGTAGGGGATTCCGGCGTAGTTCTGGGCGATATCGGTGACGGCATAGGGGAAGCCGTTTCGATACTCGACGACCGGGTTGATGCGGAACTCGAAGGGCAGTTGGATCAGTCCCCAGGCCAGGAACCGGTTCGGCAAGTCAGTGGGGAGATTCGAGAATTGATTCGGCCGGATAATCGGCGCGGGAAAACTGCCAAGGAAACTGGAGAAATCGTTGAGGTCGCCGCGGGCTTTGCTCCGGACGTAGGAAAGGAATAGTTGGCCGTCGTTCTTCAGCCGGATTTTGGCGGTCGCCTCGAATTGACGATAGCGCGACTGGCCGCCGCTCGACAGGAGATTCGTCCCCAGTCCCGTGGCTGGATCGGGCGCGGTCCGGTTCATGATGATGAGACCGTTTGAGCGGGTCTGCATGTACCCGATGCGGAGTTTGAGATTGGGCGAGATCTGTTGTTCGACCTGCGCGCTCCAGGTGGTGCTGCGCGGGGAGAAGTTGCCCGCTTGCGATTCCTGGAAGACGAAGGGCGGATGGGTGCTGACTTCGCCGATGGCGTTGCGGTAGAGGATGGGGCCCGAGGTGATGTTACCCTGCCCGTCGTAAAGCGTGACGATCTGGTCGGGATACTGGGCGAAAGAGTACACGTTGAGCGGGACGCGGTCGTAGAAAAGTCCGGCACCGGCGCGGACTACGGTTTTTGAATTCTCGAACGGACTCCAGACAATTCCGGCGCGGGGAGCCAGGCGTAGCGCTTCGGAAACCTGCTGCGATTCCGTCCGGACGCCGAGGTCGAAGGCGACCCGCGGAGAGACGATCCAATGGTCCTGTGCAAAGCCGGCAAATTCGGTATCCGAGACCTGGAATGGCTGGCCGCCCGTGAAGGTAATGCGCTCGATCAATTGGCCGTAGGAATCGAGAATGTTGACAGGGTGCTCAACGGCCTGGCCGTGGTCGGCGCTTTCGGCGACGTAGGTGCCGGCCTTCACGCGATGGCTGCCGGCGAGGGTGAGAGGCGCGAGCGAGAAGGTGGAGGTGAGCCCGATTCGTTCCGCACGGCGGTTCTGCCGCGCGAAGTAATTGCCGCTGTTGCGCTCCGGGGCGAGAGTCAGATCTTCGGAACCCTGACCCCAGATTCGCGCATCGAATTGCGTCGCCGACAGTGTGTTCTCAAGCAGGCCACCACCGATGGTAAGACGGTCGGCAACAGTCGCAGTGTAGTTATGAGTGGTGGCGTCGGGAGTGGTGGCTTGGGGGTTGAAAAAGTCCATGTTCACGTACTGCAGGCGCTGTGGCGCGACATGAACAGTGGCCGTGACAAGGTGCGTTCCCGAGACGATCCAATCGAGTTGGGCGAACGCGTTCACACCCTCCTGCTTCTGCAGGTTGTCGGGAAATGGCAGCGTGTATATCGGAATCTTTTTTAGCTGATACTCGACGCCCTGCGAGAAGAATAACTTCCCGGGGATGATAGGACCTTCGAAATTCAGACGGGGCGTCGCCGTTCGAAGCCCGCGTAACTGGTAACTGCGAATGAAGAATTCGGGGAAGGGGTCGTTTAGGTCCCACTTCCACTTATCGCCGCCCCGCTTGGTTTCCACCGAGACGAGTCCGGCGGTGAACCGGCCAAATTCTGCGAGGAACGGAGTCTGGTAGTAGTTCATGGTCTCGACTTTGTCGATGGGGACAGTGAGTCCGAACTGGCCGGTAGCGGGATCGGTAACGTCGGCCGAGTTGACGATGAGCGCGCTGCGATGTTCGCCGCTGCCGGAGAGTTGAAGACCTCCGCCGGGTTGCCTCGCAATCCCGGGAATGAGGGGGAGGGCGTCGGCGACGGTGGCGGGTCGCGAGGGTAGATTCTTCGCGATGGCGGCGGGGAGGGTTGTCGGCGTCGAGGCGGTCTGGTCGACAGCGGTGACGGTGTCGCGAACTTCGACGGAGTCCTTGCGGGTCTCGGCGAGAACCAGCGATATTTCGATGGAGGAGGTGGTGAGGTTGAGATCGGGCTCACCCGCGGGATCGAATCCGGATTTGAAGGCTTTCAATTGGTAGTGCGCGGAGCTCAGGTTTTGGAAGGCGGCACGGCCTTGAGCATCCGTCTGGACTGAGGCGACCGTCGTGGTGCCGGTGGTGAGTTCTACCTGGGCGCCTGAAATTGGCTGATTCTGGGAGTCGACGACGGTGACGCTGATGCCGGGTCCAGCGGCAGCGGCACCGGCCAAGGCTCCAATGGCGCAAAACAGAACTGCAATGGAAAGACTGCGCAACTGCTTACGTCCAAAGTCCAGGTTTATTCCGACGAGTGACTGACGTGGCTGGCTCTGGGCGCGTTCCCCGGAAGTCGGCATTCGCAGATGCACCGAAGATATCCGCTCATACCCGCTCTGACCCCGCCGATAAGATCTGGGTGGAACGCCGGCGGGAATCTCGCATCAAAACCAGGGAGTACGTTCGCGTGACGATCTTGTCCGATCCGCCGGGGACGCCGGTGGGCGGGCAGACTCTCAATCTCTCGGGCCGCGGCCTGAGTCTGCTGCTTGTGGAGCCGATTGCTCCCGGCACACCGGTTCGGGTCGATCAGGCCGATCGTTTATTGCTGGGCGACGTGATGTATTGCACACCGGAGGCCAGGGGGTTCCGGATCGGGGTACAGGTGGACCAGGCGCTGCGCCGGACTGCCGACCTGGAAGCACTGCGCAGGGCCGTTCAGCCGTGGGATGGAGTCGGAAATGCGGATGTTACCATGAAGGAAACACCGCATGGACTCAGAACAATTCGACCTGAAGCAGACCGTCAACCTGCCTCGCACCGACTTCCCCATGAAGGCGAACTTGCCGAACATGGAGCCGAAGCTTCTGGAGAAGTGGAAGCAGTCGGATCTGTACGGCGAGATTCGGAAGTCGCGCGACGGACGGCCTAGCTACATCCTTCATGACGGTCCGCCGTACGCCAACGGCAACATCCACCTGGGCCATGCCTTCAACAAACTGCTGAAGGATTTCGTCGTCAAGTCGAAGACCATGGCCGGCTTCGACGCGCCGTACATCCCGGGATGGGATTGCCACGGCCTGCCCATCGAGATCAAAGTAGATGGCGAACTCGGGTCGAAGAAGGCGCGGATGAGCACCGCCGAGATTCGCGCCGAGTGCCGCAAGTACGCCGAGAAGTACGTTCGCCTGCAATCTGACGATTTCCAGCGGCTCGGTGTGTTGGGCGATTGGGATCACCCCTACCTGACGATGTCCGCCGAGTACGAATCGGTGATCGCGGGCGCGTTCGTCGAGTTCGTCGAGAAGGGCTACATCTATAAAGGCCTGAAGCCGGTGAACTGGTGCATTAACGATCGCACCGCGCTGGCCGAAGCCGAGGTGGAGCACGAGAACCATACCAGCCCCTCCATCTGGGTTCGTTTCGTATTGACCTCCGATCCGGCAAAGATTGCGCCGGAACTGGCGGGTAAGAGTGTCTACGGTCTGATCTGGACCACTACTCCGTGGACGATGCCGGCCAATATGGCCATCGCCTTCCATCCACGGTTCGACTACGTCGCGGCGCAGGTGGGCAACGATGTGTACATCGTCGCCGAGGCACTGCTGGGGCAGACGGCCGAGGCGGCGGGTTGGGGATCGCCCGAGATCATCGCCAAGTTCAAGGGCTCGGCGCTCGAAGGCACGGTGTTCCGGCATCCGTTTCTCGACCGCGATTCGCTCGGAATCCTGGGCGATCACGTGACGCTCCAGCAGGGCACCGGCGCGGTACATACAGCCCCCGGGCATGGCCATGAGGACTACATCATCGGCCGTCAATACGGGATCGAGACCTACTGCCCCGTCGACGCCCAGGGCCGGTTCTTCCAGGCCGAGGGCGCGTCCGGATCGCTGCCGGAAGAGATCATCGGCAAGACGGTGTGGCAGGCGAATCCCATCGTCATCGACATCCTGAATCAGCACGCGGCGCTGGTGGCCGAAAAGAAAGTCGAACATAGTTACCCGCACTGCTGGCGCTGCCACAAGCCGACCATCTTTCGCGCCACCGAGCAATGGTTCATCGGCATGGATCTGAACGATCTGCGCCGGCGAGCGGTGGAAGCGGCTCGGGGTGTGAAATGGCTGCCCGCGTGGGGCGAGGGGCGATTCGTCAATATGGTGGAGTCGCGCCCCGACTGGTGCATCTCGCGGCAGCGCGTCTGGGGTGTCCCGATCATCGCGTTCTATTGTGAATCCTGCAATGAGCCGATGACCGATCCGCAAAAGCTGCGTCGCGTGGTGGAGCAGTTCCGCGAGCATACCGCCGACGTCTGGTACACGAAATCGCCGTCGGAGCTGCTGGGCGACGATGCGCTGTGCACCAAATGCGGTCACGGCGAATTGCGCAAAGAGAACGACATTCTCGACGTCTGGTTCGACTCAGGTTCGAGCCATCTGGCCGTCGTGACGCCGGAGAACAAACTGCCGTGGCCCGCCGACATGTATCTGGAAGGCGGCGATCAGTATCGCGGTTGGTTCCAGAGTTCGCTGCTCATCGGCGTCGGATTGCGCGGCGCGTCGCCGTTTCGCGAGTGCGTCACCAGCGGGTGGACCCTCGACGAGCAGGGACGTGCGATGTCGAAGTCGATCGGCAACACGATTGAACCCGAGAAGATTATCGGAAAGTACGGCGCCGAAGTACTCCGGCTATGGGTGTCGTCCGTCGAATATAACGAGGATGTCCGGCTTTCGAACACGATCCTCGAGCGGTTGGCTGACGCGTACCGGAAGTTGAGGAATACGTTCCGCTACGCGCTGGGGAATCTGCATAAGTTCGACCCGGCGCAGCACCAGGTGCCCGCGGCCGAGATGCAGGAGATTGACCAGTGGATCCTGGTCCGCACTGAGGAACTGGTTCGCAAGTGCCTGGATTGGTACGCCGAGTATGCGTTCCACAAGGTGTATCGCGCCGTGTACGATTTCGCGACCATCGATCTGAGTTCGATTTACTTCGACGTGCTGAAGGATCGCCTCTATACCTGTGGGCCAAACTCGCAATCGAGACGGAGCGCGCAGACGGCGATCTACCGGATCAATTACGCGCTGGTACGTCTGCTGGCGCCGCTGCTGTCATTCACCACCGACGAAGTGTGGAGTCACATGGCGCGGCCCGAAGGCAGTCCGGCGAGCGTGCATTTATCGGAATTTCCGCGTCCCGAGGAGTTGACCGAGGGATTGTCCCATGACGCCCGAGCACGCACGGCGAATTGGGATCGTTTGCTGCCGGTTCGGGACGAGGTGCTTAAGAGTCTGGAGACCGCGCGTCAGGAGAAGTTCATCGGCGCGCCACTGGAAGCGCGGGTTCACCTGGACGCCGATGGCGATTTGTACCCGCTGCTGGACCAGTATGCAGGCCACCTTCCGGCGCTATTCATCGTGTCGCAGGTTTCGTTATCGAACGGAGCGAATGCACCGCTCAGCGTGAAGGTGGAGCGAGCCGAGGGCGGCAAGTGCGAGCGATGCTGGAAGTACAGAAGCAACATTGGGGAGGATCAACAATTCCCCACCATCTGTTCGGATTGCGTCACGGCGGTAAAGGAGTGGCTCGAGGAACGCGGATGAACGGGTTTTCGCGATATCTGCCATTCGTAGCATCGGCCGGAGTGTTTGCGCTCGACCGGATCACTAAGCAGATAATTCGGGCGCACGTGTCGGCGTGGGATAACTTCACCGTAATTCCCGGATTCTTCAACATCGTGCACACGGAAAATCGGGGTGCGGCGTTCGGATTATTCGCGGATTCGAGTAATGAGTGGCGCACCGTCTTCTTGGTCGCGCTGGCATTGGGAGTTATGCTGTTCATCACGGCGCTGCTGGTGCAGCCGTGGCGCGGCGGCTTGACGCCGACTATCACGCTCCGGCTCGGCCTGGCTCTCGTCCTCGGAGGTGCCATGGGAAACGTGTTCGATCGCGTGGTCCGAGGCGCCGTCACCGACTTTCTCGAGTTCTATTTCGGGGCGTATCAGTTCCCGACGTTTAATGTTGCCGATACGGCAATTACCTGTGGAGCCGGCCTGCTGCTGCTGGATATGTGGCGCGGGCGGCACCGTCCCAACGAAAAGCATGTTTCCCAAACTGATTAGTATCGGCAGCTTCTCCTTGCCGACTTATGGCCTTCTCACTGCCATTGCATTCCTGGTCGCGCTATGGGTAGTAGGCCGGCTGGCTGTTCGCAGCGGATTGAACAAGGAGCACATCACCAATCTCGGCATCTACTGCGCCCTTTTTGGATTGCTCGGCGCCAAGATTCTGATGATTCTGTTCGACCTACCCAGCTTTATGGTGCATCCTGGCGACATTTTGTCGCTTTCAACGCTGCAGGCCGCGGGAGTTTTTCAGGGTGGGTTAGTGCTGGCCGTGATATTCGCGTACTACTACGCCAAGCGCCATAACTTGCCATGGCTCGCGACGGCCGACGTGTTTGCTCCCGGCATTGCGATTGGTCACGCGATCGGCCGGTTGGGCTGTCTCGCCGCGGGCTGCTGCTACGGAATCGCCTGCACTGAACCGTGGGCCATCACGTTCCGGAATCCGGCAGCGACTACCGGTGTGCCGCTCTATCAGCCGCTGCATCCGACGCAGATATACGAGTCGCTCGCCGAGGCTGCGATCTTCGCCTTCCTCCTGTGGCGATTTTCGAAGCCGCACCGCCCTGGCGTCATCATTGGACTGTACCTGATAGTGTCGTCGGTCTTCCGGTTCGTCATCGAGTTTTACCGCTATCACGAACAGGCGCTTCCGTTCGGACTGCCGCTGTCGATCACTCAATGGATTTCGCTGGGCCTGATCGTGGTTGGTGCGGCGATTCTGTGGATCGGTCCGTCCGCGAGGGTGATGCCGGAACCGGCATTGCGCCACTCGCATTAGGGGACCGTTTCTGACAGCCAGAATCTTCATCAAGCTGATTGCAGCCGTCCTGGCGATCCTGATTGTGGCGCTCACGGCTATCGACTTCCTGGTCTCGCGGGTGGCCGAGCGCACATATGTGAATACGCTGCGCAAGGATCTGATCGAGAAGGGGCACGTATTGGCCAAGGTGCCCGCGGACGAGGTCGCACGATCATTCGACGATTTCGCGAAACGCGCCGGTGTCCGGCTCACCTGGGTTCGATCGGACGGCATGGTTCTGGCCGACTCGGAAAACGACGCCCGTCAAATGGAGAACCACCGGCACCGCCCGGAATTGATGTCGGCCTTTGCGGGTGAGGATGGTTGGATCATCCGGTCCAGCCCGACCATGGGCATCAGCTTCCTCTATGTCGCCGTTCCAGCTAAGGAAGGCGCGCTCCGGCTGGCCGTTCCGCTGTCGCGCATCGCGGGGCAAGTGAATACCATCCGCCAGCAGGTGCTCGCATCGACGGCGGTGGCGTTTCTGCCATTGGTGCTGATCGCTGCGTTATTCGCGCGCTACTTCTCGTCGAAACTCGGCGCGATTATCGAGTATGCCGGCAGGCTCTCGGAAGGCGATTTCAAAGCGCGCCTGGCGATGCGCGGGAACGACGAGTTCGGCGTGCTCGGCGCCAAGCTGAACGACACGGGTGAAAAGCTCGAGAGAATGTTCGAGCAACTCGAGCAGGAGCACGCCGAGTTGGAGAAGTTGGAGCGTGTCCGGAAAGACTTCGTCATCAACGTCTCGCACGAACTGCGCACACCGCTGGCGTCGATTCAAGGCTACACGGAGACGCTGATCGACGGCGCGATCGACGATGAGGAAAATAATATGCGGTTCCTCAGCATCATCCGGCAGAACGCCGAACGCCTTCGCCGGCTGACCGAGGATCTGCTGACGCTGTCGAGGATTGAACTAAAGCGGCACCGGTTCCAGTTCGGCCATTACGACGTGAACACGCTGCTGTCGGAACAACTGGACGCGATGATTCCCATCGCCGGCAAGAAGAACATCACGCTGAAACTGGAACCCGCGCCGGAGGGCACCGAGGCGTTCTGCGATTCCGAAGCCATGCACCAGATCGCGACGAACCTTCTGGATAACGCGCTCAAATACACGCCCGAGCGGGGTACTGTGGTGATCGGAGCGCGCGAGTTGCCCGACGATCGCGTCATGATCTATGTTCGCGATACCGGATACGGCATACCCCCCGAGGATCTGCCACGGCTTTTCGAGCGATTCTATCGAGTGGACAAGGCCCGATCGCGGGAACTCGGCGGTACGGGACTGGGCCTGGCGATTGTAAAGCACCTGGTGGGCGCGCAAGGCGGCGAGGTCGGCGTGGAGAGCATTCTGAACCAGGGATCAACCTTCTACTTCACGTTGCCGGCCGACGATATCGGCCAACCCGAGGTTCTATCCGTCGCCGCCGAGCATCATCTGGACGAAGACATGAGAAGCGCCACTCGTGGCTGAACAGTCATCGTACTGTAATATGAATGTAATCAAGATCCCGTTACAGTAAAGCAGGATGAAGAAGATCGTACTCATCGAAGATGACGCCGACCTCTACGCGCTACTCCAATACAACCTGGAGAAGGAGGGCTTTGGATTGGTCGGATCACAGACGGGCCGCGGTGCCATCGAGCTTTGCCGCCGGGAGCGCCCGGACCTGATTTTATTGGACATCATGTTGCCGGATTCCGACGGTCTGGACATCTGCAAAGGTATTCGGAGTCATCCGGAACTGGCACACATCCCGGTAATCTTCCTCACCGCTCGGGCATCGGAGACGGATCGGATCGTCGGCCTGGAACTCGGCGCCAACGATTACATCGTGAAGCCGTTCTTCATCCGTGAACTGATTGCGCGCATCAAGATTCAGTTTCGCGGAACGTCTGCCCCAGCGCGAAGCGTGAAGGCGGGACAACTTGAACTCGACCGCCGCAGTTGCCGTGTGCACCTGAACGGCGGCGAGTTGTCGCTGACGGCCACCGAATTCCGGCTGCTCGATTTCCTGATGAGCCGTCCGGGCGTCGTGTTTAGCCGCGAGCAGTTGCTGGACGGCGTGTGGGGACACGACCGCGCGGTTACGGATCGCACGGTGGATGTGTACATTCTGCGGCTGCGGCAGAAGATCGAATCGGATCCGACGAACCCGGCTTTCATCCGTTCGGTACGCGGATTCGGTTACAGCTTCGATGAGCCGGCGGCGGAAGTCCAAGCTATGACGGCTTGATATGCTGGTCGTTTGTCACTGAACGCAAACGAGACCATCGAAATTTTCAAGAACACCGGGGCGTACTTGCGCGGCCATTTCCGGCTCACCAGCGGGCTGCACAGTCCGGAGTATTTGCAGTGCGCGAAGGTACTGCAGCATCCGGAGATCGCGGAGCAATTGGGTCAGGAACTCGGAGTCCGGCTCGAAGGATACGGCGATGTCGACGTGGTGGCGGCACCGGCGGTCGGCGGTCTGATCATCGGTCATGAGGTAGCGCGCCGGCTGGACGCGCGGTTCATCTTCACTGAGCGGGACGCGAACGGCAAGATGGTGCTGCGCCGCGGATTCGAAGTGCAGCCCGGCGAGTCCGCGGTGGTGATTGAGGACGTGGTGACAACGGGCGGCAGTTCGCGCGAGGTCATCGAGGTGCTCAAGCAGGCGGGCGCGAAGGTGCTGGCGGCCGGGTCGATCATCGACCGCAGCGGGGGGCATGTGGAACTCGGGGTTCCGAGGGTGGCGCTTGCGACGTTGAAGGTGATCACGTATCCGCCAGAGCAGTGCCCGTTGTGCCAGCAGGGGATTCCGGTGGTGAAGCCCGGATCGCGCCCCGGTGCATGAGACGCATCCGCATCACCGTCGCCTACGATGGCACGGAATTCTTCGGCTGGCAGGTGCAGCCCGGATTGCCCACGGTTCAGGGCACGCTCGAGAAGGTGGTCTCCGAGATCGAGGATCGACCGGTGCCAGTGGCAGGCTCGGGACGCACAGATGCAGGCGTGCATGCGCTGGCCCAGGTAGCCGCGTTTTCGATTGAAAATCCGATTCCTTGCGAGAACTTGCAGAAGGCGATGAACCGTTTGTTGCCGCATTCCATTCGAGTGCGAGCAGTGGAGGAGGTCGCGCTCGAGTTCAATCCCCGCTTCCACGCCAAAGCAAAAACCTACGAGTACCGGATCTTCCGCGACGAGATCTGCCTGCCGTTCGAGCGGCGGTATGTGCATCATCATCCGTATCCGCTGGATGAGGCGGCGATGATGCGGCTGGCGGAGATGCTCGAAGGAGAACACGACTTCTCGGCGTTTGCGGCGGCCGATGATCGCGACGAACTCGGGCGGAACAAGGTGCGACGGATTTTTTCATCGACGCTGGTGCGAGAGGCCGGCCGGTTGATTTATCGCGTACGCGGCAGCGGATTCCTGAAGCACATGGTCCGCAACATCGTCGGGGTCCTGATCGACGCGGGGAAGGGAAACGTCACCGCGGACGCGATGCGGCGCCGTCTGCAGCCGGGCTGCACCATCCCGGTGGGTCCCACCGCCCCGGCACAGGGCCTGTTTCTGATCTCGGTGGAATACTGACCCTTTTGCTAACCTGAAGTTTACATGAGCAGCATTCAAGTTACCCTGCCGGATGGCAGTGTACAGTCAGTTCCAGAAGGCACCCGGCCGATCGATGTGGCGAAGTCGATCGGTACGCGGTTGGCGGATGACGCCGTGGTGGCACGAGTCAACGGAAACCTGTACGACCTCACGCGGCCGTTTTCCGGCGATGCGACACTTGAGATTCTGACCAGCCGCAATCCCGAGGCGCTGGAGGTGTACCGCCACTCCACCGCGCACCTGCTGGCTGCTGCCGTCCTCGAGTTGTTCCCGGAGACGAAACTCGGCGTGGGCCCGCCGATTGAGAACGGGTTCTATTACGATTTTCAGCGCGACACTCCCTTCACGCCGAACGACCTCGAAAAGATCGAGAAGCGCATGTGGGAGTTGCAGCAGAAGAATCTGCCGTACGAGCGCATTCTGACGCGGAAGAACGAGGGTCTCGACAAATACAAAGACGATTGGATGAAGCGCGAGCTGATCGAGGAGAAAGCCGACGAAACCTTCTCCGAGTACACGCTGGGGCCGCATTTCATCGACTTCTGCCGTGGTCCGCACGTGCCGTCCACCTCGCGCATTAAGGCGTTCAAGCTGCAGTTCGTCGCGGGCTCCTACTGGAAGGGCAACGACAAGAATCCGGCGTTGCAGCGCATTTACGGAACATCCTGGTTCACCAAGAAGGACCTGGATGCGTACCTGGCGCGGCTGGAGGAGGCGAAGAAGCGCGACCATCGGAAACTCGGTCAGGAACTGGACCTGTTCAGCATTCAGGAAGTGGCGGGACCGGGTCTGATTTTCTTCCATCCCAAGGGCGGACGCATCCGCAAAATCCTAGAGGATTGGATGCGCGATCAGTATCTGGTGCGCGGTTACTCGCTGGTGTACACGCCGCATGTGATGCGCCGCGAGTTATGGAAGATATCGGGTCACGCCAATTTCTATAGCGAGAACATGTTCACGCCGATGCAATTGGACGACGCCGAGTATCAGTTGAAGCCCATGAATTGTCCGGGGCACATCCTGATTTATCGAGACAAGCTGCGGAGTTATCGCGATCTTCCGGTGAGACTCGGCGAACTCGGGACGGTGTACCGTTATGAGCGGTCGGGCACGATGCACGGTCTGCTGCGAGTCCGCGGATTTACGCAGGACGACGCGCACATCTTCTGCACACCCGAACAGATTGAAGACGAAGTGGTGAACTGTCTGGAGTTCGCGGTGGATGTGCTGAAGACGTATGGCTTCGATTCGTACGAAGCTGAGATATCCACTTGGGACGGCGGCGCGAGCGGCAAATACGACGGGGCGGCGGATCAGTGGGAACTGGCCGAAAGCGCGCTGAAGCGCGCGGTGGACCGTCTGAACATCGACGCGAAAGTAATGACCGACGAGGCCGCATTCTACGGTCCGAAGATCGACATGAAACTCGTCGACGCGATCGGCCGTAAGTGGCAGCTATCGACGGTGCAGTTCGACTTCACCTTGCCGCGCCGGTTTGGCCTGGAGTACATCGCCGAAGATGGGAAGGCGCATCAGCCTCTGATGGTCCATCGTGCGCTGTATGGATCGGTCGAGCGATTCTTCGGCATCCTGGTGGAGCATTATGCCGGTGCTTTCCCGGTATGGCTGGCGCCGGTTCAGGTGGTGGTGCTGCCCATCACCGATCGCCAACTCGACTATGCGCACGAGGTGGAGAAGAAACTCGCGGATGCGGGATTGCGTGTGGATGTCGATGATCGCAAGGAGAAGGTGAATCTCAAGATTCGAGACGCGCAAATGCAGAAGGTGCCGTACATGCTTGTGGTCGGGGATCGCGAGGCGCAGGACGGCACGGTCTCGGTGCGCAATCGGCGCCATGCGGATCAGGGCGCGAAAACAGTCGACCAGTTTATCGGCGAGATTCAGAAACTGATCGACGACAAGACGCCGGTCGAGTAGGTTCGTGCAACTCGCAATAGCGGCGGTCCTGGCGGTGCTGCTGGCGGGATCCCTGGTTTATTGCGTGCTGACGCTGGTGGCTGTCCGGCGTTATCGGGCGGTGCGGCCTCCCCCGTTGCGCGTGATCGAGCCTGTCAGCATCCTCAAGCCTCTGCATGGGCTGGACGAGGGGCTCGAGACCAATCTGCGCTCGTTTTTCGAACAGGAGTATCCGCGTTTTGAAATCCTGTTCGCGCTTCGCGATTTCGACGATCCGGCGATTGCACTCGTGGAGCGTCTACAGCGTGAGCACCCGCAAGTCCCGTCGCGTCTGATCGTGACGGGCGTCCCTCCGTACGCGAATGCAAAAGTCTACAGCCTGGACCGGATGATGGCCGAGGCCGGCAATGATCTGCTGGTGATGAGCGATAGCGACATTCGTGTGGGTCCGCGACTGCTGCAGACTGTGGTTGCGGAGTTTCAGGACCGGACGATCGGTGTCGCGACGTGTCCCTATCGCGCTGTGGCGGGCAAGAGCGTGTGGTCGCGCCTGGAAGCAGTGGGGATGAACACGGAGTTCTGGGGATCGGCGATCGTGGCGCGGTTGGTGGAAGGGATGAAGTTCGCGGTGGGCCCGACGATCGCGGCGCGGAAGACTGCGCTCGAGCGGATCGGCGGCTTCGATTATCTGAAGGATTTCCTGGCCGAGGACTTTGTCATGGGCGCGCGCGCGGCGGAACTCGGGATCGGCGTGATGCTGTCGAGTTATGTCGTGGCGCACCGGATTGGGTCGGAATCGCTCGGGACGAATTTTGCGCATCGCTTGAGATGGGCCCGGAGTACACGCCGCTCGCGACCGGCGGGCTATGTTGGGCAGGTGTTCACGAATCCGCTGCCTTTGGCTTTGCTGCTGACGGCGGTCGCGCCTGGATGGTGGCCGCTGCTGGCCGCGACGGTTCTGGTTCGTGCGGCCGCGGCGCGAGTGGTGGCGGGCGCAGCTCTGAATGGCACGGTGGATTGGCTGCTGCTGCCGGTGCAGGATCTGCTGAGCTTCGCGTTCTGGATCGCAGGATTTTTCGGAAACAGCATCGCGTGGCGGGGGCGCACGTACCGGTTGCTCCGCGATGGCCGGTTTGAGTTGGTGACCACCAGCCGCAAAACAGGTGCAGGTATGTGATGGTAAATTGTACATCGCTGTACAATCAATTATGGAGTTGAACATCAGCGAGGTACGCCAACGTTTGCTCACGCTGGTTGACACGATCCCGTCCGATGGCGTCACCATCACGCGCCACGGCGAGCCGGTCGCGCGGCTCATCCCCGTGCCGTCGCCGCACCAGGGCCGCCGTGTCACGTTTCCGCTAATCCGGGCAAAGGGGAAGCCGGGGCCGCTCGCCCCTGCAGATGAAAACCCGCATGAACTCATACTTCCTTGATGTAAACACTTGGCTTGCGCTGGCGTGGGAAGGGCACGTACACCATCAAGCGGCCGCCGCCTGGGTCCAAGGCGTCACAGAACCGTCGCGCCTCATCTTCTCTCGCTACTCCCAGCTTGGTTTGTTGCGGTTGCTGACGAACTCTCAAGTCATGGGAGGCAGTGTTGTTAGCCTTGCGGATGCGTTCGTACTCTACGACCGGTTGCTCGAAGATCCCCGGATCGAACTGAATGCGGAACCTCAGGGTATTGACCAACTGATGTGCTCCGCCTCGCGTCCCTTTGCTCGCCAGGCTGCCACAAAAGCCATCGGCGACCTCTATCTGATCGCGTTCGCTATCGCGGCGCGAGCCACTGCGGTTACGTTCGACAAAGCAATGGCGCGTGCGCTCCGAGTTCAGCAAACTCCTGTCGTGCTGCTTTCCTAATCGTCAGTGCGGCTTTCTACTCGCGCGAAAACACGAGTCGTCCGCCCAAGAAGACGCGCCATGCATGCTCGATCCCGAATACATACGCGAGTTCCCGATAGTCCGGGACATCGTGAATTACGATGTCGGCGAGTTTTCCCGCCTCCAACGTCCCAATCCGGTCGCCGCGATTCAGACTGTACGCCGCATTCACCGTGGTTGCCGTAATCGCCTCTGATGACAACACTCGCATCTGCGTTGCTGCGATGGATAGAATCATCGTCATCGATGGCGTCGGCGACGATCCCGGATTGAAGTCGGTGGCCAATACCAGCGGTAGTCCGTCGTCAATCATCGAGCGCGCATCAGGGTATGCATCCGACGGCAACATGTACGTTGCCCCGGGAAGCAGCACCGGCTGCACCCCTGCCTCCCTCAGAGCCGCGATGCCTGCCGAATCGGTACACTCCAGGTGATCCGCTGTCGCCGCCTGTAGTTCTGCCGCGAGCGCTGCCCCATTGGAGTCAGACAATTGATCCACATGCATCCGAATTCCCAGCCCAAGCGATCGGGCCGCCTGCAGAATCAAGCGCGTCTCGAGCACCCCGAAGATGCCGGGCTCGCAGAAAACATCGCAGTACTCCGCGAGCGATTGCTCGGCCACCCGCGGTAGCATTTCCCGCACCACCAGCTCTACGTACTCGCGCGTCCGCCCGCGATACTCATCCGGCACTTCGTGCGCTCCGAGAAAGGTTGGGACGGCTCGAATCAGGCCTTCCGCGTCCAGCCGGCGGATGACGCGCAGTTGCTTCAACTCATCATTCATCGTCAGCCCGTAACCGGACTTGGCCTCAATGGTAGTGGTGCCGCAGCGCAGAAACAGCCGCGCATGCCGCGATGCCACCTCGAAGAGTTGTTGTTCAGTTGCCGCGCGAGTCTTTCGCACGGTCGAACGGATGCCACCGCCGCGCGCTGCTATCTCGGCATAACTCGCGCCCGCCACGCGCTGCTCGAATTCATCGGCGCGACTCCCCGCGAATACCGGATGGGTGTGTGCATCCACAAATCCCGGCATCGCCACGCGACCGCCCGCGTCAATCACTTCCGCACCACGCGGAATCTTCAATGCCGCGCCTGCCGCGGTGATCTGCTCATCATCAACGAGAATGGTGCCGTTCTCGATAATCCCGAGATCGCGCATCTCGGCGCCGCCGCGAGCCCGGGCCGGCCCGCGCAGCGTCAGAATCTGCGAGCAGTTGGTGATCGCAAGCACCGTTTCAGCACCCCCGAAGCGAAGGATAGAAGGCACGATGCCGCCGCTAATGCCGTCCTGTCGCCGATGTCTTTCTCAGGATCGATCTCCACCATGTCCATCACGCGCACGTTCGGATGTTCCCCGCATTGCCGCACCGCGCGCCGCAACTCCGCCGGTGTCACACCGCCCGGCCGCGACCCCGGCGTCGCCGGCGAATATGCGCGGTCCAGCACGTCCATATCGAGATCCACGTACACCGGTTGATCACCGAAGCGATCCAGTGCCTCTCGGACGCACGTCTCGAGTCCGCGCTCCGCCACACGATCCATGGTCACCACTTGAATGCCCGCATCGCGCGCGATGGCTGCATACTCCGCCGAGTTTGCAAACGACTGAATGCCGATCTGCACAATGCGCTCGCCCTTCAGGCCATCGGCCAAGAGTGCGCGGATGGGGTTGCCGTTTGTCAATCCCGCATCCATGTCCCGCAAATCGAGATGCGCATCCAGAGTGAGCAAACAGCAATCGCCGAGTGCATGAACGCCCGGTCGCGTGATGCTGTTATCCCCGCCCAAAACGACTGTCACATCCGACTGGCCCACTGAATTCTCAACGGCCTCGCGCACCGGCTCGAACGCCTGTTCCGGACGCAGATGCGCTACTGCCCGATTGCCGAAATCGAATACGTCCAGGTCGCGAACGTCGCGCTCGCCATCGAAATCGTAGGTGCTGAAGCGATCGAGCGCCGTCCGAATCGATATTGGAGCCAGGTCGCAGCGTCCGGGAGTAATCGACCCAAGACACACCGGAGCCCCGACAATCCCCAATGTGCCGGCGGACCGTCCCGGATGCTCACCGCGAATCCAGGCGCCCGCTCGCGGCCATCGTTCGTCGTTCATTGCGCACCTCGCATCGGAAGTTGGATGCCCTCTCGCTCCGCAATCTCGATGGCCCGTTCATATCCTGCATCCGCATGGCGCATGATTCCCGTGCCGGGATCCGTAGTCAACACGCGTTCCAATCGAGTCGCCATCGCGTCCGTGCCATCCGCGACCACCACCATCCCGGCATGCTGCGAATAGCCGATCCCGACGCCGCCCCCGTTGTGAATCGACACCCACGACGCGCCTGCCGCGGTATTCACCAACGCATTCAGGAGAGGCCAATCCGCGATGGCATCCGATCCATCCGCCATGGCCTCTGTCTCGCGAAATGGCGATGCCACCGACCCGGTATCCAGATGATCGCGCCCGATCACGATCGGCGCCTGGATCTTTCCACGCCGCACCAGATCGTTGATGGCGAGCCCGAACGCCGCGCGCTCGCCATAGCCGAGCCAGCAGATCCGCGCCGGTAAGCCCTGAAACTGAATCTGTTCGCGTGCCATCCGGATCCATCGCGCCAACGGCTCGTTCTGCGGAAACATGTCGAGCACCAAGTCGTCAGTCGCATGGATATCGGCCGCTTCGCCCGATAGGGCCACCCAGCGAAACGGGCCGCGACCTTCGCAGAACAGAGGACGGATATACTCGGGCACGAAGCCCGGGATCTCATAGGCGTCCTGAACGCCGGCCTTCTTCGCTTGAGTGCGGATGTTGTTGCCGTAGTCGAACGCCACGGCGCCCTTCCGCTTCAGTTCCAGCATGCCTTGCACATGCTCGCCCATGGCGGCAATCGAACGCCGCACATACTCATCCGGATCCGACTCACGGAGCGAGGCTGCATCGTCCAGCGTCATCCCGTTCGGAACATATCCATTCAGAGGATCGTGTGCCGATGTCTGATCCGTCACTACGTCGGGGACAATGCCGCGCCGCGCCAACTCCGGCACGATATCCGCGCAGTTCGCTACCAGGCCGACCGACAACGCCTGGCCCGCACCCCGCGCCGCATCGATCCACGCCAGCCCCTCATCCAGCGACTCGGCGAGGCGATGGCAGTATCCAGTCGCGAGCCGCTTATCGATGTGGGCACGATCCACGTCCACGCCCAGGAAGCACGCGCCACTCATCGTCGCGGCCAGTGGCTGCGCGCCACCCATACCGCCCATTCCGCCCGACAGGATCCACCGGCCCTTCAACGAGCCCTGAAAATGTTTCGCCGCCGCGGCCGCGAACGTTTCGTACGTGCCCTGCACGATGCCTTGACTGCCGATATAGATCCACGACCCAGCGGTCATCTGGCCGTACATCGTCAGACCCATCCGCTCCAGCCGTTGGAACTCGGCGAAGTTTGACCAGTGCCCCACTAGATTCGAATTCGCGATCAGCACGCGAGGCGCGTATTCGTGCGTCCGAAATACGCCCGCAGGCTGTCCCGATTGCACCAGCAGCGTTTCGTCGTCACCCAATGTCTCCAGCGCCTGTACCATCGCCCGGAACGCCGGCCAACTCCGCGCCGCGCGGCCCGTGCCGCCATACACCACCAGATCCTGCGGCCGTTCAGCGACGTCCGGATCCAGGTTGTTCATCAACATCCGCTTCGCCGCTTCCTGCTGCCACCCTTTGCAGGAAAGCGTGGTACCGCGCTGGGCTTGAATCACGAAACCTCCTTACATGTACATCCCGCCGTTGACGTTCAGCACCTGTCCGGTAATATACGCCGCTTCTTCACTCGCGAGGAATCGGACTGCCGCTGCGACATCCTCCGCCTTCCCAAAGCGCTTCAGCGGAATTCGCGAGAGCATGTTGTTCTTGAGATCGCCGGAGAGCACCGCGGTCATATCGGTGTCGATGAAACCCGGCGCAACGGCATTGACAGTGATGTTGCGGCTCGCCATCTCCTGCGCAATCGACTTCGTCAGGCCAATCAGGCCCGCCTTCGAAGCCACGTAGTTCGCCTGGCCCGGATTTCCCGTTACGCCGACGATGGATGAGATGTTGATGATACGACCCCACCGCTCCCGCATCATGCCCTGCAGCACCTGTTGAATGCAAAGGAACGCGCCACCGAGATTGGTCTGGAGCACCAGATCCCAATCCTCTTTCTTCATGCGCAGCGCCAGCCCGTCTTTCGTAATGGCGGCATTGTTCACCAGGATGTCGATGCGTCCGAACTCTTTCGAAGCCTTGGAAAACGCGTCTTTGATGGAGTCCGGCGATCCAAGATCGATCGGCGCAACGAACGCGTCCACTCCGGTCGCGCGAATTTCTGCCGCGACTTCCTGCAACTTATCGACTGTTCGGGCGGCAACTACGACCCGAACTCCAGCCGCAGCGAGGGCGATGGCGCACGCGCGCCCGATCCCACGGCTGGCACCCGTAACAAAAGCAGTCTTGCCTGTCATATGAAGCTCTATGATATCGTCAGCCGCGGGCGGGGTATTGGGTGTTGCGGCGTGAGGCGATTATCGAACCAGCCGCTCGAATGTTCTTTTGCTCGTCATGCGGCGGCAATCGGCCGGGAACGCGGCCGGAACCAGTCTTGCATTGGCGCGGTGTGCGGGCGGTGGAACGGGGGCCGCAACAGGCGACGCTCAGAACACTTTTTTCCGGGGATAATCAAGTGACAGTCGCTCACCGCAGATGCGCAAGCAACTCCTCGAGGTCAACGTTCGCTTGACGAAGAATGTTGGCTAGGGTTCCGGGAGCAATCGAGGCATGGGCAGGGACCGTTACGGTCCGGCTACCATTTTTCAACTTTACGTGAGAGCCTGTCTGGCCGATTCGAACATAGCCAAGTCGAGCCAGGGCGCGGCATAGCGACTCGCCCGAAACGTCACGCGGAAGTTTCATGCGGTGGCGAGAACTGGATCTGACACGAAATGGAAGCGTATCGACTTTGGCATCGAGCCCGGTTCGAAATGGCATCGGACGGCGTCATCGACGTGCTCCTGTAGTTCGCGCAAGTCGGCCGCCTGCGTCGAAATGCCGCCGTTACCTGAGGGTTCGTCCCAAGACGCGACAAGATGTCCCGAATCAGCACATCTTTCGACGACAATCACTATCTCGTCCATACATCCAACAGTATCACTGCGGATCTGGTTTGCGGCGACAACAGGCCGCCCGCTGCTGATCAACGACTGGTGCGCGAGATCTTCAGGGTACGCAACACTGTTCGAAGTGCTTCCACGGGTGTGACTACCCGCAAGTCGCCGAGCCGCTTTCCGAGTAGGTGGCCGAAGTACTTCTGATCTCCGGTTACGAGCAAATCGGCTCCACTCTCCGTCGCTGCCGCGAGTATCGGCACGTCCTTGGCCGGAAGGCCGTGGTCTTCAGCCCACTCCTGAGCATTCCGCGAGGCCTCGCGGCAGAGCCGCAGTTGACCTCGAAGTTCCTGGAAGCCTCCGTCGCCGGCGGGGCGTTTGAGGGTCAAGTTTCGAAAGGCTTCCTCATTCGCCAACTGCGAAGTGATGAGCTCGCAATGTCCGGCGCGGGTTAATTCGAACAGCGCGGCGGAGTTGCCTTCCGGGCTGTACGAGGCGGTGAACAGGACGTTCGCATCCAGGAATAACCGCACAGTCTATTGCTTCCGCAGTTTCGCTTTCAGGGCGGCTCGATCCCGCGCGGCCATGCGATCTGCCCGTTCAAACTCCCGTATCCGTTCGTCCGTGTAGATCTCTACCGGATAGACCCCCGCTTGCCGCAGCACGATCGCGCCATCCTCGCCCACTTCGACCAGCATGGCTGTTTCCTTCTGAATTCCGAGTTGCTCCAGGATGTTCTTCGGGATCGAGATCTGACCTTTTGCTCCGACTTTGATCAGTATCGGCCGGACCGCGCCGCCAGCGCCAGACGCATCTGTTTCGCCTGCGCGGTATTGAATAACAGAGCGCCCTTCGCCATCCACTCCTCGTCACACGGCCGCCACCTCGGCCGCATCACGCCGGACGAGGAATGTGAATCCGCGCCCAGCAGTATGTGTCCGATCTCATGCGCTACCGCGTGCCCCAGCAGAGTGCCGTCCGCCAAAGCGCCGGTCCGCGCTTTTCGCTGTGCGGATTCAGAAACACCGTAAGTGGGGTATTTACTTGACTCAGGCAGCCCCAACCTGTAGTATGGCGGGCCATGGAAGAATATCCGCGTTCCCTGGCCGAATTCGAGGCTTGGTTCGACACCGAGCAGGCTTGTCGAGACTACCTGTTCCGCCTTCGATG
>JBBQGE010000052.1:0-39984 GCA_038322675.1 Bryobacterales bacterium
CTCCCGCCGCATTCCTTCTCCATAACCCGACCGTTTCGGAAAGCGGTTTAGTTCAACGAACGTTTACATCACCGGGGCGGCCCCGCATTCGATCTTGCCGGGACTTTAACCCCGCCCCGCCGATGTAAACTTATGCGTTCATAGCAGTGCGTACCGGCGATAAAACCAAGTTTTGACGGCCTGCACCAGCAAGAGGTAGGTCACAGCCAGGAACAGGATCGAGCCGAGAAGTGAAATCGGAAGCGGAGTGAATCGCAGCAGGCTACCCAACGGCGTGTAAGGCAATATGCCTGCGATCGCAACGACAGCCAATACAGAAATCAGTAACGGGCGGCTGGGACGGCTTTTGAAAGGGTTGCCGGCAGTGCGGATGACGAACACCACCAGCGTCTGCGTTGCCAGCGATTCCACAAACCAGGCGGTACGGAACAGCGGCGCGTTTGAGGCGGCGTGGAACATCCAGAACAACACCCCAAATGTCAGGAAATCATAGAGCGAACTGATGGGACCGATGATCATCATGAACTGGCGAATGAAGGAAATCTGCCACCGCTTCGGCCGATGCAGCAGGGCGGCGTCCACGTTATCGCTGGGAATGCTGACCTGCGATGCGTCATAGAGGAAGTTGTTGAGCAGGATTTGCGTGGGCAGCATGGGTAGGAAGGGTAGAAACAGCGACGCCGCGGCCATGCTGAACATGTTGCCGAAGTTGGAACTCGTGCCCATCACTATGTACTTCATGATGTTGGCGAAACTGCGCCGGCCTTCGACGATCCCGTCGTTCAATACCGCCAGATCCTTATCCAGCAGGATCACCTTCGCGGCGTCTTTCGCCACATCCACGCCGCTCATCACCGATATGCCGACGTCGGCAGTATGCAGAGACGGCGCATCGTTGATCCCGTCACCCAGGAAGCCGACCACATGTCCGCGTGCCTTGAGCGCGAGAATCACGCGGTTCTTCTGCGCGGGAGACACGCGGGCGAAGATCGCGCTCTTCTCGGCCTGAACAGCCAACGCGGCATCGTCCATCGTGTCGAGCTGAGTGCCGGTAACAATGAGTTCCGCAGGAAGGCCGACGTCGCGCGCCACCTTCTGCGTCACGTATTGGTTGTCGCCAGTCATGACGACCACCGAGACGCCATTCTGCTTCAATGCTTCCAGAATGGGGCCAATCCCCTCCTTGGGAGGATCGAGGAAAGCGGCGAACCCTTCCAGCGTCATGTCGTGTTCAGCGGCTGTCGTGTAGGCGTCCTGTTTCGTTACCCTTGCTACAGCGACCCCGAGAGTGCGATACCCATCCGCACTCAGTTTCTGGAAGGTCGCAGTAGCTTGCGCACGTTGGGCTTCATCGAACGGCCGAGGCGATCCGTCGACTGTCACCGATTGGCAAATGGCGAAGACATTCTCGGCCTCGCCTTTCGTAACCAGAAGGAGTTCTTCCCCGTGGCGCACCACCACGGAGAGACGCTTACGGTTGAAGTCAAACGGAATCTCATCGACCTTTTCGTACTCGACGATCTTTGGACGTTCGTGCTTCAGGACCGCGTCGTCCATTGGGCTCTTAATGCCTGCCTGGAAGAAACTGTTGATGTAGACGAACCGTAGGACGCTGTCATTTTCCGCGCCCGTTACATCCACGTGGCGGTCCAAAACGATCTCACCTTCGGTCAACGTGCCCGTCTTATCGCTGCAGAGGATCGTCAGACTGCCGAAATCCTCGATCGCGGCAAGTTGCTTGACCAGAACTCGCTTTTTTGCCATCCGGCGGGCGCCTTGCGCCAGGGTGATGGTGATGATCATCGGCATCAACTCCGGTGTCATCCCGACCGCGAGCGCAACTGAGAAGAGGAAGGACTCCAGCAGCGGACGGTGGAGGATGATATTGACCAGGAGAACGAAGAGTACGAGCAGCATGATCACGCGCGTGATCATCATTCCGAAGTTGCGGATGCCGCGGCCGAACTCGGTTTCCGGAGGGTTCGCCGCCAATCGTACGGCGATTTCTCCCAGTTCGGTGCTCTTGCCGGTCGAGACGATGACGGCCGAGCCCATTCCTGTCTGGACCGCGGTGCCCAGGAAGACGCTGTTGTTTGCGTCCGCGATGCCATGCTTGCCCGCCGGCAGATCGTGCGCTGTTTTCTCAACCGGCAGAGACTCCCCGGTGAGGGCAGACTCTCGAACCTGCAGGTCCTTGGCGTCCAGTAGACGCGCGTCCGCCGGCACAAGGTCACCCGCATTGAGCCGGACAATATCCCCTTGAACCAACTCAGCAACGGGCAGTTCCTGCTCCCGGCCGTCGCGGACAACGGCCGCAGTCGAAGCAACCTGCTTCTGAATTGCCTCGACGGCATGGCGGGCCTGGAACTCCATGAAGAAGTTGAGAAGCACGCTGAGCAGGACCATTGCGATGATGATCAGGCCGCCGACCGGGTCGCCCACTGTTAGAGAGATGGCGCTGGCTGCCATCAGAATGAGGATGAGTGGATTGGCGAAGAAGCGAACGAAGTTTAGCAGAACAGCGAAGCGCGATTCCCGCGCCAGGCTGTTGGGGCCGTAAAGAGCGAGCCGGCGTTTGGCTTCTTCGGAAGTGAGTCCAGCCGGCGTGGCCTGCAATCGCTGAAGCAGGTCATTGAGCGGCGTATCCCAGAAACCGTCCGAGGCGGTTCCCGATTTGCCCTGAACAGGTAACGTGACTGCGGACGTAGCGCTCACGGATTCCCCCTTTACGTGCACGAGACGGACCACCTTCATTCAGGCCGACGCCTTTCGTTCTTCCGCTCTATTTGGACCACCACACTCCTTTCGAGCCGTTCCATATGCAGGACCGAGGTTTGAACCGTCCTCGCCGAAACCCTACCGGGACATGGAGAACCCGCTTGAGCGAGTTGGATACAGCCCGGGACCGCGACGAGTTCGGCATTCGCCTGGATATATCATCCGGGCATCGGTCGAAACGCTGCTGTACCGGCTGAAATGAGTACTCTGTTCGAAACGCATGACTTTTAGCAGTCCCAACCGGGCCGAGGCGAATACTTGCAGGCGATCGGGCAGCCAGACTCCATCGCCGACGGACGTCATTTGCACGGTTGCGCGTGACCCCTTAGCTACCCGGACCAGGAAGAAGCCCACCGAAATAGTGTCGATGACTTCCGCTTCCACTTTCACAATCTGGTGGTCTTGCTGGTCCACCCAGAATCTGCCTTTGAGCGAGCGAAACAACTTGGCGGTCTTGGATCGGGGCTGGTATCCCGCGCGCGGCACTGCCTCGATTATCACAAAGCTGTGGCCATCCATCTGGCCCTCTCCGGCCAACCGGAACTCGAAAGCTTCCGGCAATTCCCGCCAGGCTTCACTCTGCCAATCCGGGCGCCGATCGTATTCGGAGAGACGCGCGCCTCGCTTCACCGCGGTCTCATGCCGACGCTCGGCGATACTCTTCGCCAGGCGCTCGTGCTCCGCTTTCTCTTCGATGGGGGGTAGCGCGCAGTCATCTCGCTGGACCAGTTGCCGGTAGGGCGTGCCTTCCTGCAACGTGACGTCGTAGGTCTTCACCTCAGCCGCCTTCACCTTTCCCTCGGCGTCCAGCCACCGGAGTTCCACCCGCTGCAGGAACGTGTAGTTACGCGCGACTTTCCAGTTGACGTCGTCGGCGGCAACGGCACGGCGAATAATCTCGCGGGCATCTACTTGGCCGGGAAGAGTAGTCGTAAAGGCCAAGCCCAGCAGGAGCATGCACAAAGGTACCAACATTCTCGTACCCCAACCCATGTAAGAGGCACGCCACATACCAAATGTAGCTGCATATGGGCGCTTTCCACTGCAATCACGGCTTTAACCGATGATAGGCCCGGTGGATTACTCCAGCGCCTCCCGAAGCTCCCCGCCACGCATGACCATATGTGGCCATGTGGCGTAAAGCGGTCGGGCTCTTTGCCGGAGGAGTGCCGCGCAGCAACTTTTGCCGTCCTGCGGCAGGACCTGCATGCACGCACTGGGATCTATCTGAGGGTGAGACCTATTTCTCTTTTTTCGCGCATCTTCTTGCCTTGGCCCCCGATCTGCTCATGACGGAGGGGGAGGTAATACATGACGACCATATTGGTCATTATTCTGCTGCTGTTCCTACTCGGGGGCGGCGGCTGGGGATATTCTCGTTGGCGCGGGTAGCGCCGGCGAACCAATTTTACACGGCGTGCGACGAAGGTAGTCAACTTCCAATCTGAAATAGGAGATGAGACAGCATGACACACACAGCAACGATGTACAAACCACACGTTCTCGCGGCAGACACCCTTACGGGCGATAAGGTCGTAAATCACCAAAAGGAGGATCTCGGGAAGATCGAACATCTGATGATCGACTTAGCGAATGGCCGCGTCGCCTACGCGGTTCTTTCCTTTGGGGGTTTCCTGGGCATGGGCGACAAACTATTCGCCATTCCGTGGAGCGCCCTCAAGGTCGACACAGTGGAAAAACAGTTCGTCCTGAACGTCGATAAGGAACTGCTCAAGAGCGCCCCGGGCTTCGACAAGGATAACTGGCCGAACATGGCCGACCTCGGCTGGGCGAACGGTGTCTTTAAGTACTACAGCACCAAGCCCTATTGGGATTGAGACTTCTACTGATCGGGGCGGGTCGCTAACAGCGATCCACCCCCTGTTTGTTTGGGCTAGTTTAAATCGATAAGGAGAAGAGTGCTAGAGAAGGACCGGGGGACAATTTCATCGTTCTCCTCATCGCCTCTATGCTGGACCTGTTCCGCTCGACGTAGTGTCCTGTGATAGCGCGATCGCTACCGTCGGTGACTGGTGGGCGGGACGTTCTGCCGAGCGCAACTACCCTCGCAACAGATAAGAACGCGGGAGGCCTAGATACGATGATCGAATACGTTGGATCAATTGAAAAGCAGACGCTGGAGAACACCTATTTTAGGCGGGTTCTGTTCACCAGCCATCACTCCCAGCGTGTCGTTATGTGCCTGCAACCGGGCGAGGAGATCGGTGACGAGGTGCACCCGAATAACATTGAACCGTGAGCTGGTGAGGTTCCTTGGGGCAGGGATTGGGAAGGGTGCAGGTTCAGCGCCCCGGAACGAAGCAACTGCCTGGCAAGGCATTCTTCGAGTTCTCTTCTCGGGGTTGCCATCCGGGACCCGCACTCCCGTAGACATTACGTCCGGATGAAGAGATGCGGCCATCTGAGTACGGGAGTATGTCAATAAACGCTGAGAGTGCTGCAAAGAACTTCCCGGTCGTTTGCGTGGGCGGTTCGGCCGGTGGTCTCGATGCCTATATCCGGTTACTGCAGCATCTGCCGGCCGATATGGGTGTCGCTATCGTCATTGTGAATCACCTGAGAACCGTGGCCACTCTGCTCCACGAGATTCTCCCGCGCTATACGGAGATGCCGGTTGAACTGATCACGGAAAGACTGCTCATCCGACCCAACCGGGTGTTCATCATTCCGGAACAGCGTGATCTGCACATCCTCAATGGAGAGTTTCGCCTAAAGCCGATATCAAAGCCGAGGGGATGGCCCGACGTGATCACGGTCTTTCTGCGTTCCCTAACGCAACACTGGAGCGGTAGGCTTATCGCTGTCATCGTGTCTGGCTATGACGGTGATGGGGCCGCCGCGCTGTGCGGCATAAAGGAGGCAGGGGGCATCACCATCGCACAGAAGCTCGACACTGCCGGGCAGCCAGATATGCCCGGAAGCGCAATAGCCACGGGATGCATCGATTTTGTTCTTTCACCTGAGGATATTGCTCAAGAGATTGTACGGATTGCGCACGCGGCTTCACCTGGTCATTGATACGCTCCGAATTATTTCGGCGGCATCTCGCAGGCATTGAACTCCGCACCGCCGAAAATTGCGCGCAAGTACAGATTTCGTGTTTAGTTAGCCCGCCACGAACATAGCCACTGCCGCCGGTCATAACCCTCGCCAAGAGTGTCCGAGGTGAGAAGCACCACCAGCACGATGAGACCGCCGACCCGAACAGATTTGCACCGCATCCAGCTTGGCGTAACCGGTCCCACGCCGAGCGCCATCGCGACCGCGTGTTCGGTGTCACTCTCGGGCGACTGAGATTTCGGCGGCAATCCGTACGTCGTCGCCAGGGATTTGACCGCCGCAAAGGCCGAGGGCATCCAAGTTCCCTTTGTCGTGCATGTGCTTCCAGAAGATCCGCTTCCTTGTTTGTTTCGGGTTGGTAGGAATGCCTGTTTCGCTCGACTTCGTCCGAAGGCCCTAAACCCAAGCGTTTCGCCCGCTCTTGAAGCCACCGCGCGAAGAATGTCTTGCCGCCCCCGTATTCGCCACGAACCGCTTTGAAGACGCTGCCACCTCCGCGAACCTTGTCCAGTTCTTCGGCAACGGCTGCTTCGAAGCGATCGAGACCGACGGCAAGCACGTCCAGGCCGCGAATCGGCACGGCCCGGCACGCAGAGCGTCGATAATGTCTTTGCGCCGCTGTGGACTCACCGTCATAACGAGAACTGGCGCTCCAACAGGCCGCGGTCCAACGTGACGGTCTGCGACCCTTCATCCAGGCTCAACACAGAGTAGCCCTCAAAATTCAAGACGCTCTCCGAACGCCAAGTGTGCTCTGTCGAGAGGTCCGGCGATCCAGGCTTCGTCGATGAGCAGGTTGTCTTCGAGGAAGCGCACGAAGACGCAACCGAGCAGCCAGGCGACAGCGGCCTGCGGCTTTCGCGGCATTATGCAGGTCGATGAGCGGCTGGTTGATGGGCGGCTACTCGTCGAGGTGGCGGCGAATGTCGTCTTCGAGTGTCTTCAGTTGCCGCTGCAAACCATCGCGGAGCGACTGGAGGTCAATCATGCGGATACTGCTCCGAACATTGAATCAGATTTGCGGGATTGAAGTTGTAGCGCGGGCTGAAACCCGCCCTACATGGGTGTTCATGATAGTGCGGCGTCCACATCCGTCTTGGGGAAGTCGTGGCCCTTGAACAGGAGGCGGCGCCCTTGGACTTTCGATGCGCCATGGCTGGCGCAGTCGCCCATGTTCAGCGCAGCGCTGTGCCGCCCCTTGCCGAATTTCAAAAAAGCCTGCACTGCCGCAACTGCCTCGGCCTCGGTAAACGGGGTGATGCGGATGTTGAAGGTCCTCACGAAACGGGCGACCTCGTCCGCACCGGCGCCAGGCCGCTTCGCCTCCAATACCATGCTGGTTTCGAGGAACGACACGGAGGAAATGAAAGCCGAATGCGCTTCGGCAATGGGTCGGGCGTACTGCTCGAAGCCGGGCTCGTTCAGCAGGATCGCGCAGAGTGCGGAAGAGTCGACGATCATCGCGGGAGCCCGTTTTCGTCGTACAGGATCTCATTTGGGGATCGGGGATCCGCTATCGGGATGCGGCTCCACTGATCGACGAGGTGCAGCATCTCGGCATACTTCTCGTCGGCGGATTTTTGGGAGATCCGGCTCCACCGGTCTTCGAGAGCTTCGACGACCACCCGGGTGAGATTGTTCTCGCCCGTGGCTTCGGC
The DNA here is from genome assembly GCA_038322675.1 of Bryobacterales bacterium. Lineage (GTDB taxonomy): Bacteria > Acidobacteriota > Terriglobia > Bryobacterales > Bryobacteraceae > TMP-7. The sequence goes on from JBBQGE010000052.1 coordinate 7,518, forward strand.
GATCCGGCGAGCCAGTTCGTGCGCCTTGGGATCCTTGATATTCAAGATCGGCATGCCTTCCTCCATTATATTCCTCCATGCCTCAGGTGGTGTTGATGGCGTCATGCGGGACGGCTCCCCGGTGGAGGTTCTCAACCCAGGCCTTGTCGAGGCGGGTCCACTGGGAATCCGAGAACAGTGGGACAGCGTGACCGTCGATCATGGGCTTGCTCGTATCGCTGCCGGGGGCCAGCAGCCAGATGCCGCGGCCTGGCTGGTCACGGAGCCGGTCAATGACGGCGAACTGGCCGTACCGGGCAAGCAGGCCGGGGTTGGCGAGCGGGACATGGGCACCCGCGGCTCGGATGCGGGATTCGAAGTCGGGGATCGCTTCGGCGACCAGTCGTTTGAGACGAGTCCAGTCCAGGTCGTTGGACGGGTCGGCGTCGGCGGCGATGACGCGGTTCCAGTCGATGCGGCGGGCGGCGGCGCGGTCCAATAATTGGACTGGGAAGCGGCCGGTGAGTTCATCGATGACATCCAGTTCGTGTTCAGGGGCCGTTGCGAGGACGAGAAAGCCGCCGGTATTCCTGGAGGAGTCGAGCGCGCGTTCGGCTCGCAAAGCACTCTCTGTGGCTGCGGCCAGCGCCGGCAAGAGATCGGGTGAAGGTCCGCCATAAACGGTGGGCGCACGATGGAGAGAGACGGATGATGTGTATTCGGGGGGAGGCTCAGGGGCACGGAACGTTCGCGATGCGGCGTGCCATTCGAGTTGGAGACCGGCATCACGGAGCAACTGGTCGGGGGCCGGGCGACCGGGCAGCGGTTGCGCTTCGGGGAAGCGCTCAGCCACACGGGCGCGAACGCTGTCCTCCTGTCGAAGGTCAGATAGATACTATGGTCTCTGGAGCTATAGTCTGGATTGTCAACCTTGGTCTGCGTATGCAACGGCGGCATCGCAGCACGGGGACTATGCTCAGGACTGCCGAGGAGCTCTTCGGCATCGCTTTGGGTGAGCTTGGCGCTGAGCGCGGCCTTTCCCAGGAGGCACTCGCGCTGGAAAGTGGCTACCATCCGACCTATATCGGGCAACTGGAACGTGGGAAGAAGAGTCCGTCGTTGCGAACCATAGTGAGCCTTTCGGAGGTCCTGGGCATTTACCCGTCGGAGATTGTGCAGCGGTACGAAAAGAAGGCGGAGAAGCTGTTGAAGCCCCTGCCTCGCCGCGAAGGCAAGTAGAGGTCCTCTCTGCGGCTTGACCCGCCGCAACAATGGAAGCGACGATGCAGATGGGGGCCTTGGGCCGCGTTGGGGACAGCAGTTCAACTTCTGAACGGGGCCAGTTCGAAAGGTGCGTGGGCATTCCCCTACGGCGCCATCCGAAGATTCCGCGGCGAGGCCGCCACGCTTGGGCGCGCCTACGGAACGCTGTCGAAGGGAAGGGCGATCACGCCGATACGAGGGGCGGGAGTCGTTGCCAGAGAGCCTCCTGTCTCGGGTCTTCTGGACGATCGCCGCCGGGCATCGAACTCTTCGCGAGTTTCTCGGCGCGTGCCGCTTGCCCCATTTCAGCGCGGAATAATCGGCAGCACGAGCGCCGACGGATGCCGATCGTCGTGATAGATCGTTTGCTGCGCTTTAACGAGTCTCTTAGAGTTGGCGATCAACTCCCCCGTATTCCCGTTGCGGTTAAAACGCGGGAAATTGCTACTTGAGACACCGAGACGGATGCGGTGGCCCGCTTTGAACAGGTTGCTCGTGGCCCAGAGGTCGATCGTGTACTCGTAGATCTTGCCCGGCTCGATCGCCTCCGCCTTCGTCGTCGAGTTGCGGTAGCGAGCGCGCACGATGCCATCGGTGAGGAACCGAGAGTAGCCCGATGGATCGACGTCCGTGAGCATCGCGGTGAAATCGGTGTCGGGAGCGCTGCTCGAAGCGAAGAGCGTCAGCTTCACCCAGCCAGTAACCTCGACATCCCGATCGAGGGGCGGCGTCGAGTAAACGAGCACGTCCGGCCGCGACTCGTTCGGCCGCTCGTCGGCTGGCCCTGGGGGAATCTGGTTGTTGCCACAGCAGAGCCGGCCTCCAATGGTCGGAACCGGATTGGCAGGGTCGTACTCGTAGCTCTCCGGATTCCCGTCCGCCTTGTCTACGGTCAGGGCACCTTTGCGAAGGTTGTATTTCGTGTAGCGAGTCCGCGCCAGCGGGAACTCCTGTTCGTCGCGCCACGCATTCTCGCCCATAACAAAAAGGCGCACGGGAGCGCCGGTCGCGAACTCGTTCTGCTCGCCCTTCAAGGCATAGTCCGACCATCGGAGAATGGTTCCCGTCATGTCGAGCACCGCCTGTTTGCCGAAGGTCACATCGCCGATCTTTCCTTCCGGCGAAGTCTCGGCGTGAGCCCACGGTCCAATCATCAACCGCTGACCGGTCTGTGCCGGGGAGGCTGCACGCATTCCTTCAAAGTTCTGGATCGTCCCTTTGAGAAAGATGTCGTGCCACCCTCCGGCGTGCAACGCTTTGATGTTCATCTCGGAGTAATGGTCCGAGATCTTCCACGGCTTCCAGTAGGCGTCGTCGGTTTCGTGCGCCGCCCAGTCGCGATAGTAAGGTGCGAGCGTTGAGACTTCGGGAAGTTGCAGCAGCCGGTAGGAGTCGACCGGGAGCGCCGTAATCCACCCCTTCGGGTCCTCCATCGCCGCGGCTTTGCGCCGCAGCGTATCGACGGCCAAGCCGCTCGACCAGGACGAGGCGAACCACTGCATGAGCGCGCCACTCTGATAGGTCCAGCCGTCGTAGTATTCCGATGCGGTCACATAAGGAAAAACGGCGACAAGGTGCGGCGGCTTGCCGATGGCCGCGAGCATCTGCGTCGCGCCGACGTACGAGCCGCCGAACATACCGACCCGTCCGTTCGACCAGGGCTGCGCCGCAGCCCACTCGATGGTGTCGTAACCATCCTGCGTTTCGTAGCGGAAGGGATAGAACTCGCCCTGGGAGTCGAACCGTCCACGCGTGTCCTGGTTGACGACCACGTACCCGTGCGACGCCATCTTTGCGAAGTCACCCGCTCCACCGGCGCGGTTGTAGGGCGTGCGCTCCAGAAGCACAGGGTATTTGCCCTCGGCCGATGGCCGGTAGACGTCAGCGATTAGGACCACCCCATCGCGCATCTCCACACGGACCCCGCTTTCGATGACGACGCGGTCGGGTTGTGCGGAGGCCGCCGCGATAAAGCCAAGTACGCAGATGATCGCACGCATGCTGTGTACGGTATCAGAAATCGCTGGCGGCTTTCCTCCGCCGGATGCTGTGGTGTCCGGGCCGTTCTAGAGAACCCGCTGCGGGGGTTGACCGACTGAGCCGCGCCGGCGTACTTTTGTAGACGAAGAAGCCGCACCGAGCTTCACCGGAACTGAGCGGAATACGGCGACGACAGCGAGCGCACACCAAGCAGCGCTTCGAAGAGCGCTTTGATCTGAAGGTGAACCGGTATTAGATACAAGAGGTCGAGGTCAAGATTCGCTCCGGCCAGTCCGTCTGTGTGGAGCGGCGATCGCATAGCCGTGGAACCCATCTGGTGGAGATCGACGATCGGCTGGTCGCGGTTGCCTACAGCAGTACAACAAGGCGAGTGGTGACCGCTCTTCCGGACGAGTACCTGGAAAGAATCTCGCAGGACATGTTGCGAGGCGCCAGATCCGAACTGCTCCGGGAGGCTAAAGAGGGCGTCGTCCGCGACAGGTCAAGAGTCGCTACGCAACGGATTGTGATCGAGTTTTTCCCCTCAAAGCCAAAACTCTCGGTGCATTCGATTATCTGGTCGTTGTGTTCCTTAACGTTGGGTACTTCTTCAAGCGCTCCGCAAGAACGCACCCCGAACCCGAGTTTTATATCCTGCCCCCATCGTTCATCGAACAGTATCATCGACTTTCCGATCATGGCAAAAAGGTCAACTGAGAGGACTTGATACTGAACTGGAGCCTTACAAGAACGAGAGCGGCTTCGAGTCGATCGCACACGATCTGGATATCGAGTACCCGACGCGAAGGCGGTGAGTGCTTCCACTTCAAAAACACTGACTGCCGGAAGCATCGGTCCAAGGTGGCTGGAGTGGCTCGGCTAAGGTGCCGACCCAATTGTGGCGGCAAACACGGCGTGATGGACTGGAAGTGAAACCATGAGCGACATCTTGCGACACCCGAATCGGCAGGCCGACATTGGTGACTCCGGCGGAGGTACCGTCCATGTCTATCTAAGATTGACTCCGTGCTCGCTAAACAGGACGGACCGTCGAATTCATCGCGGACTCCGGATTTACGGACTCAGTTTCGGACGCCAGCAGGCGATTGGTTCTGCTTCACCTGCGACCGACGGGTTCTTGAGGATTCGTGCCCATCGAGCCACGAGGTCGGGTGGATCATGACCCCACCTTCGGATCCAAGCCAGAACTAAGCCAAACGCCGAAGGGCAGGGGCGGCCCGCCGGTGATCGCGCGGCACCAGTATGGTTGACCGCCACCGAGGCGTTCATCGTCCTGACACTCTCGTCGTTGGTCTTCACGATTCAAATGATGGCCGGTGCCGAATTATTGGTCGGTGAGAAATTTCAGAAACGTCTTCATGCGGATTATTTATGGAACGACGCTGGACGCTGCGCAGCGAGCGTTCGAGCCTCTTTCTGGCGAGCGCCGACTGGAGTTCGAGCGGCACGCGGGCAGTCGAACGAAACAGGACGAGCCGGGCGGTGCGCGTCGACCCGATGGTCGCGCCGCGGTACGAGTGAGCAGCCAGACGATCACGATCAGGAGTCGACGCGCTCCGGCTCCCACTCCTCCGCATCGCCGCGGTCGATCCGATCCTCGCGGTTCTCTTTCTTTTCCTGCTCGCGGCGCTTCTCCATCTCTTCGCGCTCTTCGCGGCCGTCGCTCATGGGTCCTCTTTCTCTTTTAAGAATGGTTCGCGCCAAAGGATGTCGCAAGCTCATCGTCGCGCTCAAATCGAACCGCAGGAAATAACGGCGCTCCCCTTCAATCTCCGATTCCTCCTCACGGGGCGGAAAACTCGCACCAGCCTCCAGCAATGCCCGAACCGCTCCGGTAAAATCCCCGGTTTCCCGATGCCAACTATTCCCAGGGCCCGTATACCGCCCAGGCCAGCGCGGTCCCCTCATACTCGTCCGATTTCAACTCCAATGTCGGCCGGGAACTGCAGAATTTCGCGGGTCATTTCCGTATTCCCATTGAATCCAGCCCAGTGTAGCGCCGTCGTGCCCATCTCGCCTGGCGTGTCCACCGGCCAGCCCGCCCGCAACATGAGCCGGACAGCTTGTCGGCTGTTACTCTGAGCCGCGTTCGGCAGCTTGCGCCGGTCCGTCTCCGTCAGCGTCTTTGCCGCGTCCACGTGCATCGATAGAAATTCGTGAAACATCGCTTCGTCGCCCAGTTCGCACGCGAGTGAAAGCTCCAGGTCTTCCGGAGTTCTTGCCATCGGAAATTGGAAAATATCCTCGTGACCGAAATCGCGTGCCACCGCGTGTGCGGTCCGGTGCGCACCGAGAGCCCAGCTGTAGATCGTACCCCCCGCGCGCGGATCCTGCTTCGGAAACTACTTCTCCGATACGCTCGTGCGGATGCATGCTGGATCGTTCTCCAGGTGCTGGCGTACCAGATCCGGATCGCCGAGCGGCAGCCATCAGAATATCCGTCCGGTACCCGCGCGAAACCAGATAGCGTGCCACTTCCTGCCGGTTCCGCGGATAGTGCCGCTTGTGTTCGACGCGCAGCATATGCTGGGCCGGCGTCGACTCGTGATCCACGTCGCGCGCATTGATGTCAGCGCCATTCGAAAGCAGAAACTCCGCCGCCTCGACGGTAAAGGCAAAGTGCAGCGGTGCCTGCCCATCTCCGCCCCGTGCATGGACGGCGTTCGGATCGGCCGGCGCGAATTCACGCAGCTCCGGCATCATCCCCCACAGTCAACGCCTGAACATGCGCCTTCAGATCCGCCCAATTGCCGAAACCGTATTCGTAGGCGAGCGTACGTTGAGCATCGGCCAGTTTGCCCTGCTGCTGACGCTGCAGTCGTTTGGCTTGCCTCTTGAGATATTCCAGATTTGGATGTTGCGGTAGCTCTTGAGACATAGATCCTCTTCTTGGGCCCGGTGTCCGCTGTGACGGGCAGAAGAGAAGTCGGTGCTCGGTGCTCAATTACCTATTCAGGTGGGATAGCCCCTATCGGCGGACGGGGTGCAACCTGCATTGCAGCCCCAATATACCAGACAATTACGGCCCGACACTCCACTCCGGCAGATAACCGGTCCGGGCGCACCCAAAGACCAGCCGCCGGCCCGATGAAGGACTATTGGTGCTCCGTGGAAAGCCGATAAGATCAATTTGAAGTTGATTCGCACAACAACCGGTATGGCGGTGACGGTCGCGGGCTGTGTACTCACGATTGTCGTCTCAGGTGTTTTGTGGAGAATCGACCGGTCCGGAATTCCGTCGCATCGCCGGCTCCGAATCGGCGTCGATCAGGCCGCGCCCTACCAGAGTTGGAGTCCTTCCCACGGTCCCGTGGGGTTCACCGTGGATGTGCTCCAGGCGGCGGCACGCAGTCGCAACATTGAACTGGAGTGGGTGTTTCACCCGGAGGGGCCGGCCAAGGCGAGCCAGGCCGGTACCGTCGATCTCTGGCCCTTATGGTCGGTGCAGGCGGCACGGCAGACCGGCGCCTATTCCACCACGCCTTGGCTGGATAACCAGTATGCAATCGCCTGGCTTGGGGACGGGTCCGGTGCGCACCGCCCACAACCCGACTGGACCGGCAGGACCGTGGCGACCGTAAATCTGCCGCTGGCCAAGCACCTCGAAAAACAACTGTTCCCTAGGGCTGTCGGTGATTACACGCCGGACCGGAGTGTCGCCTTCCAGCACTTATGCCTGGGGAAGGCGGCCGGCATTCTTGTGGAGGTGCGTCTCCTGGAGGCGCTATTATTCCGGCGGCCCAGCGGTTGCGAGAATCTCGATGTCCGAGTGGAAGTCGTGCCGCAGTTGACGCAACCCATGGCCCTGGCCTCCAGACAGCAGTTCCGGCGCGAAGCCGACGAACTCCGGCGGGAGATCGACGTCATGTTCCGGGATGGACGCTTCGCCTCCCTCGTCGATCGATGGTTCGTGTTTTCGAATATCGAAGCCCATTCGCTGGCCGCGCTTCAGGAGCAGCAGCGCCAGAACGTCTATACTCTCTCGGCTCTTGGTTTTGTGGTGCTCTGGCTCGCCCTGTCGCTTCTCCTCTATAAGCGGATGAAGGGCGCTTTCCAGGCGGCCGAGAGTGCAACTCGCGCCAAAAGCGAGTTTCTTGCAAATGTTAGTCATGATGTCCGGACGCCGATGAACGGAGTCTTGGGTATGGCCGATCTGCTACTGCGGACTCCGTTGGAACCCCAGCAGCGCGAATATGCTCGCACCATACGCGAATCGGCCGATCTGCAACTGGTTATCCTGAACGACTTGCTCGATTCGGCGAAAATCGAATCCGGAAAGATGACCTTGGAGAACGTCGTTTTCTCTCCTGCCGACCTCCTGGATCAAGTCCACCTGCTGTTCGTCGGCATGGCGCTCGAGAAGGGTCTCAAGTTGTTGGTAACGCACGAGGGGCTGCCGGGAGCTGTCATGGGAGATCCGCTACGGCTTCGCCAGGTCGTCAGCAACCTCGTTAGCAACGCCATCAAATTTACCGAGCACGGCGAAATTGTGATTGGTGCCACTGCTGTCGCGGACGGGGACACCGCTGCCTTGATATGTTCCGTCACCGATACCGGTATCGGAATCGAGCCGCACAATCAAGCGGATATCTTCGACAAATTCACCCAGGCGGATCGATCCATCACTCGCCGCTTCGGAGGCACGGGACTTGGATTATCCATCTGCCGGAGCTTGGTCGACTTGATGGGGGGGCAGATCCATCTCGAAAGCGCGGTGGGCCAGGGAACTCGATTCTGGTTTACGGTGCGGCTTCGCGTCGCCACGGCGATCTCAACGATTCCCTTCGTCGAGAAAGCGGAGCCGAGTTTCAGTTCCACTCTGCCCGTGTTGATTGCCGAAGACAATCGAGTCAACCAGAAAGTCGCGGCCGCCATGCTTCGGAGCTTCGGTCTGGAAGTGGAGTTGGCGAGCAACGGACTCGAGGCCGTCGAGAAATGCTCGGCGAGAGAATACGCCGCCATCCTGATGGATTGCCAAATGCCCGAGATGGACGGCTACGAGGCCACCCGGAGAATCAAACGAGCGGACCGGTATCGTACGCCCATCATTGCTCTGACCGCAGGCGTCGGCCGCGAGGACCGGCAGTTGGCTATCGAGGCCGGAATGGACGCGTTCGTGTCAAAGCCGGTTCACCGCGACGAATGCGGCAGCGATCACGGCAGCACTGGTTTCGGCAACGGAAAAACGCCGGCGACTGTGATAGAACCATCGCGATGAAATGAGTTCGGCGCGGGGCACGGCCAGGAAATCAGCCGGGCTATAACGAGGCGATAACAAATGTATACGCTGATTCGAGGATGAGATGAAACCGTTGTTCGTGTGACGGCCCTGGAGGTAAGGACCGTCGACAAGTACGTCGGTAACAGCGAGAATCTCGGGGCCGAGTGAAAGCCGCTCGATCACCTCGCGCATCGTGGACTTCCCCGGTGGCGGAGTCGTGAACCGGGATGGTGTCGCCGGCATAGTCGACGAACAGTTTCTCGCCGGCTCGATGCTCGTGCCGGAGCACGACGTCCTGCCGCTTGAGCCAGTTGCGATACAGGCTGCAGTAGCGGCTGTAGCCGTAGCCGTTTGGCTGCTGGTCGCGGTATTCCTGCCAGAGTAACTGCAGTGTGAGGTGTTTGTGGGTCTGTAACTCGCGCCGGATCGCCGGGTAATCCGGATCGCCGGTCTTGCGCCGGTACGCGGTGGAAATCGCTGAGGCACCAAGGCCGCCCTCAGCCGGTCCTCGTCCCAGTCGGCGATCTCCGGCCATTGGAGCCCGGCTTGGGCGGCCATCCGCAGATAGTCGGAGACGGTGGCTTGGCCGATCTGACAACTGCGTGCGATCTGGCGCTGGCTCAGCCCCAGGCTGGCGAGTCTCAGAATAGTTTTGATCTTGTGCATGGACAACCTTTCTTGCGGCAACGGATTCCTCCACTTTCCAGGGTGGAGCCCGGCTGCCGGTGGTTGCCCAGCGTCGCGTGCCAGAGTGGCTAGCGCACCATTCTCACGTGGTGCCGAGTGATCGGCATCAGTTTGGAACGCTGATCGGCATCACTCGGAATACGCATCGTCTACGGCACCATCTGGAGTCACGCCTTCGGCCGCGAATATTATCCCGAAATTGCATCTATCCTGGAGACCAGTTTCCGGCAACTCTTCAGGACTTACGCCAACTTTTTCGGCCGCGATGGCTTCATCAACATGTGGGCCCGGAGCATTTGCTACCGGCTTTGGATCTCCGGCGGCTTTCCCGCATCGTTCCTGCTGCAATCGGAACCGCCGCTCGACGCCGGCTGGGCTCGCCGCCTCTGCTCCGGATCGATCCTGCAGTTCACCACTCGCGAAGACTTCTACGATAACGACATCCCCAGCCTCGGCTTCTACGGCCATCGCGAATTCGCCATCCAGAACTATAGTTGTCCGGCCAGCCCATTTATCATGTTCCTGCCGTTCATCGCCCTGGCGCTGACGCCCGGCTCGCCCTTCTGGACAGCCACGGAGAACGACGGCATGTGTGTGGATCTCGGCCGTCGCTCGCAGCGAATCGTGCTCGAAAAACCAGGACTCGTCCTGGTCAACCACGGCAGCACCGGATCATCGGAAATCATCTCGGGCAAGGTGTACGACGACGATCACAACTACTCGAAGCTTGTCTTCAACACGCATTTCCCGTGGGAGGATCACAACCCCGCGGGCGACACCTCCCAGGAGTATGCCTTCCGCAGTCTCGACCCGCGCGATCTGCGCGGCGCGGACATCAACTTCTATCTCACCGGGCGCGCTGTCGACAACGCGGCGTCGCGGGCGGGCGCCTATGCGACCTCGCAGAGCATCCTGTTTAACGGCGTTCGCAACGGCGTCCTCTACCGGCAACTGATCATGCGCAAGCCGCCCAACAACGGCGTGGCTACATCATCGATCTCGCCGAGATCACGATCCCTGGCGGCGTCGTTCGTGTCGACCGTTGCCGTCTCGCATTCGAACACGAACTGACTCTCGGCCACTTCGGTCTGCCGCACCGTCGACGGCGTGCCCGCCAAAGTGGAGAGCTTCCACGACGATCGCCGGATTGTCCTCACCGCGGCGATTCCGGGCCGCGGACTCGCATTGATCACGTATAACGGCTGGGACCGCGCACAACCTCAGGTCCACCGGAGCCTCAATGCCGAGGCCGGCGACAGTACGGTCCTGTTCGCCTATCGAAAGCGAACCACAAAGAATCCGGCGATGGAGTTGATGATTACTGCGATGCTGCATCGGACCGGTAACACCGAATGGATGGCCGGCGAACTCGATCCAGTGAAGAACATTCAACTCTTCGACATCATGCCCTCGGGTTCCGTGACCGGCGCGGAGATTACGCTGGCGGACGGCACAAACCACCTGGTGGACTTCAAGGACATCGACGGCGAGAAGCGTTGCTGATACAGGAAAACCGCCGCGGATAGGCCCCGGCGGCGGTTCTCGACACCAACTCTAGCGGGGCCGCTGATGGGCAACTCTCCGCCGCCACATCAACAACCCGAGCATTCCGCTACCGAGCAGTGCAACGGTATTCGGCTCCGGAATGAAGGCAACGCCACCAACATAGTCCAGCGCCGTATCATGGGTCGCAACCGCGACGCCGTAATTGATGGCACCGGTCCCAGTCACGTCGCCATTACTCCAGATGTCGACCACCATGCCGCCGGGGATATTGAACATCAGGCCGTAGATGTCCAGGAACCCGCCATGCGGCGGATAGTCGGAGGCGGTCGGCGGCGAACCATTCGGATAGTAGAGATTGTCATAGGTCAGAAACCCATTGTTCTCCGGACCCAACCCCGACGCCACCGCGAACCTGCTGAAATCGTGCGGCGCCAGTAAGTTGGAGGCTTCCGGGATGTCGTACGTGATTCCTACCAGCGGACCGATCGGCACGTTGATAAGGTTCAGCCCGTTATTCGAGTCGGAGAAGATACCGCTTACGCTTGTTACTTCGAAGGCTTCGGGATACTTCGAGTCTGTTGAAGATCCAAAAATCAGGTTGACCGTTCCACCGACCCCAGGCCCTACGAAGTTCAGGACGATGGAGCCGGCGTTTGCCGGAGAGGAAAGCGACGCAGCGAAAAGCAGCATCGCCGGGACTGCTAGTGATGTTCGAATCATGCCGGAGAGCAATGAGTTATGAATAAACGACGTACAACACTGGAACGAAATGGTCACAGACCCAGACGAGTTTACACCAGCGAGCAACGAAGAGCAATGAACGGGTGAGACGTAACGGTCACTTCGTTGAATGGCGGCGAGTTTTGTCCGATTCGTCTGGTCGGGCCTAAGGCTGCGGGGTGAAGTATCCGCGCCATTCCGGATGCACGCACAGCGCGATGAGGAAAGGGCCGGCAAAGGGCACCACCAGGTACACGATATGATACGAGTACTTCAACAGCCATAGGGACGCACTGGAGTTGCCGGGCGTGTTAATCGCGGCGCCGTGTGCGTTGATGTACACGTACGCGACCAGCGACACCACATTGAGGGCGGTCTGCAGGGCCAGTCCCCTCAGCATGGGCTTCCACTTCCCACGGCGCATCGCTCCGGCGCTGAAGGCGAGCGCCAGATAGGAGAACCATCCGCACGCGAAGAACGCGAAATTGTCCGGGGCGCCCGCAAATTCGAGCGACGAGATCACTTCTTTCTGGCCGGTCTGCCGGTCCTGCCCTACCGCGTTGACGGCCACGCTAAAGACCCATTCGCCCGTGGTGGGGTTGATCCGGATCCGGACGGCTTCAAGGTTGTTCGGCGCCAGCAGCAACATCAAGGGCACGTAGGCCAGCATCCGTAGCAGCCAAAGCGACGCCGGCTTCAAAAGAAACCATCACGCCGCCATCGCAACCGGCACAGAAACCATCGCCCTCGCCGTCCGGCTTCCGACGGAAAGGGAGGGGACCGCAGGCGAGTATGTGGAACTCACTGCGCCGGCGCGCGCCGAACCCAGACGGCGAACACCACCATGGCGTCGATGATAATCAACATCTCCCATAGATATAAGTGGGCGAATTCGAAGATCGGGCGACTGTATTGGCCGAGATAAAACAGGGAGATCAGGCGCAGCAGATTAGCAGCCTGGATGGCTACGAGTCCGGTCCCGAGTCCGATCACCTTCCATTTGAGGCCGGCCGGATAGGCGATCATGGCGGCCCATAACAGAATTACGACGTTAATGCCATTGCATCCGTCGCGGACCTCCATCGCAAATCCCTGCTCAGCACGGCCGCGTTCTGCCGGCAAACTCCGCCGAAGGTTGTGATCATTCCAGCGGAGGCCGATGCGAGTTGCCCGGAAAATCCATCCACGAAAGGTCAAATCGGCGCGGCCAGCAAAATCGCGAACTGCATGAGAGCCGCGGCGAACCGTCCCGCCCTTCTCGACGACCGCCTCATTGCATCTGTCGCAGCGTCACGCGCCCTCGAGCCCATCCTGCCGGCGGAGCCTGAACCAGGCGTAGCACACCAGCAGCGCCGCGAGAGCAAGCATACCCCACTCGCCGAGAGTCGGCGTCGGTTCGACGTAGGAATAGAGCATGTTGGCGGCGTTGGAGGCGGTGGGCGCCGTCACGACGATGCTGACAGAACCGGCCGACCCCCCCGAGGGTACCGCGGTGATGGTGGTGTCATTCACGACCGTGAAACTGGAGGCCGCAACTCCTCCAAAAGTGACGGCGGTAGCACCCGTAAAATTCGCGCCAGTGATAGTGACCGTGTTGCCGCCGGCAGTGGCGCCCGAGGCAGGATTGACGGAGGTCACCACTGGAGGTACCCCAATCTGCCCTCAAAGGGCACGTTATCGATGCCGACTACTTCGTGTCCGGTATTATTCGACCCGTTCAGGAACGCGAGCCGGACGGTGGTTCCAGCCACCGCGGTAACGTTGGTCACGGCCGTGTAGGTTGTCAGCGCAGCCTCCGGCGTGGACGTGCAGACGGTTGTGCGTGAACCAGCAATTGTAGCGATGCCGAGGTTCGGTACAGTGGCGTTGCCCGCCTTTGCTGCCGGATCGAACTTCAAAGTCAGAGAGGTCGCGCCGGGTGGGATGAAGATGTCCTGGTACAAGGTACAGCTGGTTTGACGTCGATTCAGTACTGCCGAGGACGATCTCCGTTCCATCCGTTGCGGGAAACCCAGGTGTGCTGGTTTGAGTTTCGACACCAAGCGCGGTTGCCCCGTTATAACTGCAGGTTCCCGTCGTCCCGGTTTCGTTGGATATCGCGAACGACCAGTTCGTTAATCCGGACTCGAACGACCCGTTTACAACCAGGTCCGTTTGCGCAAACGAAGCGAACTAAACCAACGGACAAAAACGAAATTCGGACCAAACGACACTGTCCCAACTGGAGTCTCCTCAAGACTCTTGTCTTCAATGCGAAATGCCAGGCGCACTGCAGTCTCTTGCCGGACACGCGGGCACCGGTATCTATAGGCGTTGAACGTTCCTCGATTATGGTGCCGAGATTTTTCAAAAACTCCACGCTCAAGGGTGCGGGATTCAGCCCTTGTATGGCGCGGGCTCCCATGTGGCTGCGCTCGCGCATGCAATCGACCAACTGGCCGCTCATGTGGGAGTTGACTACCGCCGCCGACTGGCGGGATTGGATCTGCTATCTGCCGGCACTAGCCGCTTCGCTATGATCCGGGAGGGAATGGCTGGGAGGCAGGGATTCGAACCCCGATACGCAGATCCAGAGTCTGCAGTCTTACCGTTAGACGACCTCCCAAACGAGGCAAACTCCAGTCTATCGAAAACCTTAGACGTTAGCCACAGTCTTGCGAAGATATCGGACCCACAGTTCGGCCGATCCGGCCGGAAACAACTCGGGCCACAACCCCTGAAACGCCTCCAACTGCCGCGCCGCCTCCGCCTCCAGTAACTGCCGCACTCCCTTCGTCGCACCCGCCTTGCGAAGGATCGGGCGCGCGGCCACCGCGTCCTGCAGATCCCCGAGCACCGTCTGCACCTGCTTAACACGATCCGTTCGCTTCTCGAGCGCCGCCGGATACAGATCGGCGAACCGTTCCAGCGTGTACCGGAGACGCTTCGCGCGGATACGAAACTTGTGCAGCCTCCGGCGCGACTCCGGATGGCTCGACAGCCGGTCTCCGGCATCGATGAAACTCGCCGCGAGTCCCGGCAGCAGCGTGGTCGCCAGTTCCCGCCACGCGCCGTCCAGCCGCGTATCGGCTTTCGGGATGAGCTTCGCCGGGATCCGCACCCGGCCAATCTTCCGCACCAGTTTGGCCGATTGGAGCGACCTCTGCGCGCGAACCTCCGCGTCCACCTCGACCGCGATATCCAGTTTTAGCTTCTCCGCCAGGTACAGCACGATGTCCAGATCGCGCACGTCGCCAGCCGCGCTCAGCAATCCGTCGAGCCGCTCGCGCAGTTTCGAAGTTCTCTTCGAGGGCAGCCATTCGCCGCAGACTTCGAGGCATTGATCCAGCCGCCGTATGGCCACACGGAGATCGTGAATCTCGTCCGGTCTGTCGTGCAAGCGGCAGCGTTCACACTGCTCCTGCAGAGTATTGAACAGAGCTGTCAGTTGCTCAGCGGCGGTGGTTGGAATGGGCATCGATTATTCCCCATTGCGGGCCTGCGTCACCACCAGCGGCGTGTTGTAGACTTGCCGGAAGGTGTCGCCGGCGCGATCGGCGGCCCACTGCTCGAGATCCGCATCGCCGGAGGCTCTCAATCGTAGAAGAATGGCGCCGTTTCGCATCTCGCATTCCACCTGGCTGACCCGCTGCTCCTCCCCGCGATCCAGGCTGTCGGCGATGCGGATGATCGGAATGAGATGGAGCAGCGAGCGGCGCGCTTCCGGGTTGAGATTCTGATACGACGAGTGGCGTGGAGCCGGCATCGCCTTGCGGTGATAACGGCACAGCAGCGCCACCAGGTGGCGTTCCTCGTCGGTGAAACCGGGCATGTCGCTGTTCGACACGACGTAGGCGGAATGTTTGTGATGCCCCGTATCGCTGACGAAATGCCCGACGTCGTGCAGGTACGCGGCCGCCTCCAGCAGTTTGCCGGAGGTCGGTGGCAGATGATGGAGCGGGCGCATCGCATCAAACAATTGCAGCGCCAGAGTCGCAACCTTACGTCCGTGTTTCAGTGATACGCCATAGCGCCGGGCCATGTCCTCCACCACGCGCTTCTGGTCGGAATCGAGGCGCGAGAGTTCGATGCCGCCACGCGTCACCAGATCGGCAATGATGCCGTCGCGCACTCCGGCGGCGAGATAGTAGATGGACGGGTGGCGGAACAACTCCAGTGCGCGCAGAAGAACGGCGGTGCCGACGACGATGATCTCGGCGCGGCGCGGTCCGATTCCTCCGTACTTCCGGCGAGCCGCCAGATCGCGCGTTCGAATGTCGTTGAAGAATTTGCGGACCTGCGGCGTGGTGGCCCGCAAACGGTCGGCTTCATCGCGCTTGGCACGGGGCACGCGATTGATGCTGGACACAATGGCCGCGGCCGTTGCCGAGGTGCCGATGACGCGATCGAAGCCGGGGTGGATGCGGGTGACGGCGGGCGTCAGGCGTTCGTCGATGTACTTTTGCAGGCGGTGCAGTTCCTGTTCGGTCGGCGGGTCGTTCTTCAGGAAGAGTTCGGTGAGCCGCACGGCGCCGAGTGGTTTCGAGAACGCCGCCGACAGTTGCCCTTTCTCGCTCAGGATGGTTTCCGCACTGCCGCCGCCGATATCGACGATCAGAAGCCGCTGCCGTGGATGCGGCCAACGGCACTGGACACCGAGATGAATGAGGCGTGCTTCCTCCTGGCCCGAAACGATCTCCACCGGCGTTCCGGCGGCCGCCGAGGCGCGCTCGAGAAATTCGTGCTGATTGCTGGCGTCGCGCACGGCCGCGGTCGCCACGGCGCGAACTTTCACTACGTCCATCTTGCGATACGCCGCAGCCATCCGCTCCAGTCGCTGGCACACCAGCGCAATGGCGTCCTCGCTGAGGCGGCCGCTCTGAAACACGCTCGCGCCCAAACGGGTGACCTCGCGATCGGAGTACAGCGTCGAGAGCGAGGGCAGTTTGTGCCGCGAATCTACCACCGCCTCGGCCACCAGCAAGCGGATCGAGTTACTGCCGATGTCGATAGCGGCGTAGCGAGCCATATCTCTCCATCATAGAGTCGGGCCGGGCAGTGATAGAGTGAGGGCGGAATGACACGCTTATTTTTCATTTTTCTTCTTACCGCGGCGTCGTTCGTCAGCAACGCCGCCGAACCTGTTCAGAAACTGCAGACGCTGATCATCACCGGCCGGAACGGCCACGACTGGCGCGGTACGACACCTGTCCTGCGCAAGATCCTCGAGGATACCGGCCGCTTCGAGGTTCGCGTCACCGAGGAATTCCGGGGAGCTACGCCCGAGACTCTGGCTCCCTACGATGTCGTGATTCTTAACTACTTCGACGGCCGCAAGCCCGCCCTGCGATGGGGCGCCACGGCCGACTCCGCCCTGGTGAACTACGTCAAATCGGGCAAGGGACTCGTCGTCTACCACTTCTCGGTAGCCGCGTTCGACGGCTGGACCGAGTTCGAACAGATGTCGGCCGGCAACTGGCGTCCGAACAATGGGCACCATTCGGCGCGTCACGATTTTACTGTTCAGATTCGCGATCGCGAGCACCCCATCACGCGCGGGATCGCCGCGAAGATCCCGCAGGCGAGCGACGAATTGTACGCGAATATGAAATGGCAGCCCGAGGGCAGCTATCACGTGCTGGCGACGGCGTGGGACGATCACTCGCACTACAATGGCAAGGCGAAGCAACCGGTGCCCGGCGCGGGATTGGATCAACCCATGCTATGGACCGTGGAGTACGGTCAAGGGCGGGTGTTCACCACGGCGCTCGGCCACGACGCGGCGGCAGTGAGTACGGAGGCATTTGCGTGTACCTTCGCGCGCGGGGTCGAGTGGGCCGCGACTGGCGCGGTTACCATTCCTGTGCCCGATTCGCTACGAGAGCGGTAAGTGTCCGCTCAGGATCTGTTCGCGGTCGGATCGTTGGCTATTGGGAAGTTGAGGCCGATTAGGAACGACAAATCGCTGACCGGAATCATGCCGCGTTTCGCTTCTCCGTGCCCCCTCGACTACGCGCGTCTAAAACCCGTGCGGCCAGTCGCTGCACTGTTACAACAATGCACTCGCTCTGACGCGAGGGATCGATAGCTCGGCCGTGGTCTTCAGCGGAGCGGGATCCAGCCGGAAGGATGCTTGCGAACCGTAGCAGATCTCCAGGCGGCGACGGACGTTCTGGAGTCCGATCCCTGTACCTGCGCTGGCCGGTACCGCGCTGGCCGCGCTGTTCTCCACTGCAATGCAAAGTTGATCCCCACGCAGTTCGCCGCGAACCTGAACATAGCCTGGCTCCATGCGAGGCGCTACTCCGTGTTTGATGGCATTCTCCACTAGAGGTTGCACCGAGAGCACCGGGATCGGCATCTCCAGGATCGCGCTATCAATGCGAATGTCGACTAAGAGGCGGGCCCCCAGGCGTAACTGTTACACCTCGAGATAGGCTCGGACGATCTGCATTTCCGGAGAGAGTGGGACGAAGGTGCTCTCCGACTTCAGGAAATAGCTGAGGATTTCCGAGAGATTGAGCACGGTTCTGCGGGCTACCCCAGCTTCTCTGGGGATGGATCCATAGAGAGTGTTGAGTGCATTGAACAGGAAGTGGGGATTGATCTGGGATTACAGCGCTCGCAGTTCCGCCTGACTCACGAGCGAACTGAGTTCCTGGCGGCGGAGCGATTCCACTTTCTCCACAATCTCCGCGGCTGTCCTGGCAAATGCATCCAGATCGTCGCTGAGATAGCGCCGCCAGCCCCGGCGTCTGCCAAGTAGAATGGCACGCAACTCTCCGGATGCCAGCCGGACTGGAACCAGCACCTCCGCCCACGTGAAGTGAGGCGGCCATTCCGCAGGGGGAATGACATTGGCGAGCACTGGATGATGCAGGTTATTGAGGCCGGGCAATCCGGCTTCACTCACCACTGCGTGTTGTTTGGCCCGAGCGGCGGCCGCGATGAGGCCGGCGGCCCAATCGAGATACTGGCCCTCATTCGAGAAGGCGGGACAGTCCTTCGCCTCAAGGTGCAGATTCGCGAGACTGTCACTCCGAAGATGGCCTGGGTGAGCCAGTGCTGGACCGCGTTTCTGAGCCACGCGAATCCGACCAGCAACACACCTAACTAAGGCGATGAGCAGCAGGCCGACCTCCAGCGGTTGCTCGACCGCGCGTTCTACCAGGACGAGACGAAATGCCATACCGATTACCAGAACGGCGAGAATCGCAGCGAGCAACGCATTTGGCGAGAAAGCGGACGAAGGCGTCGAGCAGGACGAACCGATAGTCCTGGAGTAGGATGAAGAGCGCGAGCGGGATGCCCGCGTGATGAATGATGAGCTCGCTCGACCACGCCTCGTTCACGTGGCCGGCGCCGAAGTGGATGAAGGAAGTAGCGAAGAGGGCCAGCCTCATGGAGGCGAGGATTCGGATGCCACCACGTGAATCGCCTTGGATACTGGGATGCCGGTCGCGAAGGAGGGCTAGCGCCGTCAGACACAGAAAGCCGCCCGTGATGAGCAAGAGCGAGACCTGGTGCATGCCGATGCCGCTGCGGCCGATCTCGAGGAAGTGCAGCACGACGGCGAACGCGCTGAGCAGATAGCCAGCTCGCACGAGTCCCGGCCGGCGGCCTTCCAGCGAGACTTGAAGCAGCACGGCCGGCAGGACGCTCAAGGCGGAAGAACTGACTGCCGACTGGATCGCGTCCACCGGAATCTGCGTTGAGAATCCCTTGCTCTGCTGGTCGCTGATCGGCTGCCCGTCAATCGAAAAGCTGGTCTGCGCATGATCTCCCAGCGGATGGAAGAACCCGTTCGAGTCGGCCGCCACCGCGCCGGAACTGAGCACAGGCTCCCATGAGTCTTCTGCCCGAGCCCCGATTTCGTCACAGCATTCACAATCAGGCTCGTCTTGTCTCCGTATTCCGCCGTAGGGGCGCCCGTGATCAGATCCATGCTTCGCTCCGGGCGGTTTTTGGACGTGCCCGAATTCACGCCCATCCATGACATTGGAAATAACGGAACGCTTTTCGACCGGTTCGATTATCAACCTACCGGCAGAGACGCTCTTCACGTCAACATCTTCGGAGCGCGGAACTGGTTTCAGATTCCGAACACGTACGATCAACCGAATCAGGATCAGCGGCAGAAGATATCTACGTTCAATTTCGCTTCGGGCTATCAGCATACCTTTGGGGCCAGAGCGGTGCTGTCCATTAACCCGTTCTACCGGCGGGAATGGGTGAACTATTATCCGAGCCGCGACCCGTTCAACGATACTCCTGCGACCATAGCGCAGCACCGCGCGTTGACGAACTGGGGCGTAAAGGCTGACTTAGCTTGCGCGGCCGGCGGCCATAACATCAAAGCCGGTACGCAACTGATGCAGACCCGATTGAATGAAAACTTTTGGTTCGGAATTACGGACCCGTTGTACAATCCGGTCTGCGTCGACACGAATGGCGAGGGACAGGAACTGCCCACCATCGCGAATCCAGATAACTGCGCGGCCGCGGGTTTCCAGCCGAATCCGAACTTGCTTCCGGGATTGCCGCTGTACGACCTGACTCGCGGCGGAACGCCTTTTCAGTTCAGTGGGAAGGCGAACGTGAACCAGTAAGGTTCTATGCGCAGGATTCCTACCGGTTCAAAAACCTGACGGTTCAGGCGGGCCTGCGGTTTGATGTTTATCGCGGGATCGTGTCCGACTCCGGCGCACAGCCCCGCGTCGGGTTCTCGTATCTGATTTCGAAGACGGGGACGGTTGTTCGTGCTTCGTACTCGCGGACATTCGAGACGCCTTATAACGAGAATCTGGTGCTGTCGAGCGCTACCGGTGCCGGCGGGCTGGCGTCGAACGCGTTTGGCGCGGTCAGCGAGCCTTTGTATCCCGGGAACCGCAACCAGTACAACGCGGGTCTGGAGCAGGCATTCAGGCGCTTCGTTGTTATCAGCGCCGACTATTTCTGAAAATACACGAACAATGCCTATGATTTTGGCACGGTGTTAGATACTCCGATTGCGTTTCCTATCTCGTGGAGGAAATCCAAGCTGGATGGAGTTGCGGTCCGGATCGGAAGCCCCAATCTGCGCGGGTTCCAGTGGTACACGACGATGGGGCATACGCGAGCGCGCTACTTCGGGCCAGAGACGGGCGGATTGATCTTCAATAACGATGTAGGTGGGGATGCGGTGTTTCGTATCGACCACGACCAGGCGTTCCAGCAGACCACCAACGTTCGCTATCAGAAGGGCAATACCGGTCCGTGGATCTCGTTTACCTGGAGGTACGATAGCGGGCTGGTCACGGGCGCGGTAGGGAGTCTGGAGGATGCTCTGGCTTTGACGGGCGCGCAGCAGGCCGCCATAGGGTTCTATTGCGGCAGTGCGCGGCCGGCCCCCGGAATGCCCCTGACCGGCGCCGAATGTACTGCGTCGAATTACGGTGCCACTCTGCTGAGGATTCCCGCGGAAGGGACCGAGAATGACGATCACAATCCGCCTCGGGTGGCGCCGCGGAATCTGCTCGATATCGGCGCCGGGACCGATAACCTGTTTCGTTCGGAAGGGGTGCGGACGACTGTTCGGTTCGGTGTGACGAATCTTACGAACACGGTCGCCCTTTACAATTTTCTCTCGACGTTCAGCGGGACGCCTTTTGTAGCGCCGCGTGCTTATCAGGCCTCGGTCGGACTGGTTTTCTGAGCGCTGATGAGGGAAGTTCATGGCACTGGGCCCCGTGTAGGATAGGGTGGCGGCGAGTACTACATCCCGGACAGCAGCGCCCGGAAGACGTTACGAGGCGTAGCAAGAGTGGGGCGGTGTCAACAAAGTGCCGGTGTCGGGCCAGCTCCCCGATAGCGTGATCCGTCCGGAATCTGTAAACGCCAGACCGGTTTCGACGTCACGCGATAAGACCGGCCAGTGGACGAGATTGCGAGCGTGATCCAACTGCTCCGGGGCCCAAACTGCGCAGGCCTGTCACTGCACCGGCCTGCTACGTTCAGGAGCGGTATGATGTTGGTATGACCAGGTCGAAAATCGCCATCAGTTTGCCCAAGGAGCAACTGGCGAGAGTCCACCGGGAGATCCTAGCCGGACGAGCCGATTCGGTGTCGGGTTACATTGCCCGGGTCCTGGCGGAACACGAGAAGCGCGAGTCTCTCCGGGTACTGCTGCGGGATCTGATCGAACAACATGGTGAACCGGCCGCCGAGGACATCCAATGGGCAAAACGCGCACTCGCGCCGCGGCGGGGATAGTGCTGGATGCCGGCGCGCTGATCGCCTTGGATCGTGGCGATAAGCGCATGATCGCCTTGCTCCATCAGGCGTTAACTCAAGGCCGGGCGTTTCGAGTGCCTGCGGGCGTCGTGGGACAAGCTTGGCGCGATGGCCGTATTCAAGCTACGTTAGCGCGGTTCTTACGGAGCGACGAGGTGGAGATTATTCCCCTTGATGAGCAGCTTGCCCGGTCCTGTGGAGAACTCTGCGGCTCCATCAACTCGCAGGATGTTATCGACGCTTCGGTAGTGATTCTTGCCAGGGAGCGGCGAGACCCCATTATTACAAGCGATCCCACTGACCTGCGGCGTCTGGATCCGGCTGCTCAAATTATTTCTGTGTGAAGTTCGCGCAGGCGTCTCATCTCTGCTGGTGGAGGCGCATCGCCCGGATCGCCGGCTAGCCGGACGGGCTTCGTGGCTGCGGACGCTCTCTCGCCGGCGATCACGAGGGCCGAAGCCTACATCGTGCCGTGGCGCCGCATTCCGATCGCGACGCAAACCCACGCGACCGTCAGGAACGCGAACGAAACCGCCGCGGCGGCGAATACCTCCGAGATCCCGCCTAACAGCATCTCCAAATTGAAGCGTGGCTGCCTGCTCAACCCGACCGCCCCACTCGTAATGCCCAGGGAGATCGTGCACAGAGCGGCGAAGATCCCGGCGAGCGACAACGGACGCATGTACGACAGCAGCCGTTCGCTCGGTCGTATGGCGAAATAGGCTCCGGCCAAGGCTGGCGTGAACGAAATGATCATCTACCGCTTCGACTGGCATTCCCCTGCGAGGTATCATTCGCGGAACGGGGCCGGAACTTGTCGAGGGCCGCGTGAGACGCCAGGCACGTCGTGCGATCCTAGAGGTAAGGCAAGTCCCCTCTTGATCACCGACCTCGTTCAAATCCGCCGCATGGGCGAAAAACTGCGCGACGAAAACTCGCGCTTTCGAAAACACTTGAAGACGCACGGCTATGTGGAACGGAAACTTCGCCACATGGCCGCCGAAATCGAAGAACAGATCGATTGCACCCAGTGCGCGAACTGCTGCCGCGTGGCTTCTGTCCCTCTGCTCGAACGCGACATCGAGAAACTGGCGAAATTCTTCCGGCTTAGCATCTCGAAATTCACGCAGCAGTACGTCGAGTTGGACGCCGAGGGCAACCACATCCTGAAGCGGACCGAGGCCGCTGGCTGCGTGTTCCTGTCCGGCAACGAATGTACGGTGTACGAAGCCCGGCCGCGAAATTGCGTTGACTTCCCGCACGTGGTCCGCGGCGAGGGACGGATTGCGACGCGCATGTGGGAATTCGTCGACCGCGCGTGTTACTGCCCCATCGTGTTCAACACGCTAGAAGCCTTCAAGGATGAAACCGGCTTTCGCCGTGGATAATAGTTGACGAACAATAATAATTATCGTTTAATGGAGTTTAGTGACTCGCCCGCCTGAAGATTTCGTGACCATGTTCCGAGAGCGCTGCAGACTCCACGGACTGGCCTTCACCTTCCAGCGGCAGGTCATCTATGAAGCTCTCATGGCGGCTCGGAATCATCCCACTCCGGACGCCGTGTACGAGACGGTTCGCGGCCGCATTCCCTCCATCTCGCTCGGCACCGTTTACAAAAACATCAAGACGTTCCTGGAAGCGGGCATGCTGCGCGAGGTGAGTCTGCATCACGGATCGTTGCGAGTAGACGCGAATCTGGATCCGCATCACCACTTGGTGTGCAGCCAGTGCCTTTCCATTGTTGATTTTGAAGATGGCGATGTCGTACCCGCCCGATTCAAAGGAAAACTCCCGAAAGGATTTCGGGTGCAACGCCAGATGGTCGAAATCGTTGGTATCTGCGCATCCTGCGCCAGACAACAGTCATCATATTAAACAGGAGAATTATATAACTACTATGCTCGGAGTTGGAGAGAAATTCCCCACGTTTTCGCTCACCGCCACGGTGAGCACGGACAGGAACAACGCATTCAAGAAGATCACCGGCCAGGACTACATCGGTAAGTGGAAGGTATTCTTCTTCTGGCCCAAGGATTTTACCTTCGTCTGCCCCACCGAGATCGCAGCCTTCGGCAAACTGAACAAGGAATTCCAGGATCGCGACGCCCAACTGCTCGGCGGTAGCACCGATTCCGAATTCGTTCACCTCGCCTGGCGGCAGAATCATCCCGACCTGAGGAACCTGCCCTTCCCGATGCTGGCAGATATCCGGCGCGACCTCTGCACGGAACTCGGCATCCTCGATCCGAATGAAGGCGTCGCGCAGCGCGCAACCTTCGTTGTCGATCCCGATAACGTGGTTCGTTTCGTCATGGTGACGGATCTTTCCGTCGGCCGCAATCCGGAAGAAGTGCTCCGCGTGCTGGATGCGCTGCAGACCGACGAACTCTGCCCCTGCAACTGGCAGAAGGGCGAGGCGACGCTGGAAGTCTAATGACCATCGAACAGTTGAGCGAGCGGATTCCCGCCTACGCGAAGGACCTCAAACTCAACCTCAGCAGCATGCTCCGTCAGACCGAACTGACGGAGCAGCAACTCTGGGGGACGGCTGTGGCCTGCGCCATCGCGGCCCGCAATGCCGATGTTGCATCGGCCGTGCTGACCGAGGCGCAGTCGCACCTGTCGCAGCAGGCGTTTGAGGCGGCCCGATCGGCGGCGGCCATCATGGGCATGAACAACGTCTACTATCGCTTTCTGCATCTGGTGGAAGGCGAGAAGTACCGCACCATCTCCGCACCATCTCCGCACGGCTTCGCATGAACGCGATTCGCCAGCACGGTGTAGAACAAGTCGACTTCGAATTGTGGTGTACTGCCGTGTCGGCGATGAATAACTGTCAGGCTTGTGTGGCCTCGCACGAGCACGTAGTCCGCGAGAAAGGCCTCACCGAGGAGACCGTACTGGCAGCCGTCCGCATTGCGTCCATTCTGTACGCGGTGGCCAGCGTCATGGATGCCGAGTCGGTAGCCACGTTGCCGGCCTGACTTCTGAAACACCATCCCCTTTGCGCGAGTCCACTCGATGGAGATCCCAATGGCTCATCAAAACGAACACTCGCGCGAAGAGGATGTGAAGAAACTCGCATCCCTCATCAAAGACGTCCGAATCTGCATGATGACGACGCTTGACACCAGCGGCCACCTGCGCAGCCGTCCCATGGCCGTCCAGCAAACGAATTTCGACGGCGACCTCTGGTTCTTCACCGGCAAGAGCACGTCCAAAACAGACGAGATTCAGCACGATTCCCACGTCAACGTCAGCTTCGCAAACCCTGACGACAACCAGTACGTGTCGGTATCGGGCCGCGCTCAACTCGTGAACAATCCCGCCAAGGCCAAGGAGTTGTGGAATCCCGCGTACAAGGCGTGGTTTCCGAAAGGTCTCGACGATCCCGATTTAACGCTGCTGAAAGTAAGCGTCGACAAGGCCGAGTACTGGGATTCGCCGAATAGCACGATGGTTCAGTTGTACGGATTCGCGAAAGCGATCGTCGCCGGCGAGCGTGCCAACGTGGGCGAACATGAGAAGCTGAGTCTATCGAAATGACCTACAGCCCCAACTCGCGGCGCCCATAATCCAGACACCGCAACACGTTCTCTTCCTCGCACTTCAACTGCGCTGCTGCGTCCAACCTGGAAGGCCGCGGCAGCGCTTTCTTTTGCGATCGCGCCAGTTGCAGCGTCCGCACCAGTTCGTACCCGCTGCGATCCGGAAACGTCGTCCAGTATTTCGTCATCAGACACGGCACCTTCAGCGGATCGCGCGTGATCATCTCGAGCGTGATGCGCACCTTCGGCCGGGCCGCCCCGATGGCCGCCACCACCTTGGGCAGATTCAGCAGTCCGTCCCCGAACGGCACCTCGCTTAACTCGAAGCCGTTCATCCATTCGCCCATCGCCATATCCTTCAAGTGCACGGCCATAGCATAGGGCGCGAGCGTCTCGATCACCGCCATCGGATCCTCCAGCAGCGAAATGTTGTTGCCCGTATCGAGACACACGCCCACATATTCGCTCGAAATCTGCTTCATCATCTTCGACAACTCTTCGGACGTCCAGTCCTTGTGATTCTCCACCCCGAGCGGCATCTTATGCCTCTCGACGATGGTGGTCGCGCGCAGCACGGAATCACGCGAGCGCTCGACGAACTCCTTCCAATCGGCGAGCGTCGCGAAGTTCTCGTACCGGCGGCCGTGCAAACACGCCGACCGGATGGCTGTGGCGCCCGCCTCGCGCGCTGCGATCAGTGATCTTTCGAATGGATCGGACTCTCCCGCCGGAAGGGGCAGCATCACTTCGAAGTACATGCCGAGTTCGGCCGACACTCGCCGCACGGAGCGCACATAGGCCGGATCCAGCGACGTCAACGGCGCTTGAATGCCGCCCGCACCCAACCTCGCGCAGTACCGCAGAAACTCGAGAGTGTCCTTCGGCTTCCGGTGCGCGAAAGAGGTGGTGGCGATCCCCATCCGCGATCGCGCCGCTCCGAGCGCCACCCCCGCCGCGGCCGCACCCACGAACAAACGCCGGGTCAACCGCGGAGGCTCCGGAGCACCTCGTCCCAGGGTTTCCGGTACGGGCGCACCAGCATCGCCGCAGCCTCACGATCGCCATCAATCTGCTCAGTCTCCGGATTCCACTTCACCGGGCGGCCCAGACGCAGCGAGATATTTGCCAGGTGGCACGCGGTCGCGGTCCGATGCCCATCCTCGACATCGGCCACCGGCCGCTGACGGCTCTTCACACAATCCAGAAAGTTGCGGACGTGCAGATTGAACTGCTCGGCCGACGATCCGGGTTCCTGCCGCGCTTCCACCCAGTACTCGGGTTTCGACTCGACGCGGTTCGGACCGCCCGTGGGCGTGCCCTGAAACTTCGGGATGTTGTTTTCCGGATTCGTCTTCGCGTCGGCGTCGACCTGGAACCCCGATCGCGAGACAGTCATGCTGCCCTTGGTGCCGAAGAACTCGAGTCCACCCGCGCGCCGTCCCACACTCGCCTCGCGATGCGACCACAGCGCGGTTACGCCCGGATACTGCAGCAGAGCATCCTGCGTGTCGGGAGTCTCGCCGTTGTCCTGCAGCGCATATCGGCCGCCCATCGACGCGACCATCGACGGCCCTTTCACCCCGAGCACCCATTGCATGATGTCGATTTCGTGCGCCGCCAGGTTCGTCATCTGGCCGCCCGAATAATCCCAGAACCAGCGGAAATGATAAATTCCCCGGTGCGGATTATACGAGCGCTTCGGCGCCGGCCCGAGCCACATGTCGTAATTCAAATCCGGTGGCGCCGTACCATCCGGCGGATTGCCGAATCCCGCCATCACGTTCCGGAAAAAACCCGCCCGCGCACTCATGATCCTGCCGATGTACCCGGACTGCAGCAACTCCCGCGCGTGCCGGTAGTGGCGTCCGCTGCGCTGCTGCGTCCCCACCTGCACAACGCGGTTGTATTTGCGCGCCGCGTTCACCATCCATCGCCCTTCGGCAACGAACAGCGTCATCGGCTTCTCTACGTAGACATCCTTCCCCGCCGCGCACGCCATCATCGTGATTAGCGCGTGCCAGTGATCGGGCGTCGCGACGACAACCGCCTGGATGTCCTTATCGTCGAGCAGGCGCCGGAAATCCGGATAGGCCTTCGCATTCCCGCCGCATGCCGCGATTCCCTGCTCCAGCCTCGGTTGGTACACATCCGACAAGGCGGCCATGTCGACGTCCGCCTGGTTCTTGAAATCGAAAACGTGCTGCGCGCCGATCAGGCCGTAGCCGATGAATCCGGTCTGTACGCGGTCGTTCGTACCGGGAATGCGCTGATACGAAGCCGCGCTGGCGGCTGCCAGAAATCCACGCCGGCTTGTATCCATCCCGGTCCCAGTAACTCCGGGTAACTCAGAATCCGCCGCGCGGCCGGTAACCGGGGCGGGCGCGCACGCGATACTTCTTGCCGGCATCGGACGGAATCTCGATGCTGATCTTGCGGAACCCCTCGTTCGGATTCGGCTGCGGATAATACGTGATCGTGTACGAGTTTCCCAGATCCTCGCGGATCGACTCGAACGCTTCTACCTGCTTCTGCCACGTCTTGGCGAAATACGACTTGCCGCCCGTACGGTTGGAGATACGCTTGAACACGCCGCTCGAAATCGCGTCCTTGTTCACTTCGTTCGTAGAGATCACGTAGATCGGAATCCCCTCATCCTCGGCCACCGCGCGCACGTCGTCCGGCGCCACCATGCTGGCGTTGTCCGGACCATTGGAAAATACGATCACCACTTTGCGTCCCGGCACTTTCGACGCGTCGCGCAAGGTCAGCAGCAGAGCATTGTAGAGCGCCGAATCATCGCCTGCCACCGCTTTGCGCAGCCCGACAATGGCCTCGGCCCGATCGCGGCTCAGCGGCGCGGTGCGCGACAGATTCCGGCTGTAGGTGTAGACGGCCACCGAATCGGCGCGATCCAACCCACGCACGAAATCCGCAATCGCGTCCGACGCGTATACGAACCCGCGATACATGTAGTTGCTGGTGTCGAACAGCACGAACACGTTGGTCCCGACAAACGCGTCGCTGCGTGTTTCGGGCGTGTTCCGAGTCTCCGCCTCAATTACCAGCGGTTTCGTCGACCCATCTTCAGCCACCTGCAGCGGCGGCCGGTTGCCCTCCGCGAACGTGGCCACCTTCTGCGGAATGCCATCCTCCAGGATCCGGAAATCCTTGGGCTTCAGTCCGTTGATGTATCGCCCCTTGCTGTCGGTGACCGTGAAACTGAGGACCACCATGTCCACTTTCACGCGAAACACGGGACGCTGGCCTTCCTGCGCGTGCAGGCGCGGCCCGAATGCGAAAAACATCGCTCCGGCCATCGCTCCGCCGGCTGCGGCGGCCATGCTGATTTTGCGAATTGACCTCACCGGGGTCTCCTCCTCGACTACTCGCCGCCCGCGGACGAGACAGATTGTCTGCGGGCCTTTCTGGCATCATCACCCACCATGCGAAGGGAGCGCAGCAGTGCTGGCCAGTCCTCCAGATGGGTGGCAAAAATCTTTTCCACGGTCTGCTCGGTCCACGCTGGAACCATCACGTTCAACTGCGCCGGCGGCATCTGCATCTCATCGGCCAGGGCAGCATAATACAACAGATTCGATTCCCAGCTTTCGGCCAGCATGCGGCTGGAGTATCCCATCAGCGTCGGGAACGTCCGCAGATTCAAAAGCTCCGGCACATACGTTCCGGTCAGCGTCGGCTTTGGAGTCCCGAACGCGCGTGAGATCGCGTCGCCGGAAACCTCCTTCGGCGACTCCTTCTCCATCCGAACCAATTCCGAGCCAAGCGGCCCATCGCTGTGCTTCTTCTTGAACCCGTCCTCGGCGATGAGATAGATCTCGGACGGCATGATATTGTCGATGGCACCCGGGACATCGCCGCCTTCCAGCAGCCGTTCCACCCGTGCTACCCGGTTCGGCGGCGCGTGATCCGCCAGCGAACTCATAACAATCTTTCGGATGTTCGCATCCAGCGCGGCTTCCGCGATCAGCGTGTCGCCGAACGCCATATTCGTGCCCACCCAGTGCAGTTGTGTCGGCGTCACGTTCCACCACCGCGAAACGGTTGCGCTCACCAGTAACTGCGGCACCAGGTCGCCCCAAATCAGCGCCTGCTCCCGCGTGGGAATCAGGAAGTTCTGTTCGGCTTCGGCGAGCGCGTACGGCAGACTCGCCAGCGATCCCACCAGTCGTCCTCCGGCGTTGGCGGGCCATCCGGACCCGAACACTTCCGTCGAACGCCACGTCTGGTTCGAACCCTGCAGCCCAATGAAATCGTGACTGCGAATGAACACGGGATTCGTCAGCAGAATCTGAGCGCCCGGCGGCGCATAGTGGATGTACGCCATCCCCACCAGGGTGTCGCGCAGATACGGCGCAAGCTGTCCGCGCAGATCCTTCAGCTTCTCCGCATCCGTACCAGCCTTGTCCACGGCGGACCGCAGATTCACTTTCCGCTGATTCTCGATGTGCTTCTCGCTCCAATAACCGAATGCCAGCGAGTTCTTCTCCGCGCTGCTCAGCGAAGCGCGCGGCAATTGGATCTCGCTGATCCGGGCCGCCAGCTTATTCACCAGCGCGGTGTCGATCTTCCCGCCTTGCGGGACTTTATCGAGATTGTCCGCCAAGTCGAAAATCAGCTGTAGCGAAATCAGCCGCTGCGCTTCGAAGATGCGGATCATCTCCTGCACCATCTGGCTGTGCGTGTCGGAAGCGATCGGCTTGGCCGTACCCGCCATCAGGTCGATCATGCGATCCTGCACCGACAGATCCTTCGACGTGCTGGCCGCCGCCAGCAGGACTTCGACACCGTGCCGGCCCGCGTCGAATATCTCGCGGGGACGGCGTGTATCCGCGAATCCGTCGAGGATGGCGACGAGCGTCGCATCCGCTTTTGCCGCCGGGATCGATTCCTGCCGGCACAGAATCTGCCAGATGGAGACCAGAGCCTGCAGCGTGCCCACCGTATCGGACCGCTGCAGCAGATCCCGGATCTTCATCGTTTCCTGCGCCGTGTCGAGGAACTTGATCACCGTGGCATCGGTCAACTCCGGAACCTCGCCCAGAACACTGTACTGCGCGCCGTAGAACCGGTAATCCCGCGCCAGCCGGTCCACTGTAGCCGCATCGAACGGCTTGGTCCGATGGCGCTCCAGATCCGTGATGGTCATGAAGATCTTGAGCGGCTCGTTCTCCACCGACTTACGGCACAACCCGAACAGCGCCTCCAGAACGTCGTCGGGGTTCTTCCAGCCAGCTGCCGATTTCGTCAGTTTCCCGTCGTATTTCCCGTGTGGATGATTGATGAACAGATTCTTCCAGACTTCGACACTGCCGGGCACATGCGGCTGCCCGTTCGGGTCGATGCGCAGTCGCGTGGTCAGCAGCATCAGATCGGTGTTCGAGCGGAACACCGGACGCGCTGGACCCGGACTCGTCACCTTCCCGCGCAAGGCCCCATAGAATCGCTTCAACCGTTCCGGCTCCGTCAGATACTCAGTCGCCGGGCCATTCATGCGCGACAGCGCATCGTAGTAACTTGCCAGCCAGCCGTCATCTTTGATGATCAGCTTTTCGAAGAACGCCGCACCCTTTTCCGGACTCGCGCCCGTCAGTTCCGCCCACGCCTTTTCCGAGCGGGCGCCGCCGGGGACAACCGCGTGGCCGTTGCGGATCTCGAACATCCCGCCGAAGAAATCCAGCACGTGGGCATAGGCCTTCAGACGCTGCACGGGCATGGCCTCGCGGATCTCCTGCGCCGTGGTCGGATCCAGCTTGCTCAGCCCCAGATACAACCGGCACAATGCGGGATCGGAGAGGAAGTAGTCGAGGAAATCGCCCTGCCCTTTCTCGCGGGCCGAAAGCCAATATTCAGGACCGTAGAGCACGACCACTTCCGTGGGATGGAAATCGTACACGAAGGGCCGGTTGGTGCGAAGACTCTGTTCCAGGTCGGCGAGAGGGAAGCCCGAATCGATAGTAAGAAATGCCCGAGTGGCATTCACCGTTTCCAGCACGACATCGCCGCCGCACGCCCCGCGCATCCGGTAGCCGAGCACGCGCAATAGATCAGCCGTCTGCTGCGAGTCGCAGGTCTCGATCTTCACCTGTTTCTCGGCGCCCGCCAGTTTCTCCAACTCACGCGCCTGCGAAAGATAGCGGATCACCAGTTTCAGGTACTCGGTCTGATCCAGTCCTTCCGAACTGTTGACGGCCTGATACCCGTTCGTCACTACGTTGCGCGCCAGTGCGGGCAGCAGATCCTCCGGTCCGGCGTCGGGTGAGAGGGCAGCCATGCGAGCGAAGGAACGCATCGGGCCGGGAATCAGAGCGGTTCCCATTTTCGGGTGCGACGGCTCAGAGGTGCTAAATGCCAATCCTGTGCCGCCGGCCTCGCGATACGCCGTCAGGTGTTTGTTGGTTGCGCTGCGGTCTCCCGCCAGCAGATCCAGCACTACCAGGCGCTTGATGGTGACCTTGCGATCGGGCGCATTGAGTTGAATCGCCTTCTCGTATGCCGCGCGCGCACCGGGATCCCGGTGCCGGTCGAGGAACTCCGCCCAGGCCAGTTGCGCCCCGGCATTGCTCGGATCGGACTCGGCGGTCTGCTGCAGGAGTTCGCGAGCACCCGCCGCGTCGCCCTGACTTTCCAGTTGCCAGGCCTTGCGGCCATTGTCTTGCCCGTACAATACCCCGGAAAAAAGCCCAACGGTGAGGATCAACCCGAAAGCACGCATCGCTTTCACTTCCTTCCTCTCTTGGTTACATACTCTAGCACCCTGACTAGACTCCATGGCGAATCCTTCGGAAACATTAATTCCAGAGATGGTAGAAGTTGTCCCGCATCACCACGTCAACCGGCAGCCCGAACAGTTCGCTCAGCGGACCCGATGCAAGAAGTTGCTGCTTCGCCCCATCGGCCGCCACCCGCCCGTCCCTCATGAGAATCACCCGATCGGTTTCCGGAATGATATCACCTAAGTGGTGCGTCACGACAATGATCCCCGTCCCGGCCTGAGCCAGACGACTGAGTACGGTCCGTACTTCATGCTGGGCGAATACATCCAGACTCGTACTGAACTCGTCCAGCAGCAGCGCCTTCGGACGATGCACCAACGCCCGCCCGATCAGGATCCGGCGGGCCTCACCTGACTCATCTTCTACAGTTTGCGACGCAAAGCGGCCGTAACTTGTTGATTCCAAATAAGGCGATGCCTGCCAGTCCGAAATCCTAGTGTCACGCCGGATCTGTAAATAGCTGGAGAAAGTGCTTGTAATGCGCCTTCCAGTGA
>JBBQGE010000053.1:0-39929 GCA_038322675.1 Bryobacterales bacterium
ACGGTCGGGAAACATCACCGCGAGCTGATTCATCACTATATCCCAACCCTGACGTCTGGTCCATCGGTTCGAGAAGTTTCGAATGTTCAGGAACAGGATTTTGACGACTGAGTCATCGGTCGGAAAGACCTTGCGGCTGGAAATGTTCTTACGCATCTGCGAGTGGAGGCTCTCGATGGCGTTGGTGGTATAGACGACGCGGCGCAACTCGACCGGGTACTTGAAAAACGTCGTCAGATCGTCCCAGTGATTTCGCCACGAGGCGACCGACATGGGATACCGGTTGCCCCAGTTGTGCGCGAAGCGGTCGAAAGCCAACTGAGCCGCCTCCGGGGTCGCCGCAGTGTAGATGGGTCGCATATCCGTGCAGAACGCCTTGCGGTCCTTATAAGCGACGAACTTGGTCGCGTTGCGGATCTGGTGCACTACGCAGAGTTGCACATCGACGGCTGGGAAGACACTCCGCGCCGCATCCGGCAAGCCGGTCAATCCGTCGCCGCATAAGATGATGATGTCCTGTAGGCCGCGCGCCTTCAGATCATTGAAGACCTTGAGCCAGAAGCGCGCGCCTTCGGTTTCTTCGATCCATAAGCCGAGTACCTCCTGACGGCCGGAGACGCCGACGCCGAGAACCGTGTAGATGCATTTCTTGGTGACGCCCTTGTCGCCGCGGACCGGCACGCGCAACCCGTCGACGAAGACCACCGGGTAGATTCGCTCCAGCGGACGGCTCTGCCATTCGGTGATCTGTTCCTGGACCTGTTCAGTGGCCCGTGAGACGAACTGGGGCGAGAGTTCGATGCCGTAGATCTGGCGAATGTGTTCCTCGATCTCACGGGTGCTCATGCCGCGTGTGTACAACGACACGACCATTTCGGTGAAGTTGCCGACCGAGCTTTTCCGTTTGGGAACGATCTTGGGCTCGAATTCGCCGTTGCGGTCGCGAGGGGTCTGGATCTCGATTTCGCCAAAGTCGCCGCGGACCCGCTTATTGCTGGAGCCGTTGCGGGAATTGCCGCTCCCACGACCTTCGGGCGCATATTTTCCATACCCGAGTTGCTCCTCCATTTCCACTTCCAGGAAGGCCTCGAGCGTCTGTTTCGTGATGTCCTGGAACACGCTCTTGGTGTCGACGGCGCGGGTGCCGCCCCGGGCGCGCACTTGCGCCATCAGCGCCTTTTTGAACGCGTCTGAATCCGTTGCCAGCAGATCAGGATCGATCACCAGGCCGTTGGACCTGTTGGCTGGCGTTGTGTTTTCTGTTTCTTTCATGGAGCTTCTCCTTTTCACTTGTTGGTTACAGGTTGGCTCCGCCATATTGGCTGGGCCGAAGATTAGCGCGCCACCGGCCGCCAGGCCGGCCGCTTTCTTCGTACAGTCCGAAACAATTCACACAGAAAACGTTACAGCACCGGTTTCGGAAGAAAATCAAGACATCATCTATGACGTGGTTTCCTCAAGCCGACCGGATGCGTACCGGAACACGGGCGAAAACGCTGCATATCTCATACCCATCAGTGATGTGATCTCTGTCGAGCCATGGCAAGGAGAGCCATGATGAGGTTCACGATCACTCAGATAGTCGTGCTTGCGGCAATGTGTGCGATGCCGTTGTACTGCCAAGTGAGGCTAACACCCGTAGTGGCTGAAGGTCTCGTGGTCGAGAAAAGCGATCCGGTCTATCCTCCGCTGGCGAAGCAAACGAAACTGCAAGGGACGGTTAAGGTGGACGTGACGGTATCTGAGTCCGGCGCGGTTGCCTCAACGAAAGTAATTAGCGGCAACCCGCTACTGGTCGCTGCCGCTCTCGATGCTGTGAGGAAGCGGAAGTACATGCCGTACATGGTTGATGGAAAGCGCACCTCGTTCGTGACAACCGTCGAGATCGCCTTTTCCGCGGGCATTGCGAAGGAGGAATACGACCGGCAGCAGGCGGTCAACGACAAGTACTTCAAACTGGAGGACAGATGCAGGGCTTTACTCAACGGGAGCAAATCGAAGGAGGCCGAGCAATCCTGCAGGGAGGCTGTCCCGGTGGCAGATAAACTTGGTGATCCCCAAGGCTTGACGAAGATGGGGGCATATGAGCACGTTGGCTAGGCTCTGCTGGTCCAGCAGCGGTACCAGGAAGCTCTCGATTATTACAGCCGCGCGTTCGAGTTTGCGCAGTCAAGCCTGAAGGAGACGGACGCTGAACTGGGCTACGCCTACCGAAATCTCGCGATGGCGAACCACGGTCTGCGCAATCTGGATGAGGCGAGGGAGCTTTATGGGAAGGCGGAACGAACACTGCAACTCGCCCACGAAAACATCGAGAGCGAAGACCTGAAGAAGCGCTACGAAACGGCGCTGACCGAAATCCTGAAGTATCAACGACTGGCGGCCGAGGAGTCCGGTGCTGTTTCGGAAGTCCAGGACATTAGAAACCGGCTTGAGGCGAAGCCTTGATTTCTATCGTCGTCACAGGTAAATGTGACGGCTAAGGATGGATAGCCGTCAAACCCGCCGGCGAGTGCGGCGGCTTCGATCTGACGGACGTGTGGGGCGTGGATACGTCCATCGCGGTGGACATGCTGCGAGTGTTCGCGCTGCTGGCGGGTTGTCACAAGTACCCGGATGCCATGGGTTACGGCAAGCAGTTCGAGGCCATCGTCCGCGTCTGGCGGCCAGCCGCCGAAGCCAGTGAGAGGAAAGAAACGCTATGATCGAAGTGATGGCAACGGTCCGCATTACGGAAGCCGAACTCGCCCGCGATATCCACGCCGTGCTGGCCCAGGTCCAGGACGGCGTCGAGGTGATCGTGGAGCAGGACCATCGCCCCGTGGCAGTCATCCGTACGCCGCAAGGGCCGGGCCGCAAGATCAGCGAGTGCATCGCTCTGGCGAAGGCGTATGAAGAGAGACTCGGTTATGCGCCGGTGCCCGATGCCGACTTCGCCAAAGACGTGCAGGCGGCCATCGATGCCCACCGCGAGCCGTTGAATCCGCCGTCATGGGATTAGTCCTAGACTCCGGCGTGCTGATCGCCGCCGAGCGTGAAGCCAAGCCGGTAAGCGAACTGCTGGCCACATTCGAACACGAGCACGGAGAAACCGAAATCGTGCTCTCATCCATTACCGTGATCGAACTGGAGCACGGCCTGCATCGCGCTTAGCCCGCGGAGCAGGCGCGGAAGCGGCGCGAATACCTGGATACTGTTTTCGCGGCGATTCCGGTCGAACCGTTCACCAGGGCGATGGCCCAGATCGCGGCGAAGGCCGACGCCGAGGCCCGGCAACTCGGCCGCATGATTCCGTTTGCGGACCTGCTGATCGGCGCCACCGCCCTTCACTTCGGCTACTCGATTGGCACCCGCAATCTGCGCCACTTCCAGATGGTTCCCAACCTGTCCGTCATCCAGATCTGAGGCCACGCGCCTTTCCCATCCATCCCCACCTTTCTGGAGATCTGTGATGCCCGTTATCGGGCGCGCTCCTCGCTACTGACAAGCCAAATTCCTGTCGCGTCCTGGCACGCGCGGATCGGCGACCCGACGGTCGCCGACTCGATCCTCGACCGCCTCGTCCACAACGCTCATCGCATCGAACTGCAGGGCGAATCGATGCGGCGCAAGCGAAGCAGCAAAACTGGAAAGGATAATTCATGAGCGCACGCCACCCGATTGGTTTCTACAGTGTTGAGCGGGGCGAAGGGGCTCAAACGCAGCCCCCTCGCCCCACTCCCCACAACCCACACCCCACACACCGACGACGGGCTTGACTCAAGCTCTACTCGTTCACGATGATATTTACAGCTCAGCGTCGCTTCGCTCCGATGGTGATCGGCATCGCTTGGATTCCTGATCGCCATCAGATTGGAATTAGCGATCGGCATCGCTGGAATACGCACGGAGAGCCGAAAATGCTTTGTCCGGTGTCGAAATACAGCTCTAATCGGGGCGTGCGGGCGAAAAACATTTAGGGCTGCTTCAGTCAACCCGAATCCCACTCGAAGCGCCCCAACATCACCAAATCCGATCAGGTTCCACCAAAGCGCATATGGCTGTTCGACGGCTCCCAGTTTGCTGACGTAGTCGCCCAACGGTTCGAACTCCCGGTTCAGGCTGGACAGTATCGCCGGCGCAGACCAATCAGGCTGACGGCGGCGATACCGAGGATCGCGGCAAACCCGTGCATACCTTAGCGGAACCGGAATGGCACCAGCCACAATTCCCCCTTAATTTCAGCCCTCGCCAAGACCCATTTGCGGCTCCACTCATGCACTCTCAATACGGCGTATCCCTTCAAATGGGAACTGCTATGAACCGATATTGCATCATCGATCGCGGGCTCTACTTCGCGGTATTTACGCGCTGGTAGAAACTGGCGGTAAAGTCGTGAATCGAAGGTGGCTGCCTGGCTGATTGCAGGTGCCGCAGCACACTCTTCCTGTCCGGCTCACTGCGTTCCTGGCCCAGTTTGAATTTACCTTCCAACTGCTCAATTCTCATCTCGAAGCCAATCACGCCAGCCATCAACCCATACTTATAACCATCTGACAGCTTGCTAAAATCGTAGCTCGATTGCTGGTACTTCTCGTACTTCGCAATGAGCTTGGCCAGTAGATCGTTGAGCGGCTTCTTCTCTGTGATGGCTGTGGGCTTCCCGCTCGCGTGGACCACCGCGAAGTTCCACGTCGGTACGGCTTCGCTCTTCGAGTACCAGGCGGGGGAAATGTAAGAGTCAGGTCCACGGAATACCACAACGGCGGAATGCTGTCCGTCGAAGGTCTTGGCCTGAGGATTCTGGCGGGAAATGTGTCCGTGAAGCGTGCCGAACGTGCCGTTACTTCTGTCCAGGACCACCGGGATATGAGTTATGCGAATCTCCGGCGCGCAGGTCACCAGCTCGATAAATGAGAACTCGTCCATGAAATCATGGAGGAATTGCCGGTCTTCGACGCGATGGGCTCGCGGGATATAGAGAGACTCAGGTTCGCCCTGCGCGGCTGCAGTGCTCATTTCAAAACCGGCCAGAGCCAGGCTGGCGAACAGGTCTCGACGCTTCATGATTGATCTCCGTCTGCCTCGAATTATTCGAGGATACCGCGGCAAGCGTGGCGGCGCGAGTGGGAAGCGGAGCGTTGACGGCGCGACCGTCTACGCCCCATTCTCCGGCAATTACAGCGGCAACGGTCTAGAACACGTACTTGAGAGCCAACTGCATCTGCCGCATGCTCACGCGAGTACCGGTGATGGTCCCGAAACCGGCCGAGTTAGGGTTGGTGTTGGGCGTGCCCCATACCGGGTGGTTGGCGGCGTTGAAGGTCTCCCACCGGAACTCCATCCTCTGGCCTTCTCGAATGCGGAAGTCCTTGTGAGTGCTGAAATCCCAGGTGAGCATTCCCGGACCAATGATCGAGTTCCGGCCCGCGGTTCCGAACGTACCGGGCGTGTTCGCCACCAAGGCGGCGATGTTGAACCATTTTGACGGCGTTGGATCCGACAGATACGGACTGATACCGGTGGCATTCGGCCGGTCGAACCCGCCTCCCGTCCCGGACCGATCCGAACCGCCAACATTCGGAGTGATGGGGAACCCGCTTTGCACGGTGACGATGGAACCGAGTTGCCATCCGCCCACGATCGCATCGACAAACGGGTTCTGGATATTCAGACTACGGCCCTTGCCGATCGGGAGATCGTAAATCCCCGATACCACGAAGCGATGCCGTGTGTCGAAGGAAGAGTACCCGCGCTCGCAACTCATGCAATAGCTGTTTTGGGGGAACAGCGTGTCGTCGCCCTGAGTGCGGATACCGCTGGTGTTGTCGATGGATTTCGCGAAGGTATAAGAACCCAGCAGCGTGAGTCCCTGACTGTAGCGTTTGGTGACCTTAATGCTCGCCGAGTTGTAGCTGGCATTGCCCCCGTTATCCACAAGCTGGATGCGACCGAAGTTCGGATACGGGGCGCGGCTGTTTACCGATCCGACCGTTCCCGGCAAGGACTCGTTCACCGCGCGGAGTCCCTCGAGATGGTGACTCTCGGAGCCCAGGTATCCCGCTTCCATCACGATGTCGTGGGCGAACTCACGCTGCACATTGAACAGATACTGTAACGAGTAGGGTGTGACCCTTTCGTACTTGTTGGCGAATGCATATGGAGTGGGCACCTGTGCCACTGAACCGGATAGGCTGGATAATGCGTTGCTCCAGGTCATATTGGGGAAGTCCGGAGTCGAGGGGTTGAACCGGACGCGTCCTGCGAGGTTGCGAGCCATGTCGAAGCGTGGATTGCCCGTGTCCTGACTATAGAACATGCCTCCGGCGACACGAATCACCCAACGCGGAGTGGGCGACCACGCAACGCCGATACGCGGAGCGAAGTCATGTTTGTCGGTTTGAACCAGATTATCGCCGAGCCGCCCGTCGCAGAGCACGTTGATATTCGGCCAGCGGATGTTGACTCCCTGATACGGATCGGTGCATTGACCTTGCCGGATAAACGATGGATAACGGGTGAGGTCCGCGACTTTCGGAGTGTTATCCATGTATGGGATGTTCACCGAGAACAGATCCCCCAATTCGTCGTGCCACGGCGGAGTCCGCTCATAGCGCAACCCGAGGGACAACGTCAGTTTCGATGTCAGCTTGTAGGTGTCGTCGATATACAAGGAAAAATCGGTGGAGCGGAACTGGGCGCTCGCGATAGAAACAGCGACTTCGGCCTGGTATAACTGCCCCAGCAGGAAACCGGCGAATGCGTCGCCCTGGGTCTTTGTCGCCGGGTTCTGAGTCGCCTGCAGGTCGAAGGTCCATTGACCCCGCGCGAACTGGTTTCCCACCTGGTTGTATTGTTGCCGGTCGATTTCCCCGCCGAAGCGGAAGGTGTGCTTGCCCCGGGTCCAGGAAGTGTCGTTCACGAACTGGAGCGAGTTGTTCTTGTTTTCGTACGGTCCTTCCGTGTCGTCGCCGCCTCCGCTGTAATTGGCGATGGTGAGGTTGGGGATCCCCCACTGTACGGGCTGGCCGGAGCTGAGCCCGGGTATTCCGATGTCGCCCACGACGTCCTTGACAAATGCCAAATAACGACCGATGGAGTTATAGAAGCGAGTGTATCCGAAGCGCGTCTCGTTGACCAGTTGGGGGGTCAAGACGCGAGTGTTCGATCCCATGTACTGCTCGTTGTTGGTCAGGATCTTCGAACCGGATTGCGCCAGGCCCACGCCGGCCTGGTTCTCGTCGTTCCAACTATACCGCCCGAACCAGGTGGATCGAGACGATTCCACATAGTCCATGCGCAGGGTGAACTGGTCCTTGTTGATCGGCCGCCCTTGCGTTTCCTGATAATTATTCGCGATTTTGGCGGTTGCCAGGTTCGCCGGGGGATAGTACGACAGGAGCTTGACCGAGATCGGGTCGAAGCGGTTCTTGGGAATGATGTTGCCGGCAAACGGAGTCGCCGAGAGGACGCCGTTGGCGTCCTTGGATCGCGACGCCGGATCGTAAATCGTATTTGGAATTCCGCTGAAATCGCCGCCTTCCATCGCCGCTGTCGGCAAGGTGTAGATGGCGTTCACGGTTTGGCGCTGCCGGAAAACTTCGTAATTCCCCATGAAAAACAGCTTGTCATGGCCGTTGAAGATTTTTGGAATCCACACCGGTCCACTGAAGGTGCCGCCGTACTGGTTCCATTTGAACGGGTTCTTGGGTGGGCGCGCGGTGGTGAATGCGAGGGGCTTCGCATCCAACTTATCGTTGCGCAGAAACTCGAACAGAGTGCCGTGGAAGTTGTTGCCTCCGGATTTTGTCAGCACGTTAATCTGCGTGGCTTCTCGTCCGAATTCGGCTGGATAAACACCGGTCTGGATTTTGAACTCCTGGATGGCATCAATCGATGGGAGCATCACGTAGGTGTTGAAGTTCGGATCGGTGTTCTCCACGCCGTCCAGCGTGAAATGGTTGAACATGGTGCGTTGGCCCGCGACGGCCAGGGACTGGTTAGCACGATCGCCGCCCTGGCGCGATCCGGCCTGACCGGCCGAGGGGGATGCGGTGGTTACATTTGGCGATAGAGCCACCAGTTGGAGGTAATTCCGCCCGTTGAGTGGTAACTCCACGATGCGCTTGTTCTCGATGACGGTTCCGACCGTCGAGTTTTCCGACTGCAACTGCGTGGCTACGGCCGACACCTCAATCGACTCGCTGAGTTGTCCGACGGCCATCGCGACATCCAGGCGCACGGTCTGCTGCACCTGGACGGCGACATTGTTGGTGGTGGTAGTTTTGAAGCCCTGCTTTTCCACCTTGATGTTGTAGGTGCCGGGCGGCAAGGACGGGAAGGCGTAAATACCCGCGGCGGTAGAGACTGCACTACGCGTCGCGTTCGTGTTGACGTTGATGATTGTGACCGTGGCCCCAGCGATAAATGCGCCGCTGGAATCGGTTACCTCACCAGTAATTTGACCAAAGGTCTGGCAGAGGATCGGAAGGCTGAACGACAGAAAGCTGAGCACTATCAGAGTGTGTCGCATACGAGGTACCCCCCCAGTTGGGTATCAATTGAGCATGTCTACTCTATAACAAGTGAGGCCCATCTGGGTAATGCTATGCACGAATATTCCGATACCCCGAATCAAGCCGAACAGATCGTCGCGAGCGAGACGATCACTTCCAAGCCTATTTGCGACGCTCCTGCAAGATCTCTTCCACCTGCTCGCGAGCAACCGGCAGTTTGTCCTTGTTGTCCGTCAGCCACTGCGTGAAGTCGCGCTCGACCGGGTCCGCCCACCGGGTGTCGATCTGACCCGCCGTGTACTTCCCTTCCCGCAGTCGTTGATGCCCAAACATATCCTGCAGATGCACATACTCCGACGTCTTCACCACCTTCTCGGCGAGTTGCGGAGGAATGAACAGAACTCCGCCGTCTCTTCCGAGCACGACGTCGCCGGGCATCACAGTGGCCACCCCAATCCGAATCGGAATGTTGATGCCGATCAAGGTGGAGTTCAAGCGCGGTCCCAGGGTGCTGAAGTGATGCGATGGATCGTAGGAGCGCACAAACGATGTGAAGTTCTCCAGTTCCTTCAAGCCGTTGATGTCTCGCACGGCCCCGTTGTACACGATGCCGTTGCCGCTCTTCGCGTAGATTGCGTTGCCGACGTTATCGCCGATGGATGGGCCGTCCTGCTTCAAATTGAAGTGGTCGCACACATACACGTCACCGGGGCGCAGCATATCGACCGGCCATGCGTTCTGTCCGCCAATGCGCCCGTCCTGTTTCCCTTGCTCGGCGATCACCTTGTGGATGTCGGGGCGGCCCGGCAGCCATTGAGCCGTCAATGCCCGGCCCACCAGTACTTTGTCCGGATGAATGCTGAACCAACCGTCCTCGTACTGGTGGTTGAAGCCCGCCTCGCGCAGCACGGCCCAGGCCTCTTCGAGTGTCACGGACTTCATGCGCTTCAGG
The DNA here is from genome assembly GCA_038322675.1 of Bryobacterales bacterium. Lineage (GTDB taxonomy): Bacteria > Acidobacteriota > Terriglobia > Bryobacterales > Bryobacteraceae > TMP-7. The sequence continues at coordinate 9,448 of JBBQGE010000053.1, forward strand.
ATGGAGTCCGGCACCATGGGCCTGCCATCCGGGTAGCGTTCGCCTTTCCATTCGGGCGTGTACTTCACCAGATCCTGGCTGGTCAGGATCCCGGGTTGCGCCAGCGCCGCTGGTGCCAGAAACGAGAGCGCTACCAGGGTGCACAATGCAGTTCTTGTCTTCATCTCACATGCCCTTCGACGGCTCGAACCACGGGGTTCCCGCTACCTGAGCCTTCCTGGCTGCATCGTCGTCCATCTCCACGCCGATGCCCGCGCGTTCGGGCATGGTGATGAATCCCTTATCGATAATCTCGCCTTCTTTCACCCAACTCCTCCATAGCGGCAGGCTGTCGATCCAGTGATATTCAAGCGCGAGGAAATTGGGAACCGCCGCGCACACGTGGGCGCTAGCCATCGTCCCGATCGGCGACGTCACACAATGCGGCGCGAAGGGCACGTAGTAGGCGTGAGCCATGTCGGCAATCTTCCGCGCCTCCAGCAATCCGCCGCACTTCTGGATATCGGGCATGATGATGTCGGCGGCGCGCTTCTCCAACAACTCGCGAAAGCCGTGCCGGAGATAGAGGTTCTCACCGCAGCAAATGGGGGTGTTGGTGGACTGCCGGATGTCGCGCATGGCATCGATGTCTTCGGCGGGCACCGGTTCCTCGAGCCACATCAGCTTGAACGGCTCCACCTCCTTGGCGACGCGCTTGCCGGTGGTGGCGTCGTAGCGCCCGTGCATGTCGACGGCCAGTTCGATGTTCTTGGCATACAGTTCACGGGTGAAAGCGACCTTCTCCACCATGTGCGTGATTTCGCCGTTCGTGGCAGTCCAGTTTACGCGATCCACGCGGGCCGGATCGGTAGCATCGTCGATGTCGATCTTGGCGGCCGTAAATCCCATGTCCATGATCTGGTGAATTCGCTCCTTCGACCGCTCGTCGCCTGGGATCATCTCCCTTGAGCCCGAGTCGCAGTATACGCGCACGCGGTCGCGTACGCGGCCGCCGAGCAGTTGATACACCGGCAGGCCCAGCGCCTTCCCAGCCAGGTCCCACAATGCGATCTCGACCGCCGTCAGCGCGGTGACGTACTGCCCACCCTGAGCGCCGGCAAAGATGCCTGAGGTTCGGATGCGTTCGAAGATGGCCTCGACATTCAGAGGATCCTGACCTATGAGCATGCGGCGGAACGAGTGGATAATCGGCACACCGCCCTGGGCTGCGTCCGTACCCTCGCCCTGTCCGACGATGTCCTGGTCCGTATAAATCCGGACGTGGACCTGGTATCCGTGCACCCGAACCTCCGCGGTGCGGACGTCCGTGATCTTCAGTTTCGGCCGGCGGTAAGGAGTGCTCGCCGCTTGGATCGCCGTGGAAAGTGCGGGCAGCGCGAAAGCACCGGCGATCGGCGCGGCGGCAGCCTTGAGTATTGCTCTGCGACTAGTGGTTGTCATGGGCCCCCCAGGAGGACAGACTTCAGCGCCTTCTAATCTATGCCCAGCCCCACCGTACCGTCAAGCACTTGCAGCGTTGGACGCACGGGCGTCGCGAGTATAATGGGCGAGCGGTGGACGCCATCTATGACGATCCGAGTTCTCGCCACATTCGTCGCGGTTACTCTGGCGTTCGCGGCTTACGCGCAAAAACAGAAAGCTCCCGGTCTGATTTATCCATCGAAGCGAATGGCCGGCGGCAAACGGTGGACGACAAGCAACCTCGAGGTCAGAAGTGTGCCGTCCTATTGCTACGAGGATGCGGAAGTGAATTGCCGGCGGTATGGCCGCTTGTACACGTGGGAGTCCGCGCGGAGAGTATGTCAATCGTTAGGAAATGGATGGCGATTACCGACGGACGACGAATGGCGGCGAATGGCAAAGCAGTACGGTGGTGTCAGTGAAGATTCGGATGACAGGGGTAAAGCCGCGTACAAGGCGCTCCTGGCTGGAGGCAGTTCGGGATTCAGCGCATTACTCGGCGGTGGCCGTTCCGATGACGGCCAGTATACACGATTGGAAGCCCATGGATTCTACTGGACGGCATCCGAGAGCGATGCGGCCAGTGGATGGTTCTACAACTTTGGTCGAGGCGGACAGGCTCTCCATCGCCAAACGGGCGGCGAGAAGTCGAGAGCGTTTTCCGTTCGGTGTATCAAGGACTGACAAGGAATGAAGGCTCTGAGAATTGAACGGTTCGGTGCACCGTCAGAGGTGCTGAAGGTGGTCGACGTCGACGACACTCCGCCCGGGCCGGACGAGGTCCGCGTTCGTGTCGAAGCTGCCGGAGTCAATCCAAGCGATGTGGCGAATGTGAATGGGAAGTTTCCCCTAACCACGCTCCCTCGCATCGTGGGCCGGGATTTCGCCGGTACGGTCGTGGAGGGCTCCGGCGATTGGATCGGTCTGCCCGTTTGGGGGACCGGCGGACATATCGGATTTACACGCGACGGCAGCCATGCGGAGTTCATCAACGTCCCGAGCGCAGCGATTTCCCGTCGTCCTCGGAATCTATCGGCTGAAGAAGCGGCGTCCGTGGGCGTACCCTTCCTCACCGCGGAATCCGCGCTTGATCTGGCGAGGTTGGAACGCGGCGATTGCGTGATCGTATCCGGTGCGGCGGGGGCCGTCGGCCATGCGGCGGTTGAACTTGCCCATGCGAAGGGCGCCCGGGTGATTGCACTCGTGAGGGATGAACACCAACGCAACCGGCTCGACAAGGAGAAGGTAGTCGCGGTCGCTCAATCGGACCGGAACGACTTGGAGCAAGTGGTCCGCGAAGCCACCGGCGGCCAAGGAGCTAACGTGGCCTTGAGTGGAATCGGCGCTTCGGTTTTCGCAGAGTTTCAAAACTCCTTAGCGGCGGGAGGCCGTATGGTTATCTACGGCGCGTCGTTCGGAGGCCGCGAAGCCACTCTCGATCTCTCTGCGTTCTATCGAAAGCGCCAACGACTGTTCGGGTTGGACACGGTGGCGATTGACGAGGTGCAGGCTGCGAGTATTCTCTCGCAACTGACGCCGTTGTTTGAGAGCGGAGAATTGGCCAAGCCCGTTATCGCGGAGCGCTACCGGTTAGCGGATGCGATTCAGGCCTATGAGCGTGTGGCATCGGCGAAGGGCAAGATAGTGCTTCAGATACCTTGAGCAGGCCCGGCATCACCAGTCCAAGCGGATGAGCGACACCCCGTGCAGAGGCAGTGCGAAGCGAACGTGGACGCTGCCGTTTTCCGCCTGGACCCATCGCGGCGAACCGATGGCTTGAAGCTGGCCCGCGCTTTCGAGTTGTGCGTATTGCTCAGCAGTTGGCTGCTGCGGCGATCCCATGCTGCGCCACGCCTCGAATGAGTTACTGTGCTCGTCGTCCACACGGAAATGCTGCATCCACATTTCCCGGGCGGGCAAGCCAATGAGCGAGAGATCGATCTCGACGGGTGGACCGGCCTTCGCGGAGTCGTGGTAGTTGGAGACCAGGACGGAAGCGGAATGGGCATCGACGCTGGCCATCGCATGCACGTCGGGCTTGTCTTTGACGCCGCCGGCCAGCATGTTATCGAGTGAGGCCGCCGCCGGATTGTCCACCGCAACACGGTTTCCGGTCATAGAGCCGAGCATCCGAAAAACATTCAGGACCGGCTTATCGATCCCATTCGTGGCCAGGTCGCGGAATCCGTCAAAGTAGGGTTGATCTTCGAATTCAAACGCCCAAGTTACCGCACCCATCAGGTTCACACCATACTTTGCCGCTAAGTCGAGATGATGCGGCATCACGGCTGCCGTATAACTCGCATACATGATGCCGTTACGGTAGGCATTGTTCGGATACACTCGCGACGGGCATGCGGCGCAGCCTTCCGGATCGGATTCGCCGATAATGACAGGTTTTCCCTTCAATTCCGGGTAGGAAGCAATAATCTCGAACCCGTTCGCGAGGTCGCGCAACTGTTTCTCGATGCCCATCACGACGTTCCCATCGACGAACCTGGGCGATCCCTTCGCGTGGAAGCTGATGAAGTCGATAGGTGACCCGGTGCTACCGGTGACATAGTTACGCCCGCGCACCACGTGGTCGAGAAACGCGCGGAGAAAGGCCGCGGCCTTCGGGTTCCCCGGACTGGTGGAATCGTCACCGCCAACCTTCGCCGTGGGTAGCGCGCGCCGCACCGCATCCACCGAATAGTCGTACAGCTTGAAGTACTCCTCGGGAGTGCCCTTCCAGTAACTGATGTCGGGCTCATTCCACACTTCCCACAGCCACGTCTCAACTTCCGCGCGGCCGTATTTCTCGACGCAGTGCTGCGCCCACCGGTAGACCAGTTCGGCCCACTTATCGTAGTCCTTCGGCGGGTACGCCCAGCCCAACGCGATATCGTTGGCAGCTCCCGGAACGAAGTGATGGCGGTAGGGCTCGGGCTTAGTCGAGAGAGCCTGTGGCATGAAACCGATCTGCACCAGCGGCTTCATCCCGCGTTCTCTGTAGGTGTCGAAGATACGGTCGGTGATGGTCCAGTCGTACACGGGCTTGCCGGACACATCTTCGGTGTAGGCGTTGGTGGATCCCCACTTCAGGGCCGGGGTCCCGTCGCCGGTAACCAGCAGGTTGTGGACGCGCATGTAGACGGGAACGGGGCTGAGTTCGGCTAACTCGGACAGTAGTTTCCGGCCGTCCTTCATGTACGTGTAGTTCGGCTCGTCGTGGCCGAAAAACGACCAGATCGGTTTCAGAGGCCCGGTGGGCTGGGCCGCATCTACCTTGATGGTCACTCTGTTCTGCGCGGTTGCCGCCGCGATGGCAAGAAAGAGCAGTGGGATCAGTCGCATGTTAGTCTTATCAAGCAAAGGAGCGCCTGATTATCGTATGTCCCTGGAACGGAAGTCTGCAACAGGTATACTCGATCCCGGCATGCGGGACGAAGTGAGTTGTAGTCGACGGGCTCTCATCAGACTGGCCGGGATTGCGGCCGCGGGCCCGGTAGCGGGTATTAGGACGGCTGAGGGAGCGCCGCGTATCCGTTCACTGTTCAACGGCAAGGCGCTCGATGGGTGGATGCAGATTGAAAACAACGCGACGTTGCTCTCGAGCAGCTGCATTAGCGATGCAGCGGCTTTCGCTGGGAAACTGAATACGGGGTCCGACGCTGTCTCTGCTTATTTGCGCGGCCGGCTACCTGACTCAGTCAAGGTGAGTCTGGCTGCCTATTCGCCGTCGAGCGTGGACGCGAAGGCCACGATATCGGCGCTGGTGAAGAGCGTGAATGAAGTGATTTCCGGACCGTCGGTGTACGACCCTCAGCGCTTCCGCAACATAGTTCTGGCGGCCGGAAACCGTGCAATTGCTCAAGCGGAATCCAACCGGCCGGCAACTGGCGCACCTGAACAAGTTGCTGCTGGAAGACGCCTATCCCGGGGAGCTTGCGAAGAGTTCGCTCACCGGCTGGATTGTGAAGGATGGCGCTATGGCCAGCACCGGTGCCGGACGCGGCGTAATCTACACGCGAAAAGACTACGGGCGGTTCCGGCTGATGTTCACGATGCGGCATGTGTCGGGGAATCCCGATCATCAGGCCTGCGTGCTCATCTTCTGCAGCCGCCCTAAAGACGGGGAAAAGCCTCTCGATGCCCTCGGCGGCATTCAGTTTCAGGTTCCCACCGGCGGCCATTGGGACTACCGGCCCGGAAGGAACAACAACGGCGAGCAGGAGTTTACACGCCTGTTGAAGCCTCCATTCGATGTTCATGCATGGAGCCGGATTGAGATACTGGCGGACGCCGGCACCGGAACGGCGCGAATGGCTGTCGCTCAGCCGGTGGGAAGCAGGGCGGTTGAAGTACTCGATTTCAAAGACCCCGCGGCCGGCCGGATCGGGCCGATTGCCTGGCAAATGCACAACCCGGGTCTGTTGGATGAGTACAAGGATGTCACGATTGAGGTGGATCCGAAAGAGGCCGATCTCATCACGACGAAGTGACGCCACCAGAAGATAAGTGCAAGCGGTACCCGATCCATGGCTCCGTGATGATGTGTGCCGGATGAGCGGGATCGAGTTCGATCTTCTTACGCAGTTGGTTCATGAAGGTTCGAAGGTATTCCACCTGCTCTCCGTAGTCCGGCCCCCAGACGGCTTGCAGCAACTTCGCGTGGCTCACGGTCGTATTCGGATTGCTCGCCAGGTACAGCAGCAGATCGAATTCTTTCGGGGTCAGGCGGACGGCTTGGCCCCGCACAACGGTGCGGCGCTCGGCGGGATAGATTTGGATTTCTCCCAAGTCGACGGCCGTGCTGGTCACGGCTGCTAACGGTACACGACGGAGCGCCGCCCGGAGCCGAGCCATCAGTTCGGGAGTGCTGAACGGCTTCGTGATGTAATCGTCGGCTCCGGCATCGAGCGCGGCCACTTTGTCTTCTTCAGCCCCACGGACCGTCAGCATGATAATCGCGACCTCGGCGGTGGGGCGGATCTGGCGGCAGGCCTCCAGCCCTCCCATTCCCGGCATATTCACGTCGAGCAGGATCAGATCGAAGCGGCGCTCGCGCACGGCGTCCAGCGCATCCTCGCCGGAGCGGGCATCGTGCACCTCGTACCCTTGCGAGGACAAGGCGCTCTTCAGGACTCGCCGAATCTGAGGCTCGTCATCCACGATCAGGATTCTCGCCGCAGCCATCACTCATCCCTCGACAGCGGTACGGCCAGTTCGAATCGCACGCCGTGCGACACCGTACTGACCAGCGTAGCGTCGCCCCCATGGGCTCGCGCGATCCGTCGAACCACCGCGAGACCCAGGCCCGATCCGGGCACGCCACGGCGCTGCGGCGACGCCCGGTAGAAGCGCTCGAAAACGCGCTCGGCATCCGCGACTTGAACGCCCGGCCCTTCGTCTGAGACCCAGAACACCAGTTGTCCGTCGCGTGTCTCCGCGCCCAAACGGATGGGCCGCGCCGCCGGGGAGTACTTCACCGCGTTGTCGAGCAACTGTCGCAGCGCGAGTTGGATCAGGTCGCGGTCCACCGCGATGCTGGGCGCATGCACCACCGGTGCCATCTCGATGGTCCGATCCTGCAGCCGGGTTCCCATCTGCTGAATAACCGCGGAGAGAAGCTCGCCCGGTTGAACCTCGGATAACCGGAGTTGGAAATTACCCGCCTCAATCCGGGACGTTTCGATGGCATCGGTGACCAGGCCGTTGAGGCGGTCGGCTTCTTCGTCGACAACCTTGAGCAGATCCCGGTAGCCGTCAGGGATCGCCGCATATCCGGTCACAGAGGTGATGGCCGCTTTGATCGCTGTCAGCGGAGTCTTGAACTCATGCGCAATCGCGTCGAGCAGCGTGGACTTCAGTTCTTCGCTCTGCCGTGCCGCCTCGGCGCGGTTCTCGGCCTGCTGTGCCCGCGCGCGCTCCAGTCCAATCGCAACCAGGTTTGAGATCGCATCCACGCTGGTGTCGCTCACAGCGCCGCGCATTCCGAGAACTCCCGCGAGTTTGCCCCCGAGGCGGATGAGCGCGAAACGCGAGTCGAGTGCGTCGGATCGAGCGCTCATATCGCCTGACAGCGCGGCGTCCAGCACGGGCGTCGGGATGGAGAGGTCGCCGGGTCCTCCCTTGTATTCTCGCGCGGTGACCACATCGTAAAGGCTCACTGCCGCGAGTTCAAACTCGTCTGCCACGCTCTGCGCCAGACGCTGCGGCAGGGCGCCGTCGCCGCGGTCGAGCAGAATACCCGTGCCCAGGGCATAGAGGCGTTCGAGTTCGTGCTGTTTGTGAATGGCGGACAGAGCCTGCCGCCGGGCGCGTGCGGATAGCTGGCTCGCCACGATCGCCGTCACCAGGAATGCCAGCAGCGCTACCCAGTTCTGCGGATCGGCGATGGTCAGCGTACCGAACGGCGGCAGGAAGAAGAAGTTGAAGGAGAGCATTCCGGCGACCGAGGCGATCACTGCTTCGCGGAGCCCCCACGTGGACGCGACACCTAGCACGGCAATCAGAAAAGCGAATCCTGATGTGGTGGCGTTCACAGGCACCGCGCGGCAGACTACCGTGACGCCGGCGATCAGGGCCGTGGTCAACAAGGCACGGACGGATGTGCGGATGAGATCGGGCCGCTCGCTCACATTCGCATTCTAAGTCCGGAAATCCGCCGCCGAGTGCCCGTTGATGCAATCTTTATACTGTCTTTACTCGATCCTTATGCCTCCTTTGTGACTTCTTTATGGCGTAAATTCTACGCTGTTGTCAGAGGTTCAAATGACCCTGATCGGAATCGAGGAAACAGGAGCAGCGCGGGGCCAGGCGGTGGCGCCCCAACTCGAAGTGAACGTCGTTTACGTGAATCATCAAGCCGCGCTGTACGGCGTTCGGGAAGCGGCGCGGCTCGCCGCGAGTCTGCATGCTCGCATCCGGCTCGTGGTGCCGTCGGTTGTTCCGTACCCGTTGCCGCTCACCGAACCTCCGGTACAGATGGCGCACTTCGAGCAGTGCATCCAGGCTCTGGCGAGTGAGGCGAATGCGAATATCTCCGCCGAAATTTTCCTGTGCCGCGAGTATCGCGATGTGGCGCGAATGCTACCGAAGGAATCGCTGGTGATCGTTGCGGCTCAGACGACAGCCTGGCGTTTCTGGAGCGGTGCCCAGCGTCTCGGGCGCGTGCTGGCAGGCTTCGGACACCACGTGTTCTTTGTCGATATCGGGAGCGCAAGACATGCTTGATCTCATGTATCTGTTGGCCGGCGCGATTTTCTTCGCCGCGATATGGGCTCTGACGAAGGCTTGCGAAAGGCTGTAGGAATCAAATGGAACTGTTGATAGGCGGGGTGGTCTCTTTCCTTTTCGCTGCGTACTTGCTGTTCGCGCTGCTGAAACCGGAGCGCTTCTGAGGCACACATGACTACGATTGGCATTCTGCAAATCCTGCTGTTCTTCGCGGCCATCCTTCTGGTGACGAAGCCGGCGGGCGCTTTCATGACGGTGGTATTCGACGGCCGGCGGACCTGGCTGCATCCAGTGCTGCGGCCGTTGGAGACCGCCGTGTACAAACTCTCGGGTGTTCGGGAGGATGTGGGACAGAAGTGGAATCAGTATGCCGGCGCGTTGCTTTCGTTCAGCTTTTTCTCCTTCCTGATCCTGTACATCCTGCAGCGGGTTCAAGGAGTGCTCCCGTTCAATCCGCAAGGATTCACCGCGGCGCAGGTGCCTCCCGATCTGGCCTTCAACACCGCGGCGAGCTTCATGACAAACACGAACTGGCAGGCTTATTCGGGCGAGAGCACGCTCAGTTACCTGGTGCAAGCGGCCGGATTGGCGGTTCAGAACTTCGCATCGGCCGCCGCCGGCATCGCCGTGGCCCTCGCGGTGATTCGCGGTTTCGCGCTCCGGCAGACGAAGACGATCGGCAACTTCTGGGTGGACCTCACGCGTTGCACCATCTATGTGCTGCTACCCGCATCCTTAGTGGCGGCGCTTTGGCTGTGCTCGCAGGGCGTGATTCAGAACTGGAAGCCGTATCAGCCGGTCACAACGGTGGAAGGCGCAAAGCAGGTGATACCGCAGGGTCCGGTTGCTTCGCAAGAGGCGATTAAAGAACTCGGCACCAACGGCGGCGGTTTCTTCAACGCCAATTCTTCGCACCCATACGAAAATCCGACGCCTGCTACCACGTACGTCGAGGTCTTTTTGATCTTCCTCATCCCGGCCGGACTCACCTACACGTTTGGCCAGATGGTGGGTGATACCAGGCAGGGTTGGGCCATCTTCGCCGCCATGAGTGTGCTGTTCCTGGCAGGTGTGTTCGCGGCCTACAGCGCCGAGCAGCGTGGCAATCCGATACTCGCGCAATTGGGAGTGCAGCAGTCGCCGTCGGCATCGCAGCCGGGCGGAAACATGGAAGGGAAGGAAGTGCGATTCGGTATCGCGCAGTCGGCGCTGTTCGCCATTGTGACCACCGACGCCAGTTGCGGGGCCGTGAACAGCATGCACGATAGCTACACGCCCATCGGCGGGTTGGTGCCGATCTTCAACATTCTGACCAATGAAGTAATCTTCGGCGGCGTAGGAGCGGGACTCTATGGAATGCTGCTATTTGCGATTCTCGCAGTCTTTATCGCGGGGCTGATGGTCGGCCGCACGCCCGAGTACATCGGCAAGAAGATAGAGCCGAAGGAAGTAAAGATGGCAATGCTGGCGCTGATTGGGACGGCAGCTCTCGTGCTGCTACTCAGTGCCGCGGCGAGCGTCAGTCATTTCGAGAAAGGCTCGTATTTCAATCCACCGGGACCGACAACGGCCAACCGGACTAACTCCGGTCCACACGGTCTTTCGGAAATACTGTATGCGTATGCCAGCGGAACCGGGAACAACGGGAGCGCTTTTGCCGGACTCAACGCGAACACACCCTGGTACAACCTGACCATCGGGCTGGCGACCCTCGGCGGCCGTTTCCTCATCATCATCCCCCTGCTGGCCGCAGCCGGCAGTTTAGCCGCGAAGCGAAAGGTCCCTGAATCCGCCGGCACCTTCCCGACGCACGGACCGCTGTTCGTGACATTGATCACCGGTACGGTTGTGATAGTCGGTGCTTTGACGTTCTTCCCGGTGCTCTGTCTGGGCCCAGTGGTGGAGCAGTTTCTCATGAATCAACTGAGGGTTTTCTAATGCCGGTATCCACGGTTTCCACGCCGCAAACAGAAGACTTAACCAGTCTGTTGCCTGGACGGCGCGGGCAAGCGCGTCCCCTCTTCGACCCGCAGATTCTGGGCAGGGCCGCGGCGGAGGCCGTCCGCAAATTGAATCCGCTGACGCTCGCCAAAAATCCGGTGATCTTCGTGGTGGAGGCCGGTGCAGCGTTCACAACGTGCCTGCTGTTACGGGGCGCTGCTTCCGGTGGGAGCGGGCTTGGGTTCACGGTTCAAGTCACGTTGTGGTTGTGGTTCACGGTGCTGTTCGCGAACTTCGCGGAAGCTATGGCCGAAGCTCGTGGGAAGGCGCAGGCGGAGAGTCTTCGCAAGACGAAGAGCGACGCCGTGGCGAAGAAGCTAATCGGCGGCCGTGTCGAGTTGGTCGCGTCCTCGCAACTCAGAAAAGGTGATATCGCGTTGGTAGAGGCGTGCGACATCATCCCGGGCGACGGCGATGTCATCGAAGGGATCGCGACGGTGGACGAATCGGTGATTACGGGCGAGAGCGCGCCCGTGATCCGCGAGTCGGGCGGCGACCGAAGCGCTGTGACGGGCGGCACGAGAGTCCTATCGGACTGGATCCGGATTCGCATCACCTCGAACCCAGGCGAGACGTTTCTGGACCGGATGATTGCGCTGGTCGAAGGTGCTCAGCGGCAGAAGACGCCCAACGAAATTGCACTGAACATTTTGATCGCCGGCCTGACGCTGATTTTCCTGCTGGCGGTAGTCTCACTGGTGCCGTTCGCACAGTACACGGTCGGCGATATTCATACGGGCACGGTTCCGGGCGTGACCGTGCTGGTGGCGTTGCTAGTGTGTCTGATCCCCACGACGATCGGCGGACTGCTGTCGGCCATCGGCATCGCCGGCATGGATCGCGTTATGCAGCATAACGTGCTCGCCATGAGCGGGCGTGCCGTGGAAGCCGCGGGCGACGTGAACACGCTGCTGCTGGATAAGACCGGGACCATCACGATGGGGAACCGGCAGGCGGTGGAGTTCATACCGGCCGGCAGCGCCAGTGAATGGGAGCTCGCCGATGCGGCACAATTGTCGAGCCTAGCCGACGAGACTCCGGAAGGCCGGTCTGTAGTGGTGCTGGCCAAAGAGAAATACCAGCTTCGAGGACGCTCGTTGAGCGAGCACGACGCTACTTTTGTTCCTTTCTCGGCCTATACCAGAATGAGTGGCGTGGATCTGGATGGCCGCCGTTTGCGGAAAGGTGCTTCGGACTCCATCGCCGCTTTCGTCATGGACCAGGGCGGCACCGTGCCGGCCGATTTCAGCGGGATCTCCGAGCGCATTTCCCGCAGCGGCGGCACGCCTCTGGCCGTCGCCGATCGTGCCAGCGTGCTCGGGTTCATCCACTTGAAAGACATCGTGAAGGGCGGCATGAAGGAGCGCATCGGCCAGTTGCGGGCGATGGGCATCCGCAGCGTAATGATCACAGGCGACAACCCGCTGACCGCGGCAGCCATTGCCGCGGAAGCGGGCGTCGACGATTTTCTGGCGCAAGCCACACCCAAGGACAAACTCGAATACATCCGTCGAGAACAGGCCGAGGGCCGACTGGTGGCGATGACGGGTGACGGCACCAACGATGCGCCGGCGTTGGCTCAGGCAGACGTCGGCCTCGCGATGAATACCGGCACGATGGCAGCCAAGGAAGCCGGCAACATGGTGGACCTGGACAGCAATCCGACCAAACTCATCGAGGTGGTGGCAATCGGGAAACAGTTGCTGATCACGCGCGGGGCGCTCACCACGTTTTCCATCGCAAACGATGTGGCGAAGTATTTCGCGATCATTCCCGCGATGTTCATGACCACGTTTCCCGTGCTCGCAAAACTGAACATCATGGGGCTCGCGACCCCGCAAAGCGCCGTACTCGCGGCGGTGATCTTCAATGCCCTGATCATTATCGTGCTGGTTCCCCTGGCGTTACGTGGCGTGAGATACCGGCCGTCGACCGCGGCATCCCTGTTGCGGCGCAATCTACTCCTGTATGGCGTCGGCGGACTGATCGTCCCGTTCCCCGGTATCTGGATGATCGACCGGCTATTGGTGCTTTTGGGTCTCGTATAGGAGGTTGCGATGTGGCAAGGTTTGCGAATGACGCTGGTGATGACGGTGCTGACGGGTGTGCTGTATCCCGCTTTGGTGACCGGGATCGCGCAGGCGATCTTCCCGCGCCAATCGAACGGAAGCCTGGTGGAGCGCAATGGTCTGGTGATCGGATCGGAGCTGATCGGGCAGCCGTTCACCAAGCCTGAATATTTTCATCCGCGGCCGTCCGCGGCCGGGAGCGGATATGATCCGATGGCCTCCGGCGGATCGAATCTCGGTCCCACCAGTGCGGCGCTGGCGGATCGAGTGAAGCGGGACATCGCGGCTTATCGGGCAGAGAATGGATACGCGGGAGTGGTCCCCTCGGACGCCGTGCTGGCGTCGGCCAGCGGCCTCGATCCGGATATCACTCCAGCAAACGCGATGATTCAAGCGGGCCGGGTGGCGAAGGCGCGCGGGCTGGAGACAGCGCGCATCGTGCAGTTGTTGAAATCGTGGACACAGGGGCCGGACGCGGGATTCATCGGTGAACCGCGGGTGAATGTTCTGAAATTGAATCTTGCACTGGACCGGAAATTTCCGCTCCGGCGATAGATATTGAGGCAGGCACAGATGCCAGGGCGCGACGGTAGGCCGGATCCGGAACTGCTGCTGCGGCGCTGCGAGGCGGAAGAAAAGCACGCACGCCGCGGCCGGCTGAAAGTGTTTCTCGGGTATGCCTCGGGTGTAGGCAAGAGCTTCACGATGTTCGATGAGGGCCGCCGCCGCCGCCAGCGGGGCCAAGACGTCGTTGTCGGCGCGCTGCAGAACGGTAAGACCCAGGAGTCCGATTCACTCACCGCCGCATTGGAAGTGATTCCCATGCAGGTGCGGAACGGCAAGAGCTGTGTCGATGTGGACGCCATTCTGCGGCGCTGCCCCGCGTCATGTATGATCGACGGGCTGGCCTCGGACAACCCGGAGGGTTGCCACAACCGCTACCGATGGCAAGACGTGGAAGTGCTGCTGGACGCCGGCATCTCGGTCATCGGGACCATCAATCTTCAATACATCGCGGAGTATCGGGAGCAGGTCCGCGAGATCACCGGCAAACAGTGGAGCGAGACGGTTCCACTGTTTTTCATTCAGAGCGCCGACGAAATTGAAATCGTGGACGCGCCGGCCGACGAAGCGCTTCGGCATGCCGGCGAGGCGCAGATCCGGCGTGAGCACCAATTGAAAGCGTTACGGGAACTGGCCCTGCTGGCCGCGGCCGACGTGGTGGACCGGCAGTTGGAGAGCTATCTCGAGTGTGCCGGTATCCCCTTTCAATGGGGCACGCAGGAGCGGATCCTGGTGTGCATCACGCCCCGCTCCGATGCCAGCGAGATGATTGCGAGCGGTGAGCGGAACGCAAGGCGATTCCATGCGGAACTGTTCGTGGTGTATGTCAAACAGCCGGGACTCGTGCCGGAAGACCAGGCCCGCCTGGAGCGCAATCTCGATATTGCGCGCGATGCCGGCGCGCAAGTGGCCAACCTGCCGGCCGGCGATCCCGTGGATGCGATCCTGCTCTTCGCGGAACAGCACGGAATCACACAAGTCTTCATCGGCCACACGCAGCGCACAGGCTGGTGGAATGAGCTGCGCGGCAGTCCCGTCGACCGCCTGATCCGCCGTGCGGAGAGCTTTGACGTCCAGGTGTTTCCACACTGATATGAAGGGACGCTTGCGGGTCTATCTCGGGTATGCGGCGGGCGTGGGGAAGACGTATCAGATGCTGGTGGATGCGCACCACATGCAACAGGAGGCGCGCGATGTGGTTATCGGCTATTTCGAACCGCATGGCCGGGTGGACACCATCGCGCAAACCGCCGGGCTGGAGACAGTGCCCTGCCGCGTCATCGAGTATCGTGGGACGACGTTCGAAGAGATGGACACGGATGCGATCCTCCGGCGCGCTCCACAAGTATGTGTTGTCGACGAATTCGCGCATACCAACGTTCCCGGTTCGGCGCGGGAGAAGCGCTGGCAGGATGTGATGGTGCTGATCGATTCCGGCATCGACGTGCTCACCACGTTGAACATCCAGCACCTGGAGAGTCTGAACGACCACGTCTTTCAGTTCACCGGCGTGCACGTTCGTGAAACCATTCCCGACTGGGTGGTGAAGCAGGCCAGTGAAGTGGTGATGGTGGACCTGACGCCTGGCGCTCTGATGAATCGCTTGCGGCGGGGTGTCGTGTACGCACCCGAGAAGGCGCAGAGGGCGCTCCAGAGCTTCTTCCGGGAGCCGGCCCTGGCGGCTCTGCGGGAGATGGCGCTCCGGCAGACCGCCCACCAGTTAGACATCCCTGAACCGCTGGCCGGACCGGAAGCGGCCGGGCACGCAGGTCCTCGGAACGACTCCGGCGGTTCGCGGCACGAGCGATTGCTTCTGCATATCACCGCCGATCCCGCCACGGCCGCCTTGATCCGGCGCGGACGGCGGGTCGCGGATTACCTGCAGGCCGACTGCATCGCCGTTGCCATCGAACGATCGGAGAACCTCGCGGCCGAGGAGGCGAGCCGTCTGAAGCAGCATCTGGAGTTCGCCCGCAATCTCCACATCGAGACTCGGCTTCTCGAGGGAGAGGATGCTGCTGATGCCCTTGTGAATTTCGCCACGGCGAACAAGGTCACGCAGATCTTCGTTGCACGCCCCGCTCGAACACCGTGGACCGCCGCATTCGGAAGGTCGCTGGTGCAGCGCGTGGTTCGGGGCGCGCGCACAATGCGAGTGACCATTGTGGCCGATCGAAAGAAACGAGTGGACGGCTGAGCGCGGTCAGGCGAGGGCCACGTGTGGATCTGACGGGCCGATGCACCAACCCGGGCAGCAGATCCAACACGTCTGCAGGCCTGAACCAGGGTCGATACACACCTCGTAGCACTCCCCGCTGGTTGTGACCACCACAACAATCCGGTTGCGGCCGGCAGTTCTCGTGAGTTCCTGAACTGGGATGTCTTCCCATTTCGACTCGCCCGGCTTCGTCAACTGCTTGCGGGCTGCCTCAAGGTTCTTGGCGAGCTTGGGGGGGATCTTGGTCGCTTTCTCGCACTTGGTGTAGATGAGCTCCGTGATCATTCCGCCGCTGATTTTGGCCATGACTGCGCAGTCGCAATGGCAGCCCTCGAATTTGCCCAGCTCAATCGTGTGGCTTCCCTTGCTTAGCTTGGCTGTATCAAGAAGTGCAACACTCTTGAACAGTTTGAATTTTGGAAGGCGAACAGTGTAGGTCCGTTCTTGTTTGAACTGGACAGAATTTCGGCCGTTCTTCATCTTTACTCCTCCCTCGGCAGCTCGAGTCCGGACGCCAACGCTCCAAACCAGCCCAGGGCCTCCAGATTACGGCCAACCGTGTTCGGGAAGATGGTACCACGCGCCCTACTCAATCTCCACCGTATGATGGAACGGCGTGAATCCGGTGACGTAGGCGGCCGGGCCGGGGATCGGGGGTTCCGCGCCGCGAAGGTGGGTCCAGGTGTGGGGTGGAGTGAGCCCTGAGCCGAAGTGGAGTTGATCGGAACCGTTGCGGTAGGTGGCTCGATTGCCTGTAATCAGCGACTCGGATGTACAGCCCTCGAGCGTGCCGCCGGGGCGGAGGCTCAGTTCAATCGCGACCGGGACCCCATCCGTGCCGCGGGAATCGAAGGTCAGAGCGAAGCGGCCTTTGTCTTCCCGAATCTCGACCGACTGCGTGAGTTTGCAGATCTCGCTTTGACGGCGCTCGTGCCTGGAGGAGTTATAGTTGGCGGACGTGATCTTGCGGGGTGGCTCGAAAGGCTGGTAGTAGCCCGCTTCGAGAGACTGAGTTAGCCGGTAGCCGCCCGGAATGTTCGCCGATTTCTGTGCGAGAAACTGCCCTTTTCCGAAAAATGCGGCGGCGAAGCGGACCGCCTGGATAACTGCCTCGCCTTTGTGGACCGACAATATACGCGCGGATGGGCCTCGCGATAGCGTCGCGCTCATTGGTCCCCGGCGCCAACGCACGATCTCCCACGCGTCATAGGTCTTTTCGAAATCCTCGGGAATCGGGGCTTCGACCGGAAGCGGTGCGAGTAACTCGGGGTACTGCATGGCGGCGGCAAGCGAGGCTCCGTGAGGTTCGGCCAACTGGGCCATGGCTGCGTACCGGCCGTTGTTATCGTGCACGGCGAGATACCGGAGGGGCATCCAGTAGCCGCTGATCTCGCCGCGCTCGTTGCGATCCTGCCGCCGCGAGATTTCCGTCACCACTTCGCCATTGGAATGCAGCAGGTACTGCATGGCGTCGAGATTGCGGCGGACGGGTTCGAGCAGTTCCCAGCGCTGCTGCTTGATGGCGATATTGGTCAGGGCGCGGTCGACGACGATATTGTAAATCGCCGTGCTACGTTCCGTGTATTGGCCATCCGAATCGATATCGATGCCCTCGGCCAGCCACTGATCGATGCGTCGACGGTAACGGGGATCGGGGAGGACCTCGTCGAGCGCCGCGAGAGCGTGACAAATCACCCAGCGATGGTTGGGCGTGTGGACTCCGCCGGCGGCGAGGGCGGGACCGGCACGGCGGAGCCATGAAGCGGGGAGGGCGGCTAGTTCCGCGTCGTGGTGAAGGTTCGCGAGACGGACGGCGGAAGCGACGGGTATGGTGGCAAAGCCGGTATCGGGAGGCGAATTGAAGTTCGTGGTGAGAAGGCTGATGTTGCCGGATGGGAGTTGGACCCGATCGAGGAACGCAACAGCCAGGCGGATGCGGCCCGTCAGTTCGTTGTCGTGGTGATATCGCGATTGAGGACAGAGTATCGCGGCGGCACAGGTTTCGAGGAGCCCAGCGGCGGTGACCGCGTGGTGCAATCCGGTGGCGGGATCGGGGACGGCGCCGCAGTGGGGACTGGCTGGGTCGGTGATCTGAGCGCGGAGGAGCCGGGCAGTGGATTCGTCGTGACGCTGGACGAGGGTGGTGGGGTACGGATCGGCGGTGGAGGCCTCTGGCGCCAGTGCGGCGAGCGCAATCGACAGGGACTGGCGGCGGGTGATAGGTCGCATGGTAGTACAGTGTACCGGCTCGGGCCGCGATGCGCGAAGCTCCCGCCGTGCGGCAGAAGGTATAGAATCAAGGCGCAAGCAATTATAGAGGAGGCTCTATGCGCTCTCAATTCTTTACGGCCGCGGTGCTCTTGGCGGCCGTGTGCGGATTCGCGGCGGACTCGGCTGATACTCCGCAAATACAGCGGGGACGCGAGCTATTCGCGAAGTCGCCCAAAGGTGTCGCGTGTGCGACCTGTCATCAGTTAAAGGGGGTCGGAACCGCGGTGGGTCCGGACCTCACGAAGTTAGCATCGGTGGTGGGGTCGCACGGATTAGTAAAGACGATCCAGATGGAGAGTACTGAATATGTCCAGGAAGTGAAGGCGGGCGATCAGATTTTCCCGGGCATCCAGAAACAGAAACAGGGCGATGAGATCGAGATTTGGGACCTGGGGCAGAATCCGCCGGTGCTGCGGAAGTTCGCATCGAAAGGCATCACATCCATGGTCCGCAACACCACCTGGAAACATCCGCCAACTTCCGCGGGTTACTCATCGCAGGAGTTGGCGGATATCATCGGCTATCTGAAATTTGCCTCGACGGGCACTCGGAAAGAGATCAAGATCGAGGACGTCGAAGATCCCAAGTAAGCACAGCGATCCGCGCCACCGGCCCTATTGAGCCGGTGGAGTCGGATTCACTACAGGTATCGTGACGATGTTGCTGACGTAGATATCCTGCGCGATGGTCACCTGAGTGGCGGGGTTCGTCGGCAGACTCGAGTTGAGTTCCAGCAGCACTTTGTAGAGCCCAATGGTGCCGGGTTCAGCCGCCGCCGTAATGACGCTGGCGGTGAAGCCCCCCGCGAGGGCGGCGACAAACGATACAGGATCGTTCACCGCCGGCCCCTGATAGGTACCGCCGGTGCGCAACCCTTGCTTGGCTTCTTCAGGACCGACGAGTCCCAGGCCAGTCGCGTAAATGTAGATCAACTCGCCGGGAACCGCGGGATTGCCGGGTGTGATCTGCCCGCCGCCGCCGGCGCAGCACAAAGTCGGATTCGAGACGCTGAGGGTCAGGTTTGTGCCTGTGACGGTTGAGGTGACAGGAATGCCGATCCCTGCGTCGCCCGGTTCCTTCGCCGACAGGATAATGCGTGTAAACGAGCCTCCGGCGGTAGCCGTGACCTGCTCGTCAGGATTGCTGTTGATCTGGCCGATGAAGTAATCGCGGATTGTGGTCAGGGTATCCGCGGTTTGCACCGTGTAGGTGTAGGTCCGGGCGGGGTTCCCGATGCTGAGAGTGCCGACGTCGCCGGCCTTGATGGAACCGTCGATCAGGAGCGTAGTGGTGGCCGACCCGCTGGCGTGGAAGGCGATGGCTGGGCGCGGGTCTTCTCCGAAGTCGGCAAAGATACCGGGAGCCTGCTGCGGGATGGGAACACCAACCGGATCGGTGACCGTGACGGTGCCATTCGCATGCTTTGTGCGGACCCACGATGTGACGCTGGTGGTATCGAGCACCTCGTAGGGCATTTGCGCGTTGATCTGCGTGGGCGAGACGTACAGCAGAGGAGCGCGGATGCCGTCGAAGTAGACCTGGACGCCGGCAAGATCGCGGGGCAGAGTCTCCGCATTCGCCGGCGCGGCGGCCGTGGAGTCGGCCAGATTGGTACCTTGGAGCGTGACCAGTGTTCCGGGTGCGATGTTCGCGGCGTTCTGACCACCACGCGGAGGAGTCAGCGTGAGGGCCAGCGTGGCGCTCGTGGAGAGTGTGTAGGTGACGGTGATGTTGTTTCCGTCGGGTCCAGCAACACGCGAGGTGAGAGTGATGCTATTGAAGTCGGGGTTCGGGATGGCGAGGATGTTAGGGTCGCCATTGCCGGCGTTGATGGCGGCCGCAAGTCCGTTTACAACGTTCGCGATCTTGTCGTCCTTCACCGCTTTGTAGACGTAATTGGTGGTGCCGATGGTGAGGGTAACCTGGTCGTTCTCAGTTGGCGCGGCGGTGAAGATGATGGAGCCGACGGCGTAGACGGAGAGGCTGGCGGCATTGCGGACGCCATTTCGCGGGACGTTCGGCTGCTCGGGGGTGAAGACCAGCACGCGGCGGTCAAAGGGATCGGCGACGTAGAGATTCGTACCATCCCAGGCGAGTGACGTCGGCGTGCGGATCGTGTCCGAACTGGAGCGCTGCAGGTTGGGGGTGAAAAGATCCTCGTAATCGGTGATGATGTCGCCGGTCATGTCCACCTGGCCCAAGGCGGCATCGGCGGAGGCCCCGTTTGCGGTCGGGAAGCTATTGAACACGAGAACCCGGTCATTGCCGCCATCGGCGATGAACAGGCGCTGGCCATCGGAGAGGGCATACCGCGGAAAGCTCAGCGTCCCCGCGCAACGCGTCGGATAGATATCGTTTCCGTTGGCGTCCTTGTTGCCGGTGGGCTGGCAGAGCTTGGTAGCGTCATTGCCGCCCTCGGTAGTGGACTCCATGTCAGGTTCGCCGACCACTACATCGGCGGGGGCTTGGGTGGTATCGGGAATGGTATTCCAGATGAGCACGCGTTGGAAGCCGAGGTCGGTGACAATGAGACGCTGGCCATCGCTCATCACCGAGACCGGGTTCAGCATGTTGTTGGCCTTGGCGGCAGTGGTCAACTTGGTGAGGTCGGGCTGGGGAGCAGTGGTGAAATTGGCTTGTCCGAGAACGATATCGGCAGGCTGGTTGTTCTTCGTCGGGATGGTACGCCAGATGAGAACCCGGTGATTCTGGGTATCGGCGACGTACAACCGGTTGTCCCGAATCCAGACGCCTTGCGGTCCGCGCATGCTGCTGGCGGTGACGACGTTCGCCTGCTGGATAGCGGTGAAGCCCTCCTGGCCGAGCACGATATCGGCCGGAGCACCGTTGACGCCGGGGATGGAGTTCCAGATCAGGATGCGATTGTTCTCGGTGTCGGCGACAGCCAGAATGGTGCCGTTGGAAGCCACCGCAGTGGGCAGGCGCAACAGGTTCTGCGCCAAGCCGGGATCACTGGTGGTGAAATTCGGCTGCCCGAGAACCACGTCGAATGTATGCGGGAAGTCGTTGCGGCCCGTGCAAACCGGGCAGCGGGAGATGTCGGACGGAATCGCATCTTCTGGTCCGGGAAACTTGGTTGAGACGTTCCGGTAGAGGACCACGCGGCGGTTCTGGGGAGTGACTCCGTTGAACCGGCTGGAATCCGCGATAAAGAGAGTGTCGCCGGCATAGGCGACACCACCCGACGCGCCGAGCAGGCGGTCGGAGGTGCCGGATGCCTGATCGGTGAAGGTGGCTTGCCCAATGACCATGCGCGCGGCCTGGCCGGTAACGAATTGTCCGGCGAACAGACTGGCGCAAGAAAGGGCCGAAGATAGCAGTAAGGCCGAAAAATACTTCATGACTGGCTTGATTGTGGGAACCGTAAGCTCAAGTATATCAAGGTGAGTGACGCGATCCGAGTCACGCGGGTTGCGGCCCGCTGTTACTCTGGAGGCACGGACAACGAAGAACCGGACGCCTCCTGAATGCCTTCACTAAGCACTTTTCGGACCTTTGCCGCGAGCGTGTCGGGCGAGAAGGGTTTTTGCAGGAACGCAAATCCTGTCTCCAGAAAGGGCTGGCCTGGGGCGGCGGTGCCGGTATAGCCTGAAACAAAGAGGACTGGAAGACCGGGCCTGAGGGTTCTTACCTGCCGCGCCAGATCCACACCGTGCATCCCATGCAACACCATGTCGGACAGCAGGAGGTGAATCGTCTTATTGCCGGTGCGCACGATTTCGAGAGCCTGGGCGGGCTCCGTCGTGAGCAGGACATCGTAGCCCTTGAGCGTAAGGGTGTCACGGATCACGGCGGCGACGGTAGGATCGTCCTCAACCACCAGGATGGTTTCGTGGCCGCGGGATTGGGTGGGTGCCGTAGTCTGCGATTGGGGCTGCGCGTTCACGTTGCCGGCGGAAGGAAAGTAGACTTTGAACGTCGTTCCGACGCCCTCTTCGGTGTAGACCCAAATGTCGCCGCCGTGCTGGCGGACGACTCCGTAGCTGGTGGATAGCCCGAGCCCAGTTCCCTTCCCAGCTTCCTTGGTGGTGAAGAACGGCTCGAAAATCTGGGCGCGAACGCTTGGATTCATGCCTATGCCGTTGTCGGTAACCGCGAGCATTACACAGGGACCGGTGACACCAGGGACGCGGCGGGCCGGCACATCCTCAGGGTCGAGCAGCACATTACCCGTCTCAATGGTCAGGACACCGCCGGACGGCATTGCGTCGCGGGCGTTGATCGCGAGATTGAGCAGAACGAGTTCAATCTGTCCGCGATCGGCGCGGATGGAAGTGAGACTGGGGTCGAGGCGAGTGACGAGTTCGACGTCCTCTCCGATGATGCGATGGAGCATCCGCTCCAGGTCGGATACAACGGAATTCAGATTCAGAATGACGGATTCAACCACTTGGTGGCGGCTGAGGGCGAGCAACTGACGCGTGAGACTCGCGGCGCGTTCGGAGGCGCCGAGCACCTCGCGGAGTTCGATGCCGACTGGGGAATCGGGATCGACGCGGTTCGCGGCCAGTTGACCATAGCCGGTGATGACGGTGAGGAGATTGTTGAAATCGTGAGCCACTCCGCCAGCGAGCCGGCCGACGGCTTCCATTTTCTGAGCCTGGCGGAACTGGTCTTCCAGGTGGCGCTGTTCGGTCACATCGGCCACTAATCGGAGCACGCCGGTAACGGCTCCGCTGTCATTCCGGAGCAACGCGGTCCACACACTCACGTCGATGCGCGATCCATCCTTGCGTTTATAACGTGATTGGTAGTGCGGCACGCTCTGCCCGGCCCGGGCGCGATCGAGGCTGTCTTCAAAACTGTTCCTGGCAAAGTCGTTAATGACGGGGAGAGGTCGGTTCAATACTTCCGCTTCCGGCCATCCGAAGATGCGTTCAGCCGCGGTGTTCCAACTCTGCACGCGGCCTTCGAAGTCGAGAACATAGATAGCGAGCGGTGACGTTTCGATAACAGCTTCCAGCCGGGCGTTTGCATCGCGAAGTTGCTCTTCCCCGAGTTTGCGCTCGGTGATATCACGGGCGTTAATCACGATTCCGTCTGATGCGGGATCGTCCATCCGGCGTCCCATGGCTTCGAGGACGCGATATTCGCCGGACCGGCAGCGGACGCGGCATTCGACGGTCTGAGTCCCGCGACCAGCAGCGGCCTGCAAGGCGCCCATGACCGCGAAGACATCCTGCGGGTGGACGTAATCGAAGGCCCGAGTGCCGGTCAGTTGATCCGGACCGTATCCGAGCACCCGCTCCACCGAGGGGCTGGAGTACGAGACGGCGCCGTCCAGACCGATCACCATGATGATGTCGAGAGCGTTTTCGAGCAGCGACCGGAAACGCTGCTCGCTGCGCTCCAGTTCCCGCAGCGAACGTTGCCGTTCCTCGGCGTAGCGCATGGCACGCAACAGCAGGTGGCCATTGAACTGTCCTTTGACGAGGTAATCCTGAGCGCCCTCGCGCACAGCGCGGACGGCAAGTTCCGAATCGTTCCGGCCAGTCAGGACAAGGATGGGCAGTTCGGGTGCAGCCGCCTGAAGCGCCGAAAGGCCGTCGAGTCCGTCGGTATCGGGGAGGGAAAGATCGAGAAGTGCGACGTTGAAGGCCGTCCCGGCCGCAAGCTCGACGGCTTCGCGAAGGGTACGAACTCCAGTCAGCTTTACGGTGAATGCTCCGACATCGACCAAGGCTTCCTTCAGCAGCCGAAAATCGGCAGGATTATCTTCGACAACGAGTACAGAAGTAAACATCGGCCATGGCGCCCCCGCACCCCGGCGGCATGCTGTTAGGAAATCGTGAACTACCTCCAATTCTACCCTAAAAACCGTCTCAATGGTGCAATATGAGAGCACCTGCCGACACGATTTTGTCGATATCAAATCCGGTTCCCTCGTCGACCTCATACCCTGTCAGCGGGATTGGGGTTGCATCTGGTTGATACAAAACGGCTCCCGTGTATTTCCCCAAAACGTGGACCGTAATGTTTTCTACTGGAAAATCGGAATAATTGACGAGATGAACCACAACTTCCGCGTGGGAAGGGATTTCGACTAAATGGGAAAGCATGCTGGATACATTGAAAAGGCGAGCGCCCAGATTCTTTCGGCCGGTGAGGGAATTCAGCTCTCGCCAGATGTCGTCGAGCTTCTTTAGATCGTCCTTATCCAGAGTGATTTGACCCGCCTGGGGTTGCGGGAACTTCCAGCCCGGAGGCCCGGTGAGCAGGGTACCTCCTGCGCGCGTGAAGGCTTTGAGCACATCCTTCTGCGCGGGCGTAAGGGACTCGGGATCCACGTTGACGGCAAGTTGAGAGGGGCCGAGCGAGCTGGAACTTAGGCGCTGCTTAGGGATGGCGCGGACGGGGGTGTGCTTGGTGGCGATCATGTCGAGGATTCCTCCGGATAGGAGGGCGCCGCTGTCGGCATCTTCCACGAGAGCGAGGTGACCGAACGGCTGGGCGGTTCGCCAGTCAGGGTGGGATTCATAAAACGCAAGCGTCTGTCCGATGCGCCGCCAGCCGGCGACCGCGGCGGGATCGTGGGCAAGGAGTTTGGCGGTGAAATCCTGATCGAGCGACACCACCCACCGCGCACCCACCATGGCGGCATCGCCGATGGCCTGGAGGTACCTCTCGGTTTGGAAAGTCTTGCCCGGCGGAGGCTGATTGGCAATCCAGAAGGTGGCGCTGGTGGAGGCTCGCGCGAACCGAAGGAAGCCGCTGTTAGTGTCGATCCAGGCGGCACCGCTGGGGGCGGCCTTCGCTTTTCCATCCTCCTCGGTTTGAATACCGGGCCAGACGCCCTGGGTGGTTCCCAGGATTTTTGCGGTGGAGGCGAAGTCGATAGCCGCGCGAGGAGTTAGCGAGATAACCGGCAGTTTGGCGGCCTCAAACAGGGCCTCTATGGATTGGCGCGAGGCGGCATCGAAGGTGCCTTCGAGGACTCCGCCCGCGACTCCGGAAGCGAGCGCCTGGCGGACGGCGGGAACGGAATCGGGCGAGGGATGCAGGATGGCCAGGACAGTGATACCTTGTTTCGAGGCTGCGGCGTTCAGCGTCTCAGACCACTGAGGCTGTTCAACCAGGAGACAGTTGATGGGAGTCATGCGGACCAGGTCGAGCGTGGCCGGATCGGCGGAGGTCCAGCGAGCGGGGACCAGGTCGGGAAGAGCGGCGAGGGCGAGAAGTGCGAAAAGCATGCTTCGGATGTCACTTTACGATAGCAATGGCGTCGATTTCGACTCGAACGTCGCGTGGGAGCCGCGCGGCTTCGACGGTGGAGCGGGCGGGTGGAGCGTCGTGAAAGTAGCGGGCGTACACCGCGTTCATGGCTCCGAACTCGCTCATATCCTTCAAGAATACCGTGGTCTTCACTACGTTCTCGAGCGATGACCCGCAGGCCTGGAGGACGGCCTTGAGGTTTTCGATCACGCGCTCGGTCTGCTGAGTGATACTTTCGCCGGCGAGTTGCCCGGTGACTGGATCGAGCGGGATTTGACCGCTCAGGAAAGCGAGTCCATTGTGGACGATGGCTTGGGAGTATGGGCCGATGGCCTGGGGCGCGCCGGCGGTGGCGATGACTTGCTTCACTGTGAGTCCTCTTTCCATTTGAGCGTGCCGCGGAGGCACGAGACATGAGGGATCTGTTCAGCCTCGAGGAACTGGTCGAGTTCGCACGTAATGCGTGGGATCGCGCTGGGATCCCAGAAATTGGCGGTGCCGGCCTGAACGGCGGTTGCACCGGCGATGATGAATTCGGCGGCATCGAGTCCGGTGGAGATGCCGCCGATGCCGATAACGGGCAGCCGGACGGCTTGGCAGGCCTCGTACACCATGCGCAGGGCTATCGGCTTAATGGCGGGACCGGAGAGTCCGCCGAATCCGGCTCCGAGGCGTGCGCGACGGCGGTGCGGATCGATGGCGAGGGCGATGAAGGTGTTGATCAGGGAAATGGCATCGGCACCGGCATCGGCGGCAGCGCGGGCGATTGGTTGAATGCTGGAGACGTTTGGCGAAAGTTTGACGATAAGAGGTCTGTGAGCGACAGCCCGGACCATGCTTACGACTTCGGCGAGCAGCAACGGGTCGGTTGAAAAGACGATACCGCCATGTTTGGTATTAGGACACGATACGTTCAGTTCGTAGCCGCTGATACCCTCGGCATCTTCCAGCACGCGGACCACTTCCACGTAGTCGGCGGGTTCGTAGCCGAACACGTTGGCAAAGACGGCGGTGCGGAAACGGCGGAGTTGGGGGAGGCGATCGCGGACAAAGGCGTGGACACCGATGTTCTGGAGGCCGACGGAATTCATCATGCCCGCCTGGGTTTCCCAGAGACGTGGGGCGGGATTGCCGGGCATTGGCTCGCGGGAAAGTCCTTTGACGAAGAATCCACCGATGGAGTTGAGATCGAGAATGGAGGCGAATTCAGTGCCGTAGGCGAAGGTGCCGGAGGCGGCGAGGACAGGAGCGCGCAGGAGAATTCCGCAGAGTTCCGTCGCGAGTCGGTCTGGCATGCTCTTCACCAGACTAGCAGCCGGGAGCGGCGGCGGTCATGGTACGCGCGGTGGGAGCGCTACACGCGAAATTCACTACCTTTAAGGTGAAGATCGTATGGGTGTTATGAGGAATACATACGAGAATAAAGAAGTGAGACACTTACCGGGAGCGGAACAGGCAGTCGTGCGCCCCGGGCGGTTCCGGTCTCTGTCATCGAAATTTTCGATATTTACAGCCGTTCTCGTGTTGTGGGTAGTAGGGACGATTATCGTTTTCGATGCGCGGGGCGAGTCGTTCGATCTCACGAAGGGCTTGGCGCTGTGCGGCCTCGTGGTGGTGGTGGCGGTAGCGATTTCGCGATTCACAATCCGGCTGCTGGCGCGGCCATTGGGGTTGCTGCAGGGCGGGATCATGGCCGTGCGAAGCGGGAAACTCGAGCCGATCCGGGTGAGCCGGACGGGTGACGAGATCGAATTCCTGGGCGATTCGTTCAACAAGATGATCGCGGCCCTGGCCGCTTCGCACGACGAAATCGGGCGGCACCAGGAGCAATTGGAGGATCGCATCCGGCACCGGACCGAGGAATTGGAGACCGCGATGCACCGGGCGCTGGCGGCCAGCCAGGCCAAGAGCGAATTCCTGGCGAATGTGTCCCACGAACTACGCACTCCGATGAACGGGGTGCTCGGCATGATCGACGTCGTACTCGACAGCCGTCTCTCGCACGAACAGCGCGATCATTTGGAAACAGCTCAGCGGTGCGCGTACTCGCTGTTGGCGATCGTCAACGACATTCTGGACCTTTCCAAGATCGAGGCGGGAAAGATGGCACTGGATAAGATTCCGTTCGAGGTTCGGCGTTTGATGGACGACTGCGTGAAGGTGCAAGGCCGTGTGGCCGACGAAAAGGGCGTCGCGGTAGAGTGCGTGGTGGACGAACAGGTACCGGCGCAAATCACGGGCGATCCGCTGCGCATCCGGCAGATCGTATCGAATCTGATGAGCAACGCCGTGAAGTTCACGAGCCGCGGGCGCGTGGGAGTCCTAGTATCGGCCCAACCATCGGGGCCAGGGATCGAGTTGCGGATTCGGGTGGAGGATACGGGAGAGGGCATCCCGGTCGATAAATTGCCACACATTTTTGAAAAATTCACGCAGGCGGACGGTAGTATCAGCCGAAAATACGGAGGCACCGGTCTGGGCCTGGCGATTACACGCAAACTGGCGGAGATGCATGGCGGCGGGATTGAGGTGCAGAGCACAGTGGGCCTGGGGAGCGCGTTTGAAGTTTGGCTGATGTGCGAGATGCCTGGTGCAACTTTGGAGCGGGAGTTGCCAGATCGGGGAATGCCTGCAGCGACCGAGGAAAAGATCGCGGGGACGGTCCGGGTGATGGTGGTAGAGGATAACATCGTCAACCAGAAGGTAGTGGCGGCGATTCTACGGAAGCGGGGCTTTGAAACCAAAATTGCGCAACACGGGGGCGAGGCGCTGGACTTCCTACGCGTCGCGCCGTCGGCAGCCTACTACTCGGTGGTCCTGATGGATGTGCAAATGCCAGTGCTGGACGGGTTGGAGGCAACCCGGTCGATCCGGGCGGACGAGAGGTGGGTGGATTTACCGATTATCGCGATGACAGCGCATGCGATGAACGGCGACCGGGACCGATGCCTGCAGGCGGGGATGAATGCCTATGTGTCCAAGCCAGTGAATGCGGCACATTTAGTGTCGACGATTGAGCGATACGTGCGTCGTGATCCGCGCTTTGACGATCTCGGACCGCGGCGGGTGCCGGTGATGGCGGAAGGATCGCTGGCGGCGAACCTGGAAGGGACGGATTCCGACCTGCTCGAAGGCATGATTCAGGTCTTTCTCCAACTCGCTCCGGAGAGGATACAGCGACTGGCGGCGGCAGCGCGGCGCGGGGACCCGGAAAAGTTGGTGGAGGAGGCGCAGAAGATCGCAAGCGCGGCGCAGCGGATCGCGGCGGCGGGAGTATCCGACTGCACACGCGAGATCAGCACGGCGGCAGCGTCGGGAGACTACGACCGGGTACGTGAGCAGTTGGGGTTGTTATCCGAACAAATCGCGCTATTGCAGCAATCGTCGCGGCCGGCAGACCCCGTGGTATCCTGAGGATTCGCCTACCCCGATACGGGCCTGTAGCTCAGTTAGTTAGAGCGCTCCGTGGCGAGTCTGGACTCCGGTTTCGGGGTCTCCAGCTTTCGGGATTTCGGAATTTAGCTAAGGGCTTGTAGCTCAGTTGGTTAGAGCGCCTGCTTGACACGCAGGAGGTCACAGATTCGAGTTCTGTCAAGCCCACCACTCCTTATCCAAATCGAAAGGCCCTTCTGGCACCCTAGCCTAGCAGCTAGGCAGCGCGGTTTACATGCCGCGATTTGGTCGGTGAAGTTTGGCCATTGCCTACGACATTGATTCCAGCGAATGAAGAAATGGCTCCAAGTTGTGATCGGTGTGATATTGACCGTGTCGGCGGGCTCGCTTTTCGGAGCCACATCAAATCAGAAGCCAAGAGGCAGCGGGAAGCCGTCTATGAATCGACTCTCGCTTCTTATTTTCAGAATTTGAAGCCTGGTCTGACTCGCAAGGAAGTGGAAGGCTACTTTCGGGGAAAAGGCAGTGCTTTCACCCAAATGTGTTGCATTGAGGAGCGGAGCGCTTTAGCCGACCTCGTCAGAATTGGCGAAGAGGGGCGCCCCGTGGTACTGCAGCGAGTATTGGGTTCACATCGCGTTCGAATTTGCCTCGACGGAGGCACACAACGGCTTGAAAGCCTACGACACCGATGTGTTAAAAACGGTAACGATCTTTCATGAGTGGCGTGGCTGCCTTTGAGCATCGACCCTCGTGACCGTGACTGGCCATCAGTTATTCGAGGCGTTGAATGATACGAGCCGTATTTTTTATGGCTCGTCTGGGGAATCTGTGGGTAAGTAGCGGGGTTCAGCGCTGGAATTGAGTGAGGAAGCGGTAGAATTTCCGGCAGGTGGAGTCGAAGGAGCGCTTCTCGTCTTCCCAGCCATTGTGGATCAGCGGACCGCCGTCCTCGTTGATAACGTTGCGGACTAATTGTTCCGCAGCGGCTTTTCTCCGAGAAGGATCATAGTTGACGTCGCGGATGATCACTCCCCGAGTAGCCACATATTATCGACGTTAGGTTGGATGGTTCGTTTCGACAGACCAGACTTTGCCAGGCGAAGGAGGAAGGGCATGAAGAATTCGACGAGTCTCTGCCCACGGCAAGGTCCTTTTCCACGCCCACCCAACGCCCCTGGCATTCCTGAAGATCGCGGCAATCAGGCAAATAGTATGTTGTGTGTCCCGAATTTTCCACCTTCCAGCCCTCCCAATCAATCCGCCCGCAAAGCCTCCAAAGGATCCACCTGCGTAATCCGTCGAGCCGGCAAATAACTAGCCCCCGCCGCCACCGCCAGCAAACCGACTACAACCACCGAATAAGTCAGTGGGTCCACCGGACTGACGTCAAACAACAACGCCGTCATCAATCGCGACAGTGAAACCGCACCCGCCAGCCCCGCCGCCACCCCGATCCCACCCCACACCAGCCCATTGCGAACGAACATCATCTTCAAACTCCCGCGTTGCGCGCCAAGAGCCATCCGGATACCGATCTCCCGAGTCCGCTGCGCCACCGCGTACGAAATCACCGCATAAATGCCCACCGCCGCCAGCAGCAAGGCCATCCCGCCGCTCACCGCCAGCAGCGTCAGCGTGAATGCGGTACGCGACATCGACTTCTCGTAGACCTCCCGCATCGTTTTCATCTCGGTGACCGGCAGATTGCTGCTCACTGCCCACACGTTCCGGCGGATTTCACTGGCCAAGCTCTCCGTCCCCGCTCGTGAACTGCGAATGAGAAACGTAATCGAATCCGCCGATCGCAAAGGCCAATAGACCGTCGCCGGCGCTTTCTTCTCCACTCCGTCTTGGCGGACATCACCGGCCACGCCAATCACTTCACTCCACGGATCATTCATGTTCTCGCGAATCTGCTTCCCGATCGCCGCCTGCGCGGATCCCCAATACTCACGGGCAAAATTCTCCGAAATCAGAACCACCTTGCGCTTTTCGTGAATGTCGGTCCAGGTGTATTCACGGCCCGCCACCAGCGGTACGCCCAGCGC